>OMWI01000019.1 GCA_900314715.1 uncultured Prevotellaceae bacterium | reverse complement strand
GCGCACAATCATGAACAACCAGGCAGTTCAGATAAGCAAGACCCTCCAACACAATTACACTCTACGGAATCATCAAACGCACAAATGGCTTGTTCTATGCTATGCGACGACATTCCATACGCCTTGCTTGCCACGCCGTAAGTATGTGAAAGAGCTACTTTTTATACTCTTTCCAAGCCGCGACAACATCTTCTATGTCGAGGTCGAGTAAGTCGAGGCGACGAAAGAAGTCTGGCAATTCTTTCGTAAGAAACTCCTTCTTGCGAGCAGCACGTATTTTTCTCTTTGCACCTTTTGCCACGAGCATTCCTATACCACGTTGTTGCAATAGGATATCGTCACGTTGCAAGATGTCGAAAGCACGTAAGACAGTATTGGTATTTACTTCGTATTCAGCAGCCAGTTCTCGTATACTCGGAATGCGGTCTCCTTCTTGATGCAAGCCAGCCAAGATGTCGTCGCAGAGTCGTTCTGCAATTTTAATGAAGATGGCTTTTTCACTATGGTAAATCATAGGCGTGTGAGTTTGTTGGAGATGACTTGTGCACGACAGAAACAACGATAAGCCAACCAATAATTAAATATGGTGGGGATAATGATTGTTAATGTTGTTAGTATCATAAAATGCTCTTGTTGTTGATGGTTCCAATTATTGTCAGCCATCGTGAACATCACAAAGGCAAATAGGGAAACTATAATGAAAAGAGCGGGTATTGCCCATAGCCAACCATGACGACGGAAGAGTAGTCCGAACAATGTAAACAATGACCACGGCCAAATGGCAAACAAGGTTGCCCATAAGATACATGCAATCATTTTCAATAAGAAATATGGAGTGTTGAAACCAATACTGGATATAATCCAAGTGCTGGGTAATAACTTATAGCGCAGGATGATGCCGATGGGCCAATTTTCATCGAAAAACAATGGAATGCAAAAGATAGTATTTGCGGTCAGTCGAGCGGCAAGAGCAAGTAGGTAGATACCAATGGTAGCATAAACAACGCGCGAGAGGTATTTCTCTATGTTGCTGGCAGGAAGGGAGAGAAATGTCGTGGCAGTTTGTTTCTTTTCCAATACGTAGAACATACGAGCCGTGCAAATGAGGATGAATCCCCAGAAAATCCATTCTTCGTTGAAGAGCATTCTGAAAATGCCAAAATCATCAATCGAGAATAAATGTGCGAAAATGTGCAAGATGAGACCTATGATAAGATATAGTGCAACGAGACCAAGAAAAAGACGTAAGTAGAGTTTCTTTTCCGTGCGCCAATAATAGCGGATGAGTTGCCAAATTCGATTGAATGATAAGTTTTTCATGATTCAATGGTTTTGTTGGTTATTTGGATAGTTTCCGTTTTGTACGGCATTATATAGTAGCTCAAGGTTGATGGGTGTTTCTTCTTCGTCTTGTTGGCGAATGGAGATGGTAGCATATCCTTGGGCTGTTCGCTCAGAGTATAGATAGCTTGAGGATGGAGTATGGGATTGTGGCTCGTAAGTGAAGGAGTATTGTTTGGTTAGATTCGGCAATGCCGAATCACACAAGACGGAAGAAGAATCGCTTGGCTTATGGTTGCCGATGATGATGACGTGATCGAGCAGTTGCTCTACGTCGTGTACTTGGTGAGTGGAGATGATGATAGTCTTATCATCGTTCATGTTTGTGGCAATCACTTTGCGAAATTGTTTCTTCGCTTGGATGTCAAGTCCGTTAGTAGGTTCGTCCATCAATAAGTATTTCGTTCCACAAGCCAATGCGAAAGCCATCAGCACCTTCTTCTTCTGTCCCATGGAAAGGCGATTGATGTGCAAGTCATTTGGTAATTGAAATTCATCGAGACAACGTTGGAGAATGTCGTCGGAGAAATGAGGATAGAATGGACGAAATGTTTCCACATACTCATGAAGTGTCATTTCTGGCAATTCAAATTCCTCTGGTACGATGAACAATTCCTTCAAACTGGCGTGTTCGCGCTTGGCAATGTTTCTTCCGTCAATTTCCACTATCCCTTTTCTTACTTGTAGCAATCCCATACATATATATAATAAGGTAGTCTTGCCCGTTCCGTTAGGACCTAATATGCCATAAATACGACCAGGTTGAAAAGACAAATTGAAATCTTTAAAGATTGTCTTTTCACTTCCTGCATAGCAAAATGTAATGTTTGAAAACTGTATCATAATCTATTATTTAGTGTCTTAGTATCTTAGGACACCGCAAAAATAGTTTTTATTTTTATCATCACCAAAGTTTATCTTTTCTTTTAGCTTTTGTTAAGATATTGGGTGTATTTACGTAAATAAAGATTCTATAAGATACCCTAAATGTTAAATATTGTTTTGCAAGTGAATTATTATAGGTATTTATTTGGTTTATAAAATAAACTTCTTTATCTTTGCGATGTAGTTCGAACATACGAAGGCTAAATCTGCACTTTCTGCAGGAGTGTAGACGAGGTCAGAGAGAAGAAAAGGAAACGAAAAACATTATCATTAAAAGAAAGGAATGTAATCATGGAAGAAAAGAACAATATGACTGCAGAGCGCAGTTTGGAAATCATTACGGAGCAAATAGAGCGTAGCCGACAAATGGTGGCTAAAAAAACAGGGCAGTCGCTCTATATAGCTGGACTTTGTATTATAGGGCTCGCCTTGATAATTGGTATTTGCATTCTTCTTACGAACAATATGGCGTACTATCTGTTGTATATTTTATCGCCAATTGTCATCTACGGCGTTGACCGATATGTAAATAGAAATAAGCCTAAAGTTCCAGATAGCTTTGTTAGCAACATGGTTGACAAGACATGGCAGACATTCGGAATCTTCGCGGTTTTATTCTTCGTGTTTGTTAATCTATACGACCTCTTGATGAGTCATATGGAAAGTCCAGAAGTATATGCACGTCTGGTGATTCACCCTTTCCGTATCATACTTCTGCTATTTGGTATGGCAATCACCATTAATGGTTATATTCTCAAGAGCCGTTGGATGGTGGTATGTGGTATTATCGGTGGAATAGGTGGTTTCGCTTGGGAATCTTTCTATGTTACGCAGACATTGGTGGGGTGGTTAGGCAACTACACAAATAGCAATTATTGCGGAATTGTATTCGGTTTGATTCCTGGGTTCATTATCGCCTTGTTTGCCTTTATTGGTATGATGCTCCCTGGTATGATGCTTAAAAGAAAGAGCCTATGATGTTTCAACCATTAAATCCCTTGTTGCACTCTGAGTTGCGACTTGCCATCATGTCGTTGCTTATCAGTACTGATGAAGCGGAGTTTCCGTACATCAAGGAACAAACTGGAGCAACGGCGGGAAACCTAAGCGTGCAACTTGACAAACTATCCGCCGCAGGTTACATAGAGGTGGAAAAGACATTCAAGGGAAAGAAACCTTGCACTATTTGTCGCATTACACCTAAGGGAATCAAGGCTTTCGAAATCTATATAGATGCTTTGAAAAGTTATCTCAATATTAATAAAACGGGAAAGGCTGATTGAAAAATCAGCCTCTTTTTCATAAATCCACCTCAGATAATTGTACAATTCGCCGTTTATTTATACCTTTGCAAAAGAAGAGCGTATCATGTGCTCATAGATAATATAAAAAGGAAAGATAATGAAAGTAGAACGCGTGTTTTTATTGGTTTTGTTCATGTTGATGACAATTCCCGTTGAAGTGTTTTCAGCCAAAGAGAAAGTGGCTTATCCTGGTGGCAAGCATAGTCTTGTGCGTGTGATGCTTGTCGACAAGAAAGGCACTCCCTATCGATTGTCTAAGCCAGAAAAATTTTTAAGTTCTCAATCCATTGAACGACGTAAAAGGCAAGGCATTTCCATTGATTCCACCGATTTGCCCATTACTCCTGCTTATCTCGAAACCATTCGTAAGCAAGGTTTGGAAATCGTTTGCATGAGTAAATGGAATAATAGCGTATTGGTAAAATGCGTCTCTGACAATGATATAGAACAACTTAAACAACTCCCATTCGTGCGGAATGCGAAGAAAATCTTCAATGCTCCCGACTCTTTTGTGATTCCCAAGAGAAACGAAATGAAGGAAGTGGAGTATAAGGAAGATTCCATTGAAAACAAGGAACATGGTGTTGCGCATCAACAGATAGAAATCATGAATGGCATAAAGTTGCACGATGCAGGTTTCAAAGGCAAGGGAAAGTTGATTGCCATATTAGATGGCGGCTTTATGAACGTAGATTGCATTCCCGCTTTCAAAAACGTTCAAATCGTCGGAACGAAAGATTTTGCAATGCCTCGTTCGTCTAACGTTTACTCAGAGTTAGATCATGGAACAATGGTGTTGTCTACGATGGCCACCAAGATGCCGAATATTTACATCGGAACGGCTCCAGAGGCTTCCTATTTATTGATTCGAACCGAGACAGGCGCAACGGAGAGCATGGCTGAAGAGGATTATTGGGCGGCAGGAGTGGAATATGCGGATTCCGTAGGAGCAGACATTATCAACTCGTCGTTGGGTTACACGACGTTCGACGATAAGAAGACAAGTCATATTTATGCGGATTTAGATGGTAAGACGGCGTTGATTTCTCGTACGGCTTCGATGTTGGCTGGCAAGGGAATCATCTTGGTAAATAGTGCGGGAAACTCTGGCAACGGTACATGGAAGAAAATCGGTGTTCCTGCAGATGCTTTCGACATCTTATCCGTAGGAGCCGTAACGAAAAACAAGGTAAATACCGTGTTTAGTTCTGTTGGTCCATCTGCCGACGGAAGAGTTAAACCCGATGTCATGGCTTGTGGTAATGCTTGTTCCGTCATTCGTGGCGATGGTAAATTAGGTAAGGCCAACGGAACATCGTTTGCATCGCCATTGACATGTGGAATGGTGGCTTGTCTATGGCAAGCACTTCCCGATAAGACAGCATTGGAAATCATGGATATAGTGCGCCGTTCTGCTCATCAATACAATGTTCCCGACAACATTTTCGGATACGGCATTCCCGATTTTTGGAAAGCTTACCAAGGTGAATGATGGCGTTTCGGGAAGATAATCATAGTCGTTCGTCGTTGACTTTGTACGAGTTGAACCAGTTGGTACGCGAGACGTTGCAACTGGAAATGCCTGATGAATATTGGGTAGAGGCGGAATTGTCGGAAGCTCGTGAAGTACGCGGACATTGCTATATGGAATTGATACAAAAGGATTTGTTCAACAATACACCTATTGCGCGTGCCTCGG
Organism: uncultured Prevotellaceae bacterium; assembly: GCA_900314715.1. Taxonomy (GTDB): domain Bacteria; phylum Bacteroidota; class Bacteroidia; order Bacteroidales; family Bacteroidaceae; genus Prevotella. The sequence continues at coordinate 54,222 of OMWI01000019.1, read as the reverse complement.
CGAAGTGTTGGAAAAACACATGGATGAAAATAGGACCGAAGTTTGAATACATTACAGGTCAAACCATACATGCTGGAATGCAGGTGTTGCTTAAGGTTCATGCAGACTTTCACGAGGCGTATGGTTTTTCATGGATTGTAACGGATATTGACCCCACTTTCACGTTGGGAGATATGGCTAAAAAGCGACAGGAAATCATTCGGCAATTGAAGGAAGAAGGTGTATACGACTTACAGAAGGAGTTGGAAATTCCCATGTTTGCCCAGCGCATAGCCGTGATTTCAAGTGAGAACGCTGCGGGATATGGTGACTTCTGCAATCAGTTGGAACACAACGATTACGAGTTCAAGTTTTACGTGCGCCTATTTCCCGCTATCATGCAGGGAGAACAAGTAGAGCAAAGTATTATCTCTGCCCTGAACGAGATTAATGAATTGGCAGACGATTTCGATGTGGTTGTCATTATTAGAGGTGGTGGAGCGACGGCCGATTTATCGGGTTTCGATACGTTAAACTTAGCCGAGAATGTTGCCAATTTCCCGTTGCCAATCATTACTGGTATCGGACATGAGCGTGATGAGAGTGTTCTCGACATGATATCCCATACTCGCGTGAAGACTCCCACGGCTGCTGCCAGTTTCTTGATAGACCATTTGTCGCACGTATACGATAGGATTGAGGATTGCCGAACCAGCATTTCCCATTGGGTGAGCAGGCGAATGGAAGTGGAAAAGATACGGTTGGATAAGTTGGCTGAAAAGATTCCCATGCTCTTTTCGTTGGTTAAGTCAAGGCAAGAAATGCATCTACAACAATGCAACAATCGCTTGGTTTTTGCGATAAGGGAAATACTCACAAAACAAACATATCGTTTAGGCCAGCTAAACGATATGTTTACGCCCCTTAAAGAGCATGTTTTCAACCGCGAAAGATATCGTTTGGATTTATTGTCTCATCGCATAGAGGCATTAGACCCTAAATTATTGCTCAAACGAGGATATAGTATCACGATGCACAAAGGCAAGTCTGTGCGCAATCCAGCGGATTTATCCGATGGAGATGAAATAGAAACAAGATTGGAGAAAGGGATTTTGAAGTCGGTTGTGATAAAAAGAGAATGATTACTCACTCTCCCTACCAACCCTACTTTCCCTACCAAACCTACCCTCCCTATATAAAAAAACAATTATGAAACAAGAAATCAAATACGAAGAAGCCGTCAGCCAGTTAGAAGACATCGTACGAAAGATGGAAAACAACGAACTGGATATTGACCAGTTGGGTGAGCAATTGAAGAAAGCCCAGATGTTGCTCAAGTTATGCAAAGACCGTTTGACAAAAACCGACGAGGAAATCAAAAAGATACTCGAAAGCAACAAATGACGTGCTTTTTGACAAATTTAGGGCTAAAATATTGCAAATGAGCATATTTATTTGTACTTTTGCGCATAAATTTTAATAGGTTAGATTAATATTATTAATATGAAAAACTTAGATTGGGCAAACTTGTCATTTGGATACTTGCCAACAGACTACAATGTTCGTTGTTATTATCGTGACGGAAAATGGGGCGAAATAGAAATTTGCTCCGACGAGTACTTAAAACTACACATGGCAGCTACTTGCTTGCACTATGGTCAAGAGGCTTTCGAGGGATTGAAAGCTTATCGTTGTCCTGACGGTAAGGTGCGCGTTTTCCGTGTTGACGAGAATGCCGCTCGTTTGCAAAGTACATGTAGAGGTATCATGATGCCTGAAGTTCCTACGGAGTTGTTCACCGAGATGGTAAAGAAAGTGGTTCGCTTGAACCAAGAATACATTCCTACTTATGAGAGTGGTGCCACGCTTTACATTCGTCCGTTGTTGATTGGTACGAGTGCACAGGTGGGCGTTCATCCTTCGAAGGAATATTTGTTCATGATATTCGTTACGCCAGTAGGACCATATTTCAAGGGTGGATTTGCTACAAATCCTTACGTTATCATTCGTGATTACGACCGTTCTGCTCCTCTTGGTACAGGTAAGTATAAGGTTGGCGGCAACTATGCAGCATCTCTCTTTGCCAATAACCTCGCACATGAGAAAGGATATGCATGTGAGTTCTATCTGGATGCTAAGGAAAAGAAGTACATGGACGAATGCGGCGCTGCCAATTTCTTCGGTATCAAGAACAATACATACGTGACGCCAGCTTCAACTTCCATCCTTCCAAGTATCACCAATAAGAGTTTGATGCAATTGGCAGAGGATTATGGAATGAAAGTAGAGCGTAGACAAATTCCTGAAGAGGAATTGGCAACGTTTGAGGAAGCAGGTGCATGTGGTACGGCTGCCGTGATTTCTCCTATATCATATATCGACGACCTTGATACGGGTGTTCGCTATACGTTTAGCAAGGATGGAAAACCAGGTCCAATATCTGCCAAGTTGTACAACCATCTTCGCGCTATCCAATATGGCGTAGAGGAAGACAAGCACGGTTGGACTACGGTTGTCATTGAATAAGAAAGCTGATGGTGGAAGTAAGAGTGGAAGACAATGCCTTGCGCCAAGCGGCAGAGCAAGGAATGGATGAGTTCGTAGGCGTATTCGTTGATGCGATAAACGATGCTATTGGCGGAGAACTGACCGCTGAGAGCATGGCTCAATTGAATAGTGACCAGATTTCTTTGTTGGGTTATCAAATCTTACGAGATGAGGTGATGGACGGAGGATTCGTGCAACTCATACATAATGGATATGGTCCATTCTTCTTCCGCAATCCTTTTGCGAAGGTCATGCGTGCATGGGGACTTCGCGACTTATATAAACTGATGAGCAAGGCTCATAAACTCTACGGCAAATATCGTGAAGAGATAGAAGCAGAGTGCTCCGATGAAGAATTCATGGCTTTGTTTGAGCGTTTCGGCGCATTCGATGACTGTGATGATGAATTCGTGGAGAACGAGGAAGAGTGGACGCAAATGATTGCAAACTATATCGATGAGCACATCGAACGATTCGCTACTATCGTGTAAGCATTGTTCGATGGCTCAGAGATACCTCGTTGAGACCTTGTAAGTCAAGTATTTATCATTAATCACATTAAAGTGAATAAAGACGAGTTAGAACTCAGGAAAAAGAGTCCGATTCAAATCAAGAACAAGAAAGCCTCGTTTGAGTATTTCTTTGTTGAAACGTTCACGGCGGGCATCGTGCTCACGGGAACGGAAATAAAGTCTATTCGCGCGGGAAAGGCTTCGCTCGTGGACACCTATTGCTATATTATCAATGGCGAGATATGGGTTAAGGGCATGAATATATCTCCGTATTTCTACGGATCGTATGCTAACCACGAGGCAAAGCGCGATAGGAAATTGCTACTTACGAAACGTGAGATTCATAAGTTGCAGGAAGCCGACAAACAACCAGGTTTCACGATTGTGCCTATATTGGTTTTTATTGACGACCACGGTAGGGCAAAGGTGGACATAGCATTGTGTAAGGGTAAGAAAGAATACGATAAGCGCCAAACATTGAAGGATAAGGAAGATAGGCGAGAGATGGATAGAGCCATCAAACATTATTAGAATGAGCATTCGGCAATTAGCAAATGAAAAGATATTAATCCTCGATGGAGCCATGGGAACGATGATTCAGGGATACAATCTCTCTGAGTCGGATTTCTGGACGGATTCCATTCGTGAATCGATGCCGTCGGTGAAGCGTTCTTCTTTGCAGATGCAAGGAAACAATGACGTGCTGAACTTGTCAAGACCCGACGTGATTCTCGACATTCACAGGAAGTATTTGCGAGCTGGTGCTGACTTGATAGAAACGAATACCTTTTCCGCACAACGCATTTCCCAAGCTGATTATCATTTGGAAAACGAGGCGCGTACCATTGCTTTGGAAGGGGCAAGATTGGCGCGACAAGCCGTTGAAGAGTTTTCAACGGTGGATAAACCTCGTTTCGTATTGGGCTCAGTAGGACCTACCAACAAGACTTGTTCGATGAGTCCTAATGTAAGTAATCCTGCCAAACGCGACTTAACGTACGATATGCTCTATGATGCATATTTCGAACAGATGGACGCTTTAATCGAAGGAGGTATTGATGCTTTCTTGATAGAAACAATCTTTGATACGTTGAATGCAAAGGTTGCCATTGACGCTGCCATTCACGCCATGAAGAGCAGGGAGGTTGACTTGCCCATCATGTTGAGTGTAACGGTGAGCGATTTGGCTGGTCGTACGTTGAGTGGGCAGACCCTTGATGCATTCTTGGCAAGTATTAGCACTTATCCTATTTTCTCCGTGGGCTTGAATTGTTCGTTTGGAGCCCAGCAGATGAAACCTTATCTAAGAGAACTATCACAGAAAGCTCCTTATTATATATCTGCTTATCCCAATGCGGGCTTGCCTAATTCGTTGGGATTATATGATGAAACGGCTGAAAGCATGTCGCCGAAAATTCAAGAGTTTATCGACGAAGGATTGGTGAATATTCTTGGAGGATGTTGCGGTACTACGGATGAGTTTATCCGTAATTATGCGAAGATGGCTGAAAGTAAACGTCCGCATCGTCCACAACCTTTCTCAAAGACCATGTTGCTCTCTGGTTTGGAACAACTGAACGTTACGGATGCGGTAAACTTCGTTAACGTTGGCGAACGATGCAATGTGGCTGGTTCAAGGAAGTTCTTGAGATTGATTAAGGAGAAGAACTACGATGAGGCAATGTCGATTGCTCGTAAGCAAGTGGAAGATGGCGCATTGGTCATCGATATTAACATGGATGATGGCTTGCTTGACGCGAAAGCGGAGATGGTGAATTTCCTCAACATGATTGCTGCTGAACCCGACATTGCAAAGGTTCCCGTGATGATAGACTCGTCAAAATGGGATGTGATAGTTGAAGGACTGAAGTGCGTACAAGGTAAATGCATCGTCAATTCCATCTCGTTGAAAGAGGGAGAAGATGTGTTTGTTCGACATGCAGAGGACGTTAAGCGATACGGAGCGGCCGTTGTCGTGATGTGCTTCGATGAAATTGGTCAAGCAACTACGTTTGAAAGACGAATTGAAATAGCTGAACGCGCTTATAGAATATTAACCGAACGGGTGGGTATGAATCCTTTGGATATTATATTCGACCCGAATGTGCTTGCCATTGCTACGGGAATGGAAGAGCATGATAATTATGCACTCGACTTTATTCGTGCTACAGGTTGGATTAAACAACATCTTCCTGGTGCTCATGTGAGTGGGGGAGTGAGCAACTTATCGTTCTCGTTTAGGGGAAACAATTACATTCGTGAGGCTATGCATTCCGTTTTCCTTTATCATGCTATTCAACAAGGAATGGATTTCGGAATCGTAAACCCCGCAACGAAGGTTACTTATTCCGACATTCCGCAAGAGGAATTAAGGATAATAGAGGATGTCGTTCTTAATAGAAGGCATGGTGCTGCCGAAGAACTCATTGAGTTGGCGAATCGATTGTTGGCGGAAAAGGAATCTAAGAATGACAAGGATTCCAAAAACGTTAGTCAACCGCAACAAGAGGCTTGGCGAAACGATGATGTAGATCATCGCTTGAGTTATGCATTGCGCAAGGGAATCGGTGATTATCTTGAGACCGACATCAATGAAGCCTTGCAGAAATATCCCAAAGCCGTGAGCATTATAGAAGGTCCATTGATGAATGGCATGAATGAAGTGGGTGAGTTGTTCGGTGCAGGTAAGATGTTTCTTCCACAAGTGGTGAAGACGGCAAGGACAATGAAGCAAGCCGTAGCGATTCTACAACCATATATAGAAAAGGAAAAGCAAGACGGAAATGGAACCAAACGTGGTAAGGTGGTTCTTGCAACGGTGAAAGGCGACGTACATGATATTGGAAAGAATATCGTTGGCGTGGTGATGGCTTGCAATAATTACGAGGTTATCGACTTGGGCGTGATGATTCCTGCGGAGCAAATCGTGAAGAAGGCGATTGAGGAAAAAGCCGACATGATTGGATTGAGTGGCTTGATAACTCCATCGCTCGAGGAGATGGTCAACGTAGCCAAGGAAATGAAGGCTGCAGGATTGGATATTCCCATCATGATAGGAGGAGCAACCACCAGTCAAATGCATGTGGCGTTGAAGATAGCTCCCGTTTATGGTGGACCAGTCGTTTGGATGAAAGACGCTTCTCAAAATGCGTTGGCAGCTTCACGATTGCTTAACGCCAAGGAGAAGGAGAGATATACGAGTGAGTTGAATGAGAAATATCAAGAGTTGCGCGATTCCTACGGCAAGGAACAGGAAAAGTTGATGTCGTTGGAAGAGGCACGAAAGAATAAGTTGGATTTTTTTAGTTAACAATGATAAGATGTATTTTATTTGATTTGGGTGGTGTGGTGATAACCATCGACCAAGATCAAGCAGTTAAAAGGTTTAAGGAGATTGGATTGAAAGACGCTGAAAAAAGACTTGATCCCTATACGCAATCAGGCATTTTTGGCGACTTGGAAGCTGGTGCGATATCCGCTGAACAATTCAGGGTAGAATTAAGTAAGTTGGTTGGTCGTGAATTGACGTTTCAGGAGTGTCGTTATGCATGGACGGGATATTGCAAAGAGGTTCCACAAAGAAACTTAGAGACCTTGTTGAAATTAAGAGAGCAAGGTTATCGCATCGTCTTGTTGTCGAATACCAATCCGTATATGATGGATTGGGCGTTGAGCAACGACTTTGATGGTGACGGTCATTCATTGAAGTATTATTTTGACGAACTCTATATGAGTTTTCAAGTGAAGTTGATGAAGCCCAACGACTTGTTTTATCGTCATGTCTTGCGTAAGGAAAAATTATTTCCACAAGAGTGTCTGTTTGTAGATGATGGTCCTCGCAACGTAGCAGCAGCCAGTCAGATGGGTATACAGACGTTTTGCCCGAAAAACGGAACGGATTGGACAAAAGAGATATATGAATATTTGAAATGAACACAGACAGACAGGAGTGTTTCTTGTCGTTTGTTGTAACAGACATAAAAGCATCAAACTTATGTTTAAGAAAAAAAGAAGATGGCATTGTCTGAAAGGACAACCGATTACTGAACTTGACAAACAAGTCATGTATTGGGAAAACAAAGGTAAGTTGGTTCCTACGCGTGACTTGATAAAGACGCCCGAACAAATTGAGGGTATCCGCAAAAGTGGCGTGATAAACACGGGTGTGCTGGATGAAGTGGCCAAGCAAATCCATGCTGGTATGAGTACGTTGGAAATCGACCAGATATGTTATGATTATTGTACTTCTCATGGAGCAATACCCGCTTGTCTCAATTATGAGGGATTTCCAAAGAGTGTATGTACGAGTATTAACGAAGTAGTTTGTCACGGTATTCCTAAAGCTGAAGACATTTTGGAGGAAGGCGATATTATCAACGTGGACTTCACCACGATATTGGATGGTTATTATGCCGATGCTTCGCGTATGTTCATCATTGGCAAGACAACACCTGAGAAAGAACAATTGGTTCGTGTAGCCAAGGAATGTTTAGAGATAGGTGCGGAAGCGGCAAAGCCTTTCGGTTTTGTTGGTGATATCGGGCATGCTATTCAGAAACATGCAAACAAGTATCATTATGGTATCGTCCGTGATTTGTGTGGTCATGGAGTGGGTTTGAAATTCCATGAAGAACCTGATGTCATACATTATGGCGGTCATCGTGGTACAGGGATGCTCTTAGTGCCAGGTATGGTATTTACGATAGAACCCATGGTGAATATGGGAACATGGAAAGTGTTTATTGATGAGGATGATGAATATGGTTGGGAGGTTATTTCCGAGGATGAACTACCCAGTGCACAATGGGAACATACATTCTTGATGACCGAACATGGTGTTGAAATTCTCACGTATTGATAACATGGAAGATATTTATATATTAGGTATAGAGAGTAGTTGTGATGATACTTCGGCTGCCGTTTTGCGCAATGGCGTGTTGCTAAGCAATGTTACCGCTTCACAAGCCGTACATGAGGCATACGGTGGAGTGGTGCCCGAATTGGCTTCAAGGGCTCATCAACAGAATGTGGTTCCTGTTGTTGACCAAGCCATCAAGCGTGCTGGAATCGATAAACACCAATTATCGGCTATCGCTTTTACGCGAGGACCAGGCTTAATGGGTTCTTTGTTGGTGGGTGTTAGCTTTGCTAAGGGATTTGCTCGTGCATTGGGAATCCCGCTCATTGATGTTAATCACTTACAAGGGCATGTAATGGCGCACTTCATTAAGGAATCTGACGATGACCAAAGTGCTCCTCCATTTCCCTTTCTTTGCCTATTGGTCAGTGGCGGTAATTCCCAGATAGTAAAGGTAAATGCCTATAACGACATGCAAGTGTTAGGACAGACCATCGACGATGCAGCAGGAGAAGCCATAGACAAGTGTTCTAAAGTCATGGGATTAGGATACCCAGGAGGTCCAATCATAGATAAATTGGCTCGTAAAGGCAATCCCAAGGCTTATCACTTTGCAGAACCTCACATTCCAGGCATGGATTATAGTTTCAGTGGATTAAAGACCTCTTTCTTATATAGTCTTCGTGACTGGGTGAAAGATGACCCTGATTTCGTAGAGCATCATAAGGAAGACATAGCGGCAAGTCTTGAATTTACCATCGTAGACATCTTGATGAAGAAGTTGAAGATGGCTGTCAAGGAAACAAATATCAAGCATGTAGCTGTGGCTGGTGGAGTCTCTGCCAATACTGGTTTACGAAACGCCTTTCATGAGTATGCACGTAAATACCATTGGACGATTTATATACCAAAGTTTAGCTATACCACCGACAATGCAGCCATGATTGGCATAACGGGCTATTATAAGTATCTCGATAAAGACTTTTGTTCTATCGACAAGCCTGCATTCTCAAAGGTGACTTTTGAATAAAACTTCGGCAACTATATAAGAAAACCGATGGCAACTATGTATGTTACCATCGGTTTCTTTATGTGTGGAAACTTAATCTTTTCTTTCCACAAACATAGTGTTTGCATTCAGTAAACATAGTGTTTATCCACCACAAACATATTATGGAATTAGCCATTAGAATGAAACACTAAATGAGGCTCCAAGAATCCATGTGCTCATGTGCTTCTTCTTGTTAAAAACGTAAGGCTTTGCGCCAATGTCCATGATAGAAGCAAGGTCGGCTAAGTTAGGCATGGCCGTTAAGAGATATTCATTAGGTGCATATTCTAACGTGAAATTCTTTTTTGTATAATCGTAATCACAGAATAATTTCCAACAATAATTTCCATTATATGCGTAAGTCAATGAAAGTCCCGTACCAAATGAAGTAGAACTATTTCCTTTCACGGTGAGATAATCCCAATCCGTGTCATAATTCATGTCGGTAGCCTTGATGTCCTTTAAGATAAATTTCTCTATATTACCGTTATGGATATTGGCATAGCAGTCTACGTCTTTAATGTTACCCTTGAATTGAGCGCTGATTTCAAGTGCTTGCATGAGGCTTCTTCCCATGAGGAGTTTGGTTCCGATGGCAAGACGGTCGCTGAGTGGGATGTTGAAGTACAAACCTGCACTGGCTACAAACTCTGTCAAGTGGTCGCTTTCAATGGAAAAATTGTAATCGGTAATAATGTCTTTCATGGATCCAGTCATTATGTCTGTGTCTTCTTCGTCGAATTCATAAATTTCTTCATTCGCAAAGTTCTTGAAAAATTCAATATATTCTTGTTCATTATTAATGAACGAATTCCAACTATTAATAGGAGTGGAAACCACGCGAAGTCTTCCACCAATGCCTACATATTTATTAAAGAAATAAGCTCCTTCTGCCTGCACGGCCGTTGACTTACGGAAATGTAAGTTCATGTCTTCAGGATCTTCAAAAATGTAAGACCCCTCTTCTAAGTCTTCTGCTGCTTTCAATTCAGAACTGAAATCAATATTATTGAATGAAAAACCGATACCCATGGAGATGTCGAAGAATGATGGGTGGTCACGGTCGAGCTTGGGATAGTCTGTCAGGTTTCCTCTCAAGAGATGCTTGTCTTTGTAGATAAGGTCGCTAAGTGCATATGCCAACTCTCCAGACAAAATACCGATACCAGCACCTGATAACACGTCGCTTACCCAGTGGCGATTGTTCAAAACTCGCATCACACCAGTGGCGGTAGCAGAACCGAATCCCAATAATGAATACCAAGGCGAACGCGTCAAACCATATTCCTTATGCAAGATGGTAGCACCGGCAAATGCCGTTGCCGTATGACCAGAAGGCCATGAGTTCTTCGTGGAACCATCTGGACGCATCTCGCTTGCCGTATATTTAATTCCATTGACGAATGCTGCCATGATACCATAAGTCATTCCTGAAGATACCATCAGGCGTTGCCAATCGGAACGTCCCTCTACGCCAGCCACCTTCAAACCAAGCGTTAGGGCTGGTCCAAGGAATTGGGTGTAGTTGTCTATTTCGGTCTTAAAGGACGTCAACAATCTTGATTTATCATGTAGATTGTCGTAGTTTTGCCTAAACGATTCCTTTTCGCCTTTGGCAATTATACCAGCCACGAAAAGAGGTACTCCTACCCATGAAATGTCATCCAAGGGCTTGAACGAAGGAGCACTTTGCTGGTTGATAGATTGCATCAAGAACTTGGATGGAGTGGGAGAGAAGTTGATACTTGTTGTGTCCGACATAAACATTGATGAAAGTTTCATGTCAGGAACAGTTACATGTAAATCGTCTGCCAACAGATACGAAGCTGAGCAAAATAATAAAGAAATGATAAAGACAATCTTTTTCATAACGATATGTGTTGTTAATGCGAAAAGAAAGTTCCCCAATGGTTCTAATAGAATATGGGATTTTTTCTCGTTGTATTTATATATAGGTGCAAAATTAGATAAAATATTTGAAATATTCACGCGTGTTTCGAAGTTTTTTTGTTGTTAGTTTATTTCTATACTGTTGAGAGGAGAGAATCATCATTCTCAAAAACCACCTTGAAACTACCTACATGCTTATCACGCTTGTCATAGTTGTCGCGCATATCTGTAAGTATTTGGCAAAATTCATGCTCTGTCAGGATTGTCTTGAAGGGGTCTTGTTCTCCACGACTATGGAAGAGCAACTTACCTCGGGTAGACATCAACGCAGAACGAAAACGTTCATTTTGGTCAAACATGGATTGGTAGGCTGCACGAACCAACTCTAAATACGCAGCAGATTGTCGGTCTATGGCATTTCCCTTCCACCACACGATTTGGTCGGTCTGCCATCTTGTGGTAGTCATCTTCTTGGCATTTCTACCCTTCATCGAACATATTTGCAATTGCTTGTTCTTTGTATCTTGCTTTAATGATTGAAGGAATCCCTCCATACTTCCGCATACAACACCATCGAAACGAAATCCATTGCTATTCAAGTTTGAAAGCACATTTGCAGGATACTCACTCTTCGACCAAACATCTATGGCCTTGCCAAGCCATACTAAGCATCTGATATATAATCTTCTAAACATATTTAATTGTCTCATCTTTGTTTTTTATACGATAATAGTGGTATATAACAGTTTTGTGTGGATAGTGAGGAGACTATCCGCCTAACGCTGTCTTTTTTCTTTTTTTATTGTTGTGAATAATATATGATTAAATAATGAGTTATATTAAGTTTCTGGCTCCAATATATTTGTCTGCTGAAAAATGAGCCGAAACCTACTAAACTCATTTCCCAGTTTTTTTCGATTTACGCTCAATAAAAATGAGCGTAATCGTTTTTTTGCTGTTGTTTGAATTAATCATGATAATTATTTGTGATTTGGCTGCGAATATACAAAGTATTCTTGAAACTCACATCATTTTATTCAACTTTTTTTCGTGTGAAGTTGATTTTTCGTTTAATTTGTGTATTTTTGCAAAAAAGAATTGTGTGAATGATCGTTACGAAGACTTATAAAACAAACAATTACTTTAGAGCAACGTTTTTGTTGTTTGTCCTTTGCACTTCCTTGACTGTATGTGCAGAAAATGGAGTGGGCAAATTCTTTCGTCGATTGGGAACGGTTATAGATACCCTTACCGTTAAAGGCGTTGACAGACGATATATCCAAGCACCCGAGAAACCTTGGCAAATTATGGTAAAAGGTAATGCCAACGAGGTGAAAATGAATATGGAGACGGTTTTCGAGGATGGTGATTTTAATTACAAATGGGGCTCAAAGATTAGTACGGGTGTAGGAAAGTCATTAGGTGGTTGGATTGGTTATCGTGGATATGGGCTTGGTTATCAAGTAACCATGGGTGAGCAAAAAGGTTCCAACTTCAATATCGGATTGGGTGGAAGTAAGTATACGTTGAGATTGAGCATACGAAAGTTTAAAACCGAAGAGACAGACATACATTTTCGAGGGAATCTGCCAGACATTGAAGATTCGAAATTTGACGATAGGTTAAAGATGGAAATGGATGAACCTATTCGTGTGAGTTCCATCTTGTTGGACGGTTATTATATGTTTAATGGAAAGCATTTTTCCAATACGGCTGGATATGATCAGTCAACTATCCAAATGCGATCTGCTGGTTCTTTCATCGTTGGTGCATCTTGGTTGAATGCAAGTATAGATTATTCTGCCAATATGAATACTTTCTTCGTCATCATGATGAATAATTGCGGACGCATTCGAATCAATCAAGTGAATATTGGTGCAGGATATGCCTATAACTGGGTTCCTTGCAAGGGATTGCTTGTCAATGCCATGTTCATGCCAACCATTACTCCCTATTCTCAATTGAAGGTGTGGAATTATGATTTCGATGAGAATGACAATTATGAATACAAGTCCAGTGACGTGAATTATAGTTATAGTAGAATAAAAGTCAACCTTTGTAGTTGGGTTACCTTAGTCTATAACTATAAGGATTGGTTTGCCACGGCAAAAGGCCAATGGAACCAGTTCTCTTATAAGCGCAATGATTCCAATGGCCGTTTGTCCGATTGGTATTTAAATGTAGGAATCGGTTGGAGATTTTAAGAAAGAGGATTTTTATTTTTCCTCTTGTTCTTCCTCTTTTTGTTCATCGTCAATGGCTGTCATGAATTGAGAGATCTCCTCTGGAGTCATGAAAGCAGACAATTGTTCCTCTATCAATCCTGCACGACTTGTGCCCTTGGCACTTTTTATCATTTTGATGATGTTAATAATGGTTTGCAAGATGCCTCCTGCACCAGCCGAACCACTTCCGCCAAGTCCTATGCCTAATTTGCCCAAGATGTCGCCAATGTCAATCGTCGGTGCTGAAGAACTTTGGTTTTCGCTTTCTTCCTGTTGTCCCGTTGGGAAAGGAATGCTTGAACCGCCAAGAACGATTTTCTTGAGGATGTCTCCGATGTTAATTCCTTCCATTGATGGAATGTTAAAGCCTTCCTCTTCGTTAGAAGGCGTTGCCGTTCCTTTGTTTCTTCCATTGGCAATGTCGTCAAGTTCATCGCCGATGTCAAACGGGTCGTTTTTCCCTCCTGTCTTTGGAAAGTTGGAATTTGCGTCTTTTTGATACGAAGAAGGTTGCGTTTGTTGCGTGCTCTCTTCATTTGCGGCATTTTTCTTGATGATGCTTCCTAAGATGGAACCATCGCCAGATGTTGCGCTTTTCAAGATTTCTTCTAATAGATTTCCCATGATAATTATTTAAGTGTTAAACATACGTGTAATAATGATACAAAAATAGAAATAATTTTTCAATATCTACAAAATACCGTCTAAAAAATGTCGAAAACGCATGAAAGGTTTGTACTTTTAGGAAAAAGTGATTATCTTTGTACGTTTTTTGTGACAATGTATATAGTATGGATAAACAGGCAAAGGAGGATGTAAGGCAAATACTTACTGCATATCTTGAGACGAACAATCGTCGCAAGACCCCTGAACGCTATGCCATACTTGATGCCGTGTATAGTATGCGTGGTCATTTTACGTTGGATGAATTGAGTGGCTATTTGGTTGCGCACAATTTTCGAGTGAGTAGGGCTACCCTATATAGTGCCATCAAGTTGTTCTACGAATTACGACTCGTCATTCCTCATCACATGCAAGACGGAACCAAGTATGAGGCATGTTACAAAAACGGTGACCATATACATCAGATATGTACGGTTTGCGGTAAGGTGACAGAGATTAAATCGCCAGAGTTGATGGTCGTGTTAGACGAGGTCAAACTCAAGCGTTTTCGAAAGAATGCCTTTTCGTTGTATATATATGGTATTTGCAGCTCCTGTCAAGCACGTTTAACACGTCTAAAGGGTAAGTCTAATAAATGATTCAGAATAATATATAACTTTGAATAAATGAAAACAGGTAAAGTGGATGTCTTGCTGGGATTGCAGTGGGGCGATGAAGGTAAAGGAAAGGTTGTGGATGTATTGACACCTCATTATGATGTGGTGGCTCGATTCCAAGGTGGTCCCAATGCAGGACACACATTGGAGTTCGAAGGTCAGAAATACGTTCTCAGGAGTATTCCATCGGGTATCTTCCAAGGTGGAAAGGTGAATATCATTGGCAACGGCGTTGTGCTTGCACCAGACCTTTTCATGGCAGAGGCACGCGATTTGGAAAAGAGTGGTCATGACTTACGTTCTCGTTTGCATATTTCAAAGAAGGCTCATCTGATTATGCCTACTCATCGTGTGTTGGATGCGGCTATCGAAGCATCTAAGGGAAAGAGCAAGGTAGGTACGACTGGAAAGGGCATTGGTCCTACTTATACAGATAAGATAAGCCGTAATGGATTGCGTGTAGGTGACATTCTCGAAAACTTTGAAGAAAAATACGAAGCTCATAAGGCTCGTCATATTGAAATGTTGAAATCCATGAACTATACCGACTTCGATATTACGGAAGTGGAAAAGACTTGGATGGAAGGCATTGAATACATGAAACAATTCCCCATTGTAGATAGTGAACATGAAGTGAATGGCTTGTTGCGTGAAGGCAAGAGCATCCTTTGTGAAGGTGCTCAAGGTACGATGTTAGACATTGATTTCGGTAGTTATCCTTTCGTTACTTCGTCAAATACCATTTGTGCAGGTGCTTGCACGGGATTGGGAATCGGACCAAATCGTATTGGAGAGGTCTATGGTATCATGAAAGCTTATTGTACGCGTGTTGGCGCAGGACCATTTCCAACGGAGTTGTTTGACGAGACAGGCAAGCGCATCCGTGATTTAGGTCATGAGTATGGAGCCGTAACGGGCAGAGAGCGTCGTTGTGGTTGGATAGACCTCGTAGCATTACGCTATTCTATCATGGTGAATGGCGTTACCCAACTCATCATGATGAAGAGCGACGTGTTGGATGGTTTTGATACCATCAAGGCATGTGTTGCTTATGAGCGAAAAGGTGAAAGAATCAATGATTTCCCATATAATATTGAGGAAGATATCACTCCTGTATATGTTGAACTTCCTGGTTGGAAGACCGATATGACCAAGATGACAAGTGAGCAGCAATTCCCCAAGGCATTTAGTGATTATGTGAAGTTCTTGGAGAAAGAATTGGAAACACCTATCAAGATTATTTCTATCGGCCCAGATAGGGAGCAGACAATCATTAGAGAGTAATCAGAAATCTCTGAATACTCCGAATATTCAGAATACTCCGAGTACTCCGAAAAATCAAAAAACAACAAACAATGGCAAACAAACCAAGTATACCAAAAGGAACAAGAGATTTTTCGCCAATAGAAATGGCGAAACGCAATTATATCTTCGATACCATCAAGGAAGTGTACGCCCTCTACGGCTTTGAGCAAATAGAAACGCCAGCGATGGAAACACTTCATACGTTGATGGGAAAGTACGGAGAGGAAGGTGACAAACTGCTTTTTAAGGTACTGAATTCTGGTGATTATATCAGTAAGGTGACGGATGAGGAATTGCAAACTCGCAACTCGTTGAAATTAGCAACCAAGTTGTGTGAGAAAGGATTGAGATACGATCTTACCGTTCCCTTTGCTCGATATGTGGTGATGCATCGCGACGAATTGCAATTGCCTTTCAAGCGTTACCAAATCCAACCCGTATGGCGTGCTGATCGTCCTCAAAAAGGTCGTTACCGTGAGTTCTATCAATGTGACGCTGACGTGGTGGGTAGTGATTCACTACTCAACGAAGTTGAACTGATGCAAATTATCGATACCGTTTTTACCCGATTCGGTATTCGTGTAATGATAAAGATTAACAATCGTAAGATTCTCACGGGTATCGCCGAAGTTATTGGTGAAACTGATAAAATCGTGGATATTACGGTGGCAATCGACAAGTTGGATAAGATTGGCATTGACAACGTGAATGCTGAATTGAGTGCCAATGGAATCAGTGACGAGGCAATCGCTAAATTGCAACCTATCATCGCGCTCAGCGGAACCAACGAACAGAAATTGAATACCATTGCAGGGGTTTTGGCAACTTCTGAGATAGGATTGAAAGGTGTGGAGGAAACGCGATTCATCTTAAATACGCTTCAAACGGCCAATTTGAACAATGAGATACAATTGGATTTGACGTTGGCTCGTGGATTGAACTATTATACGGGTGCTATTTTTGAGGTAAAGGCGCTCGATACTCCAATGGGTAGTATCACTGGTGGTGGTAGATACGACAATTTGACGGGTATCTTCGGAATGCCAGGATTGAGTGGAGTTGGCTTCAGTTTTGGTGCCGATCGCATCTTTGACGTGTTGAATACGTTGGATTTGTTCCCCAAGGAAGCTGTTCATACCACGCAAGTGTTGTTCATCAATTTCGGTGAAAAGGAAACGGCATATTGTATTCCTTTGGTTGCACAATTGCGCAAGGCTGGTATCAGAACGGAGATTTATCCCGATTCGGCAAAGATGAAGAAACAAATGGGTTACGCCAATGCGAAGGAAATCCCATACGTGGTATTGGTTGGTGAGAATGAGATGAACACGGGCAAGCTTACCTTGAAGAATATGACAACGGGTGAGCAAACACAGGTGGATATTGATGAGCTAATAGAACAAGTGTCAAAATAATAACAATCATGAAAAGGATAAGTGGCTTTTTGTTCGTGTCGCTATTGTGCATGTTGTTGACATCTTCAACCAAGCAAATCACGATATTTGTCATTGGAGATTCTACGGCAGCAAATAAGTCGAACTATCAGAAAAATCCCGAACGAGGATGGGGAATGGTATTGCAAGGATGTTATGATGCTCGCATATTGGTGGACAACCACGCCGTGAACGGACAGTCTTCGAAAAGTTTCATTGATAGTGGCAGATGGCAAAAGGTTATCGATAAGGTAAAGCCTGGCGATTACGTGTTTATCCAATTTGGACATAACGACGAGAAACCGAATCCACAACGCCATACAGATCCAGGTTCTACGTTTGATGACAACTTGCGAAAGTTCTGCAAGGAAACATTGGCAAAGGGTGGTCATCCCGTTCTTTTCAATGCGGTAGTGAGAAGGAATTTCCTTCGTAAGGTAGATTCCACCGTTGAAGATGAATCATTACGTAGTGTGAAATATGGTGAAGAGGAAGTCAATAGTGATACGTTGATAGACACTCACGGGGCTTATCTCATTCCTCCAAAGACCGTTGCAGCCGAATTGGGTGTTCCCTTTGTTGATGCCAACCGTGTGACGCACGACTTGGAGCAAAGCATGGGCATTGAAGGTTCGCGCAAATTGCACATGTGGTTTAAGCCAGGAGAAGTCGAGAGTATTCCCGATGGAAGAAAGGACAATACACATTATAATATATATGGAGCTCGCATAGTAGCTGGTAAATTGGTAGAAGCCATTGCGGAAGCTGTTCCTGCACTTCGCAAATATATCATCCATTATGATTATGTGGTGTCTGAAAAAGGGAAAGGTAATTACTTGACGCTACAAGATGCTGTGAATGCCGCTCCAAAAGGACAAAAGACGAAGATATTGGTTCTCGATGGAACATGGGAGAAACCTACTATTGAAAAAGGCAAAAAGATTAGTTTCAAGAAATTCCCCAACGTGGTTATCAAATAGTTTTGCGTAATCATACTTGAGGAATCAAATCAATCGATAAAAGCTCATTTTGTAGAATGGAAAACACTACAAAATGAGCTTTTTTAATCAATCAATAATAATTTGTCGAAACACATGGGGGTAAACGTCTAAAGAAGTATTGATAGTAACCCTCCTTTTCATACCTTTGCATCGTGATACAAAAGAAATGTCAAACAATAAAAATATCAAAGATATGAAAAAGATTTTGATTTCATTCATAACAATGCTTTTCATGGCAATACCAACCGTGGCACAAAATACTACCGTGAGCGGTGTACTCGTCGACAAAAGCTTAGGCGAGGGCGAACCTTTTGCTACCATTCGTGTCTTTAAGCAGAACACCAAAGAAAAGCCCGTTGCCATGTTCTTGACAGACGAGAACGGAAGATTCTCGCATGAGATAAAAGGGCAGGGACATTTTGATATCGTGTTTAGTAGTGTCGGAAAAGAAGACCTTCGTCGAACCATCGAATTGGGCAATGGTAAAAATCTCAATCTCGACACCTTGTTCTTAGATAAGAATTCCACTACGTTGAAAGGTGTGGAGGTTGTAGCACAAAAGCCACTGGTAAAAATGACGGTGGATAAGATGAGTTACAATGTCGAAGAGGATGAAGATGCCAAGTCGAACACGGTGCTTGACATGCTTCGTAAGGTTCCGATGGTAACGGTAGACGGACAAGACAACATCAGCGTGAATGGTTCTTCATCGTTTAAGGTCTATGTTGATGGCAAGCCCAGCGTCATGTTTTCTTCTAATCCGTCCATGATGTTCAAGAATATGCCCGCTACTTTGGTAAAGAGCATTGAGGTGGTTACCAATCCTGGTGCTCGATATGATGCAGAGGGTGTGGGCGGAGTTTTGAATATTGTCATGAATAAACAAAACGGACAGGCAGCACAGAGTCTTGATGGTTTTAATGGTACTATACGAGCATCGGTAGGAAACAAGAGCTTAGGCGGTAGCGTTTTTGTCAGTGGCCAACAGGGAAAATTCTCCTATAGTGCGAACATCATGGAGAATTATTCCACGCCAGGTACCACAAAGGTTGACATAGAACAGCGCAATGGCAATGCAGATATCTTGACACATAGCGAAAGCGAAACCAAACTACCTTTCACGATGGGCAACCTCTCGTTAGGTTACGAGTTGGATTCGATGAGTGCTATCAACGTTACGGCAAGTCTAAACAATTTACATCTGAAAAACAATGGTCAAGTGTCGTCGCAAATGAATGGAGGTATCTATGGAACAGGATTTGACTATGGATACGACATGAAAATGAAAAACGTGAAAACTTCTGTCAGCTTGAGTGCCGACTATCAACGTTTCTTCAACCAAGCGCGCGATAAGTCGCTGACATTTACTTATCAATTGGATTATAGTCCGTCGAAGAACGAGCAACGCAATCTCTTCAACAATCCTTCTACTTCTTTCATTGATTTGACCAATCGTTATTCGCTTGCCAAGGAAAAGACAACCGAACATACTTTCCAGACTGACTATACCACACCGTTGGGTAAAGGACAAACGTTGAATCTCGGTGGTAAAATGATGTTGCGTCGTGCTTCTTCAGATGCTAAATACTATTTGAAAGACGTACTGAGCGAGTCGATGAGTATGGACTATCTCTATAAGAATTCCATTTTGGCAGGTTATGCGGAATACGAAGGCAAATGGGGCAATGCTGGTGCAAAAGGTGGATTGCGCTATGAGCATACATGGCAAGATGTGGAATATCGTAAGGGCAATGGCGAGAACTTCTCGAAGAACTATGGTAGTCTGGTTCCTACAGCCAGCGTTTCCTACAATTTGTCGCAGAGCAGTAATCTCGGATTGACTTATAACATGCGCATTTCTCGACCTGGTATTTCTTACTTGAACCCCTACGTGAATCGTACCGATCCTACCAGTATCAGTTATGGTAATACCAACCTCGATGTAGAGAAGTCGCATAACGTGTCGCTCGTCTATAATGCTTTCACGCCACGATTCATGATGAACCTCAATCTGCGCTATAGTTACACGGGCAATGGCATTGAACAATATACTTTCTACGACGACCATGTGCTGAACACCACTTACGGCAACACCGCCAAGCGTAGTCAGACGGGACTGAATGCATACGTGAATTGGCTTGTCGTTAAGAATACCCGCCTCTTCATCAACGGTGGAGTTAGCTATACCGACTTGCGTAGTGACGAACTCTCTGCACGAAATAGCGGATGGCATGCTAATGTGATGGCTGGAATCCAACAAACCTTGCCTTGGGATTTGAAACTCGGCGGTTACTTGATGACCTCATCGAAAAGCTATACCCTTCAGGGGTGGAGTGGAGGATTTAACTTGTTGACTGCTAATATATCGAAGTCGTTGCTGAATGATAAACTCACTCTTAGTTTGATGGGTATGACAGGACTCTCAAAGGGAGGCAACTTGAAGATTGAAAGCATGAGTTCCAGCAATAATTTCACCAATCACCAAGCTATCAAGGTGCCGCTCTATGGAATCTCCTTCAGCGTGAGCTATACCTTCGGCAATACGAAGAGACAAGCCAAGCAACATACCTCAAAGGTTCAGAATGACTATATCGAACAACAGTCGCAAGGCGAAATGTTGAATAGTATTGGTAATCAACAACAATAACCTTGACCAGCACAACAATATATACCTCTCTCGTACTGAGATAATGCGAGAGAGGTTTTGTGATTTCAAAAATAATACTTAATTTTGCAAAGGTATGAAAAAGATAGACAAGAGAGATATATGGCTGTTATTCGCCCAGATTGCCATGTGGATAATTATTCTCATGGCTCTGCCACTTGCTACACTCCTTAGTACACATGATTTTTCGTCAGCCAGAACATCCTTCTTCGTTGCATGGGGATTGTTTCATGCTCCCCTGGTTATTTATTTTGTCAATTTCTATATACTGGGGCCTTATCTGTTCTTCAAACGTCGTTTTTTGCTTTTTGCCCTATGCAATCTGGTGCTCATCTTGGGAATGAATTACCAGTTCTTCTTCGTATGGTTCAATCGAAACAACCTCCCCGATATGCCTGCCATGACCACCAATATGTGGATTGGCTTCTTCTCTGGCTTGTTGATGTTCTTGGTGCTCAATTGTGTTATTGCTGCCATTGCCATTGGCATCAGACACTTTATGCAAATCAGGAAAATCAGGAAGCAATTGGATGAGGAAAAGCAGAAGAATACGGAGGCGGAATTGGCGTGGTTGAAAAGTCAAATCAATCCGCACTTCCTTTTCAATACATTGAATAATATTTCAAGTCTGATACAGATAGACCCCGATGCTGCTCAAGATTCCCTCGCCCAACTGTCTGATTTGTTGCGCTACGCTATGTACGAATCCAATAAACCTACCGTTTCGATACAAGGGGAAGTGGAGTTTATGCGCAACTATATCGAATTGATGAAACTGCGTTGCAATGACATGACGGAAGTCAACACCTCGTTTGACGTTCAGTCCATGGAGATTGCTCCTTTGCTCTTTATCTCACTCGTGGAGAATGCTTTCAAACATGGGGTGAGCAGTAGCAGGGAATCGAAAATCAACATTAGCATGACGCAGATTGGCAATACGTTGACTTTCATCTGCGACAATACCAACTATCCTAAGACGGATGCTGACCGTAGCGGTTCGGGTATAGGATTGGAAAACACTCGCCGACGCATGGAATTGCTTTACCACGACCAATATAAGTGGGAACAATCAATCTTGCCCGATAATATCTATCATGTTAAAATCGTGCTCAATTTACCTATAACGAATGATAACCATGAACAATAAACTCACTTGCTATATCGTTGATGACGAACCATTAGCTGTAAAACTGCTGGAATCGTTTGTGTCTAAGACACCTGATTTGGAATTGGTTGCTTCTTTTACTGATTCGGTGGCTGCCATCAGCGCCATTAAAAGTCATCCTGCCAATCTGTTGTTTCTCGACATACAAATGCCCGACCTCAATGGCATGGAACTGGCTCGTTGCTTGCCAAGCCAAACACGTGTCATCTTCACTACTGCTTTCAAGGAATATGCATTTGAGAGTTATGAGGTGAATGCGATAGACTTCCTGCTCAAACCTATACGTTACAATAAGTTTCTCATGGCGGTGGAGAAGGCGCGCAATGTCTTTTGGCCTGTCATACCTGAAAACCAGCCACATACAGTTGAACCATCATTATCCGAGAATTCCCATGCCAACGGAAATGCTGAGCCAAGCATCACTTCGTCTACCTCAACTCTTTTCTTACGCGTAGATGGTGAGTTGCGCAACGTATCTACGGCGAGTATCATGTATGTCAGTGGTATGAAAGATTATGTCATGTTCTACCTTGAGGGAGAACAACGACCGTTGATAACCCACCTGACGATGAAAGCCGTAGAAGCAATGTTGCCACAAGATAAATTCCTGCGTGTTCACCGCTCTTTCATCGTGGCTGTCGATAAAATCACAAAGGTTGACCGAAACGATTGCATCTACATCGGTCGCGAAATCATCCATGTTCCCGAAGGCTATCTTCCCGCTTTCCGTGCCTTCCTTGAGTCGCGTATGCCAAAGTAGTTATCCCCAGTTACGTTATTCAAATAACATCTTCTATGAGTGTTTGCAATAAAAAAATACATCTGAGATAACCACTCCTCTCAAACATATTATTCGTTTCTGAATAGGAAAATAGATTTAGAAAAGTCCCCATAATGTCAACTCAGAGTAACACTTAACTAAAACTTTCAAAACAGTTAAGAGTTTTTTAGTAACCGTAATTTTTTAGATAGTAAGAAAGTTGAAAGCAAGAAGCAAGATTCTTCATAAATACCATGTTTATTGGTGACAAACACCATATTTACACCACATAAACATGATGTTTGTATATCCCAACGCGCCTCTATAGGTTTTTCATAGGTAACTTTGTGTGCATAAGAAAGTGCCTATCAGTATCTATTTTGGGCTAAAATCTATTTGGTCTTTCCAACCGTTTTATGACGAAAACCCACGAATTTTCTTGTTTTCGCCAAGACCTCCCCTTATTTGAACTAAACATCACATTATCAGTTAGTTGTGTTTTTCAAGACCTCATGTAAGACCTCACCTAAGACCTCACCTAAGACCTCATGTGTTTTTTAATTCACAATTCACAATTTTCAATTCACAATTATCAATTCAACACTCAACACTAAACATTACTCCGAGTGTGAGGTCTTAGGTGAGGTGTTAGGTGAGGTGTTACATGAGGTCTTACATGAGGTGTTGAAAAATATAACTTGTTGGTATTGATGGTATTAACATGATTTAGGTGAGGTCTTGGGAGAAATGATATAATCCCAAGTTTTTTCGTGTAAAGTTGGTAAATAGAACGTCATAGAAAAGTTTATTTCTTGTCCAATAAATTCTGTAGTCTGACGATTTCGTCGCGGTATTGTGCGGCTTGCAAGAAATCGAGTTGCTTGGCAGCTTGTTTCATCAAGTCGGTGAGTTGCGCGATGCGCTTTCTCAATTGTTCCTCGCTCATCGACTTTTCGATGGAATCTGCGGCGAAAGCCACATCCTTGTCGTTGGCTACGTATGGACCATAAGAACGTTGCAATTCTCGTTGGTCTGGAGATAGTTGGTCTTTCGAAGACGTGAGCGTAGAACTGATTGCCTTAACGATTTGTTTCGGCGTGATGTGATGATCCTCGTTGTATTTCAATTGGATAGAACGGCGACGATTGGTTTCGTCGATGGTCTTTTGCATGCTTTCTGTAATGCTATCAGCATACATGATGACCTTGCCGTTTACGTTTCGGGCTGCCCTTCCTGCCGTTTGCGTCAGACTACGATGACTACGCAGGAATCCCTCTTTGTCTGCATCGAGAATAGCCACGAGAGACACTTCGGGTAAGTCCAATCCTTCACGTAGCAAGTTGACTCCTACCAACACATGGAATTCGCCAGCCCTCAGTCCGTTCATGATTTTCATTCGGTCGAGTGTTGCCACATCGCTATGAATATAGTTGGCGCGGACATCGTGATTGAGCAGGTATTCCGTTAGTTCCTCTGCCATGCGTTTGGTGAGTGTCGTTATCAAGACACGTTCGTCCCTATTGACTCTCGTGACAATCTCGTCCAACAAATCGTCTATCTGGTTCTCACTCGGGCGCACCTCGATTTCTGGGTCAAGCAAACCAGTAGGTCTTATCAGTTGTTCTACCACTACTCCCTCAGCTTCCATCAACTCGTAATCGGCAGGTGTGGCAGAGACGTAAATCACTTGATGAATCATCTCATGGAACTCCTCGAAGCGTAACGGACGATTATCGAAAGCGGCTGGAAGTCGGAATCCATACTCAACAAGGTTTTGCTTGCGAGCACGGTCGCCTCCGAACATCGCATTGATTTGCGGTACGCTTACATGACTCTCGTCTATTACCATGAGATAGTCCTTCGGGAAGAAGTCGAGTAGGCAATAAGGACGTTGACCTGGCTCTCGTCCGTCGAAATAACGCGAATAATTTTCGATACCCGAACAATGCCCTAACTCTTTAATCATCTCCATGTCGTATTCCACTCGTTCCTTGATGCGTTGCGCCTTGATGGGGTCGCCCAATTCGTTGAAGAAGTCAATTTGCTTCACCAAGTCGTCTTGGATGTTACGAATGGCGTTATGCGTTTGTTCTTGGGTAGTGACAAACAGATTGGCAGGGTAAATCTTGTATTCGTCGAAAGACAACAAATGGTGTGAATCCAACGGATCTATTTCTTCTATTTCGTCAATCTCATCATCCCACCATGTAATGCGAAGCGCGTTTTCGCTATATGCCATGAATACGTCAACGTGGTCGCCTTTCACACGGAAATTCCCGCGTGTCAGTTCGATGTCGTTGCGCACATACAATGCATCAATGAGTTTTCGCAAGAAAAGATTGCGGTCCAATCGTTGTCCTTTCTTGATGGATATGACACTATTCTCCATGGCGGTAGGACCACCCATACCATAGATGCACGACACCGAAGAAACCACCACGACATCTTGTCTGCCCGACAACAACGAAGAAACGGCGGAAAGGCGCAATCGGTCAATGTCGTCGTTGATGGCAAGGTCTTTTTCGATATAGGTATCAGTCGTGGGAAGGTAAGCCTCTGGTTGGTAATAGTCGTAGTAAGATACGTAGTATTCCACGGCATTATTGGGGAAGAAACCTTTCATTTCCTCGTACAATTGTGCGGCGAGTGTCTTGTTATGACTGAGAATGAGCGTTGGCTTCTTGATTCTCTCGATGACATTCGCAATGGTAAACGTCTTACCCGAACCAGTAACTCCGAGTAACACCTGTGCCTTATCACCGCGAAGAACACCCTCTGTGAGTTGTTGAATAGCTTCTGGCTGGTCGCCTGTAGGCTTAAATTGTGAAGAAAGTTTGAAATCCATCATTTTGCAAAGATAGTGATTTTATAAATAACAATTCCATTTTTCATGTAATAAACGTTATAAAACGGGCGTATTTTTCCAAAATTCTTTTAAATGCTTTGCAAATCAGCGGAATATTGTGTAATTTTGCACGGCTTAGGCTATAAGGATTTCATATATGAAAAAATTTCTTTCCATTGCGGTATTATTTGTCTTCATTGTTTCGGGTTGTGCCAACGAGTTTAATCAGGTGTACAAGTCGGACAATTATCAATATAAGTATGAGTATGCCAAGGAGTGTTTCGCTCGTGGAAAATATAACCGTTGCGCCATCCTTTTGCAGGAATTAATTACCGTGTTGAAGGGTAGCGACAACGGCCAGGAGAGCTTGTATATGTTGGGAATGGCAGAATACATGGCGAAAGACTATGAGACCGCAGCTGAGTATTTCAAGAAATACACTACTTCTTATCCCCGTGGGGATTATGCTGAGATGGCTCGTTTTTATGTAGGTAGGAGTCTTTACATGAGTACTCCCGAACCTCGATTGGACCAAACACCTACGATTGCAGCCATTTCTGCTTATCAGTCGTTTCTGGACTTATATCCAGATTCAGAGTTGAAGCCAACGGCACAGAAACACTTGTTTGAATTGCAGGATAAACTGGTGCAGAAGGAATTGGCTTCAGCACAGTTGTATTACAACTTAGGAACATATTTCGGTAATTGCAACAGCAATGGCGAGAGCAATTATCTCTCTTGTATCATTACGGCGCAGAATGCCTTGAAGGACTTCCCTTATTCTTCTTTGCGCGAGAATTTTGCAGTCTTGCTGATGAGAAGCAAATATGAACTCGCAGAGAATAGTGTGGAATCCAAACGCTTGGAGCGTTATCAAGATGCAGAAGATGAATGCTATGGATTCATCAACGAGTATCCTGATTCCAAGTATAGGGTAACTGCCGAGAAGTTTATCGAGCGTTGTAAACAATTCACCAAAGAATAGGAGAACGCCAGACATGGTGTGTACTCTGTTTGTTTTTTCCCTTGTCAATCAATAAATTTTCAATAATATGGATTATAAGAAATCAAAAGCATCAGTTAACACGGTAACACGCAACATCATGGATTTGTGTGAGGAAACAGGCAACATCTACGAAAGTGTTGCTATCATCGCAAAACGTGCCAATCAAATCTCTATGGAAATCAAGCAAGACTTGACAAAGAAGTTGGCTGAGTTTGCCTCTTACAACGATTCATTGGAGGAAGTGTTTGAAAACCGTGAGCAGATAGAGATTTCTCGCTATTATGAGAAATTGCCAAAGCCCACCTTGTTGGCAACAGAAGAGTTCGTGCAAGGAAACGTGTATTTCCGTGACCCGTCGAAGGAACCAGCTGAACTGTAATTGAATTATGTGGCAACGTAAACAAACGGTTTTCCTCATCGCAGCACTGATATTCACGGTGCTGTGTCTTTGTTTGCCCATCCTTGCGATAGAACCCAAGGGTATGGGAATGAATTCTGTGTTGTACAATCTGGTCTTCGTGGACGGTAATGGTGCCGTAAGTTATGGAAAGGCTATGCTCTTCGCGTTTCTCTTGATTACTTGTCCGTTGGCAGTAGCTGCCATCGTCAGTTTCAAGAACCGTAAATTGCAAGCCAGCTTGTGTACATGGTGTATGATATTGAACCTTGCATGGTACGTGTATCTTGCATTCTGCATCATCAATGAATTCCAGATGGCAGGAACGTTACACGTTAAATTGGCAATCTGCTTCCCCCTGATTTCCGTCGTCTTCTATTGGATGGCAAGAAGAGGAATCATCGCAGATGAAAAACTGGTAAGGTCAATGGATAGAATCAGATAACGAATAACGAAATTGGTACCAACATAAAAAGATGATGTAAAAAACAATAGTGTTTCAGATAATTATGTTTTCCAAGACATTATTATCTGAAACATATTTAATAAGGTCTTATTTAACACAAGATAACAGGATAATAACAAACAAATTATTTTTAAAAACAAAACTTTTAGTAATTATGATTTAAATTAGCAAATGGATGTCTACCGCCATCCTCTTATTTTGCGGCACTATGACTGTCCTCGCAGGAGGAGATGAAAAGAATGGTAAACCATATCTAACCAGTGCAGAGTTGCCAAACATGGTAAATTTCTTGCCTGCACCTCCAGAATTTGAGTCATCTCGATTTGTTGCTGACCAGACACAATACCTCTGGGGAAAACGCCAAAGACAAAACGAAGAACGTGCTGCTATGGCCATTCGTGATGCAGTTTATGGTATGCAAACCATCATTCAGGAGTTCTGTCCTATTCTGGGATTGGAAATCACCAAGGAAGACACGCCCGAACTATACACACTTTTACAGGATGTAGGTGCTACATGCGATAGTATTAGCAACCGCGCTAAGCAGAAATATATGCGTTTCCGTCCTTACATGTATTATAATGAGCCAACTCTCGTGCCAGAAGATGAGGAAAAGCATCGCACTAACGGTTCTTATCCTTCAGGTCACACTGTTCTTGGTTGGACGATGGGCTTGTTGTTGTCTGACATTAATCCCGCTGTTGCTGATGAATTGCTGGCTCGCGGTTACGAGTATGGACAAAGTCGCGTTATTGCAGGCTATCACTGGCAGAGCGACGTAGATGCTGGTCGCCTCGGTGCTTCTGTACTCTATGCAAAGTTGCAAGGCAATGAGCGTTTTCGTGAGCAGTTGGCAAAAGCTCAACAGGAATTTGCTGAGAAGACAGGTACTTCAACCAACGTGAATACAGCTAAAACCCATGTGTCTTCTCCTGCTGCCTCTATGAATAACTACAACCTGCAAGGTCAGCGTGTAGATACCCCAACCTCTCCAGGCATCTATCTGCAAAGTGGAAAGAAATACTTGGTGAAATAATCGTTTATCTTACATCAAAAACTCACGTCGTTACAAGAGTATAACGAATTTGGGTGATGTATGATTTCATATAAAAAAGAGGATGTGTCAACTTGAACACATCCTCTTTTGGTATTATGTTTATGAATGAATTACAAACCTAAGCCTTTCTTTACGGCAGCTGCACCTTTGTCAACAGCTTCGCCAGCCTTTTCCTTTGCATTCTCTACAGCTTCATTAGCCTTGTCAACAGTAGCTGCTTTTGCATTCTCTACAGCTTCATTTGCCTTGTCAACAACAGCGTCTTTTGCGTTTTCAACTGCATCTGTAGCAGCATCAACAGCAGCGTCAACAGCATTCTCGGCAGCGCTTGTAACCAAGCTCTTTGTATCAATGCCTAATGCACCTAAAGCTTCAGAAGCACCTAAAAGTTTGTCAACTGATTCTGTTGGGATGTTGGCAATGTTGTCAACCAAACCACTAACGATAGCATTCTTTCCAACGAAAGCCTTGATGGTTTCAGCATTGTCCTTCAAGAATGATTGTACTTTGCCAATATAACCTAAAGCAACTTCAGGATTCTTTCCGATGAATTCAGCAATCTTTGCCTTAACGGTTTCGAGAGCACCTTGGAATGCAGAGAGATCTTTGTTTTGGAGCAGACTGCCTAAGTTGCTTACCATTTCGTCTGCAGCAGTGTTGGCTTCTTCGGTGAGAAGTGCGAGAGTGTCTACTTCTTCCTCAACGGGAGCGGCTGTTTTGTTACCAGTGCAGCTTGTAATTGTAATGGCTGCAGCTGCGATTGCCATCATGAAGATTTTTTTCATAACTTTCTTTGATTTAATTGTTAATAAATAATCATTTGTTTTGTAAAACAGCGCAAATATAGTCTAATTTGAGAATGGTTGTCACTTTTGTTTGCAAGTTTTAACTAAAGATTTACAAAAACAATCTACACAAGGGGGTTATGGGCTTTTACAACCCCAATAACGTTCCAATTTGATAGACGGCGGCAGAGACAACCCACGCTAATGCCGTGGTGTAAACGGCGGTGAATGTTGCCCATTTCCACGATCCCGTTTCTCCCTTGATGGCTGCAATGGTAGCGATACAGGGGAAGTACAGCAATACGAAGAGCAAGAAACAGAAAGCGCTGAGAGGCGTAATGCCGTCTGCTATCATCTTCTTTCTCAGATTGGTATATTTCTCGTTATCGTCACTATATGAATCGTCATCAGAGAAACTCTCATCGTCGGTGTATAGGACACCCAACGTAGAGGCAACAATCTCCTTGGCACCTATACCAGAAATCAAACCAACATCTAACTTCCAGTCGAATCCCTGTGGACGGAATACGGGTTCGATGGTCTTTCCCAATCGTCCAATGTAACTTTGTTCTTGTTGTTCTTGCGAGGAAAGTTGGTCATTGTGTGGAAAATATCCCAAAGCCCATACGATGATACTGGCAACGAGGATGATTCCTCCCATCTTCTTCAAGTATTGCTTTCCTTTTTCCCAAGTATGTCGAAGCGTGGCTTTCCAAGTAGGAAGACGATAAGGAGGCAATTCCATGACGAAAGGCGTATCTTCTCCTTTGATGACAAAACGAGAGAAAATTCTACTGATAAGCACAGCCATCAATATACCTATTATATATAGTGAGAACATTACGTCTTGTCGATATTTTTGAGCGAAGAACGTTCCGATAATCATGATATAAATAGGCAAGCGAGCAGAACAAGACATCATTGGCATAATCAGCATGGTAATCAAGCGAGAACGCCTACTTTCAATGGTTCGCGTAGCCATGATAGCAGGAACGTTGCAACCAAATCCCATAATCAACGGGATAAATGACTTGCCGTGAAGTCCCATCTTGTGCATCACTTTATCCATGATAAAGGCAGCACGAGCCATGTAGCCCGAATCTTCCATAAACGAGATGAACGCATATAGTATCAAGATTTGCGGCAAGAATACGATAACGGCTCCAACTCCTCCTACCACACCATTGACAAGCATGGCTTTCAATGGACCTTCGGGCATGGAAGAACTGAGGAAACCGCCTAACCAATCCACGCCTGCCTCTATCCAATCCATAGGATATTGTCCGAGTGAGAATGTCACTTTGAACATCAACCATATCAATGCCAAGAAGATGGGGAATCCGATATAGCGATTGGTGATGATTTTGTCCAAGATATGAGTGGTCTTGTAAGTATCACGGTTTTCTCCTTCTTCGTATTCAGCTTCTTTCAATGCTCCACGGATGAATGCGTATTTTGCGTCCATGATAGCCGTTTCGCTATCATCTTTGGTCTCTTTCAAGATTTTCTTGGCGGCCTTGTCTCGTACTTCGATGATTATATCGCCATTGGGAAGGGATTTAATGATTTTCTCCGTATCCTTATCCATCTCTAACAACTTGATAGACAAGTATCGGGTAGAGTATTTGTGTCTGATTTGCTCGTCGTTTTGCAATTCCTTCTTGATGGCTTCGATACCTTCTTCCACGTATTTACCGTGATTCAAGTGAATATGCCTGAACACACTCTTGTTGGGACGATTGCTATGGGCGAAATCCTCACCGTGATTACCACCGTGATGATTCTCGTAGTTCTTGTGCCATTCCTGCAAGTCCTTTGCCACGTCGGGATTGATAAATCCATTGTCATCAAGGAAGTCAACGCCTTCGTAAATATTGATAATGATATGGAAAAGTAAATCAACGCCACGTCCTGTCTTGAATACGGTGGGAATCATCGGAACACCAAACAAGGTTCCTAATGTATTGATGTCGAGCTTGTCGCCTCTGTTTTCCACTTCGTCGAACATGTTCAAAGCGCACACCATACGCAAATTCATGTCTACCAATTGAGTAGTCAAGTAAAGATTGCGCTCCAAGTTGCTGGCATCAATCACATTGATAACGATATCCGGTGTCTTCTCGATAATCTGCTTACGCACGTAAAGTTCCTCTGGCGAATAGGCGGAAAGCGAATAAGTTCCAGGTAAGTCGACGAGATTAAAACGATAACCTTCAAACTCAGCAAACCCTTCCTTCGCATCAACGGTAACGCCGGAATAGTTGCCCACGCGCTCATGAGCACCTGATGCAAAGTTGAAGAGAGAAGTCTTTCCGCAATTGGGATTACCTACGAGAGCTACGTTGATGATACGACGCTTCTTCATGGCAACATCGTGCAACTGCTTTTCAGTCAACGGTTGGTCATCCGTCTCGTCAGAAAAGACCAATCCTTTCTTAACTTCATCTCCCGCGTGGGTCTTTTCTTCATGACTGAGCGTTCTCGCTTCCTCTTCAGAAATAATCTCAATCATCTCTGCTTCCGCTCGACGCAGGCTTACTTCATATCCCATCACCTTATATTTGACGGGATCTTGGAGAGGAGCGTTAAGTAATACCTCAACGGTCTTTCCCTTGATAAATCCCATTTCAACGATGCGTTTACGGAAACCTCCATGTCCGAGAACCTTGACGATAACGCCACGCTCACCTGTGTGTAAGTCAGATAGTTTCATATTATGTTCTTTGGTGCGAAATTACACAATTTTCTTTGCAATCAAGTTGCAAAACGAAACTATTTTCAAAAATACCTACTAATGGGGATAGGGAACGTGAAAAAAGTGGGTTTTATAGGGTTGTTTCATCAACGGTTTTAGTAATTTTGTAGCCATGAAACGATTATTACTATTCATCATTTGTTCGGTCATTGCGAATGGTTCGTATGCGCAAGGAGATACGTTGACACTTATTCGCGTCAATAAACAACGGCATTTTAAGCATCAAGTGCCCGCAGGAAACTATAGTGGCATTACGAGAATCGGTAAAGATGAATATGCGGTGGTGAGTGATAAATCGCCTAAAGACGGTTACTATGTTTTTCGGATAACGATTGATTCTATTAAAGGATATGTTTACGATGTGCAAACGATATGTTTCCGAGGCGTAAACGATATAAATAGAGATGCTGAAGGTATCGTTTACCTTCCACAAACGAATACTTTGTTGATTTCAGGAGAAGCAGACAACCAAATTCTTGAATATCAATTGGATGGGAATAGGACAATTCGGAAGGTAGAACTACCGTCTATTCTCCGCACGGCTTCACGAAATGAAGGGCTGGAATCATTGGCTTACAACGAGCAAACACATGAGATATGGACTTGTGCGGAATCTACCTTACCCGAAGATAGCGCACAAGCAACATATAGTAATGGCATCAAGAACAACATTCGATTGTTTTCCTTTGATGAAAACCTGCAACCTAAGTCGCAATATCTCTATCAGATGGATGCGCCAAAGATACATAAAAAGGCTTATATCTTTGCTCATGGCGTGAGCGAGTTGCTTGCTCTTGACAATGGAAGTTTGTTGGTTCTCGAACGCGAATTTTATGTTCCGAAAAAGAAGATTGGTTCGTATGTCATCAATAGGATTTATCAAGTGTTTCCGCATCATGTTTTACAAGACGGAAATCAAGTGCCGATGCTTGATAAAGTATTATTGACGGAATGGAAAACCAAGTTGAATTTGTTGAGTCGTAAGATTGCCAATTACGAAGGAATGTGTTTAGGCCCCAAACTCGTTGATGGTTCGCAAGTAATCATCCTTGTCTCTGATTCGCAAAATCAATATGGAGGAGTGCTAAAGGATTGGTTTAAAACCATCGTGGTGAAATAAACGACGTATGAAACTACAATTCCAATTCCTCTTTCAAGAATTTGGGCGTGTAGCCTTTATCGGATAAGGCAACTTCCTCTGGTGTTCCCTTCGAGAGAAGCAATCCTCCGTTTCGTCCTCCTTCAGGTCCCATGTCGATAATGTAATCTGCCAACTTAATCACGTCAAGATTGTGCTCGATGATGACAACCGTATTGCCCTTGTCTACTAATCGTTGCAACACCTTCATCAAGTTTTTGATGTCATCAAAATGAAGTCCTGTAGTAGGTTCATCAAGGATATAGAGCGTTTTTCCCGTGTCTCTTTTAGATAATTCCGTGGCAAGTTTTACGCGTTGACTTTCTCCTCCGCTCAACGTAGTAGATGGTTGACCTAATTTAATGTATCCTAATCCTACATCTTGTATGGTCTTGATTTTGTGAAGGATATGAGGAACGTTTTCGAAAAACTCCACGGCTTGGTTGATAGTCATGTCGAGAATGTCAGCAATGGATTTTCCCTTGAAGCGTACTTCGAGCGTTTCGCGATTATAACGTTTACCGTGACAAACTTCACAAGGAACCATAACATCGGGAAGGAAATTCATCTCAATGGTCTTGTAGCCGTTTCCACTACAACTTTCACACCTTCCACCTTTTACGTTGAAAGAAAACCTACCTGGTTTATAACCTCTTATCTTGGCTTCTGGGAGATTTACGAACATTGAACGAATGTCACTAAACACACCCGTATATGTAGCTGGATTAGAACGAGGTGTTCTACCAAGTGGACTTTGGTCAACGTTTACCACCTTATCTATATTCTCTATACCTTCAATGCTATCGTAAGGCATTGGTTTTTTCAATGAACGATAGAATTTCTGGGAAAGAATAGGTTGTAAAGTCTCGTTGATAAGTGTTGATTTACCCGAACCAGAGACACCAGTAACCACGATGAGCTTACCCAATGGAAATTCCACGTCAACACTCTTGAGATTGTTGCCTCTTGCTCCATGAATCCAAATAGATTTTCCGTTACCCATACGTCGTTTCTCGGGTATTTCAATCTTTTCCTTACCGTTCAGGAATCTTGCCGTGAGCGAATCAATGTCATGATGCAAGATTTCATCGGGCCTTCCTTGGAACATCACTTCACCTCCCTTTCTTCCTGCTCTCGGTCCTATGTCTATGAGATAATCGGAGTGGAGCATCATGTCTTTATCGTGCTCAACCACAATCACCGTGTTCCCCATATCGCGTAATTGCTTGAGCGAGGATATGAGTCGTTGATTGTCGCGTTGGTGCAAACCGATGGAAGGCTCGTCTAAGATGTATAGTACGTTCACCAGTTGTGAACCGATTTGCGTGGCTAATCGAATGCGTTGGCTTTCTCCACCAGACAAACTGACGGATTGTCGATTGAGTGTAAGGTAATCCAAACCTACTTCCAACAAGAACTCAACACGCGAACGCAATTCTTTTACGATTTCGGTGGCAATCTTTTGCTTCATGGGTTCCATGTGTTCCTCAACATGCATCAACCATTCTTTGAGATCAGTAATGTCGAGGTTGGCAACTTCCGAAATGTTCTTGTCCCAAATACGATACGATAAGGATTCTCTTTTCAATCGTGCTCCTTGACACTCAGGACATGTACATACAGCCAAGAACTGGTCTGCCCATTTCTGTCCTGCAGACGAATCATCATTGTCCATTACGTTTCGAAGGTACTTGATGACACCATCGAACGAGATGAAGTAATCACTTGACGTGTGAACCAATTCCTTATTAATACGTACATTCTCCAAAGAACCATAGAGAATCTCGTCCATCGCTTCTTGGGGAATGTCTTTCACGGGAGTGTGTAAGTCGCATTCGTATTGGTGAAGAATGGAATCAATTTGCCAGAATATCATTTGGTTCTTGTGCTTTCCTAACGGAACAATCGCTCCATCATAAATGCTCATCGAGTTGTTAGGAATCACTTTCTCCATATCAATCTCGTTGATAACTCCTAATCCTTTGCATTTAGGACAAGCACCCTCAGGAGAATTAAAAGAGAAAATATTAGGTGCGGGTTCACCGTAAGAGAGACCTGTAACGGGATCCATGAGACGCTTTGAGAAATTACGTACGCTTTCGCTATCTTTCTCCATGATCATGAGAATGCCATCTCCTTGCTTCATGGCTATTTGTACGCTTTTCTTCAATCGCTCATCGTCTTTTCCTTGAACTCTCAATTTGTCGATGATAACTTCTATGTTATGGTTTTTATAGCGGTCAACTTTCATTCCACGTGTGATTTCTACCACTTTTCCATCAACACGCATGTAAAGATAACCTTTTCTGCGCATACTTTCGAAGAGTTCCCGATAATGACCCTTTCTTTGCCTAACCAATGGTGCGAGGATATAGATGGCTTTGCCGATGTATTCGGTGAGAATCATTTCCAAGACTTGTTCTTCGGTGTATTTCACCATTTTCTCACCACTCATGTAACTATATGCTGTTCCTGCACGGGCATAGAGCAATCTTAAGTAGTCGTATATTTCCGTTGTTGTTCCTACCGTGGAACGCGGATTCTTGTTGGTTGTCTTTTGTTCAATACTGATGACGGGACTTAATCCAGTAATCTTGTCAACATCGGGACGTTCCATTCCATCCAAGAAATTGCGCGCGTATGCTGAAAACGTCTCAATATATCTTCGTTGACCTTCTGCAAAGATAGTGTCAAACGCCAATGATGACTTACCAGAACCAGATAGTCCTGTAATCACGGTTAGCGAATTGCGAGGAATTTCCACGTCAATGTTTTTCAGATTGTGAACGCGTGCTCCCCAAACGTTGATTTTTTCGTCTTCTCTTTGCATTTATTATTTTGGTGTTGGAAGATGTGTTTGCGTGATGATATAATTAAGGTGTTCCTGATGTGGAACTACCTTTTTCCGTATAACCACGTAATAGGTTCACGTCAGTACGAATATTGAATTTCCTTCCGTCAGCACCTTTGGCTTTTACGAGGCAATAATATACGCCTTCCTTGACAGGCCTTCCATTATATGTACCATCCCATGCACCAGCAGGATCATCCCATTCATAAAGCTTTTGTCCCCAACGATTGAAGATGTATGCATGGAATTCAACGATGGATTTGTAACCATCTTTTGCATGATATGTTTTGTTCGGTTCATCTGAGTTTGGAGAAAAGGCGTTTGGCATTTTCAAATCACTCTCATAAATAGTTACTTTTATTTGAGAATGGTCGGGATTATCACTCCAATATGCTTTATCGTATCTAACTGTGTCAGTACCATTGATGAAGGTTGCGTAACATACAATATGATGAGCACCAGCGGTAGTGAAGGTATATTCCGTTTCTTCTTCGTATCTGATAAGATAGGGGGTGTCTTCCTCACCGTCCATATAAAAATGCCATTCGTAGTTTTCACTATACGCTCCGACGTTTTTCGGATTGGCAGCAAAATGACCAACGAGTGGGGCAGAACCTTCGAAAGTAGTTGTGGTTACTTCTTTCCCTTCAGAGTCAATAAAAGTGGCAGTCATATCTATAGAAGGCTTCTCTTCTTGTGCATGAGTGGTAATTGCCATCATGATAAGTGCCAAAAGGACAAGTATCTTATTTGTTTTCATCATTAGTAGAATGGTATAAATTATAAAATAAATCGCAAGATGAAAAAACTTTCACTTGCGACTTGATTAACCTATAATATTAACATATTTTGTACACCCTTAGGGATTCGAACCCTAGACCCACTGATTAAGAGTCAGTTGCTCTACCAACTGAGCTAAGGGTGCAGCAACCATTTTTCTTTAGCGGTTGCAAAAGTACGAATTTATTTTTTCTCCACCAAATTTTTTAGCTAAATTTTTATTCATGATGGATGTTTTATCGTATATTTGCCTAAAATGGTTACGTTTTTCACGATGAAGTCGCATATTCACCGTTTGTTAATTAATCTAAGATGGAGAATTCCGCACCAGTTGCGAAGTCTTGTCCATCTTGTGAACTCAATGCATTAAACCGTAGATAACGAGCCTTTACGGGATGTGTAAAGAGAACTTTCTTTTCCTTTTGGTTGTTTTCAAAAGTTCCTTGGTGAATCGTCTCACCCCAGTTCTTCCCATCATTACTTAATTGTATGCTATATTCCTTGATGTTTCCATTTCTGCTATCTTGTCGTGGAAGGTAGACAAAACCTTTCAAAGTCTTCACGCTTCCGCAATCAAACTCTACCCAATGTGGATAATTGGCAACGGTTACACTCCACATCGTGTGCCAATAGGTATTGGGATTGCCATCTACAAGATGTTCCGCATCACCTTCTCCGCTTTCTACACTTGATGCATAACTAACGGTAACGGGAATACGGTCGATTCGGTCGAATTCCTTGCTGATGCTCATCCATTCGTTTCCTTGTTCGTAAGCTTTCACGACACCACCATTACGCAAGTTAAATGAACCGTTATAGAGTTGTGGCTTGGAAGCAGATTTCTTGCCTTGATTATTAATAATGTAATAGATGGGTTGGTGATGAGCATTCATAGAGGCAATAGTCACGTTGCCTTCCGCATCGCGTTGCATCATTAAGGGTGCTGGACCCGACGACTTCACGAGTTGTATTTGTGAGGTCGTTGCAGGACGAATGATAAAAGCGAATGTGTGAGGTGTTGCTTTCACGCGATCTTGTTCCAATGGAGGACCTTGACCACAACTATTTCCGCCCAATCCAGTAGTGGCAATATCGAGGTGAAGAACATTATCTGTGCTTACAGGTAATTCATGCGGATGTTTCGCCTTTGCCAATTCTTGTGAAGTCCATGGCAAAACGGAGAACGACATGTTGTCTTCGGCTATGAACAACAAACCCTTTCCTTGCTTGTTTGTCAGTTGGCAATAACGAGTATCTTGGTGATTACCCATGTCTTGTGGTTTGGGGAAATTCTCAAATTCATTCTCCACCTTATTATTATATATGCCGATGTTTTGCCCAGTCTTTCGGTCGGGATAGTTGTCAATAGGACCACGACCATAGTAAGTGAGGTTGTTCAACGATTTAGGCAATTTCATCACATATCCCAAACGAGGCAACACCAAAGTGGGTTTATTGGAAGTAATGGCTGATTGCACTTCAATGGAACCATCGGCATAAATCGTATAAACCACATTGTCTTGGAATTTGAACTCACATCCTTCGGCTTGTGATTCCGTAACAAAGACGATACTCACCGAACCATTCTCGTTCATGTGCTTGTTCCATGTGAGGTTCTTTTGTTGCATTCGGTTGAGTCCGTGCTCATACCAAGAAGATTGTCCCCAGTTGTCATTGTTCACAGGAGCACGGAAAGCGTCAAGTTGAGGACCGAAACCTTCTTCTATCATCTGTTCTCCGTCGTAAAGAAGGTTGGAGATACAACCTTTTTGCAAGTCAAACGTAACTTGAACCTTGTTTCCTTGTGAAACGATTAGTTTCCCATCTGTTGTTTCGTTTACTTGCAATGTTCCATTCACAGCCAATGTTGGTCGTTCACCTGCTTCTTTCACGAACAATTGTTCTTCTGCTTGGATGAATCCTTTCTTTGCCCAAGGCTTATCGCTCTTCAATCGGAATTCTATCCTCACGAAATATTCACGATTGTCGTTCAAGTCGTTAGGATTTAAGCCTGGTATCTGTATGATTTTGTGTTTGCGTTGAGCAACACTTCCAACTTCAATACTACCTTTCTTGATACTCTTTCCATCTGCTTCAAGAGTGTAGAAACAATCATAGTCGGAGAGGTCATCAGTATAATAATTCTTATTAAAGATATTGATGGTGCCCGATTGCCTATCTTCCCATTTCACTCCAATGTATTGATAAACCTTCTTTACCTCATAGTATTGTGGCTTGGGTTCCATATCACCGAAAATGATTCCGTTCATCACGAATTCTCTATCATTTGGTGTGTCACCGAAGTCACCACCATAAGCCAAGTATTTAATAGATGTATTTCCTCCTTCTGAATTCTTTCGTTCTTCATAATTATAAAGGCTCTGGTCAATCCAATCCCAGATAGCTCCGCCACAGAAGAAGTTGGTTGATTCAATGGCTTCCCAATAGTCGATGAGATTACCAACGGCATTTCCCATAGAATGTGCATATTCGGAAATATGGAAAGGGTATTTGATGTTCATTGTTCCCTTTACGGCTGAACGCACCCAACCAATAGAAGGATATTGATTGCTACCCATATCCACGATGTCGTTGTTGCGCTCGTATTGCACGGGGCGACTTGAATCAAATGCTTTTACGGCGGCGTAAGATGCCTTGAAATTATCGCCAGGACCTGCTTCGTTTCCCAAACTCCAAATCACGATACATGGGTCGTTTATGCGTGAATTTGCCAACTCCATCATTCGCGCAACGTGGGCAGGTCTCCATTCGATGGGGTGGGATAGTGAAGCTTCGCCATAATAGTATTCATGGCTTTCCAAGTTGGCTTCTGCCTCCAAGTAAATACCATATTTATTACATAGGTAATAGAAATACGGGTCGCAAGAATAATGCGAAGTGCGAACGTGGTTGATGTTGGCGCGTTTCATCATCATTACCTCTTCCAACATTTGTTCGCGTGTAATGGCGTGTCCCGTTGCAGGATTGGTTTCATGGCGATTGACTCCCTTCAACTTTAATGGCTTTCCGTTGACATAGAAATATCGACCAGCCAATCCAAATTCATCGTCTTCCGCTTTCGTGTCCTTGATTTCCACGGTGCGGAAACCTACTTGCGTGGAAATGATTTCTGTATCCTTTGCCCGTTTGTCCTTCTTATATACTAATAAGGTGTAAACATGGGGTGATTCAGCTGTCCATTTCTTGGCATTTGCAACATTTATCTTTACGCTTCCATTTCCTGTTTGGTTGATGGAAATGGGAATTTCCGTGTTTTCGTCAGAGTACAATTTGTTTTCATAGAGCTTGAATGCGATGTTTCCCTTAAACGCTTTTTTGGTGTGATTATCCAATGAATAGTTAATGTTTAAGATTCCGTTTGTTCCCTCGAATGATGGAATGGCTTGAACATCGGCAATATGAATCTTTGGTGTTGAATAGATGCTTACCGAACGGAAAATGCCAGGCAAACGAAACATGTCTTGTGCTTCAAGGAACGAACCGTCGGAATTGCGATAAACTTCCACACTAATGTTGTTTTCTCCCACATGTGCAAAGCGAGTAATGTCGAAACGTGCCGCATCGCGTGAGTTCTTGGAGAAACCAACATATTGTCCGTTAATCCAAAGATAGAAGAAAGAATCCACCCCGTCGAATTCCACGTAGAGTTCCTGACCTTTCCATGTTTGAGGAATGGTGAACGTACGACGATAAGAGCCTACCTCGTTGCGATATTTGTAGGTGGTCCAATGATGGGGTGGCTCACGCATCACGCCTTCGCGCCAATCGTCTTTCTTCACTTGGTGGAAGAAAATAACGGGTTGGTTGACGTAGATGGGCGTTCCGTATTTCTGGGTTCCGTCTTCTTGCAAGCCAACAATGTTCCAATTAGAAGGAACGATGATGTCGTCCCAAGCAGAACAATCGAAATCTGTTTGATAGAAGTCTTTTGGTCGTTCATCGGGATTCTTGGCGAAATGGAATTTCCATGTTCCGTTGAGCGATTGCCATCGAGAACTATATTCAGGCAATACTTTACGTGCTTCTTCTTCCGTAGCAAAGGAAGTGAAATACGCACGTGGTTGCAATTTGTTGTATCCCAAGAGCATGGGAGATTGCCATTCCTCACCCGTGGGTGCTGTATCTAAACCATAGTGAAATCCTTCCAACTTCTCGTTGTCCGCAGAGGCGATAAGGGTGAAACACCATAATAGAGTCGTAATGAATAGTTTGGTCTTCATCATTTGTATATAAGGTTAGTGTTTTTACTATTTTCAAAGGGCAAAGATAATCATTATATTTCGTATCTCAAAATGATAGGTGTTTTTTTCTTTAAATACTCTTTTCGTAAACATATCGTTTAGCCCACTTAAAGGATAGGTTTACGTCACGCAAACCTATCCTCTGGGACATACAAAAGCTATGTTACGTATCTGGGACATGCTTTTGCGGCTATCATGCTAAGTGGTTAATTATTCTTACTTGTTGTTTCCACTTGAAATATCCAGCCACGGCAATGATGACGTATAAGCCATAAAGCGAAGCCTTGAAAGGAATGTCCTT
Organism: uncultured Prevotellaceae bacterium; assembly: GCA_900314715.1. Taxonomy (GTDB): domain Bacteria; phylum Bacteroidota; class Bacteroidia; order Bacteroidales; family Bacteroidaceae; genus Prevotella. The sequence continues at coordinate 12,908 of OMWI01000019.1, read as the reverse complement.
GTAGAAATACAATGCACATGTTACAACGTCAACGACTATCCAAATCAACCATTGTTCCAGGTATTTGCGAGCTAACGCCCAAATGCCAACGAAACTCAAGGCGGTAGTGAAACTATCCGCAATGGGAACTCTGGAATCCGTGTAGGAAACCAAGAACCACCAAATGGCAAGCCATATCACAATGGTTCCGATAATCCAAGGAAGAATATATTTCCGCTCAAAATGAATGATGGGCTTTTCTTTCTTGGTTTCTCCCGTTGTGGAAGAAGACTTATCGGTAAACCATTTCCATGAGATAAAACCATAGATGGTCATGGCGATATAATAGAACTCCATTCCGCAATCGGCGTAGAGTCCCTTTTCGTAATAGAGAATGATGTCAAGCGCTTGCATCACGAATCCCACAAGCCATAACCAGATGCTTGCCTTGTATTCTAACAGAATATAGGCGAGACCTAAGATGGTTGTGGTGATGTCGAGCCAGTGTGCTTGCCAAAAATCTATCATCGATGTTTAGAATCTTAATGTTATACTGCTCATAGCCGTAAAACCAGCCATTGGTATGAAGCCAATTTGGTAATAACGGTTGTTGTTCGTGTGTCCGTAACTTTCTGCTATGGCTGAGTAAACCCATCCACTTGCAGCATAGCGACGACTGAAGATGTTGTTGAAGTTCAATCCGATAGTCACTTCCTTGATTCCGAGCGCCTTCTTCACCTTAGAACTATAACTGAGGTTGAGATTTGAGACGCTATAACAAGGTAATGAACGGTCGGCATTTTCCGTATTGTCAAGGTATTGACGACTCACGTAGTTCGTATGCCATACGGCTTGCCAACCTTGATAATGCAGATTGATGAAGCCATTGAGAATAACGGAAGGCGAGAAAGCAAGTGTTGAGTTGTCGTAATGGAACTCACGAAGTTCGTCTCCGTTTCCGTCGCAATGATATTTGGCAGCATCGGGATTGCCTTCCCAATCATCCCAGTCTTCCACAAACTCGTTGAAGTTTTTAATCTTGTTCTTGCTTAAAGCGGCATTTCCCTCTATGGTAAACCAAGGAGTGATATCCCAACCAACCGTTAGTTCTACGCCCATACGATAAGACTTGTCGATGTTGGTAGTCAACTTTTCGCCTATATCACTTACCGCTCCCGTCTGGACGAACTGGTCTTTATAATTCATGTAATAGAAGTTTGCGCCAGCACGGAAGTTGGAATTCTCGAATTGATAACCTACTTCAGTGTCAAGCAATTGTTCTGCTTTAGGAACTGGATAATTACTATTGTCCGTGAAATTATTACGTTCGGGCTCACGATGTGCTTGAGCTAAAGAACCATAGATACGATGCTGACCAATGCGATAGTTGAATCCCACCTTCCCATTAAAGAAATCGTATTTTTTGTTAATGTCAAGGTATTGTTTGCCGTATGTACCGTCCTTGTTGTCAATAAATTTGTCGTTGTAACCATCTGTCTTATATCCTACATGACGGTATTGTACTTCTGCAAACATATCCCAATGGTCATCAAAGTAATAAGCAGCCTTGAGGAAGGCATTTCCATCGAGTTTTTTTGCATTAGAATCGTAATACTGATAATCGCCATTGCTCAACAAATGATTTCTCAGGGCGGCATTGGAGACGTAAGTCAAGTATCCGAAGTGATTACCAGAGAATTGTTGCAAAGCGAATCCTCCGATAATATCCTTGTGTTCGCTTTTGTAGTTGATGTTCCAAATCGCTCCGTAAGTATCTTGCTTCAATCCCTTCTTGCGTACAAAGTCGCTCTTTTTCACGGTTGACCCATCGGGAGCGGTATAATTGCTCAAGCCGAATTTCTTCAATTTGTTGTTGAAACGGAATTCATTGTAATAGCCATAACCGTGTGTGTAATGCAAAGATGCGGTGGTTGTCCAATGGTAATTGATGTCCCATGCGGCAGAAAGGATATTATGGCTTTGCCAGAAATTATCGGTGGTCTTTTTCCAATAAGTACCATCGCTCATCAAGTATCGGTTAGCCAGATAATTGCCTTTGGCATCTTTGGCGGGATTTCCATCATCGCCGTAAGCCATTGTTTCATACAGGGTGTTATATTGTCCGAACCCTGCGTTATATAAGTCTTTATAAGTCTTAATACCCGTTTTGCTCCCGTAAGTACCGTCCATGATAGAGAGGTCATTATCTCCTGCGGTAACGCCATTCCATGCTTGCCCCGTCTTTTCGAAGTTTCCGAAGTTCTTGTAGCGAATGATCATCTTCTCTCCAGCATAACTCAATCCTCCGTAATACGAACCAGAGCGACCGCTTGTGCCATGAATGAAGCCATCGGTGTTGGTTTCATGATAGGCTCCATCTAATATCCAGTGCTTCCATAGCAATCCCGTGGAGAACGCACCACCAAGATTATAGGTGTTGAATGAACCGTATGAACCTGATAATTCGCCCCATGCTTGATGCGTAGGAGCCTTTGATGTCAATGCAACCGTTCCGCCAAAAGCACCATCGCCATTGGTAGACGTTCCAACACCACGTTGGATTTGCACACTACCCAACAATGAGCCATAGCTATTCATGTTTGCCCAGAATACGCATTGGTCTTCAGGAGAATTGAGGGGTACTCCGTCGAGGGTAACGTTAATACGGGAGTCTCCAGCACCTCTGATGCGCATATAGGTAGTTCCCGTTCCCAATCCGTTTTCGCTCCACGCTAAAACACCTGGTGTTTGTGAGAAGAGGAAAGGCAATTCCTTTCCCGTTTTCGAGAATGCATCTAATTCCTTTTTCTTGATGTTGGCAATGGCAAATGGTGCGTCTTTCTGGGCTCGAACACCTTTTACCACCACTTCTTGTAATTGTTCCAATCGCAAAGAGTCAATTTCTTGGGCGCTAACAATAGCGGATAACCCCAATGCGATATAAGTCAATAATGTTTTTTTCATGTTTTACCTTATTTATATGGAATATATAATAAGGGGGAGATAAAGAATTTCCTACGCAGGCATTATCCTGTTCAGGTCTGAGGGTCTAATCTCAGCTCGCCAATAGACGGGCACCCCTTAACTTAACGTTTGTAAGTCGGGTGCAAAGATACTGCTTTTTTTGGATAATCATACATGTTTTTGTACTTTTTTGATGATTTTCGGGCGTTTCTTACTTTTTCTTCTCTAAAAGTCGTAATATTTATTCATTTTTTAAGTATCTTTGCATCACTTTTATTGAGGTTACTTTTCAATTTCGTTTATAAGTGAAAAGAAGTTTGGGTATATGAAAAAGACCATTTTAATGATGACGCTATTGCTCATGGCAATGGTGGATATAAAGGCACAGGCATTTAACGGTGTTCATAAGTTTGACGGGGAGCATAAAAACGAACTCTCGGGTTATCTGATGGGTGGCCACAATGTCGTAACGAGAGAATTCATTGGAGTGGAGGGTTCCTATAAGCGCCATTTGACTGATCGTTGGCACGTGGGAGGCGATTGGCAACTTCAGTTTTTTAAGCAACTCTATTCCGTAGACGTGCAGGGTGGTTATCGTTTGCCTATAGGATGGTCTGATTTCTATTTTGATGGCAAACTGATGTACAATCGTTACAATCGTACAAAAACCAATGAGATTGTCGCCAACCTCTCCATCACTTGGGAAACACCGTATTTTAACCTTCGCATCGGTGAGTCGTATCTCCATTATCACCTCTTGCACTTTGGTTATACAGAACCATTGACGTTCACGTTTGGTACGGGCGTGAATATTCGTCCAAGATGGAATTCGTGGAATATCGGTCTCTTTTTCCGCAACTACGATGATTTTTACTATGAAAACTGGAATATCAATTGGGGTTTGAACTTTAATGCTAAGCTAAAGAAGGATATGCATTTGTTTGGTGAATTCAATGTAAGACCAGCGGGTAGTATGAGTCAGTTGGCAAGTAAATATGAGACATCGTTAAAATTAGGAATCAAATACGTTTGGTAAGATGAGAAAAATACGCAATATATCATTGTTGGCAGTCATGACAATCTTTGTGCTGACATCTTGTGAGAAAGTAAGTCCTGTAGGAGTGCTCATAGCTGGCACGGGTGTTGAAGATCGTGTGAAAATGTCGCACTTGTATTATAAGGAACACAAAGGTGAATATAAGGGACATGTAGTACCTAATGATGAATATACTTTTCTCGTCGGAGCGGATAGTCACATGACAAATGATGCTGGACGTATGGAAGAAATGCTTCAGAATGGTTTGGATCATGACGATGTTCTCTATGCTCACTTGGGCGATATTGCCGATACAAAGGCAGAATATTATATCAACCTTGAAAATGTGTTGGATGACTATAAGTTGAAATATGCCAAGAAAAATTTCGACATGCTATATTTGGGTGATGTTAACAACGAGGCTCAACTTGAAGACTATGAAAACTATTATGTCTTTATTGATAAGAACAACCCAGATTTATATTATAGCTTAGACCAAATACCATATCCTTTTTATCCAGTGGTAGGCAATCACGACATTACCCATAATGGTTGGGCACTTTGGTCGAATATCTTCCATTCATCATTCTATGACGTATATGTTCTTGTTGGTGGAGAGGATTCTAGCATATATGATCATTTCATCTTTCTCGATACTGCCAATGGTACGCTTGGAAGGGAGCAGATTAACTTGATAGAAGAAGGTGTGCTTGATGATAAGTACTTTCAAGAGTTTGGATTTTATTGTCGTCATACGTTTGTTTTCAGCCATACGAATATTTTCCGCCCATCATCATTGCAATTCTCCTCAACTTTCGCACGTGAAGAAACGTTCTTCTTGCTCGACCAGTTTGTGGAATGGAAAGCGGATATAGTATTCTGCGGCCATGTTCACAAGTGGGATGAACATGAAGTAGGAGGTGTTCAATACATCACGCTTGACACTATGAGCGAGTCTAACAAACCAGAACCAGGTGACTATCTTTTGCGTGTACACGTAAAGAAAGATGGTACCCTCACTTGGGAACGTGTTCACATGAATTATACTCCCAAAAATAAAAAGTAAGTTTCTGTCTTTATCACTTTAATACATGAGCGTCGTAACGATTATGGTTGCGACGCTTATTATTTGTTCTCATCACTCAAAACATAAATTGTCTTTAAGTGAGATTTTACGTCTTTTTTTTCTACTTATAGTTTTTTATTTGTATTTTTGTAGTCAACATTTAAACAATCTATCTAACTATATGAAGAAAGCAATTCTAATTAGCCTTTTGTTAGCGCTATTCGTAGTTCCGTCTGATGCTAACAATGTGCTTGTCTTGAATCAACGAGGCGAGCAGGTGAATTCCGTCACCAATGATAAGTATTATGTCATTGCTGGCTATGCGCAAAACGGTAGTACAACCAACTTCCTTTATGATACGGGGGCAGGTGTGAAAGCCACGTCGCTAACCACGGGGAGCACATCCAGCAATTTGTTTGTGTGGAGATTGATGGGCAATATTACCGATGGTTATGTCGTTCAGAACATGAGCACGGGCAACTACATGAGTTTAGGCACTTATGATGGCAGTCCTATCTCTATGGGTGCTACATCGCAAAATCTGTCTATCGTATTTGATGCGAACAACTACGCCATGATTTACGATACGTCGTCCAATCAAGCCATTGATGTGAGTTGGGATGGATTGTCGCCTATCACATGGTCGGCAGATAACACACCTACTGGTTCACGTCGTTTGTTTATCTACGAGGCCGAAATGGTTGAGCGTGACGTACCCGACTGGAGTGTCAATCTCCCCTCGGGTTACATAAGCGTGGGCAATCAAGCCACTACGATGATTCCCGCTACAGATGGGGCAGACAACAATCATTGGTACATTGTTACGCAAGTACGCGGCGGTGAGTCGGCTATGTACGATGTGGGAGCAGGACAAACATTGAAACGTGGAGATACCAGTAAGACGGCTGATTCATTCAATGGAACCATTGGCAATCTTACCACGGATTACCTTGTGCGTTTTATTCCTACGGAGAAGAGTGGTGTTTATCACATTCAGTTTGCCAACGGTAGATACATCACTTCTAATTTATCAACAGGCAGTATTCCCGACAACTATTTCTTCTATAATATCAGTGGTACGACGAATCATTTCGGATGGAATATTACTTCCGATGGTACTACGTACGAAAGGATTGTTGACAACAATGGAGCGGGCAATACATTGGCCTTCTGGGAGAGTGGAAAGGTAACGGCTACAAGTGGCAACAACAATTGGTATATCTATCCTGTTACTTTCTTCGAGAATGGCGACGATACTTGGTACACCATTCAAAACAAGAATGCTGGATATTTGAGTCTGAATGGTGAATACATGGATGGAAACTACTTGTTGTTGACCAATACCAAACGCCCTGCCGACCGTAAGGGATTGTGGCGCGTAGAACGACAATCAGATGGTACTTATCGTTTCTATAATTACACCACGGGTCCTAATCGTGTGCTGGCTTATACGGGTAGTGAAGCCAATGCGCGTGCACAGATGGTGGATGCTTCTATCTCTGCTGACGATGCTACCTATACCACCTATTTCACATTCTACGATGAATCGTCTTACACCACAGGAGCGGATGCTTACATCAGATTGGGCTCGTCTGGAAGTAATTATTGGAATAAGCGTGGTAATTATTTGGCTTTATGGAACAGCACTTGGGCTGTGGGAGATAGTGGTTCTACATTCTATTTCACGAAGGTAGACCCAGATGACTATGATGACCAAGCATATAGCGAGTTCTATACCGTCAATGGTGTGAATAGTTTTGATGCTCCCCATCCTCTGACATTATGGTACAACCAACCTTCTACGAAGACGGGTGTGAGCAACGAGTGGATGGAATATGCCTTGCCTATTGGAAATGGTCAGTTGGGCGCTACGGAACAAGGAAAGGTTTATACCGACGAGATTCAGTTTAATGAGAAAACACTTTGGACGGGTACGAGTTCTATCCAGCCAAATCCCAATCATGGTTGTTATCGCAATTTTGGAAGTGTCATGGTGCGCGATATGTCGAAAACATTCAGCTTGGAAGACAACTCTGCTCCCGTGCAGAATTATGTGCGCTATCTTGACATCGAAGATGCGATTGCTGGCGTTCAATTCCAAAGTCCCGACCTTTCCACTACTTACAAGCGCGAATATCTCTCAAGCAATCCCGACCAAGTAATCGCCGCTCACTATACCGCAGAGGGTGGAAACAAATTGAACCTTCGTTTCACCTACGAACCAGGTAGTGGAATCAATGCTTCCACGCCTGTCTATACGAATGGTACGGCTTCGTTCAATGGTAAGTTGGACATCGTGAGTTATCATACCATGTTCAAGGTGATTAGTGATGGAACGGTGACAACCAGCGACAATAAGATTGTTGTCTCTGATGCAAATGAAGTGCTTTTATTGTTGACGGGTGGAACGGATTACAACGGTATTCCTTCCGATGGTTTCGTCTCTGGTACTTCGCAATTGGCAAGTACGATGGAGAATCGTATTGCTGCCGCAGAAGCCAAGGGGTGGGAAGCGTTGCGTCAAGACCATATCAATGACTTCCAAAACAATATGGCGCGTGTGAATTTGCAATTGGGTAGCGCGGCTCCTAACAATACACGTACCACGCAAGACCTCGTGAACTATTACAATACGCTCTCTAATACCAGCACCGACTCAGAAGCACTCTTCTTGGAACAACTTTATTTCCAGTATGGTCGTTATTTGGAGATTAGTTCCAGTCGCGGTATTGATGCACCGAGCAACCTACAAGGTATTTGGTGTAATCTTGCTCAAGGTCCTTGGAACTCAGACATTCACACCAACATCAATGTTCAAATGAACTACTGGCCATCTGAACCCACGAATCTTAGCGAGACTCACCTGCCATTCTTGAACTATATTATCAATATGGTGAATAGTCCTGGCTTTATAGCCACTCGTACGTTTGGCAGTAATTCTCAAACGAAGGGTTGGACGGTGTTTACCGAAAGCAACATCTTTGGCGGTATGTCGAGTTGGATGGGCAATTACACCATCGCCAACGCATGGTATTGCACCCATCTTTGGCAACACTATCGTTACACGCTCGACCGTGATTTCCTGCGCCGTGCCTTCCCTGCCATGTGGGGAGCAGCTGAATGGTGGATGGAACGTTTGGTGCTGAATCCGAACGATGGAACGTACGAATGTCCTAATGAGTATTCACCAGAGAATGGTCCAGGTAGTGAGAATGCTACGGCACACTCACAACAGTTGGTGAGCGAACTCTTCTCGAATGTCATTGAGGCCTACGACGTATTGGGTGCAGAATCGGGTGTTAACCAAAGCGATATTGCCAACCTGACTTCCATGTACGACAAATTGGATAAGGGTTTGCGCACGGAGACGTATTCCACCAGTAGCGGTTTCAATGCAGGTACGTTGGCAGATGGCTCTTCGTTGTTGAGAGAGTGGAAGACGAGCAATTACACGGCTGGCGAGAATGGTCATCGTCACCTTTCCCATTTGATGTGTCTCTATCCTTTCAGTCAGGTGTCGAAATACGATGAAGACCCCACGTTATTCAATGCTGCGGTTAATTCATTGACCTTACGTGGTGATGCTGCTACGGGATGGTCGCTTGGTTGGAAGGTGAATTGCTGGGCGCGTGCTCACGATGGCGACCATGCGCATAGAATCATCCACAATGCGTTGCGTCATTCCACCAGTTATGGTACTGATCAGTCGCGTGGAGGAGTTTACTACAACCTCTTTGATTCTCATGCTCCTTTCCAGATTGATGGCAACTTTGGCACATGTGCTGGAATTGCGGAGATGCTGATGCAGAGTGTGACGGGTGTTATAGATATTCTTCCCGCCTTGCCTTCGGTGTGGGAAAATGGAAGTGTAAGTGGATTGAAGGCGGTAGGAGACAATACCGTTGACATTGCTTGGGAGAACGGAGTTCCTGTGAATGTGTCTATCCATTCCAATAAAGGTGGTGACATCCGCTTCCGTAGTGATGACTTCGATATTGCTCATTCAATCGTAGGCGTGAACGGCAATCGCATCATACCCACTACCCAAGATGGCGTTTGCACCCTTACAGGCATCCATGCTGGTGATGTGGTGGAAGTGCTCTTCAACACCTTGATTGGCGATGTCAACAACGATGGTTTCGTTACCATTACCGATGCAATTGCTTTGGTAAACATCATTCTCGGAAAGGCGGAAAAAGTAGCTGCTGCCGACATTAACGCAGACGGATTGGTGACAATCACCGACGTGATTGCCTTGGTGAATATCATCCTTGAAAAGAAGACCCCATAAGAACGAAGCATCTCGTTTCCCCTTGGGGATAAAACAATCATTGTGTCCGCTAAATTGCGACCTGAAAGGCCAATGAGCTCTAAGCCCTACGCTAAAAGCTTGTGGTCTTTCAGACCGCCATTAAGCCCCAATGTTAGAATACATATCTCTTGCTTCTTGCTTCTTACTTCTTGCTTCTAACTCTCTAACTCTCTCAAAACTACCATCCCGTAGCGTTATTTTCCTCTTCGCCGTAGATGTTTCCCCACGTACCTTTGCTAAGGATTTCACTCTCGTCATCTACCACATCATCGTCTCCATTGAAAACACTCATCGTTTCGTTCAACAGGTGACAAACATGCGCGATGACCGAAATAGTTGGTTTGATATATTCGTGTTTCATGGTTCCACTCATTTGATGATTTTCTTAGTCACTCCGTTTCTCATTCGCACGATGTTCACGCCTTTCTGTATCTTGTCGAGACGAATGCCGTTCGGAGCATGGATGTTGATGATGGCGCCTTCGTCGGTAGAAGTCCTGTTGATGGCATCAATGAATCCTCCGTCCTCAGAAACCCAGTCTTCATTGTGATTCGCAAAGAATCTCACGTGTTCAACAGGCATGTTATTGGGGTTAGCATCGTAAGAAGAGAGTTTCAGGTAAGCCCGATATTGTGGGATGGCCGTATTGTTGCCTAACCTATACATTCCCACGCCTTTCGCCTTGTTCGCCAGCACGTAGTAGGTGTAATCATTGTCACGGTCAGTTGACTCCAATCTTCCACATTCCGTTCCTTTGAGAATGTTTTCTGTGATTTTGTCCACATTACTACTATTGTAATAGAAACGATAAGTATCTGGGGTGTCGCTATAAAGTATCACGCCCGTTCCTGCTGGAATCACCTCGTTCACCTCTTGCAAGTCTATTTGATGGTTGTCGGCATGGTAGCAATCAGATGTGTATGCTGTTATCCCAGAAGGAATGGTTGCATTCCAAGGCAAACTCAATGTGGCATACTTCGCTTCACTAATGGTCACGTCGTAATAGTCGATGAGTTCGTCAGACTTCACGGTCTTGAATGTCACCACAACAGGTCTGTGGTCACCTAACGGAGTGGTGTCGTTGGTTCCATTCACTGTGCCGTATGTATAGTCCTGTTCGATGCGGAAACTCTGCGGAACCAATTGCAAGGTGTTTGCAGCCGTGGGGTTGATATAGATAATCTTGTCCACAACCTCGTAGTTCGAGTAATTCGTCGGGTCGTCTTGGTTGGTCAAGTCGCCCATATCCGTGGTAGGATACACCCCGTCGCGGCAGAACTCCACCCATGCGTCAGAGGCAGTCAGATTGCTGTTTAATAAATCCATGAAGTTAGCCTTGATGTCCTCGCGCGTCCAACGGCTATTCGTATCGCCGATGATGAGTTTCGGACGAGATTGGACGGCACCGTTGATGGCTGCTGCCAGTTGTCGCCACTGTCCTTCACGCGAATTGGTAGCTTCGCCAGCATCCATGTGCAGCACATAAACATCGAAAGTGTTACCGCCAATGGTCATGTCATAATGGCGATAGCCTTTCTTGACATATTGGTTGCCGTCGGTATCCGTTCTGTCAGTCCAACGAGTCCAACTTTCATTTGAGGCAGAACAAGTGCTTTTCTTCCATAACAATTCTAAACCGTCAGTATCAAAAGGAATACTCAATTCCCATAGACTTAATGAACCACGATGTGTTCCGCAATAATAGTTATCTTCAAGCGATTGCATCAATGAGCCGTGGTAGTTAAAGTCTTCGCTGCAACCAATGAAATCATATCCTTTAGAAGCCAAATATCTACTAATCTTCTTGGTTCCATCGCTTCCAGGACCATCAGGATTGAGGCTAATCATCGCAACTTTTTGCGGCAACCCATCCACGTTCAATGCCACCGCCGTAAACTCTTCCGATTCCAGCATTTCCCTACATGGTTTGACGATGAGCGTAGCGTCGTTGCTACTCGTCTTGAAATAGACGCGACCCTTCGGCAATGTTACTTGTTGGGCAGCATCAGATGTTGAGACGTTTGCTATCAACTTGTCGCCATCGGTGCTATACACCATACCGTCGAGATGGCCAATCAGCCAGTGTTCGCAGGGGTAGTCAACATCATAATAGTACCAGACATTCGGCAACAACAATGTCGTATTGTCATTGGGTAAGGGTTGCGCTATGGTGTTCAAGTAAAGGCCCTTGCATTTCAGTTGCACATTGTCAAGCTTGAAGAACGTCTGTGTCTCACCCTCATGTCCATCCACCCACCATTGTCCTGTGCTTCCCGCACTAATCGTCAGTCGCTTGTTGTTGCCAATAGCGATGTTCATGGAAACGGGAATGCCCGTTGCGTCGTTGATGCCCGTAGTTGTAATGGTGGTTTGGTTGCCGCTGAAAGTAACCTCCCGTTCTTCCCATGTACAGACAACACCCGACAATTCATATTCTCCAGAAGGCAGTCCTAACACGGTTTGGCTGATGCTCATAGAGGTACACCACCATTGGTAAGCATTCAAAAGATACTGTCCGTCCTTATTTGACATGCCGTAATCCTTTGCCCCGAAATCATTGTAATCTTCTGGAGCAATGACATTTTCACCATTATACGCCGCATACGTCCAACCGCGCACGTCGCCAGTTTCGAAAGAAGGGTTGGCAATCATCCACGTCACGTCCATCACATTTGTGGCTGATGCTGCTTGCCACAATTGGCTCCACTCACTCATCAATTTCGCCTTGGCAATGCGATACAGGCGGTAGTGGCCTGCCTCGTCGTCCGTTTCGTTCCTTCGGTTGAGCGCGATGGGCTCACCTGCTTCCACATTCTTGTTCCAAGGTCCCAGATAACCGCAAGCCCAGTTGCCGCTCGACATGGGATATTTTCCGCTCTCGAAAAGCCAATAGCCATTCTGATAAGTAGGGGTGAGGATACTCCATTCATCGAGATTCTTGTCGGTGAACGTGTTCACGTACATATAGCCCGCATTGTCGTGCGTCTGGAACAAGTCAGAAGCGTACACCACGTTTCGCAGTCCTATGTACCCTCCGCTCTTCTCGATGGTGAAGAAGTTGGAAAGGTCCAAGACGGGGTCGGTATTGGCAGAGCGATAGCGTAGCGCTTTCGATTCCATGCTTGCCCAATCAGGCTTCCCTTCATATATCCCTATGCCCACGAAAAGCTCCGTATTCTCGGCAGCCGTCAGGATGTAGTAATAGTCAGCACTGGCAATGATGCCGTCCGTGCTTGTCACCTCCGTGAATCCTCTTTCAGAAGTGAGGAACGAGGTGTAGCTCTCGGCAATAGCCATCGTGGAAGCAATTGCCAAACATAAGAGCGTTACAAAAAAGCGTGTCTTTTTCATCGGATAATAGCGTTAGTTAAATTTTTGTATCACTTTGCAAAGATAAGGCTAATATTTCTAATCTCCAAAAATCGGGTTCCCGTAAGGTATAAAAATCTGTTTGACTTATACTGATATAGGTAGACACATTTAGTAACAATTAAAATGTGTATTATTAGTATGAGAAAAAAAGCAACGAAGTACAGCGAAGATGAGAAGTT
>OMWI01000041.1 GCA_900314715.1 uncultured Prevotellaceae bacterium | reverse complement strand
TGAAAGGAGTTAGAGACATCCCTTTCTTCATGTACCGTTTAGCAACAGTTTTGGGTTAGCGACTTACACCCCCCCACAGGGTTTGTCGGTTGCGCCGAACTTTCTTAACGGTTTGCATGCATGAATACCAAGAACTTTCCAGTCGCTTCATAAATAGAATGCCCATCATTTTTACCAAGAAACGTTCGCGATTGACATTATCTTCCCAGTCTTGTGAGGCTTCTTTTTTAGCTTCCTTCCTACTTTCAGGTAAGAAAAGGCTTGGTTGGTAGGCAGTAAGGTTTAGTTCATCGAAAGCCTTATAGATTCCTTCAGCAGTCTTGTATTTACCAAAGTGATCTACTCCCTGATAAACATTCTCTGGTTTTGCCTTCACAGGAAAACCAAGGTCTTCTCCGAGCGTTTTCTCTATCAGTTTGCGAGTGCGTGCCACTATCAGTTTGTCTGTCAGATTGAAAAACTTAGGTTGGAGCATCGCAATAAAAGAACCAATAGTTCGTTCGGGGTTTGCACACCATTGTGTGTATTTGCGTTGTGAATCAGCAAACAGATTTTTCAGCGATTCAACACCGAACTCAGGTTTGTCGAAAGCAGAATCATCGCCATGTCCTATAAGATTGAATTGTCCTTTCACATCGTTTAACCCTGTATTAATGGGCGTAGCAGAAAGCATCAAAACCTTTACATCGCGTCCCTCTTGGTTAGGCTGATTTTGAATTAGATTTGTTAACAGGTCTTGATAACGATTTGATTTCTCGTTACGTAGATTATGGCTTTCATCAATCACAAATAGAATCTTTTTACGAGTCTGCAAGTATTCACGTTTTGCATCTTCATAAGCGTTTTGCAAACGGTCGTTCTGTAAATCTGTATGGAATCGTACCACATAGTCGAATTCGTCCCTTTCAAATCTGCTACCATGACGTTTCAGATACTGTGTCCAATTCTCTTCCAGTTTTTTAGGGCAGAGCAAAACTGTAAGATAATTCTGGGTCTGGAAATATTTGATGACAGCTAAGGCGGAAAACGTCTTACCTAAACCTACGGCATCAGCTAAGATGGCACCATTGTATTTGCGTAACATCTTAATCAGTGAAATAACACCTTTCTGCTGATAGTTGAAAAGTGTCTTCCAGATTACAGAAGTCTGTAAAAGAGACATGTCTTTTTGATGTTCTATACTGCCATCCAGTTCAATATCTGCATTGAAAAGTTCAAAAAGAATTTTATAATAGATTTCCTCTGGCGTGTATTTACGAAAGTACTCTTCTATCATGCGGATGAAATAGTCTTTTACGCTGATGAGACCATCTTTAGGATGTTCTGGATTTACAATCTTCTCGCGGGCAGTTTTCCAAATGTCCTCAAACCAGCGGCACACTTCTTTATATTGTGCATCAGTTCTACTAACATTTTCTCCAATAGTCATCTCAATATTTGATGTTTGTTTCAGCCCTAATCCTGCATCTGTTAAATTGCTACTTCCAGTCATATAGTAGCCATTATTCAAAGGAATACTATTCTTAAAAGTATAAACTTTTGCATGGCAAAAAGCATTGGAAACAGCTCTTATTTGGACAGAATGACGTTCCAAGAAAGCCTTTGCTTCCTTGGCATATTGGTCAAGTTCAAGTTGAGTATTAATAGAGAAATCCCCATTAAGGAGGTCTTTAATGTCTTCTAATTGCTTTTCCTCTCGAACCATTTCTGAGGAAACTATACGGAATTCGTCTTCTTCTGGTAAGTCTCGATAAAGTTTACTTAGAGCGCGTATAGTGAAATAACCAGTAACGATGTCGAGTTTACCAGTCTGTCCAGATACATTGCCTGAATATTTGTTTATGAAATCCCATACTGTCTTAATATTGAGGCCATCATCTGGATAGCGATCTACTTTATTGTCTATGAGCATATATATTACTTTAATGATTTTCTATTCTTTATTAGTGTTGAGATAATCATAATACACATCTCACAAAGTGATGTAATTAATCTTTTTGTCTCTGTCTAAAAACATTATGGTGTACAACATTCGAGTCCTTGATTTAGGTTTGTGCAAATTTACGATTTTATCTTGAATATTTGATGCAAAACATCTCTTTTAATTGTTTATTACAATCTTTTTTGAGTACCTAACGTACAATACTATAATCTTACATGAACAGATTTACAATAGCGGAGCCATGTAAAGAGGCAAATAGTTAATACCATTCTCAACGTTATAGCGTCCAGAATCTATCTCACCACCATTTTCTTTCCATTGACGATATAGATACCTGGATGCAATCCTGTGCGTAAATCAAAGACATTTACTTGGCGCTTCACGCAACGGCCATTTAAATCGAAGACATCTACGAGAGAGGATTTTTCCATGTCATCGGTTTGTGCCAACTCTATGCCATCTGGATGATCATCGTCGAAAATCATGTCGTCTTCGTTATCATCGGGATTGGGATAAGGATAGGTTTTTAGGGTGCTATAAATGTATTGAGCGCGTTCCTTCAACCACTTTTTTGCATTGTAGGTAGAGGTAGCATAGTCGTTTCCGTCTCCCCACATCGTGGCATTATTCGTGAATGATGGATTTGCATAGGCATAGTACGCATCGCAATAGTCGATGAGTTCATCCAAATGATTATTCATGAAATCTGTCCAAACTTGATAATATGTACGGTCAAGTGTCCTGCTGACATACCGCAGGTCGTAGATGAATTGCTTCCCCGACATGTTGAAGTTATTATTGTAATAGTCGGCAGTAGCATCAGTTGTACAATACTGTCTGTTGGTTTCGTAGCCATACGCCCAATCCAAATCCCATACAGGTCCAAAGATAAACTTACCATCCTTAGACCCAATTGCTTCCTTATAGAGGTATGTACTCTTGGGATGTTGGAGTTCATAGTTGGCAATTAACTCATTCACGAGCAGGTAACGTGCCAACTTGTCGATATCAACAAGCGTATTGAAATCATATCCATTCTTCAACCTTCGCATGAAGGTGTTGAAGTCGTTCTCAATCATCTGTTGCGTAATACTCGTGGGGTCTTCGGAAAAGTCGGGAAATTGGATATTGACAGGCAAGTGATAGTCGTTTGAATAGAACTTGTAAGTCTCATCATAGTAAGTATCGAGTTCCAGCAATGCCGTACTGTCTTCGTTGGCAACGTCGATACTATTGTTGGAAATTCCAACCTTCTCGGTAAAGTTGTAACTACCTCGATAATTACCATTGATATATAGTTCTACAGGCACGATATGATTTGCTCCAGCAGTACCCACCAGACAAGCCGCTTTCATTCCTATGGCATTGCTGAGCATAGAACCGCCTTGTCTATTAGCCAGCAACACCCAATTCTTTCCATTGGTAAGTCCTAAGGGTTTCTGTTTTGATGGAAATTTCAACCGATAAGGATTTTTATCCCAAGCATACGAGCTCCAACTGGTATTACCCCGTCCCTTGATTTGTACAGGAGTAGAAGTCATGTCAGGGTAGACACCACCGCCATCAATGGTCATGGTAGCATCCAGATAATAATCCTTACTCGAAATCATCTCACCCGTGTTGGTGTTGATGTCGATGCGTGGCACCCTACTGCTCTCCAAATCGGTAAGCCAATCTATGTGCATTCGATACTCACTACCGAATGGTTGCATAACATAACGATACTCAGCGGGTTCGATAAGTTCAGGGCCGTGGTAATTGGGATTCTCGTCAATGCGCCACAATTGGAACTCGGCAAACACAAGATACAATCGATGTGCAGAGGCTTGAAGAAGAATGCGCAGATGACTATACTCTTGTCCGAGGTCAATCTCAGGACTTCTATACGTAGCTCCTGCTAAAGTAGGTAGGTTGTCAGCTTCCGTAAATTCACGAATCGTAGTCCATTCTATCCCGTCATTAGAAGCGAAAAGCGTGAATTTCAAAGGCCAATATGAACCAGACGTACGGGTGACATAACTAAAACTGACACACCGCAAACTCTCTTTTAGGGCAATATCCAAATATGGTTCGGTGGCATAGATGATAGGTTTTATGTCAGAAGAAACATCCCAAGTGCTGTGATAGATGGTCGACGGGTCTCCATCGAGCATCTGTGCAAAACCCTCCCCATCCTTTCCTGGAAGGTTGGATGAAAATTGGTCGGCAGAAAGAACGACCTCTGTAGTAGAAAACCTATCCACGGGATCACTCCATACTGCCTCTTTCACTAACGTTTTCTTGAACTCTCGCCAACCATAACGGCCAACGGTGTAAGTTACATCCTTGTCGAACTTGCGACGATTCACCTTGCTCTCTTGTCGTTGGCCATCAATATATACACGGTCGGTTTCTTCGCTGAGTTGGAAAGAAGGAGTAAGCCATTTGCCAATAGCACCCACGCGAGCCGTAATCAGCGAATCGCCAATGATATTTGCCTCTACATCCGTAAAGACTTGGTCATTGTATTTGTTATTAAACTTGAACGACGAAAACGACGGCATGTTTTGAGGACGATGATAGCAAACGGAGTCAATACGGTCGAGGTCGTAGCAATACGTAGTATCATTGATAACCGTAATGCGCAACTGGCCATTTGCTTCCATCTGACTTGTTATATACGAAGATGGAAACACATCAAGGCGATAGCCATTGAAATACACATAAAGCGAGTCGCCTTCTGCTGCCATTGCCAACATGGGGAACATCATCAGCATCACCACAAGTAGCATCCTAACGTGTAAATATATTGTTTTCATCTTAATATATATGAAATGTACAGGACAAATGTAGCAACAAATCTCTATCCATCCAAATTTTTCATGAAAAAAAATACAATTTATAATCTCATTGATTGTTATTTAGCGAAAAAAAACATAACTTTGCCAATTGTTATGAGTACGATTATTTATCCTTCGCCCATATTTGGGCCTGTACATAGTAGAAGATTGGGTATCTCGTTAGGTATCAATCTGATGCCTGCCGACGGAAAGATTTGCACGTTCGATTGCATCTATTGTGAATGTGGGTTCAACAAAGACTTTCGTCCACGTCTCCCCCGCCCCACTCGTGAGCAAGTAGCACAAGCATTGGAAGCGCAACTGATTCGAATGGTTGAGCAGAATCAATTACCCGATGTTTTGACATTCGCTGGCAATGGTGAACCTACAGCACATCCAACTTTTGCAGAGATTATCAACGACACGATAACACTCCGAAACAAATACTGTCCATCGGCAAAGGTCAGCGTATTGAGCAATGCCACGATGATACACAAGAAAGACGTATTTGACGCGTTGTTGCTTGTAGACAACAATATCCAAAAACTTGACACCATCAATCCCGAATATATCATGAAGGTTGACAGGCCGACATCGGGAAACTATCATGTGGAGGAAGTCATCAAACACTTGAAGGCTTTCAAGGGGCACGTCATCATTCAAACCATGTTCATGAAAGGTGAAGGCGTAGACAATACGGGAGACGAATACGTCAATCCGTGGTTGGAAGTCATTAAGGATATCCAACCCAGACAAGTGATGATTTACACCATTGACAGGGAGACACCCGACAAGCACTTGCAAAAAGCTACCCACGCGGAATTAGACATGATTCGAGACAGGGTGATGGCGATGGGAATATCCTGCACGGCATCTTATTAACAAACACATATCATGAAAAGAATATTGTTTAGCCTATTCCTCCTGACCACTTCATTCGCTTCTTGCTGGGCTCAAAATGGATGGAAGTTGATTTGGAGCGACGAGTTCAATACCGATGGACCTTACGACTCCAATGTATGGGAACCAGAACGAGGGTTTGCCAGAAACCACGAAGCACAATGGTATCAGCAAGAGAATGCCTATTGTCAAGACGGAAACTTGGTCATCGAAGCCCGAAAGGAGAAGAGAAAGAATCCCACGCATAAGGATGATGCCGATAAAAACGACTGGCGCGGGAGCAGGAAATACATTGAATACACTTCCTCATCGCTCACCACACGCAGGAGTTTCTCGTTTACATACGGACGAATGGAAGTGAGGGCTAAGATACCTACCGCAAGTGGAGCATGGCCAGCTATTTGGCTTTTGGGAAAGGGCATGGAATGGCCATCGTGCGGTGAGATAGACGTGATGGAATTTTATCGTATCAACGGTGTGCCCCATATCTTGGCGAATACTTGTTGGGGGAGCGACCGAAGATACCAAGCGATTTGGAATACGAAGCGCATTCCCTTTTCACACTTTACGGATAAAGACCCACAATGGGCTGATAAATTCCACGTATGGCGCATGGATTGGACTCCTCGTGCTATCAGTATCTACTTGGATGATGAACTGATGAACGAGATTCCCTTGAAGGAGACCATCAACGGAACATTGGGAAATCATACGAATCCATTCCAAAAGCCGCAATATATCTTACTCAACTTAGCCTTGGGCGGAGACAACGGCGGAGAGATTGATAACAAAAAGATGCCCATGCAATACCTGATTGATTATGTGAGGGTGTATCAACGAGAAGAGAGGGCTTGGAATAGGATTCGTACGGTGGCACGCGACTCCATCGTATTGAGCGACCCATGTATCTTGGCTGATTCAGCCACCCAAACCTATTACATGACAGGAACAGGGGGAAGACTCTACACGAGCAAGGACTTGAAGCAATGGACTGGACCATATAACGTGGTGAAACACGACACGGCTTCGTGGATGGGAAAACGTCCTGCTATATGGGCAGCTGAACTTCATCCATATAAAGGCAAATACTATTACTTTGCCACATTCACCAACGAGAGCATCAAGATAGATACCGTGCGTGGCAACGTGATTCCAAGAAGGGCGAGCCATATCCTCGTGAGCGACAAGCCCGACGGTCCATACGTTCCCATGGCTGACGAGAAATATTTACCAGCTAATCAACCCACACTCGACGGAACTTTCTGGGTAGACAAAGACGGACTTCCCTATATGGTATATTGCGGAGAGTGGTTGCAGAACTGGAACGGAACGATAGAGAAAATCCAACTGAAACCTGATTTGAGCGGTTCTGTCGGGAAAGGAAAAGTGTTATTTAGGGCTTCAGACTCTCCGTGGAGCAGAGAGGTAGAAAATGGAGTGGTAAAACCCAATAAAGTAACAGACGGTCCTTATCTTTTCCGCACGGACACAGGTAGATTAGGGATGATTTGGACCAGTTGGGTTGACGATGTCTATACCCAAGGTGTTGCCTATAGTGAAAGCGGCACACTCGATGGTCCTTGGATTCAAGAACCCAAGCCTATCACGCCTCCCAACTTCGGTCACGGTATGTTGTTCAAGACATTGGAAGGCAAGTGGATGATGTCAGTACATAGCCACAAGAACATCAATGGTCGCTACCATCGTGTTCCCCATCTCTTTGAAGTGGATTTATCAGGCGACAAATTGGTAGTTGGTAGAATGGTTCCGTAGAGAAAGAACCTTTCACTCCACGTTTAATACATCAAAGTGTTTTGCTTGTAAACAGTATCTTTAGCATCGCTAAATGGCATGTTTATCGAATGTATTTGATGAAGAAATAGCGAAAAAAAGGAAGGCAGAGTGTTTCTGTCTTCCTTTCATCATCATATGGTTCTATTGAAAACTATGTTATTTCGCTTTTGGGCACCATGGCTTCAATTGCTGGAAGAAATCGTTGCCCTTATCATCCACGAGGATGAATGCGGGGAAGTCTTCCACTTCAATCTTCCAAATGGCCTCCATACCCAACTCGGGATATTCCACACATTCGATGCTCTTGATGCTGCTTTGTGAAAGAACGGCAGCTACACCACCAATCGTACCGAGATAGAAACCACCATGCTTCTTACATGCATCAGTTACCACTTGTGAACGATTACCCTTGGCAATCATCACGAGCGAAGCACCATGATCTTGGAATTCATCCACGTATGGGTCCATACGGTTAGCCGTGGTTGGTCCCATCGAACCGCAAGGATAACCTTCTGGAGTCTTGGCAGGACCGGCGTAAAGTACAGGATAATCCTTGAAGTATTGCGGCATTTCCTCACCCGCATCAAGACGAGCCTTTAACTTAGCGTGAGCAATGTCACGAGCCACGATAATCGTACCACGCAAGCTAACGCGTGTACTTACGGGATATTTAGTCAGTTCTTTGCGAACAGCATCAATACCTTGGTTCAAGTCGATTTCAATACCTTTCGTTCCTTCACCTGGCTTGCGCAATTCTTCGGGAATCAATTCCGTAGGATTAGCATCCATTTTCTCCAACCAAATACCATCACGATTAATCTTTGCCTTGATGTTACGGTCGGCAGAACAAGAAACACCCATACCGATAGGACAAGATGCACCATGACGAGGAAGACGAATCACGCGGATATCGTGAGCCAAGTGCTTTCCTCCAAACTGTGCTCCCAAGCCAATCTTCTGTGCCTCAACGAGCAATTTGTTTTCCAAATCAATGTCGCGGAAAGCACGTCCCGTCTCATCACCAGTCGTTGGCAGGTTATCATAATACTTGATAGAAGCCAATTTCACCGTTAACAGATTCTTCTCAGCAGACGTTCCGCCAATGACGAATGCAATGTGATAAGGAGGACAAGCAGCCGTACCGAGACTCTTCATTTTCTCTACCAAGAAAGGAAGCAACGTTCCCTCGTTTTGGATGGTTGCCTTGGTCATGGGATAGAAATAAGTCTTATTGGCAGAACCACCACCTTTAGCTACCATTACGAAGCGATACTCAGCACCCTCAACAGCTTCGATGTCAATCTGAGCAGGCAAGTTGCAACGTGTGTTCACTTCGTCGTACATATTCAAGGGAGCATTCTGCGAATAACGGAGATTGTCTTCGGTGAACGTGTTATACACGCCACGAGAAAGCGCTTCCTCGTCTTCAAATCCCGTCCATACCTGTTGTCCCTTTTCTCCATGAATGATTGCCGTACCCGTATCCTGGCAGAAAGGCAAGATACCCTTTGCAGCCGTTTCCGCATTACGCAAGAATTGCAAAGCCACATACTTATCGTTCTCGGAAGCCTCTGGGTCGTTTAGGATAGCAGCCACTTGCAGATTGTGTTCGCGGCGCAACATAAATTCCACGTCATGAAATGCTTGTTGAGCCAGCAACGTCAATGCCTCTGGCGAAACTTTCACGATTTCATTACCTTCGAATTCACTCAATGTAACGCCCTCCTTGGTGAGTAAGCGATATTCGGTATCGTCTTTCCCCACTTGAAACATAGGAGCATACTTAAAATCAGGTTTATTAGCCATAATGTAGTTGTATTATATATGTTTTAATATCCGAAAATATCTTCCGTAGTAACCCTCTTGATAGGTGCAATTTGCTCAAGAGACTTGATGTCAAGTTCTTTTTCGTTGCCCAAAATCACGTAGCGATAAGGCTTGTTTGCCATGTTTTGTTGTTCAAACCTTACGATGTCGCTCAGTTTCAAACTTGGAAGCGACTCATAAATACGACGGTTGATGTCGTAATCAATGCCAAGCCACTTAGCGGAAATCCATGCATTGATCAATCCAAACTTCGTTGTGCGTTGACTTTGCAAACGTTTCGTCAAGGCATCTTTGGCAATGCGGAAAGCCGTCTCGCTTTGAGGAATGGTATCGAGAATCTGATGGAACTGACGAACACAATCCATCATCTTGTCGTTTTGCGTGATAATATGCGTCAAGAAGAACTCTGGTTGGTCCTTGTAATTAGGTTCTACATACGAAGCATAAGCATTGTAAGCCAATCCACGTGCCTCGCGCAATTCCTGGAATACGATGGTATTCATACCGCCACCATAATACTCGTTGAAGAGTGCTTTCACGGCTGCCTCATCAGGATTCCAAGGACGCAATTCATTATGTATCATGCGCATGTAGATATTCTTTGCGTCGTAAGGCGCAATGATTATCTCATTCTTTGGAGTAGCTTGCAACATATAGTGCTTTCCCACAGGAACAGGCTTCATCACCTTCTTCGTCTTGTGAAGTTTGTTCATCGTAGCGGCAAGAGCATTTTCCGTGTCAGGACCATAATATAATAATGTGTGTTCGTATTGTGCAAGATTCTTGAGTAAGTCGAGCAATTCCTGTGGATTTTGTTTACGCAATTGTTCTATGCTCAAATCATTGCGCGAAGGATTATACTCGCCATAGATACCGTAATTCACCAAGCGAGAGAAATTACTGGATTGGTTGAGTTTTGCATCAGCACGAGCTTTCTCTTCGATAGAGACAAGTTGCTGCCATGCTTCTTGGTCAACCTGAGCATTCATCAACAAGTCGTTGAGTTGCGCAAGAGCCAACGGCATATTCTCGGCAAGACCGCTCAAACTTACGGTGAGATTCCGCGCATTCACATTGATATTATATTGGCAAGCCAACTTATAGAATTTCTGCTTGATTTGTTCTTTGGTCAACTTCTTTGTTCCCAAATAATCCAAATAATTGGCAGCATATTGATAACGCAAGTCAGCCTCATCGCCAAACTCATACATGAACGACATCACGAAGCGTCCGTTCTCCGTATTCTGTACGTAAATATAAGGCAAGCCGCGTTTAGTCTTACCGTATGTAAGGTCGTTCTTGAAATCTACGAAACGTGGTTGAATGGGTTGCACTTCACTATTCTGCACATCCTTCACAAACTGACTAATCATGTCACGATTGGTAGGAATCGGGGTTATCTGCGGTTTATCAATCTTCTTCAACGTCGTATCCTCGCCTTGACGCTTGAATACCGTCACGTAATTATTCTTGAAATGACGACGAGCGAAATCAACGATTTGTTGTTTCGTCATTCCAGAAATACGGTCAAGATAACCCACTTGTTGCGACCAAGGAATTTCGTTGATGTAAGTATCTACGAAGAGGTCAGCACGGGCATGATTACTTTCCAATCGAGTGAAATAGTTGAGTTTAGCATTGTTGATGATACTTGGCAACAAATCATCAGAGAAGTCCCCATTCTTCAATTTCTCTATCTCAGCCAACAAAAGCGTACGCACTTCCTCAAGCGTCTGGCCTTCCTTCGGTCTTCCACCGAGGATGAAGCAAGAATGGTCACGCAATCTCTCACTACCGCCGAATGCACTCAACATCTTCATTTGTTGGTTGATATCAAGGTCGATAAGTCCTGCCGTACCATTACTCAACATATCTCCAATCACGTCGAGCGTATCACATTGCAACGTATTACCGCGTCCGAATCGCCATCCCAACCAAAGCATCTCAGCTTCGAGTCCCATCACGGTAGTATCGCGAGGAGTCGTAATAGGAGCCAATGGCGGGAATTCTGGTTGACGAACATCATCACCTGGTTTCCATTGGCCGAAATACTTATCGATGATAGCGATTGTCTCGTCGGGATTCAAGTCGCCAGCCATACAGATAGCCACATTGTTTGGACGATACCACTTGTCGAAATACTTCTTGATGTTGACGATACTTGGATTCTTCAAGTGTTCCTGCGTACCAATCGTTGTTTGCGTACCGTATGGATGAGTTGGGTAAAGCATCTTGCTCAATGCTTCCCACAACTTCCTATTGTCTTGAGCAATACCGATATTGTATTCCTCATATACGGCTTCCAACTCAGTATGGAAGCCTCTAATCACCATATTTTGGAAACGGTCTCCTTGTATCTTTGCCCAGTTTTCCATCTCGTTAGACGGGATATCTTCCGTGTAGCAAGTAACATCGTTGCTTGTATAGGCATTTGTTCCCTGCGCACCGATGGCAGCCATGAGCTTGTCGTATTCATTGGGAATGAAATAGTTGGCAGCCAATTGCGAGACACTATCAATCTCATGGTATTTCTGACGACGTAAATCGGGATCGGTAATCAGACGATATTCCTCATAACGTGCGGTAATATCATCCAACAATGGAGCCTCGGCAGAAGGATTGTTGGTGCCAAACTGATTGGTTCCCTTAAACATCAAGTGTTCAAGATAGTGAGCCAAACCAGTAGTTTCGGCTGGGTCGTTCTTACTTCCCGTGCGAACGGCAATAAATGTTTGTACGCGTGGTTTTTCCTTATTGACAGACAGATACACCTTCAAGCCATTAGCCAACGTGTATATGCGCGTCTTCATAGGATCATTATCCACCGTTTGGTAGTCATACTTTTGCGCAACAGCACATAAAGCCGTCGCCACTAAGCAAGCTACAAAGAGAATTCGTTTCATAATCATTACATATATAGTTTTTGGTTTTCAAAGTCAACTTCCCTATCGAGCTGACTGATAAAGTTATCAAGCACTTCCTCTTCTACGTCTCCAAGTGCATATTCTTTCTCAGCATCCTTGCGGATTTCGGTTATCCATGCACGACGGGCAGCGATATAGTCCTCACGCACCTTTTCTGCGTCTTTCTCCGTGATGGTTTCCAATCCGTAATAGTCGCAAATCAATCGGTAAGTCCAAGCCCAACGATATTCAGAATAGTTGCGGTTGATTTCATCGAAGCGTTCAAGCACTTCCTCAATGCTCTCTATATTACCCGTCTCGATGTCATTAATCAATCGTTTTTCCTCTGTATCAGGCAACAACAAACCAGATAGGTCGTTCCAATATCCTATACCTACTTCGGTTGTCGGCTCTTCCAAAGCATGTCTCTTCAATACCGCTCCCATATAGATGCGCAATGCAATGTCGTAATACTTGATTCCCTTAGCCAAAGAACTGGCATTGATAACGTATTCATGATAGTTGTATGATGAAACGTTCTCACCAGAGGCGGCACGAAGATTCTCCAAGATTTTCTTTCCACGTACAATCTCACCTACAGAGAATGGACTTAGCCAATCGAAGTTGACGATACTCTTTCGTCCTTCGCGTGGACGCATATCGCGCTTTGGCCATTTTCTGATGTCACGATAAAGACCAACCGTGGTTAAGTTGCGACCTGGAGAAAGATACATGGTATCTCCGTAAGCAATGAGATAAGAGAAAGGCAGGTCGCGAGTGTCGGGATGATACATCAACTTACCGAAACAAACCGAGAATGTACCAATCGTAGCAGGCATCAGCAAATATGCACCACTTGCCGTTTTCGTTCCACGTTCCAAAACACCATAGTGCATAGGTCCCATCTTATAGGCATGGTTGGAGAAATTGGTTGCACTACCAGCATTATAGAATGAGAACATACCACCAATAAGCAACGAACTCTTATGATGACTTGCCGTAAACGGTCCGCAGAATGCAGCACAAGCCTCACCATTCGACATATATGAATTGGCAAAGAACACACTTGCCTCAGCGGTAAATCCATTGCTAATCTTACAAGCCTCACCTACAAAGCAGTTTTCCATCTTCACGCTGTTGATAATCGAACATCCGTCGGAAATGATAGAGTTCTCGCAAATCACGCCCGTTCCTATATAAACGCTATTGTTGGGGTTGCTCATGATAGAACAGTCACTCAATCTGGCGGCTCCATTGATTTCACAACTCTCACAGATAACCGTATTCGTGATTTCCTTGGTGTTTACGATTTTCACATTATCGTAAATCGTTCCCCTATAGGGAAGCGTTCTCTGAATCTTCTCATTGATTAAGCGGCGAATAGCATCCTTCAACGGTTTGTTATTGAAGTGTTTCACCATGAAAGCAGCAAACTGACTATTCAAGTCATTGAACAATATCAAGTTGCCATCACCCACTTCATTCAATACAGAGATGAGATTGCCTTGTCCATACGTTGCTCCTTCCGTGGTTTCAAGCGTACAGATATTAGAAATATAGCAATCGTTACCAATCGTATAATTGTTAATGTAATTGCCAATATTCTCTATCAAGCAGTTATCACCCACCGTTACGTTTCTAAGCGTGGCATTGTTGATTCCCGAATGCTTTACGAAGCCCTTACTAACCTCAACGCTCTTTTCGAAATTGCCAAGGTAGATGTCGCCATAAAACATCACTCGATGAAAGAAGTTGGGCTTGAAATTCTCCGCTACTTTCACGTGCGTCCAATCTTCCGACCAACAACTGTTGTTTTCCAATACGATAATCTCTTCTTCTGTTAAATGTCTGTAATCCATAATTTTAGTACTTTTATGTTTGTGAATTTATTCTGTTGGATATAAAAAATCATTATAAGGATATTTTTGAACATGTAGCTCACGAACTTTCTTGTACAAAATGTCCCTGAACTCATCGATATTTTGTTTCTCTTTGGCTGAGATGAACAAACAATTATCGTTCAAACGAGCCATCCATGTCTTCTTCAAGTCTTCAAGAGAGACGTTTTCCTTGGTGAGAGGAGTCAAGTCATCCTCTTCCTTCTCCACCCACGAATAATTGTCAATCTTGTTGAATATAATCATCGAAGGTTTATCCGAACATCCCAAATCCTTGAGCGTTTGTTCGACTACCCTGATTTGCTCCTCAAAGTCGGGATGTGAAATGTCTACCACATGCAAAAGCAAGTCAGCCTCACGAACTTCATCCAGCGTAGACTTGAAAGAATCCACCAAATCCGTAGGCAACTTTCGGATGAAACCAACCGTATCTGCCAAGAGGAATGGCAGATTCTCGATGACCACCTTTCTAACCGTGGTGTCTAAGGTGGCAAACAATTTGTTTTCAGCAAACACTTCGCTCTTCGCCAGCATATTCATGATAGTTGACTTACCTACGTTTGTATATCCCACAAGGGCTACACGTATCAGCCTTCCCCTATTCTTGCGTTGCGTAACTTTTTGTTTGTCAATCTCTACAAGTCGTTGCTTGAGCAAAGTAATGCGTTGCAAGATGATACGACGGTCCATTTCCAACTGCGTTTCACCAGGTCCACGAAGTCCTACACTTCCCTTACCGCCTCCAGAACCAGAACCGCCACCTTGTCGTTCAAGGTGAGTCCAGAGTCGTTGCAATCGGGGAAGCATATAGCGATATTGCGCCAATTCCACTTGCGTCTTGGCATTGGCGGTTTGCGCTCTCATGGCAAAGATATCCAATATCAAGGAAGTCCTATCCAATATCTTTACCTTCAAGGCGGCTTCTATATTTCTAATCTGCTTAGCCGTTAACTCATCATCAAAGATGACCATTCCAATCTCCCTGTCAGCATCTTCCTCATTT
This sequence comes from uncultured Prevotellaceae bacterium, assembly GCA_900314715.1. Taxonomy (GTDB): domain Bacteria; phylum Bacteroidota; class Bacteroidia; order Bacteroidales; family Bacteroidaceae; genus Prevotella. The sequence continues at coordinate 17,285 of OMWI01000041.1, read as the reverse complement.
TGGATATATTGGCGGATTTCATCCAACTTACCCTTTCCAACGTAGGTGACGCTACTTGGGCCGTTTACTCTTTGTGTAAAGCGCTTCACGGTAACGGCACCAGCCGTATCTGCGAGGAATTCCAATTCATCAAGATACTCTTTCGTTTTTGCCTCATCTTGTGTTTGAGTTACCAATCCAACCAAGACAGCGGTCTCGGCTTTAGCCTCAGAGATTACAAATTCTTTCATTCATTCTTTAAATAATGATGCAAACTTACAAATAATTTTTGAAAATTTATGCTATCTATCCAAAAAAGTTTATCAATCACTATCTTATTGACCATTTGCAACGCAATCCACCTATCGTAAACATAGTGTTTACCCATCGCAAACATATCGTTTAGCACCGCTAAACATATCGTTTACGTCTCACAAACAATATGTATGAAATTCACGCGAATAATCTCTGAAAGTGATTGAAAATGTGACATTTTGAAAACTTTTCGACCACTAAATCAATAATTTTCACTAATAAAATTGCCTAAATGAAATAATCTTTCTAATTTTGCATCGTCAAACGGTTTTGTCGCTTACGGTCAATCATGCGGATATGGAATAAGATTCTCTTAGGAGCCATCTTCGTTTTGCTCATCATGAGTTGCTCAACGTCTCAAATGTCAAGAGAGGAAAAACGAGCATTGCAAATGAAGATAGCACAAATGGTGGATGATTCTCTTGCGAATCGTTCATTCAAGATTGACATGAACTATATGATTCCCAACAGTATGCCCTCGCGCAATCTGGAATATGGTTATTACATCCGCGTAAACAATGATTCCATCGATGCATACATCCCGTTTTTCGGCGTTGCATATCGCGCTGAATATGGTACGGATGATGGAGGATTGAGTTATAAGGGTCCTATGGCAAGCTATCAAGTAAGTCAAGTAAGGAAGGATTTGCGACAAGTAAACATTATCGTCAAGAAACACTTCGACGAAATACTATACCAAATTGACGTATTCACTAACGGCAGAGCTTCTATATTCGTAAGGAGCCTCAACCGTGAAGGAATTCAATATAATGGAGAAATGACTATCAACAATTAATATATATCATAAGACATGAGTGAAAGCAACATGACAAGCAGTAGTGGACACACCCACCATCATCATCACCATCATCATCATTCAAAGCATAGGTTTAGCAGGAACAAAAGATTATTAAAGATAATTATATGGCCAATTGCCATCATTTTCTTCTTATTTATCATTCTCATAACGTTCTTCCCTGAGATTGTAGACCAAGTCTTTCATAGGGAGAATAAGGAAGATGGAATCACAATACCAAAAGAAGATAAGTTCTCTCAATGCGACCAACAAAAAACCATTCACTTCAATGAATGGTTGATGAGGGGTTGATGAGAAACCTATCTATAATCTTTACCCGACGGAGTTGGGTATTTGACGATTACAACAATTCCAACTCCACGGGACAATGATCACTGCCAAGAATCTCAGTATGAATCTTGGCATCTTTTATGCGCTGAAGTAAACGCTCTGAAACGATGAAATAGTCGATGCGCCAACCAGCATTCTTCTCACGGGCACGAAAACGATAAGACCACCAAGAGTATGTTACTTGTTCTGGATATAATTGACGGAAAGAGTCGATAAATCCATTCGACAACAATCTTGTCATCTTTGCTCGCTCCTCATCGGTAAATCCCGCATTCTTTCGATTGGTTTTAGGATTCTTCAAGTCGATTTCCTCGTGAGCCACGTTTAGGTCTCCACAAAGAATGATAGGCTTGACAGCATCCAACCGTTTGAGATAATCCATGAAATCATCTTCCCATTTCATACGATAATCCAATCTGCGCAAGCCATCTTGTGAGTTTGGCGTGTAACAAGTAATGAGATAGAAGTCTTCCATTTCCATGGTAATGACTCTACCTTCATGGTCGTGCTCATCAATACCTATCCCATACGTTACTTGTATCGGTTTTTGGCGAGTGTAAATAGCCGTTCCAGAATAACCTTTCTTATCTGCAAAATTCCAAAACGACTCATATCCAGGGAATTGCAAGTCGAGTTGGTCAGCTTGCATTTTGGTTTCTTGCAAACAAAAGAAGTCTGCATCCAACTTGGAGAACGATTCCTCGAATCCCTTACCTACACATGCGCGAAGTCCATTGACATTCCACGAAATAAATCTCATATCTTCAATTAATTTATGATTTCTTCCCGTAAAATACAACCAACGTATTGGCGTCGTATGTTCGTTCTCCTTCTATCTTCAATTGTTTGAGAATCATGTTAAACGCCATCTCATTGGTGTTGAATGCACCAACAGAATAGGTTGAATTCATATATACGGAATTAAAGATAAACGAAACCTTCTTCTCTACTCCATCAATTTCAAGTGGTATCTCAACCATAAAATCGCTTGAACCTTTAGGTATGAAATTAAAATAGGCATTTTGCAACGTTCCCGTAGTTCCCCAAGGACGATACAAAACCACTCTTGAAGGAATGGAATGTATGCTATCGTTTTGCAAAGCCTCTCTCATATTCTTGTCCACTATATTTTCCACAAATACTTTCATCGGGAAATTCTGAATGGTAAGCGTAGAATCATTGGCACGAACATTCCAATTCACCTTGACGGAATCCATGTATGCATAGTACAAATAACTATAATTATAATGTATATACCCTACATAATCTCCCTGCATCTGGTTAATCTGTTGTGTTTTCTCTGCTTGCGTGAGAGGAACAAACACGTATGGCGATGAATCATCATTGGAGTTGCATGAAGCCAATGAAACCAAGACTCCAACCATCATGACCACCAATATCTTTTTTGTATTTAAAACTGCTTTCATATCATTATTATTATGTTGAAATTATATTCTCTTCGACTCACCACGTAAAAGATTCATGAATTCTTCACGCGTCTTCGCTTGGTTGAAAGCACCACTAAAATCACTCGTTGTCGTAATGGCACTTTGTTTCTCTACACCTCGCATCTGCATACACATGTGTTTTGCCTCTATAACCACCATCACGCCAAGCGGTTTCAAGGTTTGTTGTATGCAATCCTTTATCTGTTGAGTCAATCTTTCTTGAACTTGCAACCGATGACTATATATATCCACCACTCGGGCAATCTTTGACAAGCCCGTGATATAGCCATTGGGAATATAAGCAACATGCGCTTTCCCATAAAAAGGCAACATGTGATGTTCGCAAAGAGAAAAGACATCAATGTCTTTCACGATAACCATCTGATTATACTTCTCCGCGAAGAGTGCGTCAGTTAGCACTTTGTGTGGGTCTTGAGAATATCCACGAGTCAAAACCTGCATTGCCTTAGCCACTCGAATTGGCGTTTTCTCCAATCCTTCACGCTCAGGATCCTCACCCAACAACTTCAACACCTCACGGTAATGCGATGCAAGTTCGTCTAATCCTTCTCTAAATTCTATTTCTGGATTCATTATATATCATTAATATTGCACGGTAATCTTTCCCTTCAGGATGGTAGCTTGTTTATAACCCATCTTCTTGATTTTATCAAGCATTTCCTTTGCATCCTCGTATGTACGATAATTGCCTACCCTACATGTCCATCTTGGTGAATAGAAATGCACGTAGATTGGTTCGAGGGGATATTTCTTTTTGATGGCATTGCCAATTTGCTGAGCTTTCTCACGGTCAGCACGAGAGTTTCCACCAAGATAAGCTTGTACGCGATAGCCATTCACCTTATAGCTTTGGCGCATCACTTTCTTACTGGTATCAATCACGTTGCCCTCACCATTCTCTTCAGCTTCTTGCAATCTTTGTTCTGCCAACTTACGGGCATACTCTTCCTTTTCCCTACGCAGTTGTTCTTCTCTTTCTCTCTGCGCTTGCTCTTCCCGTTTTTCCTCTTCAGTCTTTTCGGGTTTATCTTGGGTAATCACATTTTGCGGGTTATCCGCAACTGTCTTCTTAGAATCAGCATTGTCCGTTTTGGGTTTAGTGCTATTGTTGTTAGTATTAGTTTTAGACGTGTTTTGTTTTGGGGTAGTTAATTGGACTTTCCCATTCACCAAATCATCAATTTCCTTGCTTTGGTTGACGGTTACGGTTCCATGGCCTTGCACTTTCTTCTGCAAGTGATCCGTATAACTTTGCGCTGTTACCGCGGTGTGAAAACATAACGCGAACAAAAATAGTACGAGTTGTTTCATCTTTTCTTTTGACTTTATGTATTGATTGATGTAATTATATCATCAAATAGTGGAAAGTCAGGTGATGGAAATCCCCACCTGACTTCCATGAACAAGGTATATACCTTATATTATTTCCATGCATCAATGATTCCCTTGAAATCAGCAGCCTTCAAAGAAGCACCACCAATCAAGCCACCATCGATGTCAGGCTTTGCAAAGAGCTCTGGAGCATTGCTTGCCTTGCAACTACCACCATAGAGGATAGTTGTATCTTCAGCTACTTCTTTGCCATACTTCTCTGCGATGATGCTACGGATATAAGCGTGAATCTCCTCAGCTTGGTCAGATGTAGCGGTCTTACCTGTTCCGATAGCCCAGATTGGCTCGTAAGCAATCACGATCTTACGGAAATCTTCCTCTGAAAGATTGAATACGCTACCTTCAAGTTCTGCTTTCACCACTTCATTCTGCTTGCCAGCCTCACGCTCTTCGAGTGTTTCGCCAATACAGAAGATAACCTTCAAGTCATTCTTCAATGCCAACAGCACCTTCTCTTTCAAGATTTCTGGTGTCTCGTTGTAATATTCACGACGCTCAGAGTGACCCAAAATCACATATTGAGCACCCGTGCTCTTTACCATTTCAGCAGATACCTCACCCGTAAAAGCACCCTTTTCCTTATCAGCGCAATTCTCTGCTCCAAGACCGATTACTTCTTGATTGAGGAACTGAGCGATAGAAGCCAAGTGAATGAATGGAGTGCATATTACAACGCCACAATTAGGTTTCTCTGCCGTTAATGTCTCATTGAGTTCTTTTGCCAAAGCAATACCATCTTGCAGGTTCATGTTCATTTTCCAGTTACCTGCTACAATTTTCTTTCTCATCTTTATTCTTTTTTAAACGTTTAAAAATATTATGATAACTTTGTTTTCTTCTTAACCATTTCGACCAAGCCCAAGTGCGATCTGCCAACGTCAACAATGCCAATGGCAATATAAACCACAACAAGATGAAGATAATCTTTTCAGGAGCACTATCTTCTGGTATTTCGCCTTTGTCGATTTCACGCATCAAATCATTGAGTTCATCTAAGTCGGGCAAATTATTGTCGCTCCATTTCCACATCACGACACCCTGTTTCAACAACATCAACCCAGGATTACTACGTATCATCGTCTTCAACGTGATTTCGTCCGTCAGGCAAAAAGGATATTCCGCTCCCGTCAAATCCTGCCATCTTTTCTGGGCTTTCTTCGTACTTGCCGTCAAGCAATAAAACGGTATCTCTTGTTCTTGGGCAAACTCATACAACTGGTCGAAAACTCCAAAATTGCTATCATCGGCTTTTTCCAAATGTGGAGAAATCAACAACAACGTGTATCTCGGGTCATCCAATACTTGTTGCGTAATGTCTTCATTGCCGTTCAGGACTATCGAGAAGTCGTGAATAGGTGGCACATATCCCGCTTCCGTTTGCACGGTCTTGCTATCTATGAATGTCCAAGTAGAGTCAGGATAGTTTTCCAAGGTAAACTCCTTTTTCACACCGTCCTTTTCCATGATGAACGTCGTCTCAAACTTTGGTTGGGGAGCATCAGCGGGAATCTCCATACCCTTCTTGATGTCTGCTCCTATGTGATAAGGACGAAAGTCGAACACGGGCAAGATATACAAGCTATAGATGCTACACGACAAGATGAACAAGACGGAATAGTTGGTTACAATCCATTGGTTGGTATGAGAAATGAGCCTTTTCATTCTCAATGGCCAAATGGCAACGATAATTGCCAACAACAACAAGACCACGTTCTTGCAAAATGTCTGGACATTGGTAAGAATGATTGCATCTCCGAAACAACCACAATCTGATATGGGATTTGCAATGGCTATCCATAGAGTGACTATCGTCATTACCACAAGAAATGCCACCGTCAGTTTGGAGATTACCCTGCGCTGAATGGCAAACAGCATCATGATGCCCAAGCTGAACTCAAACGCAGACAAAGCAACCGATAGACAAAGTATCAATACTTCGGGGATGAATTCTCCCATTCCCAATGCCGACAGATAATCTTGTATCTTGTATTGAGTACCTAACGGATCAATTGCCTTTACGTATCCTGAAAAAATAAAAACGACGGCAAGTATGAACCGACTGATGTTGACTAATATGGTCTTCGTCTTATTCACTTAACTTGATAACGCCGAAAACGGCATAGTTTATAATATCCATGTAGTTAGCGTCAATTCCCTCGGAAACCAACGTTGCTCCATTGATGTCTTCAATTTCCTTGATTCTCTGAATCTTCGTCAATATGAAATCCGTATAACTGCTTACTCGCATGCTTCGCCAAGCTTCGTCATAGTCGTGGTTTTTCTTGATCATTAGTTCCAGAGCCACTTGCGAGAACTTGTCATATAGTTCCAAAGCCTCCGCATTGCTCACGTCTACCTCATCTACATATCCTTTATCCAACTGTATCAAACCAATGATACCATAGTTGATGAGGCCGATAAACTCAGGTCTTATACCCTCGCCCACCAGAGATTCCTTCTTGATTTCCAACGACCGAATGCGCTTTGCCTTGATAAAGAGTTGGTCAGTCAAGGAAGATGGACGCAATATACGCCACGATGCACTATAGTCATGCAACTTATTCTCGAACAAGGTACGACATTCGCGTATCACATCCCTAAACTGCTGCTCTGTATTCTGTTTTGTCATAACGTTTGCAAAATTAATCATAATTACCGAAACAACCAAAATGTTATTGGTCTTTTTGCCGTAAGTGTATCATCCTAACCACTCCACACATCGCTTCATAACGGGCTCTTAACGAGTCGCACTTCACTCCCAGCATGTTTCGTTTGTAAATATTATCTTCACTTTCCATTTGGTTCATAGTTGATTGCAAGGCCGAATCGGTATGGGCAATGTCGATTTGAGCCATCTTCAACGAGGCATTTTGCCAAAGCACGAGTGCGCGTTTTCTCGATTGTACCGCACGTGGAAATTTCGAACGCAATGCCTCTATCGAATCAAGTGTGGTGGAAAACTCTCCTTTCTCATACAATGATTCTATCTCAGACAGTAATGTCGAAGCCTTATCGTCTTCGGTCATTTCCTTACAACTGGCAATCAGAATTGTCAGGGCTATTATCCATAAACCATTTTTCATGGCGGCAAAATTACAAATAAATTTGTAAAGTGTGCCGTGAGAATCCACAAAATGTAAAAGACCACTTAAAATCTTTCAACCTTTTAACTTTTCGGAGTTTTATTTTTTCATTCTTTCATTTTTTATTATTATTTTTGCATCCGCAAATAAAGATTGTAATGAGATATTTCAGCAATGCCGATTTGGCTAAAATACTAAATAAAGACATTTTTCTTAATATTTCTGAAGTTGCAGACTCGCTTGGGGTTGAATGCTACGTCATCGGTGGCTATGTGAGAGACTTGTTTTTGGAACGCGAAAACAAGGATATTGACGTAGTGGTGATTGGTAGTGGCATTCAGGTAGCAGAGGGATTGAAGAAGAAACTGGGTAGAAAGGCGCACGTTTCCACGTTTCGCAATTTCGGAACCGCTCAAGTAAAATACAAGACTGTCTGCGAGACCAATCCGAAGGAAAAAGAGGAAGTCATCGTTGAATTCGTTGGAGCACGGAAAGAAAGTTACAATCACGATTCTCGCAAACCTGTCGTTGAAGAGGGAACGTTGGAAGACGACCAAAAACGTCGAGATTTCACTATCAACGCATTGGCTATCTGCTTGAATAAAAGTAGGTTCGGAGAATTGCTGGACCCGTTCAATGGACTTGACGACATGGAGGACGGGATTATTCGTACTCCTCTCGACCCGAACATCACTTTCGACGATGACCCTTTGCGTATGATGCGCTGCATCAGGTTTGCCACTCAATTGAATTTTTACATCGAAGACGAAACGTTTGAGGCAATCCGAGACTATGCCGAACGTATCAATATCATTAGCGGAGAGCGCATTCACGAGGAGTTGAACAAGATTATGATGTCTCCCTATCCCAGCAAAGGGTTTTATTACCTTCATGAAAGTGGGTTGTTAGACATCATTTTACCTGAGTTGTGCGCATTGGATAATGTAGAAACACGTAATGGTCGTTCTCACAAAAACAACTATTACCACACGTTGGAAGTGCTTGAAAACGTGGCAAAGCGCGACAATGGAAATCTTTGGCTAAGATGGGCGGCTCTCTTGCATGATATCGGAAAACCTAAATGCAAGCGTTGGGATCCCATACAAGGTTGGACATTCCACAACCACAATTTCGTGGGAGCAAAGATGGTGGCAAATATTTTCAGGAGACTGAAATTGCCACTCGACATCAAGATGAAATACGTGGAGAAATTGGTTGACTTGCACATGCGACCTATCGTCATTGCCGATAATGAAGTGACGGATAGTGCCATCAGAAGACTTCTCAATGATGCGGGAGACGACATCGACGACTTGATGTTGTTGTGCGAAGCTGACATTACCAGTAAGAATAGCCAACGAAAGCAAATGTTTCTTGACAATTTCAAGATTGTCAGGGAGAAGTTGCACGACCTTGAAGAGCGCGATTACAAGCGTCTGCTACAACCATGTATTGACGGCAACGAAATCATGGAAATGCTTCATCTGAAACCAGGGCGCGAAGTGGGTTTGCTAAAGCAATACATGAAAGATGCCGTACTCGACAATCAAGTGGCTAACGAGCGCGAACCATTGATGAAATTGTTGATGGAACGTGCACGTGCAATGGGTTTAACTAATTGATAAAAATTTTTACTTTTTCTCAATATTTATTTTCCGTTATTTGGTATGTGAATACAAGAAAACGAATTTCTTGTTTCGTTCCTTGAACGTCATAGTATCATGCGTCTCTATCCTACAGAGAAAGACATTATTTTTGAAATGACGATAATAATTGTTAAAATGACTTTCTTAAAATAGGTGTGTTCATGGATTATTAGTAATTTTGCAATTTGAAAACCGAAACAACAACATCAGTTTTCAGTTATCATAAACACATTATTTGTTTTTAGGGATTAAAAAGAGAATGTTACGAAGGAAATCATCAATTAAATTCAATAATAATATGAACATGAAAAAAGTATTATTCATTGCAATGATTGCTGCAATGATTGTTTCGTGTGGCGGTAAACGTGGCGGACAGCCCAATTTTGGCGACGACGAATATCCCGTTGTAACGGTTGGTACATCGTCGGCTGCTTCACAAACCACTTATCCAGCCACTATCAAGGGTGTACAGGATGTTGAGATTCGCCCCAAAGTGGCAGGCTTTATCACTCGTATCAATGTGCGAGAAGGTCAATCAGTAGGCGCTGGACAAGTGCTTTTCGTTATTGACAACGTAACTTATCAAGCTGCCGTTCGTCAGGCACAAGCTGCCGTTAACACGGCTAAGGCTCAAATGAACACCGCTAAGCTCACATACGAAAACAACCAGAAATTGCATGAGCAAAACATTATCGGTGATTATGAATTAATGACTGCCAAGAACTCTTACGAAACGGCACAAGCAGCAGTGGCTCAAGCCGAAGCTGGCTTGACTTCTGCTCGCGAGAACTTGAGCTTCTGCTACGTGAAGAGTCCTGCAAGCGGTATCATCGGAAACCTCCCCTATAAGGTGGGTGCAATGGTTAGCGCATCAAGTACTCCCGCGTTGACAACCGTTTCCAACAATTCTTCGATGGAGGTTTACTTCTCCATGACCGAAAAAGACATTCTCGATATGGCAAAGACATCTGGCTCGGCACAAGCTGCTATTGCTTCCATGCCTACCGTTAGACTTCAATTGGCAGATGGTACGATTTACAACCATCCTGGAAAGGTAACGAAGATGAGTGGTGTGATTGATGCAGCTACGGGGTCCGTTCAACTGATTGCCGTATTCTCAAATCCCAATCGTTTGTTAAAGAGTGGTGGTTCTGGTTCTATCATCGTTCCTCACGACAATTCTACGGCCATCGTTATCCCTCAATCTTGCGTTTCTGAGGTTCAAGACAAGAAATTTGTGTATACGGTCACCAAGGATAACAAGGTGAAATATACGGAAATCAAAGTGGCTCCACAAAACGACGGTAACAACTACGTCGTAACAGAGGGATTGAGCGTTGGTGATCGTTATGTAACGAATGGAATCACCAAACTCACCGACGGTCAGGAGATTAAGGTGATTACTCCAGAGCGTTATCAACAAAAGATTACCGAACAAGCCAAGTCTATGACTGCTGGAGAAATCGTAGACGCAATGAAGAAATAAAAGGGAAAAGATATGACATTTACAACATTCATAAAACGCCCGGTACTGTCAACGGTGATTTCCATCGTGATAGTATTGTTGGGTTTCATCGGACTGGCTACGCTGCCTATTGAGCAGTATCCAGACATTGCGCCGCCTACCGTTGTGGTGTTCACCAGCTATCCTGGTGCTGATGCGGAAACGGTGAAGAACTCCGTGCTTGTACCATTGGAGGAGAGCATCAACGGTGTGGAAGGTATGGATTATATCAGTTCTTCCGCTTCGTCGGGTTCTGCCAGCCTTTCCATCTTGTTCCGTCAAGGAATGAACCCAGATATGTGTGCCGTGAACGTGCAAAACCGCGTTTCGCAAGCACAAGCTTTGTTGCCTGCCGAAGTAACGAGAATCGGTGTTACGGTGATGAAACGTCAGACCTCACAAGTAATGATGTTCACCCTGACTTCCGATGGTCGCTACGACGATAAGTTCCTTACGAACTACAATAACATCAATATCGTACCTGCCATCAAGCGTATTCAGGGTGTGGGAGACGTGCAGAGTCCTGGTGTAAAAACTTACTCTATGCGTATCTGGCTGAAACCAGAAGTGATGAAACAACATGGTTTGATGCCATCCGACATTTCTGGCGTGTTGGCTGAGCAAAACATTGAGGCCGCTCCTGGTACGTTTGGTGAGCAATCCAACGTGGCTTACGAGTACGCCATGCGCTATACGGGTCGTTTGAAGAGCGAAGAGGAATTCGGCAACATCATCATTTCGAGCAACGCCGATGGTTCTACATTGAAACTGAAAGACGTTGCTAAAATCGAATTGGGTGGTTTGCAATATTCCGTATCCATGAAGAACAACAACGTTCCTTCCGTGATGGGTATGGTTCAGCAGATTGCTGGTTCTAACGCTAACGACATTGCCGTACAAGTGAAGAAAGAACTGGAAGAGCAAGCTAAGTTGTTCCCACCGGGAATGAAGTATAAAATCAACTACGACGTAACTGAATTCTTGTATGCCTCTATCGAGGAGGTGGTATTCACCTTGCTCATGACGCTTATCTTGGTGTTCATCGTGGTTTACATCTTCTTGCAAGACTTCCGTTCTACGTTGATTCCTCTGATTGCCGTACCTGTTTCGTTGATTGGTACCTTCTTCTTCCTGAAGATATTCGGATTCTCTATCAACCTTCTTACGCTTTCTGCCTTGTTGTTGGCAATCGCCATCGTGGTGGATGATGCCATCGTGGTGGTAGAGGCGGTTCACGCTAAACTCGACCAAGGTTACAAGAGTGCGCTAACGGCATCTATCGACGCGATGAACGAAATCTCTGGCGCTATCATCTCTATCACGCTCGTGATGGCTTCGGTGTTTATCCCCGTGTCGTTTATCGGTGGAACAAGCGGTACGTTCTATCGTGAGTTCGGTGTGACGATGGCCGTCTCCATCTTTATCTCGGCCTTGAATGCCTTGACGCTTTCGCCAGCGCTTTGTGCTATCTTCCTGAAGCCGAAAGACGAGAATGGCAATGAGCGCAAGATGTCGCGCGTTGACCGTTTCCATGAGTCGTTCAACGTGGCTTACGACAAGGTGTTAGGCAAATACAAGAACGGCATCGAGAAGATGGTGCGCAAGCCATTGGCTATCGGTATTGCTGTAGTAATCGGTATCGCCATATTGGCAGGAACGATGTTTACCACAAAGACGGGATTGGTTCCCGACGAAGATACAGGTACGTTGTTCTGTACGATTTCAATGCCTCCTGCTACTTCTGTTGCTCGCACCACAAAGGTCATCAATCAGGTTGACAGCATCTTGGGTGCCGACCCAGCCATTCAAAGTCGTGAGCAAATCCAAGGTTACAACTTCATCGCAGGTGCTGGTTCCGACCAAGCCACCTTCGTTATCAAGTTGAAGCCTTTCGATGAGCGTCAGAAGGGTCTTTGGTGGAAGATTTCGGGTCTTTGGGAAGGTGACGGCATTTATCGTTTCTTCTTGAATCCTTACGAGGCAAATGGTGTTCTCGCACAGATTTACTTGAAGACAGCCCACATTAAGGATGCAAAAATCTTGGCTTTCGCTCCCCCGATGATTCCAGGATTCTCCGCCAATAGTGGTATCTCTCTCGTGATGCAAGACCGTACGGGTGGTTCACTCAATAAGTTCTTCGAGGTGGTACAAGATTACTTGGCTGCATTGAACAAGCGTCCTGAGATTCAAACCGCCATGACTTCTTACAACCCTAATTATCCACAATACATGATTCACGTAGACGTGGCTAAGTGTAAGCAATCTGGCATTTCTCCCTCTACCATTCTCACTACCTTGCAGGGATACTATGGAGGTTTGTACGCATCCAACTTCAACGCTTACGGTAAGCTCTATCGTGTGATGGTTCAAGGCGACCCAGCCACACGTATGACTCCCGAATCGTTGAATAGCGTATATGTACGCACACCTCACGGAATGTCTCCCATCCAGGAGTTCTGTAACTTAGAGCGCGTGTATGGTCCTTCAAACATCAACCGTTTCAACCTCTTCACCGCTATTAACGTTACGGCAACCGTTGCCGACGGCTATTCTTCTGGTGAAGCTATCAAGGCCGTTCAGGAAGTGGCAGCCGAGAACCTCCCACAAGGTTACACGTATGACTATTCTGGTCTGACGCGTTCAGAGGCAGCTTCCAGCAACTCTACCGCCCTTATCTTCCTGTTGTGCTTCATCTTCATCTACTTGATTTTGTCGGCACAATACGAGAGTTATATCTTGCCGCTCGCCGTGGTACTCTCCGTACCGTTCGGATTGGCAGGTGCATTCTTGTTCACGCAATTGTTCGGACACTCCAACGACATCTACATGCAGATTTCGCTGATTATGTTGATTGGTTTGTTGGCAAAGAACGCCATCTTGATTGTACAGTTTGCCCTTGAGCGTCGTGAGTTGGGTATGGCCGTTTCATGGTCTGCCGTGCTCGGTGCTGCCGCTCGTTTGCGCCCCATCTTGATGACGTCTCTGGCCATGATTATCGGTTTGTTGCCAATGATGTTTGCATCGGGTGTAGGCAAGAACGGTAACCAGACATTGGGTGCAGCGGCCGTTGGCGGTATGTTAATCGGTACACTCTGCCAAATCTTCGTCGTTCCTACGTTGTTCGTTATCTTCCAGTCATTGCAAGAGAAGTTCCGTCCGATGAAGTTCGAGAACGAGACCAACGATGAGGTAGAAGCTGAATTGGAGCAATATGCACACGGTTCACCTGTTGAATATAAAGTGGAGGAATAATCATGAAGAAAATAAATATCATCATCATAGGCTTGGCAGCCGTGGTCTTCACGGGCTGCAAAAGCCTTTACGGAAAATATGAGCGTCCAGACGTAGACACCGAGGGCCTTTTCAGGGATCCCGTTTCGTTGAGGGATACATTGGTGTCTAACGATACCACCTCTTTTGGCAACTTACCATGGAGAGAGGTGTTTACCGACCCGCACTTGCAGACCATTATCGAAAAGGCATTGACCAACAATATCGACTTGCTGAATGCGGCTCTGAACGTGAAAATGGTGGAGGAACAATTGAAGGTGGCAAAATTGGCTTTCCTTCCCTCCGTTGCCGTTTCACCGCAAGGAACTATCTCGTCGTTCGACGGAAAGGCGCCTACCAAGGCTTATACGTTGCCCGTCTCTGCTTCATGGAACGTGGATTTGTTCGGCAATCTCCTGAACTCCAAGCGTAGCGTGCAGATGCAATTGTTGGCTACCAAGGACTACCAAACGGTGGTACAGGTGAACATCATCTCTGGTGTTGCCAACTTGTACTATACGTTGCTGATGCTCGACCGTCAGTTGGAAATCATGTACGACATGACGGAGTTGACCAAGCAGACTTGGGAGCGCATGAAACTATTGAAGGAGACGCGCGTCGGCTATCGTTCTACGGCCGTTCAAAGTGCGGAGGCAAGTTATCTCTCCGTTCAGGCAAGTACCGTAGACTTGAAGCGTCAGATTCGCGAAATAGAGAATTCATTGACCTTGCTGATGGGCGAAACGGCCTTTGCCATCGACCGTGGCAAATTGGAAGAGCAACAACTGCCAAGCAAGTTCAGTACGGGCGTCGGCATTCAATTGCTCAACAATCGTGCGGATGTTCACGCCGCAGAGTTGACCTTGGCCAGTTGTTTCTACGACATCAACGTGGCTCGCTCGCGCTTCTATCCCAATATCACCATCACGGGAACGGGTGCCTTTACCAACAACAATGGTTTGGTTGACCCAGGTAAAATCTTGCTTTCTGCCGTTGGAAGTCTTGTGCAACCCATCTTCCAGCACGGACAGATTGTTGCTGGCTTGAAAGTGGCAAAGATGAAGTACGAACAAGCCTACAACACATGGCAGAACACGATTCTGAAGGCAGGAAACGAGGTTTCCAACGCCCTCGTTCTCTATAACTCCAGCGAAGAGAAGAGTCAGATAGAGGCCAAGCAGATTGCCGTTCTTCGTCAGAACGTACAAGACACGAAAGCCTCCTATGGCCTAAACAATACCAACTATCTGGAAGTTATCACCGCTCAGTCGAGCCTGCTCAATGCTGAAATCTCTAAGGTAACGGATGATTTCAACAAGGTGCAAGCTGTAGTGAATCTTTATGTAGCACTCGGTGGAGGAGCAAAATAATAAAACATTTGAATTATGGCAAGCGAAATAAGTCCTAAAGCTGAAATATCTCCAAAGGCGAGAATCGGCAACAATTGCAAGATATTCCCATTCGTCTATATAGAAGACGATGTGGTCATCGGCGATAATTGTATCATCTTCCCGTTCGTAAGCATCCTGAACGGTACGCGCATGGGAGCGCACAATAAGGTTCACCAGGGTTCCGTATTGGGCGCATTACCACAAGACTTTCATTTCTGTGGCGAGAAAAGCGAACTCATCATTGGCGACAACAATATCATTCGCGAAAACGTGGTTATCAACCGCGCCACGCATAGGGGTTGCCAAACGGTGATTGGCAATGACAACTTCCTCTTGGAAGGTGCACACATCAGTCATGACACCAAGGTGGGAAATCATTGCGTATTCGGTTATGGTACCAAGATTGCAGGTGATTGTGAGATTGGTAATGGCGTGATTTTCTCCTCAAGTGTCATCGAGAACGCAAGGACTCGCGTTGGCGAGGGTGCGATGATTCAGGCAGGAACAACTTTCTCAAGGGATGTACCGCCCTATATCATCGCTGGCGGAACGCCCGTTAAGTTTAGCGGCATCAACAACACGATGATGACTTCCTACGGCATCAGCGATAAGGTGCAGAAACACATCGCAAACGCTTATCGTCTGGTTTTCAACGGACAAAACAGCGTCTTTGATGCTGTCCTGCAAATCAACGACCAAGTTCCCGATAGCCAAGAAATTCGCAACATCGTGAACTTCATCAACTCTACCAAAGCGGGCATTATCGGGAAATTGTAATCTCATTTACGATAAAACAAAGATGGGGGTGTGCCAATTTTGACACACCCTCTTTATTCTTTTGCCGTAGTTTCATACCATTGAATTGGCAATCTATTTGAGAAAGGAGAAATGCCGTAGGCATTGGATAATAGTAGCCAGCTATGCAGAAACGCCTTTAGGTGTTTCAAAATGGCTGGTAGTGAAAGATACACATATAATTCCTTGCTGTTATGCAAGGGACATGATGAATCATGTCGCAAACCTAAAGGCTTGCATTTTTATATATCCATATCTTAACCAGCCATTTCGCTGCCCCCAATGGGGCAGCTGCATAGCTGGCTACTATCATCTGATGCCTACGGCATCTTCCATGCAAACATTGATTATCTAACTAAGTTTTTCCCCTCATGAAAAATCGACTGAGCCGAATCATTGTTGTTCGATAAAACTTTTCAAAATCGTCAGAAAAGCCTTTGTCTGCACATCATCCAATGATGTTCTAACAATAGTGGCTTACTAGCGGCCCGAAGGGCCAACAAGCATATAGCCCAGAGCAACGCTCTGGGAAAAGGAACACCAACATATTTCGCTCTGAAAGAGCAAAAGAATTAAACTATCAATGCTTTTGCGCTTACAGCGCGAAGATTCCACATACACTCTTACCTAGGGCGTTGCCCTAGGCTATAAGCTTGTTGGCCTTCCTGGCTGCCGTTTAGCGGACAACTATAAATGAAAAACTTAAAGTCAACGTTTCCACAAAAATAAGATGGATAGGATGAGCAACATGACAAGAAAAAGTAACTTTAATCTACAACTGTTACTATTCAAATAATTAGAGTTTCTTTGAAATTAAATCTAATTTTGTCACTTTTGTCACGCGTCACTTTTGTCACTTTAAGGTTTTTCACATAAAAAGGCGTGAAAAATCGCAAGTAAAATGATAGTAAAAATTTTAAATTATAAGTAATTAAATTTTATATTAATATATTATTATAATAATATATTAATATAATTATATATATATATACCATTTCAGAATGATTGAAAATGCTTAAAGTGACAAAAGTGACGCGTGACAAAAGTGACATTTTGATTTTGAATTGTTGTAACCCTCTTCCGAAGGGCTGTCATTTACAGACCGCAAACGATAGGTTTGCAAAGCGCAAATATATGGTTTAGCCTTGCTAAATATATGGTTTAGGTCTTTTAACACAAAACACCCATTTTGTTAACTGACTTTTCCTGATTTCACTAGACACTTTTTCTCTTCATTAGCTGAAACAGTAGACAGTTGCTTCGTTGTCGTACTGAATCGATAGACACAAGCGAA
>OMWI01000053.1 GCA_900314715.1 uncultured Prevotellaceae bacterium | reverse complement strand
TGAAACGCAATGCATACGGATTCAGAGACGACAGGTATTTTACCCTGAGGCTCTACGCTCTACACGACTGCCGTATCACTCGAAATGTCGGATGAACCGCATATATTTAGCATGGCTAAAGCATATATTGACGCACTATAACTATATGCTTTAGCAATCACAAGGCATCATTTGGCAAGCAAAAACAAACTATTCGCCTCCCAAAAACACATCATCCCCCAATTTTAACACCTCATTCGATATTTTTCACGATATTATTTTGTCGGAATAATTCACAGAATATTTTGTAAGAAACAATTCTTCATATTTACAAAAACAACTACAAAGTGCAAAAACATTAAAAGTTTTTTTGTACATTTGCAAAAACTATTAATCTTTTCTATTATGAACGACAAAAAGAACGACATGAATCGTCGGCAGTTTATCAAGCATATTGGCACAGGAACACTATCTGCCATGGCTTTGATGAGCCTTGAACCATTGAACGTATTTGCCAAAAACACTACACCTTCTGCTCCTCGAACGATGCAAGACGGTGCTCCCAAGATGACTTATCGCGTGAATCATCACACCAACGATAAGGTTTCGCTATTGGGTTTCGGAATGATGCGTTTGCCAAAGAACCAAGACAAAGTGAATGAGTTGGTGGATTACGCTCTTGCTCATGGTGTTAATTACTTCGATACGGCTCCTGCGTATGGCAATTCTGAAGTTGTAACGGGCATTGCATTGAAACGACACCCGCGCAATAGCTATTACATCGCAACGAAAATGTCGAACCAAAACCGAAGAATGCACTCTTTCGAGGAATCGAAGAAGATGTATGAAAGGTCTTTCGAACGGTTGCAAATCGACTATATCGACTATTATTTGTTGCATTCCATTGGTGGAAGTGGAATGGATGAATTTCGTGAACGATTCATCAACAACGGATTGCTTGACTTTTTAGTAAAAGAACGAGATGCAGGACGCATTCGCAACCTTGGTTTCTCTTATCACGGAAACGTGGAAGTATTCGACTGGTTGGTAGACAATAACGACAAATATAACTTCACATTCGTACAAATCGAGTTGAATTACATTGACTGGCGACATGCTTCTCTCGGAAATGGTGGATGGAAAAAAGACGCAGATGCAGAATACTTGTATAACAAATTGGAAAAGGCTGGTCTTCAAGCAGTTGTGATGGAGCCATTGTTGGGAGGAAGATTGGCAAACATCCCAGATGAATTCGCCAATCAATTAAAAGCAAAACGTCCTAACGACAGCATTGCTTCGTGGGCTTTCAGATGGGTTGGTACATTACCTAACATATTGACTGCCTTGAGCGGAATGAACAATATGGAACATTTGGAAGACAATGTGAACACATTCTCACCACTCGACCCATGCACAGAACAAGAGAAAACATTATTGGCACAAATCGCGGATGGAATGAATGGCTATCCCACTATTCCTTGCACCGCTTGTAGCTATTGTATGCCTTGTCCATATGGAGTCAATATTCCCAAGAATTTCTCTTATTACAACGAAGCCGTCAATAACAAACTATTGCCATTGCCCGATAAGTCAGCACCTGATTATTCTAAGAGAATTGCTCAATTCAAGAAAGGATACAAGAAAACCATCGACAAGAAAGCTGGAGCTGACCAATGCATGGATTGCGAAGTGTGCTTGAAAAAATGTCCACAACAAATACGCATTCCAAACCAAATGGCTCGTATCGTGGAATTGATTAAAGGGTGATATAGAGGTAAGAGGTGAGAGGTGAGAAGCGAGAGAATACCTTTTCACTTCACTTTCACAATAACTCTAAGCATATCTCTCACTACTCACCTCTCACTTCTCTCCACTATTTTTTGAACAATTCCGACTTGTCTATCACCACATAGACGGTGTCGATAATATGTCCTTCACGACCTCCCTTTACATTGCGAAGGGGGTTGGCGAAATCCTTGTCTAACACCGTAACTTCATCTACGAAGTAGTCTGAACGTCCGCGATTGCCAAACCAGTTCCATCCCATCACCTTATGGTACTTAATCTTAATCTTCCATCCTTCGATTTGTGCTTGATAAAGCAAGTCTACCAAAGGTTGTTGATCATCACGGTCGTTATCAAGTGAGAAAGTAAACGGTTCGCCAGCCGTATTCATACCCGTTTGAGTAAGGTTAAGCCGTCCGTCCCACGAATCCCAAATCAATCCCGATTGTGCAAACTCGATAACCGTACCCACTTTCTCACCACGTGAATAATTCTCGGAGCATGATACCATCGTCAATGAAACGACAAAGAAAAGAAAGAGTCTATAAGCCAAACGTATCATCTTCATTTCTCATTAAACAACTCCTTGATGCCAGCAATACTACCCAACATATTGGTTGCCTCGAATGGCAAGTAAACGGTCTTTGTCTGGTCGTTAGCAGCCAATTGTTCCATCATCTGTATGTACTTTTGAGCTAAGAGATAGTTAGCAGGATTGGTTGACTTACCCACAGCCTCAGTAATCTTCTCAATGGCGATAGCTTCTGCTTCTGCCTTACGAATGCGAGCTTGCGCCTCACCTTCCGCATGAAGTATTTCTTGTTGCTTGGCAGCCTCAGCACGGTTAATGGTAGAAGTCTTTTCACCTTCTGATTGCAAGATAGCGGCTTGCTTTTGTCCTTCACTCGTAAGGATTGTCGCACGCTTGTTACGTTCTGCTTGCATCTGCTTTTCCATGGCTTGCAACACGCTTGATGGTGGAATAATGTCTTGCAACTCAACGCGATTCACCTTTACACCCCACTTATCGGTAGCCTCATCGAGAACGGCACGAAGTTTGGTATTAATCGTATCACGACTGGTCAGCGTTTGGTCGAGTTCCAATTCACCAATGATATTACGTAACGTTGTTTGAGTTAATTTCTCAATAGCGTTTGGCAAGTTGTTGATTTCATACACAGCCTTGAAAGGATCCATGATTTGGAAATACAACAAAGCATTGATTTCCATCTGGATATTGTCTTTCGTAATAACGTTTTGACGAGCAAAGTCAAACACCTGCTCACGCAAGTCAATCGTATTGGTGTAAACATAGCGACCATGTTGCATGGTAACAATCGCCTTGGCACGGTCGATGAAAGGAATAATGATGTTAATACCAGGTTTCAACGTAGCATAATAACGCCCTAAGCGCTCAATAATCTTTGTTTCAGACTGTGGTATAATCACCAATGCCATTTTCACGAAGATAGCTACAAGTACGATGATAGCTATCAACACATAACTCATAATATCCATAATCTAAGTATTTAATTGTTAATAATTTCTACGGTAATAATAATACTCTCGCGATTCACGACACGAACAGAAGTTCCCTCTGGGATTTTATCATCATTGATAGCAACGGCCTTCCAAACGTCGCCATCAATGGCAACTCTGCCAAAACCACCTTTCTCAATGGTTTCTACCACGCGTCCCTTTCTGCCAATCAACGCGTCGGCATTGCTGACACGATGCTCCTCGTTGCGATGCAAATAACGCAAGGCAAACGGACGAACAAGGAACAAGCTAACCAAGGTAAGTGCCGCAAACACGATCATTTGCCAATAGAAGTTGCCACCCATAGCGGCACATGCGGCAGCAAACACAGCACCAATGGAAAAGCAGATGATAAAAAAATCGCCTGCCGTTAATTCCAAGATCAAGCAAAGAACGGCTATCACCGCCCACATTTGCCATAAATGTTGTGATAAGAAATCAATCATAGTCATATATATAAATAATGTGTATAATCTCTCAAAGCGAAAGTACGAAATCATCCCATTCTTTCGAAGAACCTTTCTTGCCGAATACTTTTTGGTATAATCTACTACGAGTAGTGGCAATGCCTTCCTTTGAATGTGCCGTTAGCGTTGCGATGTCCTTTGGTTGCACTCTTACCTTCACCAATAAACACACGCGAAATTCATGATTGCTCAACTTACATAAGCTATACAATCGTTCGGTGAAGTTGGTATAGACAGAATTTACCACTTGATTCAATTCCACGAAATCATGGTCGTTCATACTGCGCCCTTGTGCTAACAACGATTTCATTCGTAGATACACATCGCTACCAAAGATAACTGTCTCCGCTTGCTCACGTTTCTCGTTCTCAATCATCGCTATTGTATTGGCATAATCCAAACGCGCTTTCTGCTCTTCCAACTCCAAACGCAACATAGAGTTTTCGTTTCCCAATTTCTGTATGATAGATTCCAGTTGGGCAATGCGTTGTAAGTTTTGCTCAATATTTTGATTACTATTCGCCAATTGTTCTTCCTTCATTGCGTGCACCTTATTCAATCGCTCTTGTAACAAGAGGATTTTCCTACGGCTATTTTGCACGGCAACGATAAAAAGCACCACATACGTGACACTTGCCATGATGAGCAAGAACAGCTCTCGACTGGTGAGTATGTCAAACATTTGATTCATATTGCAAAGATAAAAAATTATTGCAAACCAAACAAGAAACTTGGTTTGCAATAATTCTCAATTGTGAAGTAAGTTTGCAGAAATTTGCAAAACACGGAAAAAGACGGGAAAGAAGGGCTATTTCTTCTTGGTAGTCGTCTTTTTTGTCGTTGTTTTCTTGGTTGTTGTTTTCTTGGTAGCGCTTTTCGTAGTTGTCGTCGCGGTCTTTGGAGGATTGTAATACTTCAACGCCTCTGGCAAGAAATGCTTCTGAATGTTGTTGATACGAGTAGCATCAGATGGGTGATCGCTAAAAAACTCGGATGTATTATTGCCAGAACTTGCCGCCATTCTTTGCCAGAAGTTCACGGCAACATTCGGGTCATATCCAGCCATAGCTGCAAAAATCAATCCCATACGGTCAGCTTCAGTTTCATGTTCACGTGAATATGCCAAGTTACGGAACTGCAAACCCTTTTGCGCAATAATTTGTGCGATACTCTGTGTATTCTGTCCCATACCTAATGCGCCTGCTATTGCAGTACCGATTTGCAAGCCATATTGTTGTTGTATCTGCTTAGACATCTGCTCAGCAGAGTGTTTGGCAACAGCATGGGCTATCTCATGACCAAGTACGATGGCAAGCGAAGCCTCGTTTTGCGTAACGGGCAATAATCCCTCATACACCACAATCTTACCGCCAGGCATACAGAATGCATTAACATTATTGTCTTGCACCAGATTAAACTCCCAACTGTATTGGCTGATTTCATCCTGTAATCCGTTATTTCTCAAATACGTAGTAACGGCATTAGCAAGATTCTGCCCCACCCTTTGCACCATAGCGGTATTGGTAGCGTTAGTTGACTTCTTGGCACTCTGCATATACTTGTTATACTCTTGAGTACTAAGGCTCAACACCTCTGCATCAGAAACCATCAACGTCTGTTTACGTCCTGTGATGGGCACAGTACGAGATGTTCCACAAGCGGATACGATAAGCGCAGTTATCAATCCCAATAAATAAAACTTTAGTCTTTTCATACGATTATCATTATGTTATTTTCCTATTGGCAAAGATATAGTAATTTCATTAAATCTCAAAATTATTTGAACAAAATCTCCCCATTTACTGAAAAATCACTATCTTTGCAAAACTAAAAACCTATAACACCTTACGCGAATGGCAAAAAAGAAGAAAGATTTGTGGTGGTATATTAAAAAGGAATATGGATTGTCTGCCATGAAAAGGAAGTTCACGAAAGAGACAGGCATTCCTACCACACAAGCAGGATTGGAACGAAAGATTGGGAAAAGTATTCTAAGTTGGATCTTTGGCTCTAACAAGAAGAGCGATAACGACGATGAATGATGAAAAGGAAGAAAAAGAAAAACACCCAAGACTTGTCCATGTTTCTTTTCTCACATGAGGAAATGACAGGGAATGAAATGCCTGCTCCCGTAGTGGAACAAGAAGATATTCCCGAACCATCCGTTGAATTGCAAGAAGAGAAAAGAACGATTGTTCCCGATACGGAAACAATCGCTCATGAAGTATCTTACGAAATAGATTCGCGCATCCTAACGAAAGAAATGTTTTTCGCCATTCGCCACCTAAAGCGTTTGGATGTCAACCAAGTAAGAATGTTGGCGATGGAAATGGCAATCGTATGGCAAAACGGAGAGAATCGAAGGGAATCATACGTACTACAGAGCCTTCCCGACATGGAATTTGACTACCATCAATTCATCGCCTATTACTATTGCAGTTTCAATATGGTATTTCCCAACATGATGGATAAGTTGCAACTGCCCTACGAAAAGGAATTCCAGAATGCTATGTACGACCTTGGCGCGCAGCGCGGTGGAGTTTCCTAAGAGCCGTATCTCTCACTTGACGCACTCTTTCGCGCTTGAGTTGCATCTTCTCGCCAATCTCCGCCATCGTCAATCTTTCGCCTTGCAAACCATAGTAATCTACCAACACTTGGTTTTCACGCTCATTGAGAACAGACATCACGCCCTTTAACTCATCAGAAAGGGTTGCCCGTTCAACGTTTTCGTCCGCTGAGGAAGCGTTAGTGTCTTCCAATACATTCAACAAGCTAAAGTTATTTTGGCTCCCTGCAGGAATTGGTTCACTCATTGACATCATCTTAGAACGCAAATGTTCTATCTTTGCAGCCTCTGTCATGGGCGTACGCAACAATCCCGTTTGGCGTTCTATCGCACGTTCCATATAATCACGAATATACGGAGCGGCAAAAGAAACGAATCTCTTGTCAGAAGCATTGCCGTATTTCCTTGCAGCTTTTAACAAGCCGATGTTTCCTTCACTCACGAGATCGTCTACGGAAACACCTTGTCTTGCATATTGATTGGCTAAAGTCACAACATACCTCAGATTGGCACTTACCAATTGGTCTATTGCCTTTTCGTCTCCATCCTTGATACGCTTTGCCAATTGCTTTTCTTGTTCATCAGATAACAAACTCTTGTTGCCTATATTGTCCAAGTATATTTGAAAACTTTTACTGTCTGTCTTTCCCATTTTACTTTGTTGTTGAGATTGTTCTTGAATAGAAAATTAATTGGCCATTTCAGAGAAGAACTTAATTCTTACCAATCGAATCTCATTCTCATCGTATTCGTTACCAAGTTCTTTCATGGCAACTTGTAAGTCATCTGTTTCGCTTTCGCGGAAATAATCATAGATATCATCTACATGATCATCATCCATCACTTCTTCCAAGAAATAGTCGATGTTCAATTTCGTACCACTATAAACAATGGCTTCCACCTCGCTTAATAACTCTTCGAACTCCAATCCCTGTGCAAGGGCGATATCATCAAGAGCTACTTGACGGTCGATATTTTGAATTATTTTCACTTTCAACATCGACTTCTTAGCAACGGTTCTTACACGTAATTCCTCTGGACGTTCAATGCCATTTTCCTTGCAATGCTTTTCAATCAACTCACAGAATTCCTTACCATAACGCTTTGCTTTTCCTGCACCCACTCCTTGAATGTTTTGCAATTCTTGGAGGTTAATGGGATACATGGTGGCCATTTGTTCCAATGAAACATCTTGGAATATTACGTATGGCGGAACTTCCAACTTACGTGCCATTTGCTTGCGCAAATCTTTTAACATGGCATAAAGCGTGGGGTCGAGAGCAGCACCTACTGCCTCTGCACCATCATCATCACCGTCTTCCTTAAACTCGGTGTCTTCCACTATCATGAATGACTTCGGATTCTTGATGTATCGCTTACCTGCAGCGGTGACTTTCAACAATCCATAGTTTTCCACATCTTTCTTGATGTAACCAGCAATGAGAGCCTGACGAATCACGGGATTCCACAATTTGGGATTCTCATCTTCGCCAGAACCAAACTCTTCTAATTGATGATGCTTGTGGGAAGTAATGTCATCAGTTGCCCTACCCTTAATGAAGTCAACCACATAGTCTTGCCTAAAGTTTTCCTTAATGGCAATAATGGCATGAAGCACAATTAATAATAAATTCATAGCTTCGTGCTTTTCCTTCGGGTGCAAGCAATTATCACAATTATGACAATTGGGTTCCTTATATTCCTCGCCAAAGTAATGTAACAACATCTTACGACGACAAACCGACGACTCTGCGTATGCAGCCGTTTCTTGCAATAATTGTCTTCCTATGTCTTGTTCAGCAACAGGCTTGCCCTCCATGAATTTCTCCAATTTCTGCAAGTCCTTATATGCGTAGAATGCCAAGCAGATACCTTCGCCTCCATCACGCCCTGCTCTACCTGTCTCTTGGTAATAACCTTCAAGGCTCTTGGGAATATCATAATGGATAACGAATCTCACATCGGGTTTATCAATACCCATACCAAAAGCAATAGTAGCCACAATGATATCTATGTTCTCCATCAAGAACTCATCTTGCGTTTGCGAACGAGTGGCAGAATCCAATCCGGCATGATAAGCGGCAGCCTTGATGTCGTTGGCTTGCAATACGGCAGCCAATTCTTCTACTTTCTTTCGGGAAAGACAATAAACAATACCGCTCTTTCCTGCATGTTGCTTGATGAACTTAATGATTTGCTTATCTATCTCCTTGGTCTTGGGACGAACCTCATAATACAAGTTAGGACGATTAAATGAACTCTTGAATTCCAACGCATCTACAATTCCCAAACTCTTCTTGATGTCTGAACGCACCTTATCCGTTGCCGTAGCCGTCAATGCAATAACAGGAGCAACGCCAATCTTATTGATGGTAGGTCTGATATTGCGGTATTCAGGACGGAAATCATGTCCCCATTCCGAAATACAATGAGCCTCGTCGATGGCATAGAACGAGATTTTCACTTCCTTGAGAAAAGCCACCGTCTCCTCTTTATTCAATGACTCAGGTGCAACATACAACAACTTGGTCTTACCGACACGCACGTCATCTATCACTTGTTGTATCGCTGCCTTGTTGAGCGACGAGTTCAAGTAATGTGCGACACCTTCGTTTTCACTGATTCCATTCACCACGTCAACTTGGTTTTTCATCAACGCAATCAATGGGGATATAACGATGGCCGTGCCTTCCATGATAAGCGACGGCAATTGATAGCACATGCTCTTTCCTCCACCTGTGGGCATAAGCACAAAAGTATCATTGCCGTCCAAGAGATTATTGATAATGGCCTCTTGGTCTCCTTTGAACGAATCAAATCCGAAATAATGCTTGAGATTCGCTATAAGATTATAATCTTTTTTTGGCATGTCGTAGAATTGTTAGGTGTAGAATTCAGGTAATCTATAGAATTAAGCAGATTGTAGATTGGTTTTATTGAGTTGTTTCTCAGCATAATCAAGGGTTACTTCAAACGTCTTCACCCTCTTCGAAGGTATTTCAAACATAGCATCTATCATCATCGACTCAACGATAGAGCGCAAGCCACGGGCACCAAGCTTGTATTCCACAGCTTTGTCTACCACGTAGTTAAGCGCGTCTTCGGAGAATTTCAAGGTAATTCCATCCATTGCAAATAATTTCTCATATTGTTTGATGATGGAATTCTTTGGTTCAACGAGAATCCTGCGCAATGCTTCCCTATCAAGGGGATTCAAATACGTAAGCACTGGCAATCGTCCGATAATCTCAGGAATTAACCCAAACGACTTCAAGTCTTGCGGCAGGATATATTGCATCAAGTTATTCTTATCAATCTGACGAAGGTTTCTCACCGAGTTATATCCCACAACATGAGTATTCATTCGTTGTGCAATCTTTCGTTCTATTCCGTCGAATGCTCCACCGCAAATAAACAAGATGTTGCGCGTGTTTACATGAATGTAGTCTTGATCTGGGTGCTTTCTTCCTCCCTTTGGCGGAACATTGACCATCGTTCCCTCCAGCAACTTCAACAATCCTTGTTGTACTCCTTCGCCACTTACGTCTCGTGTAATGGAAGGATTATCACTCTTTCGGGCTATCTTGTCTATCTCATCGATGAACACGATTCCGCGTTGAGCGGCTTCCAAGTCGTAGTCAGCCACTTGCAACAATCGTGAAAGAATGCTCTCCACGTCCTCTCCAACGTAACCAGCTTCCGTGAATACGGTAGCATCAACGATAGTGAAAGGCACGTCAAGCATCTTTGCAATGGTACGTGCAAGCAATGTCTTTCCCGTACCCGTGCTACCAACCATGATGATGTTGCTCTTCTCTATCTCAACACCATTGTCATCACGCTGTTGTTGTAATCTCTTATAGTGATTGTAGACGGCAACCGAAAGGAACTTCTTAGCCTCATCTTGACCTATTACATATTGGTCAAGGTGTTCCTTGATTTCCATCGGCTTCGGGATTTTCTTCATCTTGAATTGTCCGTTACGTCCACCGTTCGAAACATCATTAATACCGGAAGACTTGACAATTTCGTATGCTTGTTCGGCACAACTCTCGCAAATAAACCCACTAAGTCCAGAGATCAACAACTTTACATCATGGTCACTTCTTCCACAAAAGCTACAAACTTTCTTTGGCATGTACTTACTCTTTCTATTTCGTCTATATAATATAATAATGTCAACCTGCAATAGGTTTCTTCACCAAGATACTGTCTATCATTCCGTATTCCTTGGCTTCTTCTGCATCCATCCAGTAATTTCTGTCACTGTCTTGCCATACTTTCTCGTAAGGAGTATGTGAATGGTCAGAGATAATTTTATAGAGTTCTTTCTTAAACTTCTGAATTTCGCGAGCCTCAATCTCGATGTCACTCGCCTGTCCTTGTACGCCTCCCAATGGTTGGTGAATCATCACGCGACTATGTGGAAGTGCCTGACGCTTTCCTTCTTGGCCTGCCACGAGCAACACGGCAGCCATGGAAGCAGCCATACCGGTACAGATGGTAGCCACTTCACTACTGATGAATTGCATGGTATCATAGATACCGAGGCCTGCGGTAACGCTTCCACCAGGAGAATTGATATAGATGGAAATGTCTTTTGCATCTACAGAATCCAGGTAAAGCAATTGCGCCTGCAAGGTATTGGCAGTATAGTCGTCAATCTCGGTTCCCAAGAAGATGATACGTTCCATCATCAAGCGCGAGAACACATCCATCTGAGTCACGTTCAATTGGCGTTCTTCCAATATATATGGATTTAAATAATGTGCTTGAGCCTTCAGCACATCGTCCAATACCATGCTATTAATACCTAAATGTTTGGTCGCATATTTTCTAAAATCGTTCATGTTTCCTTACTTAAAATTTACACAAAAAAATTATCGACTTTTCTTAACGTCGGTTCTTTAGGAACAAAGTTAATAAAAAAGTCGATAATTAAAAAACTTAGATAAGAATTTTATCTTAAAAAAAGTTATTATTATCTCATTAACTGATTAAACTCATCCAATGTCACTGATTTCTTATTTAATTTCACCACTTTTTTCAAAGCAGACATCAGTTTGTTATCAATGGCGCGGTCTACCAATCCTTGAACATTTTCTTCCTTCTTTAGCATGTCGTTGGCATAGTTCTCAAGATACTCATCGGGAATATTGGTCATTCCGTATTGGGCGAACTGAGCACGAGCAGAAGCAATAGCGGCGGCTTTCACCTCAGCGTCGTCAATCTTGATTCCGTTCTTGCTAACCAATTGCTCTTTCATGAGATGCCAAGACAATTCCTTGATACTCTGCTCGTAATTGTCCTCAACATACTTGTCGTCCTTGTCCTTGTTGTTGAGTTTCATCACGCGCTTCAAGATAGCATCGGGATAGGTAAGCGTGCCGACTTTCTTCTCCACATACTGGCGAACGTCTTGCAAGAATTTCCAATCGCTATTGCCTTCCAATTGCGTCTTCAATTCACCGGCGATACGCTCACGGAACTCTTTCTCGTCCTTAACAACATCCTTACCATATACCTGATCGAACAACTCCTGGTTAACGGGTGCCTTTACGAAACGGCTAATCTCAAGGATTTGGAAACTGAAGTCGCCTTCGTGTTCCTTAATAGCATCACGCTCAATCTTCAAGAGTGAAGAAACCTCTGAATCATTGTCGGGATAAGCCTTACGGGGATTGAAGGTAATTACGTCGCCCAACTTAGCACCCTTGAAAAGTGCCTTTTGGTCTTCTACCTTAATATATTCAGGCATCAATACGGCTGCTTCAACTTCAATGCCACCTTCCTTTGCACCTCCGTTTTCGTCCAACTCGCGCAAGTCACCTTTCAACATATCGTTGCCTTCAAACTCCTCTACCTTCTCGTACTTACCTGCACGTGAAGCATACATGTCGATTTGCTGGTCAATCAACTTGTCGTCAACGGTGATTTCATAGTAATCAATCTTGTCCTTATTGGTCAATTCCACATTGATTTCCGGTGCTACGGCAATGTCAAACATGAAATCGTATGGTGCTTCGCCTTCCATATCTACGGGAGTCTGCTTCTCTGATGGCAATGGCTCACCCAGCATTTGGATATTGTTATCTTTGATGTACTTGTAAAGTTCTTCGCTCAAAAACTTATTGATAACGTTCAACTTGGTTTGCATACCAGCCTGACGCCTAATCAGTCCCATAGGAACCATACCTGGACGGAATCCTGGGATATTGGCTTTCTTACGAAGGTCTTTCAGTTCTTTCTCTACTTTGTCTTTGTAATCAACTTCTTCTACGGTGATGGTCATCAAGCCATTCACTTTGTCGGGATTTTCAAATGAAATCTTCATCTTTTCTATTCTATTTTTACTTGATTTCTACATTCAATTTAAAAAGTGGGTGCAAAATTACTCATTTTCCACCGAAACACCTAATAAATATGTAATTATTTGGATTTTTTGACTTTATCAACGCCTTACGCCATTGAATGTTTGCGAGAAAACAAACATTATTCCCACAAAAATCCCACTGCTTGGGATTTTTGTCCCAACATCTGGGACTTTTGTCCCAAGCCGTGGGACTTTGTTAAAACGATATGTTTCAATTATCAAAAAAACGATGTTTACTCTTCTTTTTCCCTCTGTCTACGTTCTTCATCAATCAACTGGAAATCTTTCTTGCGAAGGATGAAATTGCTACCAAGGTATTTTTCCTTCACGATAGGATTGGAAGCAAGTTCCTCTGGTACTCCTTGGAAGAGTATCTTTCCCTCAAAGAGCAGATAAGCACGGTCGGTGATAGTCAGTGTTTCCTGTACATTATGGTCGGTGATAAGAATACCGATGTTGCGGTATTTCAATTGCCACACCACGTGTTGAATGTCTTCCACGGCTATAGGGTCTACGCCTGCAAACGGTTCATCGAGCATGATAAACTTGGGTTCTATCGCCAAGCAACGAGCAATCTCCGTTCGTCTTCGTTCTCCACCCGACAACTGATCACCCTTGTTCTTACGCACGTGATTGAGTCGGAATTCCGTAAGCAGACTCTCCAACTTCTTTAATTGATAAGTACGTGGCTTTCCCGTCATTTCCAAGACCGCCATGATATTATCCTCAACGCTCAACTTACGAAATACGCTTGCCTCTTGTGGCAAATATCCAATACCCGCACGAGCTCGACGATATACGGGATAATCGGTTATGTCCTCGTCGTTGAGGTATACCTTTCCCGCATTGGGAACCACCAATCCCGTCGTCATATAAAAAGAGGTGGTCTTTCCAGCACCATTAGGTCCCAAAAGTCCTACGATTTCCCCTTGTCTCACGTTGATGGAAACCCCATTGGCAACCGTTCGCTTACCATATATCTTGACGAGTCCTTCCGTACGAAGCACCATCCCGTCGTATTTCTTTTGTTCCGCAATCGTATCGTTTGTTACGCCTTGACTATTTTGTTCCATATATAGCTGTCTGATTTGGCGACAAAATTACAAAAAAAAAGATATTCGACATAGAAAACACATCGTTTTTTAATGCACAAGGAGTGATTATGGCATTGGATAATACACTCTATCGTTTAAAAAGGTGCAGATATTTTGGATGTTAAAAGAAAAATGCGTAACTTCGCCAACAAATACAAGTATAAGCAGCAAACTATGTTTATAATAAATGCACTTGCCACATTTGGCAGATACCTGATATTGATGGGACGAACGTTTAGCGTTCCCGAGCGTTTCCGCATGTTTTGGAAACAATACGTGAAGGAGATGACGCAATTAGGCGTGGACTCCATTGGTATCGTTCTACTTATCTCTTTTTTCATCGGTGCTGTGATTTGCATCCAGATGAAAGTAAACATTGAAAGTCCGTGGATGCCTCGCTGGGTAGCAGGATACACCACGCGCGAAATTATGTTGTTGGAGTTTTCTTCCTCCATCATGTGTTTGATTCTGTCTGGTAAGGTTGGTTCAAACATCGCTTCAGAATTGGGAACGATGCGCGTAACGCAACAGATTGACGCATTGGAAATCATGGGAGTGAATTCCGCAAGTTATCTCATTCTCCCGAAGATTCTCGGTTTGATTACAATTATGCCTTTCCTCGTCATCTTCTCATCTGCAACAGGTATCTTGGGAGCTTACGGAACGGCATATATTGGGCACATCTTGACACCCGAGGACTTGACCGAAGGATTGCAACATTCCTTTAATCCTTGGTTCATGAATATGAGTATTATCAAAAGTTTGTTCTTTGCCTTCATTATTTCCTCCGTCAGTTCGTTCTTTGGATACACGGTAGACGGTGGTTCCGTTGAAGTAGGTAAGGCTTCCACAGATGCGGTGGTAACGTCAAGCGTACTCATCCTCTTCTCAGATGTATTCTTAACACAAATCCTAAGTTAGCCCCCTAATATAGGGGGTTGGGGGTCTTCCAAATCTTATCTCTACATAGAACCATAGTATGAAACTTTCTAACGATCCAATCAACAAATCCTTTCGTCAACAACTGAGAC
This sequence comes from uncultured Prevotellaceae bacterium, assembly GCA_900314715.1. Classification (GTDB taxonomy): domain Bacteria; phylum Bacteroidota; class Bacteroidia; order Bacteroidales; family Bacteroidaceae; genus Prevotella. The sequence goes on along the minus strand of OMWI01000053.1, from coordinate 19,188 downwards.
GAGAATCAACACCATCGGATAAAATTCTCTGGAACAGATTAAGAAATAGACAAATTAATGGGTTAAAGTTTCGGCAACAACATGGTTTCGGTAATTACGTGATGGATTTCTATTGTCCAACCATTCGACTATGTATAGAGATTGACGGAGAAGTTCACAATACGGAAGATGCAAAAGTTCATGATAAAGAAAGAACTTTGTTTCTCAACCAATATGGAATAAAAGTCATTAGATTCAAAAATGAAGATATTGAAAATAACATTGAAGAAGTAATCAACGAAATAAAAGATACCATCAATAATGGGGATTGGGAGTTTAGATATGTAAAGACCCCCAACCCCCTAAATTAGGGGGCTAAAATATGATTGAAGTAAAACATCTACATAAGTCGTTTGGAGACAGGGAAGTACTGAAAGACATTAACACTGTTTTCGAGGACGGAAAGACAAATCTCATTATCGGACGAAGTGGTTCGGGAAAGACCGTATTGATGAATAACCTCGTGGGATTGCTCGAACCTACGAGTGGACAGGTATTATACGACGGTCGTGATTTCGTGAAAATGACGAAGAAAGAGAAGGTGATGATGCGTCGTGAAATGGGAATGATATTCCAAAGTGCCGCGTTGTTCGACTCGCTAACGGTACTTGAAAATGTCATGTTTCCACTCGACATGTTTTCTTCCATGAACTACAACGAACGTAAGAAACGGGCTATGGAATGTCTCGACCGCGTAAAGCTAAGAGATGCCGGAAACAAGTATCCTGCGGAAATATCTGGTGGTATGCAAAAGCGTGTTGCCATTGCCAGAGCTATTGTACTGAATCCAAAATATTTGTTCTGCGACGAGCCAAACTCTGGTTTGGATCCCAAGACTTCACTCGTTATTGACCATTTGTTGTCAAGCATCACGCACGAATTGGGCATCACCACCATCATCAACACCCACGACATGAACTCTGTAATGGGTATTGGCGAGAACATCTTGTTTATTCACAAGGGAGAAAAGGAATGGCAAGGCGAGAGCAGTCAAGTGATGCAAAGCACTAACAAACGTCTCACCGACTTCATCTTCGCATCCGACTTGCTGAAAAACATGCGCAACTTAGTCATTGAAAATGACATCGAGTTTAAACATAAGAAAAGCGAAGACCTTAGCGCTATCATCACGGGGGATGTTGGGAAATAAGTTATTATTTTGTTTTTGTATTCATTGCTAAAACAAGTTATTAATAATCGTGAACCTATCACAATACAACAAACCTCTAAGAGATTAATGTCAATATGGAATAATCATAAAACGAGAATGATAATGCTCTTGCTGAGCATTAATATCTGCTTGACATCATGTGCCGACAATTCATTATTGAAGAAGCCAAATTTAAAAGTTTTGGACATAGGAAATAGCTATACAGATGATGCTACGGCTATGCTTCCTCTGATAGTAAAAGCAAGTGGTGCGGACGTGAGTGATATGTGTCTGTATAAGGCAATTAGAGGTGGTGCATCTTTCAAGAATTGGTATGACATCTTTTATGATAAAGACCCATCTTCGTATAGCATTAAAAAGGTGATTGGAGGCATGGAAGCTAACGTTACGATTGGTGAAGGAAGAGCCAACGATGGAACGCTTTTCAGGGAAGCACTCATGCAAGAGAAATGGGACCTCATCATCATTCATCAAGTGAGTTCATACGCTCCATATTACGACCAATGGAAGGGCAAGGGGAAAGGAGGATATCTAAATGAACTATTATCACTTATTAAGGAACACCAACCTCAAGCAGCTATAGGTTTCTTGTTAATACATAGTTATTGGGATGATTATTCGGGTAATCAAGAGAAATCATCGATGAAGAGATGGGAACTCATCGCCCAATCTGTGAAGAGGCTTTGCAACGATTATCAAATAGATATTGTAATTCCATACGGCACAGCCATCGAGAATTTGAGAACAAGTATTCACAACAATGAATACGATCTCACGCGCGACGGAACACATTGTGGCTATGGCTTATGTAGATATACTGCTGCTTGTTGCTATTATGAGTCCTTGATAGCCCCAAGAAGCGAAATCTCTGTTCTTGGCAATACTTCCAGATTTGATGCCACGAACATCTCATCACCCTTTCCTTCAGTAAGTGTTTCCGACGAAAATGCCTTGATTGCACAAAGGGCTGCAGTGAAAGCCACAAAGGATTGGTATTCGGTGAATAATGAATAAATGTCTATATCTGATCTTTTCTAGATATAGACATTTTCGTTCTCCACTTTTTGAATTTTCATAGCCAAAATGAATAATCAAGGAAACAAAATCAAGTAGAGAATGAGAGGATGCACCCATGATGATGTAGTAAGAAGAACGTCACTTTGATAAGAACTATTATGTCGGTAAACCTTGTTGTCTTTATAGGTAAACAACACATCTGATTGATTAGGAGAAGTTCCACGATAGAGTTTGTTTTCTCGCCATGTAGCCAAAACGTCAGAATCGTACATGGAGTGTCCCTTATAAATCTTTCCGTTACGGAAACTCATGAGGATGTCACTATTGTAAGAACTATTTCCGCGATAGAGATTCGTGCCATCAAAACGTGCAATTACATTAGATGAATACGTGGAATTACCTCGATATACCTTTCCTTGATTATACGTACAAACAATGTCCGAAGAATAAGAGGAATTACCGCGATATATCTTCTGGGCATAAGTGTTTGAAATGCCCAAAAAGCAAAGGGCAAACATAATTACCAACAATGTTCTTACATTTTAATTCGTAGACTTGCTTATTATTTCATCAAAAAGAATCTCATCACCTATGACAGATATAACACAGTTGCCTATGGCACCCATATCATTATATTTCACGTTATATGTATTATTGCCTAACGGTTCAACACTTATAACTTCTTGCGTGTCCTCCTCACCATCTTGGTTGCCACTTCGAAAATCCCAAACCGCATAACCGCCATCATCATAGTCATAATCATCTGCAAGTTTTTTTGCAAGTTTCTTCGTACAATACTTATTGACAACTTCATCTGTCAATCCTTCAACACCGAAGACATACTTCTGGTAAAACTCCTTGATTTTTCCAATAGCCATATTATCAAAGGCATTTTGATCTTCCACATTTTCTTTAACCAGCTCTATAGAATCTGTAGCTACAATGGTAGAATCATTTTCCTCCTGTTGAACCTGTTGCTTGTTTCCGCAGGAAACCACTATCGCGGCTGCTGCAATAAATACAATTCTTTTCATGTTCTATTTACAATAATATAATTCTCACTTTCAGAAACTACATTGACAAGCTATCATTTCTTGTCGCTATTTAATACACCGCTCAATAGTCCCAAAGATAAAATGACAAAAGTTTTCTTGATAAGCCACCACAGAAAACGGAAAGGAGCTTTCACTATTTTCATCAAGCAACCATCATTGCTGATAGTTTTTTCTGACTTCCTCGCCTTTTTTAATTCCTTATCTATTACTTCTTTAATCTTTTTTTCTTCTTTTTCCTTTATCTTTTTCAAATAACTTCGGCTATAGCTGTTCTCGTCGATAGTTCCATCGTCCAATATATATACTTTAGCATGTAACCCTTCGGAGGACAATGACACATTACTATACTTAGAAACCTCGTCAGAACTGATTGGAATGTTTTTATAATACCCCATAATTAAATATTATTTTAAATGTTCCTACTCCCTTTCAAGCGTTTCGGAATCCTCTTTTAGAACTGAAAATTATTTTTGTATTTCTTTATAAATAGTCTATTTTGATAAATCGTAAATCTTACAATTTTATGTACTAATATCTCCTTAACAAAATTAAACATATGAATTGCTTCAATCCATTCAGCATGGATTTCTTCTGTGAGATGATCGTATCACACCCCATTACAATTAGTTTTTCTGTACGCTTTACGGCGACCAACAGATTGTCATCTTTTCAAGAGTTTTCATAAGCCAAGGTAGCTAACGTTATCTCAACTATACCCATTATTTTATTAAAATAAATTACACTTTTTCAACTCTCAAGATATTTTTTGCTATACCAAGATATAATACTAGCAAACAAGCAGTCACAACTACATACCACGGCATTTCAACACCAATATTGGCATAACAGAAGTTAATAATCACCATGACAACAAACATCAGACCACTCCAGACTTTTAAATTTACATCAACCTTTGCATTCTCCAATTTACATGCCATAACTGTACCTAAGGTCAACATTACAGATAAGGCTGTGCCTATTGCCACATAAATATCGAGATTGGTCTGCTCATCGTATGCTATGTCGTAAGCCAACCATGCTAACACTATTGCCACAATCAGCGACAGCATTGCAGGAAACAAAGATATCTTCATACGTTCAATGGTGGTGGGGTTAGTGCAACAATCTTCAATATGGCAGGTACTTGCTCAACAGATTGCCATGCTGCCATGCCAGGCATCCATGCCAAAGTGTCTTTGTTCACTTTCTTTTTCATAATGAGACGCGAGAGTTCACTTTCGTTCAATGGGCCTACTTGTTGGCCATCAATAGCCAAATAAAATATCTGTGACATAGAGCGAGACATTGATTGGATGGAACCAGGGAGGTACATTTGCTGCATGTACTGATTCATCATTCCAACCATTTGCTGAGCCATTGTCATGCCAAGACCAAAATCTACAAGACGGTCGACAGAAAAGAAGTTTTGATTGTCCATAACAAAAGATATTTAGTTTACTTTTACAATGCAGGGGGAGGAGGCGGAGTAGTTCTATGAGCAGATGAGGCAAAAAGGAAGTTAAGTTCTTGCACATCGCCAGCAAACTCCCAGTTTGCCATGCCTTGTTTCCATACATATGTTTGGCATGTCAGTTGTCCGACTTGTGCCATCTGATGAAGTTGCTGCATGTTGAACGGACCAGTTGAAGCCCCATTGACACAGACATGATACTGTACGTTAGGTATAGGTGGTGGTGTATTAATTGGACCTTGCATCTGCTGCCCCATATTATGCATCATGCCTGCCATCTGCTGTCCCATAGCTCCGCCCATCATCATGCCAGTCATCATGCCAGCAGGATTCATACCCCCGCCACCTTGAGATCCCATATCCATAGAACCCATCTGACCAAGGCTTTGGGCACCCATTTTCAGCACCTCAGTCTGTTGGTCAAGAGTATGAGCTCCCATAAAATTGGTTTCAGTCTGCAAGCGTTGTGCACGTTGCATTTCCTCACGCTGGATGCGAAGCGATTCTGCCATGTTTTGCTTGTTCAACTCTTGTGTGTCACGCAGATTATGGATGTTCACATCTGTCATTGCGTTCATCGTCTTTGCTGTATTTCCAGCCGTCAACTGGCGCAACTCCTCGTAATACGGACTCTCCTTATCAACTTCCAATGCAGCGATGTCCACTCCTTTCAAGTTCACCCCAAAATCACTCTCAATACGTGGTTTCAGATACTCTTCCACCATATTATTAATATTGAGGATTTGCCGTTCCATTTGAACGACAGGAATGCCCAAATCCTGGGGTACATTCATTACTACACCCTTCACATATTTTGCCAAGGCTGCCTTAATTTGCCAATAGAACTGATCGTGATCAAAATTGACCAAACGATTCAACTTGATAAAGCCTCGATAATCAGAGATGTTAAACGTAATGGTTCCCCTAACTGCCATAGCCACACCATGGTCTGGCAGTCGAGGGTCGAAAACATCAAAGTAAGGAACAGCAAACCGCAATTGGTTATTACTGGCCAAGTTGATGAAATATACTTCAGCTTGAAAGGGCGAGTCACCACCAAAAGCCATGCCCACTATATTTGCTAGGACGGGAAAGTTTGCCGTCTTGATGGTACCATCGTATGGACCTTCTATATAATCTTGAATAGAGTCGTCTGCTCTACTATAGACAAACACGGCTACTTCACCATCTTTCACCCTGAGAGTGCTGCCATAACGTATACTATTTTCTCTACTTGTGGAATTTGCGCTTTGGCCATCTGGTCGCCACTTCCACACCATATACTCTTCTTCATCGCAGCGGATGACATTCATCAGCCCACCACTTTTGCCTCTACCGAATAAACCCATTATGATTTGGTCTTTAACTTACAAAACGCTTCTTTATAAATACAGAGTAAATTTTCAATGTCAATTGCATCTATATTGGGAAATATAGAACTAAAAATGTCTATTCTAACATGTTTTTCCCAACCAACGGGAAGAGCAATATAACCTTTCTTATGTAATTCTTCGGCGCCTTTTTGGGCGCCTTTATGTAAATATACATAATTCTGGGGGCGAATACCCAAACAATAACCAATACGCCGCGCCAAATCGTATCTGAACAAATCGCCTTGAGTGATATTTATTGACACTAATTCATTATACAGTTCTTCAAAATCAACATATTTCTTTTTTAAAATATCACATGAGAGAAGATTATCAACATACTTTTTTCTCAGTTCTGTTTTTCCTTTCATCCACCATTGGTGTGGATGTGGCCAATCTGTAGGAGGCAATAAAATAATCTCATTTGTATTGATACTATTACCGCAACACCAAAGTATTTTTTCTTGACCATCAATCAAGACATGAGGTCTATAGCCTGAAACAAGTCCTTGAATATCGTTGATTGAATATTGTTTTAATTCTAACTGTTGATGGTTGTAACCAATCAATTTATAATCGTCACAGATTTCTGCAATTGTGTGAAATGTTCGTTTCATCAGAATAAAATTTACATTAGTTATTGAATGATATAAAAAAAATAATCGTTAAATGATTAACAGATTTTCTATTTCTATTCTTTGATTATATTTTAAGTTTGAAATGATAATAAAGACTTACCCAACAAGTACATAATTAAAAATAATAATAAAATGATGATAAAAAGTATTTGAACTCCTGTAAGGTTAGAAAGGCTAAATTTGTTAGTCATTGCTATTGCTTTAGATATTTGTTCGTCATCGGGAAACATTATTTTAGCTTTTTTAATAACTTCTTTATATTTTGCCTTGTACACACTTTGTAGATCAGAAGAATCTATCATCTTTCGCTTTGAATCCAAACTAGTAATAAATTCCAACATATCGTCTTTTGTGTTGGGAATAGGGAAATTTAATACATATTGCTCTACCTTTTTTCTTTTCTCATATTCATCACCAAATATTTTTGAAATAATGCTTTCTTTATTATTATCATTAAAAATTCGTTGAATACCGTCTGCCAATCTTTGTGCGGATGAATTTCCACCTATCTCTTGAAATAAATGACCACATTCAGGACATTTACCTGTCCCAGGATGATAGGGAGCACCACAATTGGGACATTTTTTAACAATTCCCACCTTATTAGAATCAATTGTTTTGGGGGGAATTGACCTCAACCAATCCTCCTGTTTTTTTGTTTTTGCCAGTCGTCCGTCAATTACAACATCCAACTCATCTGGATCAACACCTTCTGCTTGCGCTCTTTTGTGAAGAACGGCTCTTTCTTTGTCTGTCAACACACCATCGGCAAGTGCTGCCTCAATGACTTCCTCTAATTCTTTTGAAAACATAATTACTTTTGTTATTTGATAATTTCTTATTCATCTTCATACACAAGAAGGTGCGACCCTCCTTGTACATTCTCTGCTCAGAAGGTCCTGGAAAAACCTGTAATACAAAAGAATGGAAAGAAACAGCTCGCACCTATTTTCGAAATATACTCCCTTTCCTTTATGGGGCATGGGTGTATATAGGCAGAAAATAGAAGAACGGTTCTCATTCGCATTGCTCCATATTACTTTGATAATTTTCCAGGTTATCTGAGTGGAACTTTGCTACAAAAACTTCCCCTATGTCAGATGCATTGATGCATCACGGTTGTAAAGGTAGACATTTTTTCTGATATGCCATTCATTTGCAAGCTGTTTTTTTGTTCACATCTGCAAATTTATGGAAAAAACGTCAATGGACACTTTGTTTTTTAGTCCATTTCACTGGTTCATTTAGTCCATTTCCAGTCCATTTTGTTTTTTTGTAAATGGCTTGGGCTTTTTACTTGTAATTTATCACTATCATGTAAACGGATGATCTGTCTCACATCGAACTCACGTAGTAACTACTCAGCACCCCTCCTTTACCACGAACAAAAATCTTCAAAAATCTAACAATAATGATGATCCTGTACAGATTCCAGTACAGTTTTTCGTAAGATTATTGAAGATTATTGAAGATTTTTGTCTTCATGCCATGGGGTGCTGAGCTGTTACCTCACGTAAAAAACATACTAAAAAGTTGAAAACAAAGGTGAAAAGACGGTTTCTAAAAAACACTTAACTGTTTTGAAAGTTTTAGTTAACTGTTTCTATAGAAATACTTAACCGTTTTGAGAGTTTTAGTTAAGTGTTACTCTGAGTTGACATTTTGGGCAAAATAAGCTAATATCTCGTTATTGAAGTAATTCCAACGTCTTTTCCAGGTTGTTTGGGTCACATTCATCTGCAATGCGGACATAAAGCGTGTTTTTATATGAACTCTTCTCTCTCCACACACGATAAACACCAAGAAAAGTATAGCAAGAGTCTTTTGTGAGATTCTTCATGAATGTAATGCGAATTACTTCATGGTTTTGAACTTGCAAATTGGTAAAAATGTCCCCTTCATCAAGAGATATTTTCTTCAATTTAGCAAGAGCTTCGATAGTGTCCATATCCTCTTTGATTGGTCTATAATACTCATTGATAGTAGGCATGAGTTGTTGTTTATCCCCATCATTGTGCCATACAGGATGGTGGTATTGAGGGCTCCATACAAACACCTTTGAATAATTTGGAACTTTCTTAAACCAATACATGTCAAACGGGTCATAACGGATACCAAACAATTTTAAGTACTCTTCTTCAGTTGCGAAGGTGTCTCCCTTTTTCAGGATATGGCTTTTGGCGTGTTGTCTTTCAGGATTAAAGTAGGAATACAAGCCGAAAGCTAACAAGAAAATAAGTGCCAAGGCGCAAAGCAAGCCTAAGATTCGCAAAACTGGGGACGATTTTCCCTTACTTCTCTTCACTACAGGTGTCTCGTCGTTCTCTACATACTCCGTAGCATTGTCGTTGGCAGTTGGAAATTGCCCACAAAACTGCTCCCAATTTTTGTATCCCACGAAATGAGCAAGTATATCTAATGTGGAAACACGAGGTGTAACATTACCAGGAAGATACCCCCATATACGCTTGAGTGTAGTTGGGCTGATTTGTTGATGCAACTCTTGAAAGATACATTCCGCCAACAAGTCGTAATCGCGAGTGGTTTGCATCTTCCTCTCCACTTTCGCCTCGACGGCTTCACACAACTTGTGTAGGCATTCTTTTTGTATCTCTTCTTCCTGCATCTTTCGTTTGTTTTTTGTATCAGCGCAAATACCAGATACCCTCATGTTCCACCATGGGGACATTGATTTCCTCGCTGGTGCTATCTCCGTATGCAAAGAGAAGGAACACGTTGGCGGCATGTTGGGCTGTATCTGCCTTTGCATCTACGATGCGTACTTCCTTGATGCCACGATGTTCCTCTTTCTGTTGACCTACAAACATCTTGGCATTCACGATTAGTTGTTCGCGATAAGAAGCAGGAATGGAATCTGGACGATATTGACCATCCACAAAAGCCTCATATTTATCCTCCAACAAATAATCATAGTATTGCTTGGCAGCATGAGCGGCAACATCGCTTGGGTCTGCTTGATTGCAAGCCCAAACGGTAGCCACTAAAAAACCGATGAAAACATACAATATCTTTTTCATGGCTATTTCTGACGGATAAATATATTGATGGGACAACCATGCATCGACCAGTTTTCTCGAATCTTGTTCTCAAGGAAACGCTTGTATGGCTCCTTCACATATTGAGGAAGGTTTGCATAGAACACGAACGAAGGAATCTGCGTATTCGGTAGTTGCGTGCAATACTTGATTTTGATGTACTTACCCTTTACTGATGGTGGTGGATAAGCCTCGATGATGGGCAGCATCACCTCATTGAGTTTGGACGTTCCCACCTTTGCGGTACGATTCAGATACACCTCTTTCGCCATTTCAAGCACCTTGAAGATACGTTGCTTAGTGATAGCTGATGCAAAGATGATGGGGAAATCCACAAATGGTGCCATGCGGTCGCGAATGGCATTCTCGAAAGTCTTGATTACGATGTTGGTCTTGTCTTCCACCAAATCCCACTTATTGACAACCACCACCAAAGATTTGTTGTTTTTCTGTATCAATTGGAAGATGTTCATGTCCTGTGCCTCAATGCCTCGCGTAGCATCAATCATCAGAATGCACACGTCGCAATTCTCGATAGCACGAATGGAGCGCATCACGCTATAGAACTCCAAATCTTCGGTTACCTTATTCTTTCTGCGGATTCCAGCGGTATCTACGAGGTAGAAATCAAAGCCAAACTTATCGAATCGGGTATAGATAGAGTCGCGTGTGGTTCCCGCAATCTCCGTTACGATGTTGCGATCCTCACCGATAAAGGCGTTGATAATGCTCGACTTACCCACATTAGGACGACCCACTACGGCAAAACGAGGTATTCCGTCTTCTACTTCCTCTTCCTGAGAAGCAGGCAATTTCTCCATCACTACGTCTAACAAGTCGCCCGTACCGCTACCAGTAGCGGAACTGATGCAATAAGGGTCTCCCAATCCAAGACTATAAAATTCGTATGAATCATAGAGTTGTGCATTATTGTCCGCCTTATTAGCCACAAGAATCACAGGCAACTTAGACCGTCTCAAAATGGTAGCCACATCCATGTCAAGGTCAGTTACACCTGTCGTTATATCCACCATAAACAAGACAAGGTCGGCCTCTTCCGTAGCCACCAACACCTGTCTTCGGATTGCATCTTCGAAAATATCGTCGGAATTAACCACCCATCCGCCAGTATCAACGACAGAGAATTCGCGTCCATTCCACAAACACTTACCGTACTGACGATCTCTCGTAGTACCAGCTTCATCACTCACAATTGCCCTACGGGATTTGGTTAACCTATTGAATAATGTTGACTTTCCAACATTCGGGCGTCCTACTATCGCTACTAAATTTCCCATACATTTTCTTTTTATGATGCAAAAATACATAAAATAATTGAGATTATTATGTCTGGATGATATAAAAAAACATTCTATTGAGAATTAGTTAAACATCGTATGACGTGGAAACGATATGTTTAGCTATCGTAAATAGTATGTTTAGGGATTGCAAACATAGTATTTGCATGAGCTAAATATAGTGTTTACGTTGAGCAATAACTAATAATTAACAAAATCATTGCACCATCTCAATCTTTTTCGTACTTTTGCAACAAATTTATTATCGACTAAGAAATGATGAAAAAGAAACTTTTGAATGTTTTCATATTATTCCTGCTTCCCCTATGCGTTACTCATGCGATAACCGCTAACGAAGACACATTGCTGAGGGTGTTGCCTGACATGGCAGAGTTGCAACAACAAGAACAAAAGCCGTATTGGATGAGTTTCTTTGTAGAAGACTCCCATATCGCCAGCGTCATTGCCACTTTTGGTTCGTTGGGAAATTCTGGTCAAGAGCACACACGAACATTTATGCCACAAATAAGGATAGGGTCTCCAGAGATAGACAATTATAAGTCGAACAACACGAATCAATCCTTTCCGATGACACAACTACCATTAGCAGATACCAATCCTGATGCCATAAAAGCAGCTATTTGGTTGGCTACCGTCAATGCCTATTTCCGTTCAGAGGAAGCATACCGTGGGGTATCTGACCGATTACGCAGGATGACGCAAGACGAAGACAAGGCTCCCTCCTTCTCCATGGCACCCAAAGAAGAATACTATGAAGCGCCACTACCCCATCCGACCTTGACTCCGGAGGAAAGAAAGGAGTGGGAACAACGATTATGCCGTGTATCAGCCGTTTTCCGTCAATGGAAGCATTTCAATTCTGCACAAGCACGATTGGAAGTGGAAACTCGTCGCACATACCTTGTTAATACTGAGGGTACGTCGGTTGTACAAAATCGACAACACTTCCGTTTGCTCATATTGGGAGAGACGAATGCCGAAGACGGAATGACACTTCCACTCGTCAAGACTTATTTTGCCACTCAGTTAGATTCGTTACCCTCAGAAGAACAACTTTGTGCTGACGTGGAAGACATAGGAAGACGACTCATAGCATTGGAAAAAGCTCCGATAGCCGAACCGTTTACGGGGCCAGCCATCATGAGCGGAGAAGCCAGTGGCGTGTTCTTTCATGAGATATTCGGACATCGTATGGAAGGACACCGTATGAAATCTGGTGGTCAGACATTCCGCAATATGGTAGGAACAAAAGTTCTTCCAGAAGATTTCCAAGTGTATTGCGACCCAACGCTTACCCGTTATGGAAAACAACTGCTCAACGGAGGTTATCATTATGACGAAGAAGGTGTCAAGGCACGTCGCGTGAACAATGTCGTTGACGGCATTCTCAAGGAGTTTCTCATGAGTCGCATTCCACTTGATAGTTTCCCGCAAAGCAATGGACATGGTAGGGCTGCAAGAGGTAGAAACGCCGTGAGCAGACAATCGAACCTTGTCGTAGAAACGCGTCGCCCTTATAGCGAAAGTACATTGAGACAGATGCTTCGAGACGAAGCCAAAAAACAAGGAAAGCCATACGGTTATCTTTTCCAAAGCGTAACAGGTGGTTACACCGATACGGGAGACCGTGGCGGAATCAACTCGTTCAATATTACGCCATTGGAAGTTTATCGCATCTATACCGATGGTCGCCCCGACGAACTGGTGAGAGGCGTGGATCTCATCGGAACGCCATTGACTATGTTCTCACACATTCAAGCAGGAGGCGATACGCCCTCTACCTTCATTGGCATGTGCGGAGCGGAATCGGGATGGGTGCCTGTTTCGGCAACTTCACCCATGTTATTCGTAGCTACCATCGAGACGCAACGTCGCCAACAAACTAACGCGTTGAAACCTTTGCTTGATGCACCTTCTTTTAGTGCATTCAACTATTCACCTGTCAATCAACTGACGAATGCTCAGCGAGATTCTATCGTCTTTCAGGCATTGGAAACAGAAATGAAACGTAGTCTCGATAGTCTCCGTATGGAAAACCAACCAGCTCCTTTCCTTATTGACTATCGTTTGCAGCGTCGTCGTGCTTTGCGAATAGAAGCACTATTTGGCGAAACGGTAACAAACCAATTAACGCCTTGGGAGCAATGGATGGCTACCGACATTTTGATTGGTTCACACCAATGTACCAACCTCTCTGGTCCCAATCCTGATAGTCGTGGAAGATCCATACCTATGAGTACAGACATTGACAATCTGCGAAGGTATGCGTGGACAATGACAAACGATAATTACAAATCGGCACTAACCGCATACGAACGGAAATGTCAGGAACTCAAGAAGATTACACTTGCAGAAGACGAGAAAGAACTACCTGATTTACTGACGTTTGCTCCTGCTACCAGCATCGAACACCGAAGCGAAGCGGAAGAAACTTACCCAATTGACAAACTCGAAAATTACGTCAAGCGACTCTCACGTATTGCATACGAATATCCCAAGCTTACCCGAAGCAGCGCATCTATTGATGCCAGGCAATGCGACCAATACAGAACCACTTCGGAAGGCATTCGAGTATGTCAGCCACAAGATTTTATCAATCTGTCATTCCATTACTTATTACACTTCAATGCTGGTGGATATGAATACGGTACAGCATTCGAACGCAAATACAAATGTGTAGAAGACATGCTGGCAGATAGCACAGCATATATAGAAGGGCTTCGTCATCACATAAGCGTTTCATTACAAAAGGAAGAATTGCCAGCCAACGAAGAATACTATATCGGTCCGTTGCTCATAGAGAAAGGTGCCTGCGTAAGAATCTTCCAAAACAGTCTTGAAAAATTGATGTCCACTGAACGCAATTTCCTTGGTAGCAATAGAAATAATTATGCCAAGCTTTCACGGAAAGTTGTAGATGAGAAAATCAGCCTATGGCAGGATCCTACCATCAGTCAATGGGAAGGAAAAAAACTATTTGGACATTACAAGGCTGATGCAAACGGACAGGCTCCACAAGCCATCAAACTGATAGAAAACGGAATATTCAAGGCACAACTATGTGGTAGGTCTCCATCATTGGGCACATCTTCAGCTACGGGTAACTATCGATTCTATAATCATAGGTTATGGAACTCACCTATGGGGATAGGTACCACTCCATCCGTATTGCGTTTGCAAAGCAACAAGACAATATCTCTTGCAAAGATGAAGAAATTACTGTTGCGCAAGGCACAACGCGAAGGCTACGACCATGCCTATATATGGCGTTCCTTTAACGAGCTCATACGCATTGGCGTAAAAGACGAAAAGGAGGAGTTGGTACGCAATGAGAACATCAAAATACCAGACTACCTTTTACGTCACATAGTGGCTCTCTCTACCGAACAGGAAGCTTCACAGAACTCATTAATCGGTAGCGACATGTTCTCTATCATCGGACCGAAAGCCATGTTACTTAACGACGTGGAAATGCCTATCACTTCAGTACCCACAAAAAGGGAACCAGTGTTAACATTTCCACTAACACGAACGAAAAAACAATAAAAAGAGATTGTGTAAAACAGTCGTTTCTAATTAGTACATAGCGTATGTACTAAAAGTACAAAGCTCATGTACAATTTGTACATGGGCTTTATACGATTCGTACATGGGCCATGTACGAAATGAAACTAACAATTTTCCACAGTCTATTATTCTGGATTATATCCAAAATTGTTGAGTTCTTTTTGCGAACTACGCCAATCTTTGTCCACCTTCACAAAGGTTTCCAAATATATCTTCTTACCGAAGAAACGTTCCAGAGCCTTTCGACTCTCCATGCCAACTTTTTTTAACGCCACTCCTTGATGCCCTATGATAATACCCTTCTGGCTTTCGCGTTCCACATAGATAACGGCATGGATGTCAATTCGTTCATCCGACTCCTTGAAACTCTCCACCGAAACTTCCACACTATAGGGAATTTCCTTATCATAGTACAACAAAATCTTTTCTCGGATAATCTCACTTACGAAGAAACGAGCGGGTTTGTCCGTCAATTGGTCTTTATCGAAATAAGGAGGAGAGTCGGGCAATAATTCCTTTATCTTGTTCAACAACAAATCAATGCCAAACTTATTGGAAGCCGACAATGGCAGTATTTCTGAATTGGGAAGGAGATGATGCCATTTATCTACCAATTCACTGAGTTTCTGTTGGTTGCTCAAATCAATTTTGTTGATAATCAACAAGACAGGAATGGTCATCTTCTTAACTTTTTCCAAAAAATCCATGTTCTTTTCGGGATTCTCAATGACATCCGTCACATAGAGCAAAACGTCTGCATCTTTCAATGCTGATTCGGAAAAAGCAAGCATTGACTCCTGAAGTTTATAGTTTGGCTTGAGTACGCCAGGAGTATCTGAAAAAACTATTTGCATATCATCGGTATTCACGATACCCATGATACGATGGCGTGTGGTTTGAGCCTTGAAAGTAGCGATGCTGATACGCTCTCCCACCAATTGATTCATCAACGTTGACTTCCCAACGTTAGGATTTCCGACAATATTTACAAATCCGGCTTTATGCATGTATTTCTTTTATAAAAAAAGAGAGTTAAAGGAACCGAATGCACCTGTATTTCATAAAAGGAATCTGTGCAAAAAGCACTCAATAATCCTTTAGCGAAAACAGGATATCATCCCGAATCCTTTAACTCCCTAAGTTATTCCTATTTCTTTTCAGCAAACGCAGCTCCGTCGTAAGCCCACTTATAGTACGATGCACCATGAGCAAAGCCAGCACCAAAAGCAGTGAAGATAACATTATCACCTTTCTTTAGCTTAGCTTCATGATCCCACATCGCCAATGGAATAGTGGCGGCACTGGTGTTACCGTAACGCTCAATATTGACTACGATTTTCTCCATCGGAAGGTCAACTCGCTTGGCTACTGCCTCAATAATGCGATAGTTTGCCTCATGCGGAATTACCCAATCCACGGTATCGTGCGTCAAATTGTTGCGTTTCAATATCTCCAACACGTCATCACCCATACTTGTAACGGCATATCTGAATACCGTACGACCTTCTTGGTAAACGTAATGCAAGTGATGATCGATAGTAAAATGAGAAGGTGGACATACGGAACCGCCTGCTTTCATGTGCAAGTAAGGAAGTCCCTTTCCGTCGGTTCGGAAAAAGGCATCCTTAACACCAAATTCCTCATCCTCAGTGGCTTCCACTAACACTGCTCCTGCTCCATCACCGAAGAGTACGCACGTCTGTCGGTCGGAATAATCGACCATTGACGACATCTTATCGGCACCAATGACGATGATTCTCTTGCATCGTCCACACTTAATCATGGATGCTGCCATATCCAGCGCATACATGAAACCTGCACAAGCAGCGGACATGTCGAATGCAAATGCATTCTTCAAGCCTAACTTGCCAAGTACGATGGATGATGTAGATGGGAATTTATAGTCAGGAGTAGTGGTGGCTACCAATACTGCATCAATGGAATCTGGGTCTACACCCGTCTTGGTAAGAAGTTGCTTTGCCGCCTTACGTGCCATGTAACTTGTGCCAAGACCTTCCTCAGTAAGGATATGGCGTTCCTTAATGCCCACACGCGTCATGATCCACTCGTCGCTGGTGTCTACCATGCGCGACAGTTCCTCATTGTTGAGGACATAGTCTGGCACATAGCCACCCACTCCGGTGATTATCGCGTTGATTTTTCCCATTGATTATTCTGCTGCCTCCTTGACAATAGCTACCATACCACGATAATATCCACAAGTGGGACATACTGTGTGGTATACATAGTAAGCACCGCAATTGGGACATACTGCCAATGTGGGAGCTACTGCGCCGTCATGAGTTCTTCTTTTACGTGTACGAGTCTTAGACTGTCTTCTTTTAGGATGTGCCATAATTTAATTAATATCTTAGCCCCATAAACAGGGTGGAGCAATGGAACGAGCCACGTCTCCAGTTAAACATTTTGTTAGTTCTCTCTTGAAGGGAAATGTTTCCCCTACTCCTTTTCAGGAGTCTTTCAATTTTTTCAGAGCATCCCAACGCGGGTCTGTTGCTGGCTCTTCTTCCACTTCACTGCTTCGGGCAGCGTCATGCTCATGGAGCATTTGTATCATCGCAGGATTGCATTTTCCAGGTGCATGCACATGCTTGATGGGAATATTGAGAACAATAAACTCATAGATGAACCACGAGAGGTCGAGAATTGCGTCATCCTCTGGCACGGTAATGATATCATCTTCGTCGTTGTACTCTAAGCCTAATTTTACAACCAATTGATTGTCTGCGTCAATCGGTTGGTCCATGTCATCCAAACAGATGTCGCATGGAATGCGTATAACTCCCACTATATGTATGTTGAACTCGAACATATCAGACAAATTCCTTACTTGAACGTCAACGTCGAGTTCTCCATGCATGACATCGGGAGCATCGATTGCCTTAAAATAAGTATCGTCAAGATGAAAGCTAAATGACTTGTCATCTTCTTTCAGCCCCTTCAAATCTATTTTAAAGGTATCTAAACTACACATTTGGCCTGCAAAGTTACGAATATTTTCTGATAAAAAATCAATTAAAAGAAGTTTTTTTATCGTAAGGTATTGGATTTCATTCCGTTTTTGCACACGACATTTTCACTTGTGCAATTCTATGCGGAAAGTTGTTCCTTTTCCTACTTCTGAACTCTTCACCCAAATCTTTCCATGGTGATATTCTTCAACGATTCTCTTCGCCAGTGACAATCCCAATCCCCAACCTCGCTTCTTGGTTGTGAATCCAGGACGGAACACATTGGCTATGTCTTTTTTGCGAATGCCTTTACCTGTGTCAGAGACCTCTATTGCAATTCTCTCACCTTCATCATTCATGAAAAGCGTTATCTTTCCAGAACCTTCCATTGCATCTACGGCATTTTTGCAAAGATTCTCTATCACCCACTCAAATAGAGAGGCATTGATTTTAACGATAATGTCTTCGGGAGGGAACACCTTGACCATTTTCACTTTGTTGGAAGTACGTCGATCCATGTAATCTATCACATGATCCATGACTTCATTCAAACTGGAAGGAACGGGTTCTGGTAATGAGCCAATTTTTGAGAAACGATCAGCAATGAGTTGCAATCGTTTCACATCCTTATCCATTTCTGGAATTAAATCATCATCTGGGTAAGATTCTTTCAATACTTCTGTCCAAGCCATAAGACTGGAGATTGGAGTTCCTAATTGGTGGGCTGTCTCTTTAGATAAACCAACCCACACTTTGTTTTGCTCGGCACGCTTGGATGTTAATAGAGCAAAAATGGCAATAATCACAAAAATTAGGACAACGCCCAATTGAACGTAGGGATAGGTAGCTAAACGTTTCAACATGACTGAATCATCATAGCAAACATCGATAAAGTCATTCTTTGATGCATCACCGATAGAAATACGAATACTTCTTCCGGCATTTTTCATCGAATTGCCCATCACGGCTATTTTCTGGATACTATCATTATAATTGTTTGCTTTGACTTCTATATTTCTAAAAATCTGCACACCACCATGCGCATCTAATACAATTACGGGAATCGTAGTGTTATCCTCTATCACTTTTAGCACAAGATTCATTCCTGAATTCTCGTCATCCATATTTAATGTACGCATAGCTTCTGCCCAAATCTCAACCTTCTTATGCTCTTCTTCATATAAGTCTTTGGTTAAGAGATGGGAAGCAACAAGTGATGCAATGGCTATTACAATGGCCATTAACACCAACAAAATCTTCACTTGGCGAATCCTATCCGTCCATTGCATAATAATTTAACGAAAAGCATGTTTATTTATTGCACAATAATATAAATAAACAAATTCAAGAATTATATAGAACCCTTATAATCCTACAAAACGAAATTTCCCCCGCATGTCGCATACAATCGAACATGCGGGGGAAACCCGAGTCGCCGATTCCGGCAACAATCGCAGCCCGGCAACAAATAACCGGCAACGAAACAAAAAAGGGGGCGGCCTCCTACTCTCCC
>OMWI01000067.1 GCA_900314715.1 uncultured Prevotellaceae bacterium | reverse complement strand
TGGTTCAATAGCATATCTCTAATTTCATGTCGCCTGCAAAGGTACTAAGAAATTTTGACATAGCTAAGGCTTCGGGAACTCTTCACCATACGGAGAAAAACATTCGTGTTCCTGAATGAAACATGCTGTCTTACAATCCCCCTTGCAATGAAAACTGCATATCATTCTTTGTCGGTCGTAAATATGGTGTTTACGCCTCGCAAATATAGTGTTTACAGGGCGCAAATATGTGGTTTAGCTTTTTTAACACGGATACCCCGTTTTGTTAACAGATTTTTACACCAATTTAAACCCCGATTTTTGGCGGTTGGTTATTTATGCAGTAACTTTGCGGTATGAGAAAGAAGCAAGAAAGTTAGAAGCAAGAAGCAAGAAGCAAGAGATATGCCTTCCAGTTATAAACTATTCTCTCACCCCTCACTTCAAAAAAGACTATTCTCCAGCCTCTTACTTTCTTGCTTCTAACTCTCTAATTTCGAAACAACGTTCTTTGAAATATTTTCATCCAATCATCTGAGGCAGGAATGACGAGATGATTAGCACAATCAAACCGATGATTAAAACGGTAATTGTCTTCTTGGAACATCCCTTCCACTCCTTGAGGATAATTCCCCATACATTGCTGAACGTTACGTTCAGCGCCATGAGGATACAGAACGACAAAGTGTCCATCGTTCCGCCCGTCTCAAAGAAGCTGCGACCTAATGACAATCCGAAGAACTGGCTGTACCAGAGTGCACCTGCTAACAGGCAGAACAGGATATTGTTCATCCACACGTCGCCCTTCTTGTAATCTCCCCACGTCTTGTTCTTGTGGTTTTGATAGAAACAATAGATGGCATTGGTTACGAATCCTCCTAACGTAACAAGGAATGTCGCTGGAAGAGTGCGGAACATCGGTTCTGTGAGTTCTCCGAAATTGATGCCCTTACCAAACTCCAAACCAACGTTGAAGCAACCACTCATAAAACCTGCAAGCAAGGCAATGGCAAGACCTTTGGGGAAGTTGAAGTCCTTCACTGCAGCTTTCTTCTCCTCTTCAGAAAGAGATGCCGCTTTCATCGAGCCTGCCACTCCAATGATGGCGATACCGAGGAGCGTAACCACAACGCCTAAGATAACGGCGAAGGTCAAAGACTCCAAAGCATTCAGTTCTGGGAAGAAAATGTTGAGCAACACAGGTCCCATGATGGTTCCCAATCCTGCGCAAGTACCAAGGGCGATAGATTGTCCGAGTGCCACGCCAAGATAGCGCATTGACAAGCCGAATGTCAATCCACCAACTCCCCAAAGCACACCAAACAAGATGGTCATCCAAATGTTGAATGAATTGGCGGTAGAGAACAACTCACACAAGGAGTGACCAGCTGGAACGGCCAGAAGTGCACCAAGGAATGGCAGAATTAGCCATGCGAATACACCTTGGACAATCCAATATGATTCCCATGACCAATTCTTTATTTTGTTAATAGGCACATAGCATGAACTTTGGCAAAATGCACCTATTGCAATAATCAATAATCCAATGATTACGTCCATGTTGTAAAGATTGAATATTATCTCTTACTTGTTACCTCTTTTTCGTATTGTTGGATGCAAGCGATGTATTCCTCGCCTACAGGTACATTGTTCTTGAGGTTGAAGTAATCAAATACCGCACCGAATGGTAAGCTCTTGGCTTCTTCCATCAAGGCAAGACGCTCGAAGTATTGACCGTTGTCCTCGTATTCACGCAACTTTGCCTTTGGCTCAAGCAATGCTTGGAGAATGCATTTCTGTGTGGCACGAGAACCAATGATGTAAGCACCAATACGGTTGATGGAAGCATCGAAATAGTCGAGACCAACGTGAGCACGGTCGAGCGCATCAGAACGAACGAGTTCCTTGAATAAGTCGAGTGTCTGGTCGTTCATGATAGTTACATGGTCAGAATCCCAACGTACAGGACGAGAAACGTGCAACATCAATTCAGGAACGTACATCAACAAGGTGGAAACGAAGTCGCTCACGTTTTCCGTAGGCTCATAGTGACCAGTGTCAAGGGTGTACATCTGCTTACGTGTAGCACAATAAGCGGTGTAGAAGTCGTGTGAACCTACCGTGTAGCTTTCCAAACCGATACCAAACAACTTTGCCTCGAAGCAGTTCTTTACGCCATCGAGTTTCTCTTCCATGATTTCGTCGAGAGAAGCGGCGAGGATTTCACGATATTTCTTTCTCTGTACAGGAATGTCCTTCATTCCGTCGTGTACCCAGATGTTCATGATACATGGGTCATTCTGTGCCTTACCCATAGCATCAGCAATACGACGGCAACGCTTTGTGTGCTCAATCCAGAAATCGCGGATTCCCTTGTCGGGATTAGAAAGCGTCAGGTCGCCACTCTTTGGGTGAGAGAAAGATGTGGAGTTGAAGTCGAGCTTCATGTTATTCTCTTTTGCCCAGTCAATCCAACTTTGGAAATGGCAAACTTCTACTTCGTCGCGATCAACAAACTTACCACCGAAGTCACCATAAATCTCGTGCAAGTTCAAGCGGTGATTACCAGCGAGCAATGTCTTAACGAATTCGATGTCTTGACGTACTTCGTCAATATTGCGTGCACGTCCAGGATAGTTACCTGTAGTTTGAATACCACCAGAGAGGGCTTCATTGCGCTCAAAACCTACCACGTCGTCGGTTTGCCAGCAATGCAAGGAGATTTGTTGTTTTTGAAGTTGGTCAAGTACGGCGTCTGTATCAACGCCAACGGCTGCATAGCGTTCTTTAGCTACGGCATAAGCTTTCTCAATCAGTTCTGCTTTCATAAATTTACTCATTAATGATTATACTAAATATTTTAATAACTATACAATATAATATACTATACTTTGTTTGTGAGTATTGGACAAAAATCTTCAAAAATCTTTCGTAAATCCATTATGTTTTATTTCTTGTGACATATTGGTAATTTGTTAGATTTTTGTCTTAACACTATCGGGATATGATACTGAGATACTTTTCGTATGCGGCATCCCAAGCTGCCTTGTCGGTTGGAGTGTATTTCACCAGTTCGATGCTATTAGCGATAATGGCGCGCATTTCCCAAATGTCTTTTACCAATCCCATAGCCTTAGCTTGCAACATGATGTTTCCGATGGCTGTACACTCTTGCGGTCCAGCATATACGGTAACACCAAGTGAATTAGCCGTAAATTGGTTGAGGTATTTGTTTAGTGAACCACCGCCAATGATATGTAAGGTGTCGAGTGGGAAAGAGGCAAATTCAGCCAACCAAGTGAATACCTGACGATAACGAAGTGCCAAAGAGTCGAAAATGCAACGACAAATCTCGGCTGGTGTCTCAGGAACAGGTTGATTCGTTTGCTTACAATATGTCTGGATAGCCTGAATCATGTTAGAAGGATTGGCAAACATGGCATCGTCGGGATTGATGATGCTACGGAAGGCTTCCACGTTCATGGCAGAACCTTGTAATTCGGGATGGCTCATTTTGCGAATTTCCTCTGGCCATTCCTTTCTGCAACGCTCATAAAGCCACATACCGCAAATGTTTTTCAGGAATCGCGTTGTACCTTCAATACCACCTTCGTTTGTGAAGTTAAGGTCATAACTGCGTTCGTTGATGATGGCATCTTTCGTCTCAATACCCATCAAACTCCACGTTCCACTACTCAGATATGCAAACTTCTCGTCTTTGGCTGGTACGGCAGCTACGGCACTTCCCGTATCGTGTCCAGCCACGGCGATGACTGGAATGGCACCCAATCCCGTCATTTGTTGTACTTCTTCCGTCAGTACGCCAATTTGCGTTCCTGGCGTTATCATACGGCCAAATTGACTTCTTTCAAGACCTAATGCTTTCAATAAGGTTGGGTCAATTTCTTTGGTTCGTGGGTCAAGCAATTCAGATGTTGATACGATGGTATATTCGCAAACGGCTTCGCCAGTAAGCATATAACTCAATGCATCGGGCACGAACAATATCTTCTTGGCATTCTTCAAGGCAGAGTCGTTGTTCAACTTCATGGCATAGAGTTGGAAGATGGAATTGAAGTTCATGAACTGAATTCCCGTGATGTCATAAACGGTTTTCTTGTCCACCTCGTTTTCGAAAAACTTCTCCATCACGCCAAACGTATGCGGGTCTCTATAAGCAACTGGATTGCGCATGATGGCACCGTCTTCTCCGATGAAAACGAAGTCGACACCCCAAGTGTCAATGCCAATGCTGCTGATTTCAATTTGTCTTTGTGCAGCAATCTTCAAACCTTTGATAATTTCAAAATACAAGGCATAGATGTCCCAATAAAAATGACCGCCCGTTTGGATGAGATTGTTGTCGAAACGAGTTAGTTCCTCTAAATTGAAACGATTATCATCTAATGTTCCGATGATAGTTCTTCCACTTGTTGCACCGAGATCTACTGCGAAGAAATATTTTTTATTTTCCATGATAAATGGGTTTGATTTATAGTGTTAGGTTTATGTTGCAAAGATAACAAGAATTATTCACACCTCAACAAGATTATTTGATTTTTCATCCTTAACTTTTGATTTTTGTGAAAAACGTTTGGGCACACAACGATGATAAGATTAAAATATCCTTGATTATCTTTTCTTTATCCAAAAATAATCTTTAACTTTGCAGGCATATAGTAAAACAAGACAAATATGGGAACATTTACTTTGGTGATAGTCATTCTATTTTTGATTGGCTATTTGTTCATTGCTTTGGAAAGCGTGACTGAAGTAAACAAGGCGGCCATTGCACTTTTGATGTGTGTGCTTTGTTGGTCAGTTTACGTCTTTAGCCCTGGCGCGGAGATTGGTGAGATGTTGAAGATGCATCTTGGCGATACCGCGGAAACTCTATTCTTCCTGATGGGTGCGATGACCATCGTGGAGATTGTTGATGCCAATGGTGGTTTCAACTTCGTGAGAGACTTGATGAAGACGCGCGACAAGCGCAAATTGCTTTGGCGTGTTGCCATCGCTACATTCTTTCTCTCAGCTATCCTTGATAACTTGACCACGTCTATCGTGATGGTCATGGTGCTTCGTAAGTTGGTTCGCGACAACAAAGAGCGTATGATTTACGCGGGTCTTGTGATTATCGCGGCTAATGCGGGTGGTGCATTCTCCCCGATTGGTGACGTTACGACCATCATGTTGTGGATTAAGGGAATGATTACCACGCAAGGTGTTATCACGGAAATTTTCCTCCCATCGTTAATGGCAATGGTAGTACCGACGTTTATCCTACAATATCAATTAAAAGGTAAGTTCGATAAGGCGCAGAACTTTGAAAAGCTACAAGTTTCTGCATTCACGGAAACTCAACGTAAGATTATCTTCTTCTGTGGAGTGGGTGGCTTGATTTTCGTTCCTATCTTCCGTGCCATTACCGACCTGCCTCCTTATATGGGCATCTTGTTGGTGTTGGGCATTCTTTGGACAACAACAGAAATTTTCCATCGTCAACTTGACGAGAATGATACGATGGCAAAGCGTGTTACTGATTTGCTTACTCGTATTGATATTCCAACAATCCTTTTCTTCTTAGGTATCTTGATGGCTGTGGCTTGCTTGGAAGAAGTGGGCGTGCTCACTCAACTCGGTAAGACGCTTGATGATGTGACGGGTGGTAATCACTATCTCGTTACGGGAATCATCGGCGTGCTTTCCTCTATCGTCGATAACGTGCCATTGGTAGCAGGATGTATGGGTATGTATCCGATTGCTCCTACGGGTGACATGGCCGTAGACGGTATCTTCTGGCAATTGTTGGCTTATTGCGCTGGTGTCGGTGGTTCTATGTTGATTATCGGTTCTGCCGCTGGCGTGATTGTCATGGGATTGGAAAAACTTTCGTTTGGTTGGTATCTCAAGCGTATGACATGGATTGCTTTCGTTGGCTATCTGGCAGGTATCTTCTGCTATTGGGCACTTGATACATTCGTATTTTAAGGAAATGAATTTATATTGAGAATAAAGTATTAATTTTAAATCATGAAACAAACAAATGTAAAATCAGCTACAGGTAAATTAGGTATCCTTATCGTCGGAAACGGTGCGGTTGCCACAACGTTTATGACGGGTGTGTTAATGGCAAGAAAAGGACTTGCTAATCCTGTAGGTTCTATGACCCAATACGACAAGATTCGTGTGGGGAAAGGTTCAGAAAAACAGTATTTGAAATATGGAGACATCGTGCCGCTTGCACAACTTAGCGACATCGTTTTCGGTTGTTGGGACGTGTATCCACAAAACGCATATCAGTCGGCTGTATATGCAGAAGTCCTCAAGCGTGAAGACATTGAGCCAGTTCGTGATGAATTGGAGCAAATCGTTCCTATGAAGGCTGCTTTCGACAAGAATTACGCAAAGCGTCTTGATGGCGACAACGTGAAAGATGCAAAGACACGTTGGGAAATGGTGGAACTCTTGCGCGAGGATATTCGTCGTTTCAAGCAAGAAAAGGCTTGCGACCGTATCGTTGTGCTTTGGGCTGCATCAACGGAAATCTACGTACCTATCAATGAGGATATCTTCTACAAGTTGGAGACATTGGAGAAGGCCATGAAGGAAGATGATCGTGAGCACATTGCACCATCTATGTGCTATGCTTACGCCGCCCTTACCGAAGGTTGTCCATTCATTATGGGTGCTCCAAATACTACCGTTGACATTCCTGCTATGTGGGAATTGGCAGAGAAGACGCAAATGCCTATCGCCGGAAAAGATTTCAAGACTGGTCAGACGCTCGTAAAGAGTGGTTTTGCTCCTATCATCGGAACTCGTTGCTTAGGCTTGAATGGATGGTTCTCTACCAACATTCTCGGCAACCGCGATGGTCTTGTGCTTGACGAACCAGCTAACTTCCACACCAAGGAAGTAAGTAAGCTCTCTACATTGGAGACTATCTTGAGACCAGAAGTCCAGCCCGACCTCTATAGCGACTATTATCATAAGGTTCGCATTAATTATTATCCTCCTCGCAATGATAATAAGGAGTCTTGGGACAACATCGACATTTATGGTTGGATGAATTACCCCATGCAAATCAAGATTAATTTCCTCTGTCGTGATAGTATCTTGGCTGCTCCTGTATGTCTTGACCTTTGTTTGCTTACCGACCTTGCCGCACGTGCTGGTCGTTATGGCACTCAGAGATTCTTGAGTTTCTTCCTCAAGAGTCCTATGCATGACTATACGAAAGGTGAATCGGCCGTTAACCATCTCTATCAGCAATATACCATGTTGAAGAATGCCGTTCGTGAGATGGGTGGTTTTGAGCCTGATGAGGAAATAGATTAATCTATAGGATTTATATACCTTATTAATAATAATGGGGAACCTCGTAAAGTTCCCCATTTTTTTTATTGTTGCATCTCTCTTCTGAAGTCCGACGGCTTCCTTCCCGTCTTGATTTTAAACTTTGCCGAGAAGTAATCAGGTGAGTCGAAATTCAGGCGATATGCTATTTCCTTGATGCTTATATTGGTTGTGGAGAGCATTTCCTTGGCTCTTTGCAATCGTAATTCTTGTTGATACATGGCTGGTGCGACGCCCGTATATTCCTTGAACAACTTTCTGAAATTGCTATAACCAATTCCTAATTCCTCAGCAATCTTTTGGATGGTGAGATTGCTTTCCAACGATTCGCGAATGCGTAATCGGGCGCGATTCATGATGTCGGCATAGTTATAGTCTTTATTCAATATAATGTTGCGCTCCAAAGAATACATCAAACCCACCAAATGGTTTACGATACCCGCCAATGTTTGTTGTGAGTAGGCAGCCTCTTCCTTTGCCTTGCTAAACGCCTCGTCGTATAGATGTACGATTTCACTACTGAACCCCACATGATAAATAGGCTTGGTAGGAGAGAGAAATCCTGCCCTTACACGGTCGTCTACGTTTCTTCCCTTAAAGCCAATCCAATAACTCTTCCATCCCTTTTGAGGCAACGGATGATAGGTATGCCATTCACCAGGGAAAAGCAAGAACAAGTCGCCTTCCTTGATACGTGTGGGCTTTTGATTGGCTGATTGGAATATTCCTTCTCCTTCCGTGAGGTATAATAGTTGATATTCGTTCAATATGCGCCCCTTTTGCAAATCAAAGTAATAACCGTCAGCATGTCCTTTCGTGGGATAGTTATCCCCAGGACTGATTTCCTCATAGCCAACGGTACTGATGGTGAGTCCCCATTGGGCATCTCTTTCGGTTGCAATTAGGTATTTGCTTGTTTGCATAAAGTATTCTATTGAAATTACAATGGATATTCGTCAAAAGCATACAACACGGTAGAGAGATAGCGTTCACCTGTATCGGGCAACAACACTACTATTTTCTTTCCTGCATTTTCTTTCCGTTGGGCAATTTTCAATGCACCGACTACGGCTGCTCCAGATGATATACCTACCAGTAAGCCTTCCTTTTGCGCCAACATACGTCCCATGCGAATGGCATCATCGTTGTCAATATCCAAAACTTCATCAATAACGGATGCATCGTATGTCTTTGGAATAAAGCCAGCGCCGATTCCCTGAATCTTATGCGGTCCTGCTTGTCCACCGTTGAGTACGGGAGAGGAAGCGGGTTCTACGGCGATAATCTTCACTTGGGGATTGAGTTCTTTCAAACGCTTTCCTACGCCCGAGATAGTACCGCCAGTACCAACGCCAGCAACAAAGAAATCTATCGTACCATCCGTTTGTTCCCATATTTCTACGCCTGTTGTCTCATAGTGTCTTTGTGGATTCGATAGATTTTCGAATTGTTGAAGGATAACGGAACCAGGTGTTGTATCGCGTAATCTTTCCGCTTCTTGAATAGCACCAGACATACCATCTTTGCCCGACGTGAGTTTTACTTCAGCTCCGTATGCCTTTACCAGATTCCTACGTTCAACGCTCATGGTTTCGGGCATGGTGAGGATGAGGTGATAACCTTTTACGGCGCAAGCCAATGCTAATCCCACACCTGTATTTCCACTCGTTGGCTCAATGATGGTTGCTCCTGGTTTCAGGATACCTTTTGCTTCCGCATCCTCTATCATCGCCAATGCAATACGGTCTTTAGAACTTCCGCCAGGGTTAAATGATTCCACCTTGGCAATAATAGGTGTTGTCAATCCATTATCGCTTGATATCTTGTTGAGTTCCAATAATGGGGTGTTACCAATCAACTCTGTGAGTTTTTTTGCTATTTTAGCCATTTCGTCAGTTTTATTATTTACGTTGCAAATGTATATAAAAAAAACGAGAAACTGACAAAGTTGGGATGTTTTTCTATCGAAAAGATGATGTAAAGATACCGTTTTTATTTCGTACATGATGCATGTACTAAAAGTACAATAGCCATATACGAATGGTACATGGCTATTATACGAAATGAAACTTGTGCTTCTATAAAGGAAAAAGCAATTGTTATTTCACGATTTTCTTTCCGTTAATGATATAAATACCCTTGGTTGGTTGACCTATTACCTTTCTGCCTTTTAGGTCGTAGATGGCATCTTCATCCAGAGTAATCGTTGTCGTTTGTTGGATTCCCGACGTGGCTGGTGTGTAAAGGGCGATGCGCCATACTACTTGTTGTCCCTTTGGAGTGAAGGTAATGGTTTTTGTGGCGGGTTGAGCGAGCGTTATGGTATGTGTTGCCTCCGTGTTGTCGGTACGTGCTGGAAACACATATTCGTTTGTTTCGAATGTCTGCCCGTTCAATTCGCCCAAGTAGGCGGTTTCGTTGTCTACATTACTATATCCACTAAATTCCACCTTCTCAATGGTGATTCCCTCTGGGATATTGATAGTGTATTTCGTATTGCGTGAATACTTGATACCCAAGTTTTTTCCTGTAGCATAACCCTTACTGGAGGTGATGGAGAAATCATTATTGAAAGTCCAGTCGCCATTGCTGGTTGTCTGTTGCAATTCATACTTGGCTTCTACACCTTCCTCGCCAACTGTTTGAATATCACCCATTTGCGTTCCACCAATTGCTTGCTTGGTGGTGATGGCTGCTACAAGACTATTGAGATAGTTTTCCAAATTGGTATAACCATTCTTTGCTATCTTAGCACCATCTGCTGGGTCTGACGAATCAAGGTCGTTAAAGTCTTCGTATGTATCTGGAATACCGTCACCATCGCTATCCAAAGGAATATTCCCCATGTTTAATGTTGGCCAGGCAAACCAATCAGCGGTTGCATCGGCGGGCATATTATCATCTTGTGAATTGATGAATCCCTTGCTCAATCCTTTGCCTGTATAGGTGGCAACGCCATTACGTGTGTCTGATACCATCAATTCGTCGAAAGAGTCACGATGCAAACTGGCACCAGCATAGTCAAGCACGCGCTCGTATGCGTCGGCGGCAGAGTGTGTCGTTGTCAGGATAAAGGGAATTGGCTCATTGAGTTTCATGGTATCCTTTGTGGTTTGCGTGTATGTACCATCGTTGTCGGTTGACGAGATTTGATTGTAGATACCATTCGTCCAGTTGTCATTATCCACGTCGGGGTATTTGGAATTGCAATTGCCATCTACATAGAATTTACCCCAGATGTGCCAAGCAGGTGCGTATGCAGGGTAGGTGTTGATATAAGAAGTAGTGCGGATTCCAATGCCAGCAATACGCTTTCCCTTGTTGCCCGTGGGAGAACCAGGACCTGGCTTATAGTAGTTGTTTACGATGTTCACGTTCATTCCTTCGCCTCCGTAGCAACCATTTCCGCCGAAGTTATAAATCACGTTGTTGCGCATATCCATGCGTTCGTCCAATTGTGTGGTAGGACGCGGACCTAAACGAGGTGTACGACTGGTATGGTGAGCGATGAGGTTGTGGTGGAAGGATGCTCCCGAACCGCCCCAGTTCCCTCCGTATCCGTGAGCGCCTTTTGAGTGTCCTGCATTCACGAGACTTTGCGCTACGATACACCATTGCACGGTGGTGTTCTTGTTGCCGAGGAATGAGCAACATTCGTCAATGCTCCAACTGATAGAACAATGGTCGATAATCATGTCTTGACCATCCATGCCTCCAAAACCATCCCATCCGTCAGCACCATCTACCTTGACATTAACGTTTCCCAAACGGAAACGCATGTATCTAACGATGACATTGTTGCCACCTACATTCACGGGATAGTCGGCTACGCAAATACCGTCACCTGGTGCACTTTGTCCGGCAATGGTCGTATTCGACGGAATGCTCAATCCTGACTTCAGATGAATGGTACCTGACACGTCGAAGACAATCATCTTGGTTCCGCTTTGACTGAGAGCCCAACGTAAGGAACCAGTTCCTGAATCGTTGAGATTGTTAACGTGATAGACCTTACCGCCACGACCGCCAGTAACGTATCTTCCGAAACCTTCAGCACCTGGGAAAGCGGGAAGTTTTTCCTTCTCCTCAGCAATGGTAGGCATCGTCAATGTTAATGTGAGCATGAGCATGAATGCACATCTCATTTTCTTGCTTAATGTTGATTTCATATTCTCGAAATATTAATCATAAGTAGATGTCGTTGCTAAAAACCCCATCGACGAACCATCGATGGGGTAGTGAAATTATGATGTCTAATGATAGACTTCTTGTTAGATTACTTCAAGATATACTTCTTGCCATTCTTGATGAAGATACCCTTGCTGGTCTCGTTCACCTTGATACCCATGAGGTTGTAAACGGCATTGTCGTTCTCTTCAACGTTCTTCACAATCGTGATTCCGTCTGCGTTAGAAGCGGTAATCATCACGTTTCCTGCATATTCGAACATACCTGCTTCAGCGGTATTGATGTCGCCAGCGGCGCTATTGGTTACGAATGGTTCTTCACCTGTGAGGTCGCCAATGATACGAACGTAAACCACTTCTTGGTTGTTGGCTTCTGCGGGCAACGTACCTTTCAATTCGTTCCATCCGTAGAGTTGTCCAGCCGTTCCGTTGAAGTCAGCGTCACGCTTCTCCAATTCTACGCTTGCGAAGTTTGTCCAAGTATTGCCATCGAGAGAGTAGTCAGCCAATTGCTTCTTGTAACCGAAGTTGTCGGTACCAACGAATGCAGAGAACGTAATGTTGCTCAAGTTCTTTGCGGGAATCGTGAAGATGAAGTAGTCGGGCTTGCCAGCTGCACGTGCACCAGCAGTACTCTTACGAGAGATAACAGACATTTGGTCGCTTGCTGGGTCTTCACCAAACTTCACGGCACGGTAGTTGAAACGATTTTCTGTACCGTCAACTGGTTGGTATGCGTCGGCAACACCAGTTACGTTACCGTCAGCATCGGTCACGTTAGGAACGATCATTTGTGAAACGGTAGCTTTGTAACCTTCTGCATAGATGTCTGCGTCGTAAGAAACGAGCTTGTTCTGACCCGCACTTGGCACCGTTGGGAAGGTGAATGCAGAAACAAGACCAGAAGTAGCATCCTCGTATGTGGCGGTCAAGTCGATAGCGCCATCCAATGTTACAACGCGTGGGTTGTCCATATTGCCATCGTTCCAACCCTTGAAGGTGTTGAATGTACGATACTTAGAGTTGTGGTCGTTGATGGTGATAGTTACAACGTCACCTACCTCATAGTTCTCCTTAGCTGGAGTTACGGTGAAGTCGATATAGTCAGGACCGTCAATCTTAACGTTCAAGGAAGCCTTTACTGGGAACTTGTCAACGTACATGATGCTTGGACCGATGTTTTGTGCAAAGAGAGGATGACTCTTCTCAAGACGGAAGTCGGTAGAGCGTGCATCGTAGAAGTCGCTCCAGTTCAATCCAGCCGTTGCCATGTCAATACGACCTTCGGTAGCATCCTCAGCGGCAGCTTCAGAACCGATAGGACCAAACAACCAAGTGCGGTTGCCTTCTTCGTCCTTGTTGTTACCTGCCGACCATGCTGCATAACCTTCAATCACGTTGTTGGTAGCAAATACGATACCACCCGTGCAACCTAAAATCTTTGATTCCTCAGCTGCGGTGAGCATGATAGACTTCTTTTCCGTGCTGTTACCCCAAGCGGTGTACTCAACGTTTTCCTCTGGTGTGAGGATGATGTTGTTGTTGATGTTATAGTCAGCGCTGTATCCGAGAAAACCACCTACGTCAATCATGGAGAATGGTCCGTTTGCCTCATTGCCGTCAAAGCCAACCCAAGAACCCTTTGAAGCCACTACCAAGTTGTTCTCGAAAGTAACGTGAACTTCCTTACCTGTTGGCTCACAATAGTTCCAAGTCAAGATTTGCTTAGAATAAGGGATGTTATAGAACATGTTGTTCTTGAAGACCACTTCGTCGGTCTGTGTAGCCAAGTAAACGAGTGGCCAGCTGTTACCAGATGTAATGTCCATGTTGTGTACCTTACAACCTTCCATCACGAATCTGTTCAGCGTGTTGTCAGAATTGTATACGCCATCGGTTTGTGCAGGCACGGTACGGATGATAGAACGTGGAATGTTGGTAATCTGACAATTGCGGAATACGATAGAGTCTGCATGACAGTCATTCTTGTTCCAATAAATGTTCTGACCAGAACTTGCCAAGTTACCAGAGCGGTATTCGAATGAAATATTTTCAATTACCAATGAGAAATGGCTACCTGTCTGTTGTGCTGCCATGTTGATGCCAATGAGTACGTGAGGCAGGTTGTCGATGTCAGTTTGGTTACTTGTGATGATAATGGTACCATCGGCACAAGCGGTAGCCTCTGGAGTGAAGTTACCCACGTTGAGCGTGAATTCACTTGTAGCCTGTGCATAAGAACCGTCATCGTTCTTGGCACTTGCAATGATAATCTTCGTAACGCTACCCGGTGTTCCTGGGTGAGAGTTAAAAGCAGTGGTGAACTCGGCCTTCGTTGTTACGTAGACCTCAGTTTGTTGGGCAAACACGTTAAGTACGGCTAACATGGATGCCATCACGAAAAGCGTAAATCTTTTTTTCATACGTAGTTTGTTTTAAATAATAGATGTTATGTTTAATTGTGCAAAGATACTCATTTTTTGTCGATTACCCAAATGTTTTATAAAGAATTTGGTCGCAATTGTCCATATTAACAATTTACCCCCTTTTTTAGAGCCATTATCATTGTGCAATCATTATTTCTAATGATCTATTTTGTTGTTTGGTTGGATTTGCAAATCCGACAAACGAAGGTGTATCATAGTATTAGATTTAATAGCACGAAAGTGCCCAGTTCTCTCAGAGGAGAACTCTTTTTGTTTGTCCATTAATAACAAGTAAACATTAACAAACTAACAATTAACAATTAACAATAAGATAGGTTGTATATATTTTGTTTTTAGTTTATGTTATAAAATGAAACAATATATAGGTAAAATATAATAATATATTAGTATTATAATTTTATATTAATATATTATTATAATAATATATTAATATAACTATATATATACACCATTATTGCTACATAGATAGTACCTTATTGTTAATTGTTAATTGTTAATTTGTTAGTATTGCATTTGCGCCTCACAAATATGGTGTTTACTTCTCGCAAATATGACGTTTACAAGGCGTAAATATATGGTTTAGCTTTTTTAACACGAGCAGGATTCAAATTAATAACGCAACAACTTAATAATTGTTTTATTCTCTCCATATTTTTGTTTGATAAACTCGACTGGTGTCATGAAATCCAGTCTT
>OMWI01000051.1 GCA_900314715.1 uncultured Prevotellaceae bacterium | reverse complement strand
TAAACATCATTCGCCTGAAAGATCAAGATGGACGTTTCTTTAGTTACCAATTAAATGGAGTGAGGAAACTCGATATTGCACAAATAGCCCAAGGTGTGTCAGTTGTTCACCTATATGGCGAAAGTTTGAAACGCCTAAAAGTACGTTATCCTTCAAAATCTGAGCAAGAGAAAATATCATCCTTGTTGTCTGTGTTAGACGAACGCATTGA
This sequence comes from uncultured Prevotellaceae bacterium, assembly GCA_900314715.1. GTDB lineage: Bacteria > Bacteroidota > Bacteroidia > Bacteroidales > Bacteroidaceae > Prevotella. The sequence goes on along the minus strand of OMWI01000051.1, from coordinate 28,314 downwards.
AACCCAAAACAGGATAATTGAGGATTTGAAACAATTAAGGTCAGCACTTATTGAAAACATGTATAGTCATATGCCTACCAAATGTAAGGTTGGTGATGCCATAATGCAGGTTTCCATGCGCAACCGAGATAATACTTATTGTACAGTTTTGTCTGTGAACAATCGGAGGAAATTTATTGAACAGTCAGAACAGTTTGAAGACAGAATAGTTGCCAGTGATGATACATCCAACTACAAAGTTGTGAAGCGTAATGACTTCGCTTATAACCCAGCCCGAATAAATGTAGGTTCAATCGCTCGCCTTACAACTTTTGAAGATGGTATTGTTAGCCCTATGTACATATGCTTCCAAGCCAAGCAGCAGATATTACCCGAATATCTGGAGTATTTTTTCTATACTCGATATTTCCACAATGAAATGCTAAAACGTTTAGAGGGCAGTGTGCGTATGTGTTTGTCATGGGATAGTCTATGTAATATTCCCCTTACCATTCCAAATATAGAGCAACAAAGAGTAGTAAGCAGGCGCATTTCAATACTCACAGACAAAATTATTATCGAAGAGAAATACAAAGAATATCTAATGATCCAAAAGCATTACTTGCTCAAAGCTATGTTCATATGAATAGTTTTTGCAATAGATACTTCTTTTGCATTTTCCATGCATTCATGAGTTTCATTTCGGTCTCTTCCTTTTTATTGATTAGTACGAACAAACCTGCGACCTTCTTTTGGGTAGTGAAGTCGGGAACAAGGACCTGAAAATGTTCCAAATCTTTTTTCTGAATATTTGGAAGCCCTGACCCGATGCGCAGTGCCATGATGTCCAATTCTTTGAACTTCAGAAAGTGAAAAATATATTGTGAATCGAAACTTTTCTTTATACGTAGGTTATAGCAATGTCCTCCACTCCAAAATGGTACACTATTGTATTGTACGTAACCGCATGAATTACCTCCTTCGCTAATTGATATTGTATTGGCAGGAGTGTTGTAATTGTTATAATAGCCGGAAGGAGTTATCCCACCATTCATAACATAATACATTCCCTCATCTAACAATTCTGACCCATTAATCTGCTTGCCTTTCGCAATATCACCCACCATTTTCAATGTAACCCAATTTCCTTGAATATTAGAAAAGATTTGGTAATATAGTGCTGACATTAGAGAAAAATATACCCTTATGAAAGGACTAAACGATTATTTGCAGGATTCTGTGCCTTTGTCGTATTCCCTGTCGTTCTCGGACATTGGGGAGGATTATTCTGGGCTATCGGGAAAATCCGCAGAGGATTTTGGTGGAGGCAAACCATACATAACCTATGTATGTATATATGCAAACAACTTTGTGGATGATGACTGCTGTGGAAAGGTATCTGTTGAACGTAACGAGAAACAGAATGTAGTGCAAAAAGGAGATATGCTATTCACACTTTCATCAGAGACTCCAGAAGAAGTTTGTTATGGAGCGGTATATTCAGGTAATAGTACCGAAACATATCTCAATAGTTTCTGCTTTGGTGTAAGAAATAGAGAGGAGAAAGTCTTTTCACCATACATGGCTTACTTTTTCAATTCAAGTCGGTTCAGACGCGAGGTTTATCCTTTAGCACAGGGAAGTACAAGATTCAATTTGCAGAAGTCTGACTTCTTGCAGAAGCAGTTCCTCTATCCATCTATTGAGGACCAACATAGAATCTTTGAAATACTCAATGCTTATGATAACAAAATCAAAGTAGAGAATTGGATTTTGGCACATTATCAACTTCAAAAAGAGTTCCTTTTACGTAATCTATTTATATGAACATTGATTGCAAGAGAAAACGCTTTTGTTGCTGGTAGGAATCAGTAATTGTTTTTTCTGCCTCAATCTTACATTCAATCTTTGATAGTAAGGTGGCTATTTGAATTTGCTTATCTAATGATGGGCAATAAATCAAAGCTTTTCCGTAGTCCTTGAAATATATATGAGGTATGGCCATACCAGTTCTGTAAGGGACAAAGTTGAAAATCATTAAGCAGTAGTATAGATACTTCAGTGAATACCCAGACTTGGCTGTCAGGTAATTTGAGGTTCCTATAACAGAGTATTCACCACTGGCATAGCTTACATTTCCAACACCAGAACCGTCTTTTACAATAAGGATGGTATCTTCTAAGATTGCTGGACTATCGCTATATCCACAAATTCCATTCGCACCATAAACCTTATATTTGCCTTCGTCCTTTACTTGATTTTCTTGCAATATGGACGAATGACAATTCAGGCAATCTGCAATTTTTATGTTAGGAGTAAATGCAGTAAAATGTTCCGCAAGTCCTTTCATTAGGGATTGCAACTTATCAATTATCCTGATTTGGGTTGAGATTCTTTCATCTATAAGCCCAAGAAGTTTTGCAATTTTAGTTTGCTCTTCTTTGGATGGAATGCCAATATAACACTCGGTAAAGTTCTTACAGCTTATAGAGAATATTTTAGTTCCTTGTGCTATGCGTCGGATTTGATTATGGAATGATTCCGAGGCAAAAGCATATCCTTTGAATCCAACAGAAGTTAGATTATGGTTATCTCTTCCATGAATTGTATGCAAGCCACAAACAACATTCCTGTTCGACAGATTAACAAATTCAATGGCTTTAGCGACCTCGTTTGTGTCCTCTGATGCATCAGCAAATGCTACATCACCATTCTTACATAATTCATAGTTCTTTGGAAGAAACTCTTTCTTTATATTAGGCAATATACTCTCATTCATATCGACAGCAGTAGGTAGTCCCACGTGTATAAGACCATAATGTAGATTTTGTAACTCGTCCGTATTGTATTCTAATTGATCCCAACTTAACGAATTAGTAGAATAAAAATCTAACACATCACTTACCCTATATTTAACCCATTCTCCATTAAACTCTGGGAATCTCAAATTTGGGACTTTGATGCTTCTGTTTCTCTAATCTTACTCCATATACCTTATTATATAAATAGGTATAACCCTTAAAAGAGTAAATTATGGATAAGAAAACGATTAGAGAAGTTGCTGCCCTCTGGAAGAGCGACAAGCGGCAGTATGTAAAGCAGTCAACAATGTCGGCATACGCCCTCATCTTGGAGAACCACATCCTACCAGCATTTGGTGACAAGTCCTTTTTGGCAGAGGATGATGTTCAAGCCTTTGCGCTACAGAAGTTAAATAATGGACTGAGCCAAAAGACGGTGAAAGACATCTTGATTGTCCTAAAGATGATTCATAAGTTTGGAGTGAAAGCAGGACTGCTTGAATTTACCGACTGGAGTATCAAGTACCCAACAGAGCAGAAGGTCAAAGAGTTGAACGTGTTAACCATCAGCCATCAGAAGAAGTTGATGCAATATGTCACAGATAACTTCACTTTCCGCAACCTCGGTATATACATCTGCCTGAGTACAGGAATGCGAATCGGAGAGGTGTGTGCCTTGAAGTGGAGCGATATAAACTTGGGTACAGAGACCATCCATGTAAACAGAACTATAGAGCGAATCTACATCATTGATGGTGATGAAAGACGAACAGAGCTTGTTATCGGTACGCCTAAGACGAAGAACTCTATACGAGAGATACCTATCAGCAAGGAACTTATGAAACTTATCCGTCCCCTAAAGAAGCTGATGAATGATGACTACTTTGTGATAACCAATGAGGCAAAGCCGACAGAGCCGCGTACCTACCGCAACTATTACAAGCAACTACTGAAACAACTCGGCATCCCGGATTTGAAGTTTCACGGGCTTCGCCACTCATTTGCCACAAGATGCATTGAAAGCCAGTGTGACTATAAGACCGTAAGTGTAATTCTGGGCCATGCCAACATCAGCACAACACTCAACCTTTACGTTCACCCTAATATGGACCAAAAGAAAAAATGCATCAACAAAATGTTCAAATCGTTGAAATGAATCTGCTAGTTCAAAAATGGGAAGTAGCAGAAAAACTTTAATGAGTAGCAGAAAAAGGTAGCAGAAAAGGTGACTGTAAATGATGAAAGGGTGGATGTAAACGTCACAGAAAAGGTGAATGCCACAGAAAACGTCATAGATGTGTCACAGAAAACGTCACAGAAAACGTCACAGAAAATTATAGACTTGATAAAGGAGGATCCTTATATTTCAACCTCTAAAATGGCTGAAATCATAGGTGTTGACAGGAGAAACATTGCAAGAAACATCAAGAAACTACAAGAGCAAGGTGTTGTTCGTCGAGTTGGTCCAGACAAAGGTGGCTTCTGGGAAGTAATAGTTTAAGCCTTGGTGTTCAAGCAATATTATAAAAAGCCCAACTGATTCACTTGGTCAGCTGGGCTTTTCATTGTTAGTGTGTTACCGAATGGCAGAGACCAGAGCGTTACCACCGAAGTAGATGGCAAGACACACGGCTACTTCAAAGATGCCTATGACCCACCAGAATACTTTGTTGGACAACCAGATTCCCTTGTTCTCACGCACTACAGATTTGAGGTGGTCGTTCTGCGCATTCCATTCCTGGCGTTGCTGAAGCCGATGTTGCTCCAACAGATTGTTGGCTTGCTGTATCAAATCGTCGACACGTTTTTTGACTTCCTCAAAGGAGTCTGGAGTAATCTTTGCTGGTATGACCATGTTTTCAATCTGCTGCTTCAAATCAGTGATATAGTCTGCAACGTCACCGAGTTTCGAGCAACCAGTCTCGATAACTTTTCCAAGTTCGATCATGCGGTCACACATCTCCTTGGCAGAGGTGATGTGACTATCCAAATCAGAAACGGCTTGGTGCAATAATTCTATCTTGACCTCCATCCGTTTCTCTTCCTGAGAGAACTCATGCTGATGGTCTATAGAACTCAACATGTGTTTGACTGGGTTTGCAGTGTCCTCAGGCATTGGTGGTGGCACTGGAATCTCTTGGTTGATATTGTATTTCTTCATAGACATGCTGTTTTATCTTCCTCGGCTCCGACGTATTTGGGGCTTTGGTGTTGTTACCATGGAATGGGCCATCTGTGCACAACGCTTTGCCCATTCCCAATCATCCTCGTCGTCTTTTCCCCAGCCAAAGGATGGGGACGTTCCACCTCCACCGCAACTTTCAGACAAAGATGTGGCTGCATCAATGTAGCTAGCGAAAAGCAAAAGAGCCACATCGACAATGTGGTTGGCCGTTTCGTCATTAGCCTTGAAACTGGCAACTTCATCCTTCACAGCATCAAGGGCCTTGTCGGGAATTTCAATGGAATAGATGTGACCATCCACATCTACTTTGCGGAGGCAATAGATTGGTCGCTCAGCTTTTGGCATTACCTTTGGCTGAGGAATAATATTGAGTTTTGGACTATCGGATTGTCCTGAATGAGATCTATTCTCATTAGAATTCAAAGGCTGCAGCTTACGCCATGTCGATTCAATCTTTGAGGGCATCAAGTTACGCCCCTTCCCCAACTCAGACGACTTGTAAATGGAGTTTCCCATGCGGACGGTATAACCTCTTACAACCCCATTGGAGTCATAACGCAGTTTCAGGTCGTAACCCTTGGCTGCAAGTTCCTGAACATAGACATCCCATGAGAACCTGGGCATGGCTTTAAGTGCATTCATACAGTCAAACGCGATTCTCTCTTTGTTTTCATCGGAACGCTGCTCTGCTTGTACCCATCCACGTTGGCGTGTCACTTCATTGGCTGCCATCGTAGCCCGGATACCGATGTCGTGATCATCGTTGACGTTACCTTCCATGTCAATGCGATTACAATCAAGATGCATGTGGACAATGCCTGATTTACTATCGCGGTGTAGAGATACAACATATTGGGAATTGGCGATGTTAGTACCAGCGGCGGAGGTGCGGCCAGTCTTTTTCGAGAGGTCTATGCCATCGAATGCTTTGATGAAGTCCTCTTCCAGTTTCTCCCAATCAGCAAGAGTAAAGCCTTCGGTTTCTTCCCTTGCAGGAGAAATCTCAATGCGTATCATGAAATTCTTCATCGGGCGATGCTTCGAACGCTTATACAGAAACTTCATCTGGTGAGCCTGCATGTGTGCCCACCAGGCTTCCACCTCAACGTCCTTGGGAAGATGGTTGAGTTTTACAATCTCAGCCATTCCCATTCGAGTAATATAGTCGATGGAAATACTTCCATGCGAAATGGATCTTGCTTTGGCTATCATAGGCTATTCTGATAATTGACGTTCGATTTCATACCAGCGACGGATAAGTTTATCGGTCGCAAGAATCCAATAATTCATGAAGTTGGAATCTCGAAAGTAGCGCAGCAGTTCTTCCTGGCTTTTGCCACTAATGGCATTCTTGATGTGCACAATGTCGCCACGGGCATTTGCCAAGCTGATGAAGGCTTCAGTTTCTTGTTCCGTAAGATGGAGTTTGGGACTGTGTCCTACTACACATCTGCGAATATATTTACTCAGTGACATTGCACATAGCTTAGCCTTCGCCTCTATTTCTTGTTTCTCTTTCGCTGATAACCGGAATGCCAAGCGGCATTCCAAACAAGGTCTTTCGACAGTCTTTTTATGTGAGATCTTTTTCATTGTTGATTCTGTTTTGATGGATAATTGTTAATCTGATGCGAGCCTGCGAGCGTCTGCAAGAAAGCCAATAAGCGAACTGGCAGCGAAGCCGATTGTTCGACATTGGCACTTCTTGCATAGCACTCACAAGTTCATTCATGTTTGCTCTCAATCCAACATAAGAGGTCATTGACATCTTTGAAGTCGTCAAAATGTTCTGACATGCTTACCACATTATCGCCATACGCTTCTACGAGTTTTGCATGGGTTTCACGCCCTGCGTGGTCGTTATCGAGGAACGAATAGATGTGGTCATAACCTTCAAGCAGGGGGATGGCTTTTGGCAGATTTGTGACGGAGTTCAAGATGATAAAATCCTGATCTTCGCTTAAACGGCCGTATGCATACCCACGCTTTTTCATGGTTAGGAATGACAGGTAATCCATGAAGCCCTCAAAAACGCTGCACTCGCTACGGTGCTGCTCGCGCCGGATGACTGAGATATCCTTTGGAGGTATACAACCTTTGAAGAAAGGATTGCGCAGTTCGCTTCCGCCAGATTTGTTAGGAAACCCAATGGCAAAATATCGCTTGTCACCAAGAGAATAATGGGTCTCGTTGCAATGCTGGCGACAGATGTCGATGTCAACCTTGCGTTTCCTAATATAGTCCTCCAAAGCGAAATGTGTCAGAGGTTTTGTTTCTACATCCTTGAAACTTGGTTCCGAAGACTGTTGATGGCAGGAAGAAATTGGAATCACAGCCGTGGTGGGAGACTCACGTTCAATCTTTTTGAGTACATGGGAAATGTCATTGGTGTGGTAATACAATATGGCAAAGTCGATAATGCTACCACCACGGCCGATTCCGAAGTCATACCATTGGTTTCGGTCGGTGTTGACTTTGAACGATGGAGTACTTTCGCTATGCAACGGCGAATGATACCACAACTTATTACCCCTTTGTCGAGCAGGGGTGTGTCCGAGTGACTGCAAGAAATCTTCCAGTCGTATTTGCTTAGCTTGTTCAATGGTCATAATCAAAGAGGTTTTGATGGTTAGGTTTATGTTGATTCTCACTATATATGCCCCATGCTAAACTGTACGTCTTGTCATGTTTGACAATAATATCACGGGACATCAGCCACTTGTTGAGTGTGACCAGAGTATTGCGCCCACGTTCAAATCCAATGGAAGCATAACCGTGCTTCAAGGCAACAATTAGATTGTTGTAACCTTGGATGTCGCCCTTCCCGAAAGCAATACGAAGAGCTTCTTTGTGTTTCTCGTCCGGTAGTTCCGTAAGTGCTAATCGTTCCGTTTTCTGTTGGCATTCATAGCCAACAACCAATTCCGGCAAGGAGTCCTCATTGATACGGAAAGCAAACGGCTCAAAGTCCTTGTCACGGATATGCATGGCTTTTACCTCACTGATGTTGGCATCCGTCTGGCACTTTGTCACCTGCAAGACAGTCTCTGCCTTGTTGTTTAACTCGGTTCCGATATGACCACGGGTATTGTCATCACCTTTATTTAGATGGAGGACTGTATGAATGTGCAGATTGTAGCTGCTCGACCATCGCATCAGCAAATTGATGATTTCCGTGGATTCCGTCGGATTGTTGATGTCATACATCAGGTCACGTATTCCATCAATAACGACCAAACCGATGCCCTCTATGTTGGAAAGCATGTAGTCAATGACCGTCCTTCGTTTCTCGGGAGATAATTCTCGCATGGCAACGAAAAGAAGATTAGGACAATCAGCATTTGTCGGCAATTCGGCCAATCGCAGAATACGTTTCATCACCTTCTGGCAATGGAACTTACTTTGCTCTGTGTCAATGTATAGTATCTTGCGCTTGTCTTGGGGGAATGATGCCGAGTAGCACAGCACCTCATGGTTGGTGAGCGCTGCTGCTACAATGGCCGATACATTGAAGGTCTTCTTGCTTTTAGCCTTGCCTGTGGATGCACTGAAGTTACCAAGCGTACCGATGGTGGAACCGTTCACCCGAAGAGTTTCAGGTGGAACGGTATACTCATCGGTTACTTTCAAGTGGATGGACTGCCAGATGACACGGAACTCGTCCTTAGTCATCGACTCGTTGGGATTATAGTTACGTGTTTCCATTGCCTACTTTCGATTAAGTAAATACTTCTGTGCTTCACTGGCAATCTGTGCTTGAGTCTTGACCGGGTTCTGGCGTAACCATTCTTCGAGGATGTTCTTCTCGAAATAGATCATCTTGCCCTGAGGCTTGTAGTGTGGAATGAGACCCGCCGAGGTTAACTTGTAGAGATAACTCTTCGACAAGGATAGGAACTTGCTGGCTTCATCAAAACTCAGCACGTTCTTGGATGCATACACGAGGGACTCCAGTTCCTCGATGCGTTGTTCAATTGACTTATTAGCGTCCATATTTCTATAATTATTAAATGAGACAATAGGAGTGCGCGCCCTCCGAAATTTGAATTCGGGGGCAAAGGTATCGCTAATAAGTTTGAAGATTGTTTGACAATGTTTGATGTGTCAACCCATTGTCAATGTTTTTGTGCTTCTTAGATGTCTTTTCCTATTCTGAAAGTCCTTTCAGATTGTTGATATACTGATTTATTTTAGCAAACTTCCCTTTCATTAGAATGTCCCGGCAATGATTGACAGCCGTGGATATATCCGTTTGGTTTACAAAGGAATCTTTCTGCGACGAAAGGAAAAGGTTGTTCTTGTAGATAGCCGATTGCCATTTTTCAGTAATATATGAGTGGTTGGAAAGTTGGTCGAAGAAAAATGCTAACAGACGATTATTGCTTGACCTGAGCGGAGCTATGGGCTGACAATCAAAGATGGATTTCAGTTGTTCAAAGGTCACTTCGCCACCTTTGAACATCCGCACCTCATTGACACAATCTACCAGGGAGTTAATTTGTTGGTCGTTTAACGAGTGTTCAAAAGTGTATTTCTCAACTTGAACATTTTCGGTGGCAGGTTCAGTTATCGATTCGGGGTTAGAGGAAACAGAGTTTTCACCTTTCTCCATCACGATGAAAGAACTAAGGTTCCTTTGGTCATTCCTCTTTTTGAGAAACTGAGTGTACTTTTCATTGACTACAACCTGATAGACAACAGAGAAGTAGGGGAATGACTCATCAAAAATGGTGTTGTCTTTGCAAAAATCACCGTATGTGGCAAGGCTATGGTTGTGAAACCATTTACGTTTCTCTTCCATAGTCAAGGACTCAATGAATGTACTTTCCCAAAGATAGTTGGGAAGGTGCATGTAGCTCTTGATACTACGAACAGCAGGGAACTTGGAATAGATGACAGCGAGTTCATCCAGGGCATGGGTGTACTCGCTCCGCTCAACTTCTGTCAATTCATTAACCGGAAGAACTTCTGCTTTGCGTTCAATGGTATCTTCCAGCGAACGCAGCGTTTGCTGGATGCAATAATCCAACGTTTGTTGAATCTTGGCTATTGCCTGTTCCTGTTCGTTCATACTATGACTTAACTGCTATTTGCGGTGCAAAGATAGTCAAATTCAGTGAGAAAAGGAAAGAAATGGGTGATGTACTACGTTTCTTTAACTTTTCATCTTCCCTCTTTTCGTTTCTTTGACCAACTTTCTGTTATATGTTCAAAATTAACACCTTTTTAACACCTCAGAAAAAGAAAACACCTTGTAAATCAACGACTTACAAGGTGTTCTAAGTACCCAGAGCCGGGGTCGAACCGGCACGGGTTGCCCCACTGGTGTTTGAGACCAGCGCGTCTACCGATTCCGCCATCTGGGCTTCAAATGCGGTGCAAAGGTACATCTTTTTTCTGAACTGCACAAACTTTTTTGCAAAAATGTTTGAATCTGTGCAATTCTTTCTTCTTTTATGGTGTGAAATGTAATAAATACATGGACTTTTCGTTATCCTAATAGCTATTAATCTTAGTGATACATGACAAATAATAATTATTGCGTAATATTGGCTGGAGGAAAGGGAAGAAGACTTTGGCCAGTTAGCCGTGCGGAATATCCTAAGCAGTTTATTGATTTCTTTGGTGTAGGAAGGACGCAATTGCAACAGACGTTTGACCGATTGGCCAAGATAATACCTGCAGACCATATTTTAGTGAATACCAATCAGACGTATGCTGATTTGGTGCGTGAACAGTTGCCTGAGTTGCCCAGCCAGAATTTGATGGCAGAGCCTATTTATAGAAATACGGCTCCGAGTGTTGCGTGGGCTGCTCATAGGACGAAGTTCTTTTGTCCGAATGCCAATCTTATTGTCGTTCCTTCTGACCATGCCGTACAGAATGAGGATTTGTTTAAGCGCGACATGTTGGAGGGTTTGGAATTCGTTAGCAATAATGACGGATTGCTGACGATGGGCGTGAAACCTACCAGACCAGAACCTGGTTATGGTTATGTGCAACTGGGTGAGAACGTGGGAAATGACTTATATAAGGTGCAGTCGTTTACGGAAAAGCCAGATCGCGACTTTGCCCGTTTGTTCATGGAAAGTGGTGAGTTTTATTGGAATACGGGTTTGTTCATGTCGAATGTTGAATACCTGTTGAGTTGCTTCGTGAAGTTATTGCCTGCCGTTTTGCGTAACTTGGACTTGACTTCTCCTACTTATACCATCGACATGGAGGAAATGTATGTGGAAAAGAATTTCCCTTTGTATCCCAACATGTCTGTGGATTACGGCATCTTGGAGAAATCGGAAAACGTATATGTAAAGAAGTGTAGTTTCGGATGGGCTGACTTGGGTGCATGGCATAGTATTTATGAGGCGATGCAAAAGGTGGAAGGCGACAATGTGATTGTAGATAGTGACATTATCATTGACGACAGTAAGAATAACATCATCAAGTTGCCAAAGGGAAAACTGGGTGTCATCAACGGACTGGATGGTTATATTGTTGCAGAAAAGGACAATGTCTTGTTGATTTGCAAGAAAGAAGATTCCTCTGCATTGGTCAGGAAATACATCAATGAGGTACAGATAAAGAAGGGTATGGAATTTATTTAAGAAAGTAAGAAGCAAGAAAGTAAGAAGCAAGAGATTACTTTTAATTCACAATTCACAATTTTCAATTCCTTCAATTGTGAATTATTCATTGTGAATTATTCATTGTGAATTATTCATTGTGAATTGTGAATTATTCATTGTGAATTACCTAATTCTTCATATCTCTCACTACTCACCTCTCACCCCTTCTATTGAAATACGAAAAAGAGGTTAGTAACCACTAACCTCTTTTAAATTCTGTATATATCTTATTTGCAATGTCTTTGAATTCATCTTCAGAGAGTTTCAGTTTTTCTTTTCTGAAATCTACGTCACCTTCACTTTGCATGGGGATGAGGTGGATGTGTGCATGTGGAACTTCCAATCCCAATACCACTTCTGCCACTTTCTTGCATGGGAAAGCTTTCTTGATGGCGATGGCCACTTGCTTGGCAAATACTTGGAATGCGGCGATTTCATCATCTTCCATGTCGAAGATATAATCTACTTCACGGCGAGGAATGACCAAAGTGTGTCCCTTAACCAAAGGATTGATGTCTAAGAACGCATAGAACTGGTCGTTTTCAGCACATTTGTAACTGGGAATTTCGCCTGCTGCGATTTTTGAGAAAATACTCATGGTGTTTATTGATTAGGTTAGACAAAATAGTTAATCAAGTGAAATCTTGTCGATGCGCAATTTGATGGTTCCTCTTGGAATTGCGATTTCCACTTCGTCGCCCACTTTCTTGTTCAACAAACCTTGAGCAATAGGTGTCTTGATGGAAATCTTTCCTTCGCGCAGGTTGGCTTCGCTTTCGCTCACGATGGTATAAACCATTTTCGATTGGTTTGCCATGTTGGTAAGTTCAACCTTTGAGAGTATTTGCACTACATCACCGCTCAATCTGGAAACGTCAACGATCTTGGCTTCCGAGATGGTGATTTTCAACTTGTTTATTTTAGACTCAAGGTGAGATTGTGCTTCTTTAGCAGCCTCGTATTCCGAGTTCTCACTCAAGTCTCCTTTGTCGCGCGCCTCAGCTATTGCCGCTGATATTTTAGGACGCTCAACGGACTCTAAGTGTTTTAAGTCTGCCACGAGTTTTTCGTAGCCTTCTTGTGACATATAAGCCATAATATCTTGTATTTAAGTTCTTTAATTTTTGGATAACAAAAATAAAGAATTCCGACAACTTCCTGTAGTCGGAATTCCGTATCCTCAATATCCTCTTTTATTTATACCTTTTGCAAAGGTAGGAATTATTTTTTGAATCTCATTGTTTTTTAGCAATTTTTTTCTTTTTTCTTCATAAAATCAATGAATTTACGGAATGTTTCGTTGTAAGATAGCGTTTCCTCGTGTCCCGTAATAATCATTTGTTTGCGTGCGCGCGTAATGGCAACATTCAATTTCCTGTCTATTACTTGTCCGTCGTCTTCAATAAGACTATTAGCGGTAAGGAAGGCCAATTGATAACGATATTGTATGGTAAACGAATAGACGATGACGTCGCGCTGACTACCTTGATAGCGTTCCACAGTGTCGATGGAGATTTGGTTGAGAACGGGTATTTGCCATTTCTCTATCTCCTTGCGGATGATGGCGATTTGATTTCTATAAGGCACGATGACACCGATGGTGGTGTTGGGATTGAATTTCTCACCATAGAAACGATGTATTCGTCGAACGATGTCAGCAACGATTCGCGCTTCTTCCGTATTGACTTTATCAGACACTTCTGGTCGTTTGCACGTCTGAGATGGAATGAAAATCATGCGATGATGCTTCAATCTTTCATCCAATTCATCTTCCGATGGTAGCGAGTAGTCGATATGAGTTTCCGTTTGGTGTTCACAAGGTACAGGTTCCAGTTTTTCATCTCTGTAAAACATCATGTTTGGAAACTCTGCAATGTCGGGATGCATACGTCCTTGCTTACGTAAAATCCCGATGAAATCGGCTCTTTTTTGCATTCTTTCCGTTTTGATGAGTCGTTCAAAGAGTGAATTCCTACAATCTTGCAAGCCGATTTCGTTGAGCAACGGATGTTCGATGATCGTATCCTTCTCGTTTTGTCTCACCACGGCAGGCAATTGTTTGTAATCACCGATGAGGATAAACTTGTCAATGTCGGAAGATTGATGATGCATAGAGAGTAAACCGATAATGTTGGGTTCCAATATCTGACTGGCTTCATCGATGATGGCGAGCGAGAAATGCTTGATGCTGAAAATAAGAGGACGAGCAGACATAGTGGAAGTAGTTCCCACGATGACCCTCGTTTGTTCTATCTTCTCCTTAATGGCGTTCAGTTTCGGACATTGTTCAATGGCATTTCCCAAGAGATGCGACTTGAAGCGCGAATCACAACTATATTCGTTTCCGATACGGATGTAATCGATGTTTGCATCATTTAACATGGCACAAATCTCATCTACCGCCCGATTGGTGTAAGCCATCAATAAGATGGACGAAGTGGATGAAGCCAATTCCTCTTGCACCAAGAAACGCAAAGCCATAGAAGTCTTTCCCGTTCCAGGAGGTCCTATCAAGAGGAAATAATCATTGGCTTGTTTGGCTTTCAATACTATCTCGTCGTAATTCGGATGATATGTGCGAGTGAGTTGTCTGCTCTTGTCGCATGTCGGCGGACGTTGTCCCAACAATAAAGCCTTCCTATTTGGGATGGAGGAGATAAACTGGTGCAATCCCGCAATCGCACTACTGCTTCCAATATCACTATTTGCATGTTCTATGGCGTATGGTAGATGGTCGTTAAAGAGCGACTGATTTTGTTGTCCATCGTTCAAATGAACGGTAATCTCCGTGCTACTCAGTTCGGCGATAGCACCTTGATAGAGGATATTCTTCCTAACGTCGGGTTCCTCGCCTTTCTGATAACTATATAGATAAACCATGTCGCTCCTCCTGAAATTAGGAAGAAAATCATCTCCTTGGTCGGGAATGCTCAAGGTAATGGTGTCAAATCCGTGTGATGAAGCACTTTTTTCCTTGTGAATGATGGTGAGGTCGGTATAGATATTTCCCGTTTCCTTCTTCTCTGCCAACGGCATATTCCATAAGTCAGCATTGCTGTTACCCGTTCCTTCCACCGCTCCAACCTTTGCCAACAACTGTTCTTTTGCAACGAATGTCATCATCCTACAAAAATAAGCGCGTTCCAATGGCGATAGTTGGTGAAGTGGGGTAGTGGTGTTGGTAATATTGGGCAATTGGTATTTGTTGAAAAAGAAATCGTTCATCCTCTCCTCGTTAAGAGTTTCAGGCGTTATATGGTCAATGATGCTTTCGAATCCGTCTTGTGCAATTTGGTATTCCGTTGCAACCACCAAGTTCCTGAACTTAATGGCTTCATGGATAAGCTTTTGCAAAGGTTGAACTTCGAGCAATCCATTAGGTAATGGATATTTGGAATAGAGCAAGTGAATGTCTGCTTCTTTCCTGCTGACATGGAAGTTGTAAGCCAATATTCCATAATAAAGCAACACTTGCACATAATGTTTCTCAACGTGAAAACTACCATGCTTGTTTCTGCTCTTGCGTTCCACATACATGTTTCTTCCCGCTTTTTGTTCCACCAATAATCGCATGTCGGTTGTCATTAAGTCAACACGACCTTGCAATCCCAATTTCTCGCAAACGAACGACGGTTCAAGTATTGCCTTATCCCTATCGTATGAATTGAAGAGATATTCCACGATTTGCTGAATGTTTTTCACTTGTACGGCAATCTTTTCCTTGAAGTCAACGATATTGAGTTCTTCACACGTACAATATTCCAACGCTTTTTCTCTAAAATTGTTCTTGATGGTCTCGTTGATTTGGTATTGGCGGTTGTTGATGATATCGTCCAATGCATTTCCCGCAAAGTTTCCTATAAGAATATGTGGCGTGTTGGCTTTTGGCTTCATCTTGTTCATCACGAACGAGAGAGGATGATGTCCGTAGTCTTCAAAACAAGCAGCTATGCTACTGATATCCAATAGATAATCAGGTTCCACCACAACTACCCGCGGAACGGCAACATCCTTCTCCATAGTGCAATCCAATAAGTTTAATTGGGTTCCTACATGTATAATGTCTTTTAGATAACTCAGGTCGATATACTCCTTTGTGTTTACGTAATCCACGGTTAGTGGTTTGGTGCAACCATCTTGGTCAACCGTTACGTAGAGATACGTTTCATCCCAGTCTTCTACGATACACCTTATATATTTATAATCTATGTGTTGCTGAAGATGATGTTTACGAGGGGCAAACGATATGTTTGCAACCACTAAAGACGGTATTTGCGTGTGGAAAACCATAGAGATAAAAACGGCCAATGCTTTGCAGTCTTCTTGTACTACTTCTGGTGAGAGTGGTTTGGCAATATTGCTATCTCTTCTCATCTTCTGGATAGCCACGCAATCAGAGGGTTTTACATGGTGTATCTTGCACAAAACGTCTACTTGCGAAGACAAGTTGCCGAATCCATGTCGCGTGTCTTTCAAGCCTTCCGCACACGTCAAGACCAACGTTTCATGCATCATCTTGTTGATGGAAGGATTGTCTTTTTCGCAACGAAGGATTTCCGCTACGCGCTCAAACAATTCGTTTGGAGTGATATAGTTTTCTGAATGCGCCATTTTCCTAAATGTTTAATTTTGCAAAAATACAATAATTATTTTGTTTGCACTTCTATTTTCATTAATTTTGCAAACTATGCCAAAAGAAAAAACATTTATCCGCGAAAAGGAAAATACTAACCTGCGCGAACCACGACGTTACAAAGTAGTTCTTTATAATGACGATTTCACGACGATGGAATTTGTCGTGATGTTGTTAATGAAGGTGTTTAACAAGAACGAAACCGAAGCTGAGACTTTGATGTTGCAAGTACATCATTCCGGTCAGGCAGTTGTAGGTGTCTATAGTCTTGACATAGCTGCCACGAAAGTACAAAAAGCCACCCAAATGGCAGATGAAGCAGGTTTTCCTTTACGCATAGTTTTATTGCCAGAATAATAATGAATATTTTAGAAGAAGTCAGAACCGCCATTGCAGATGCCATAGATCTTGCCAATGATTTCGGTCATGAGTATATTATGCCCGAGCATTTCCTTAATGTCTTGTTTCTTCAGGACCCATTCATAGACACCATTAAGCTTATGAATGTGCAACCTATTAATATCAGAATGGAATTGGAGGGGTGGCTTGAAACTCAAGAAACTTTTAAAGCCAACGAACAATATACCGTTGAATACTCACTTCAGTTCAAGCAAATGATGGAGTTGGCAGCATTAAATACGGTGTCTGCTGGTAAGAGAATGATGGGAATTCCTCATGTGGTGAAGGCTATTTTGTCGTTGGAGGAGTCCATGGCTGCTTATGTGTTGAATCGTTTTTTCGGTTCCAATATAAGCGATTTTATGAGACAACTCATATATAATTATGAGGAAAAGGATAGTCAGAGTGATCATGTTTTCACTCAACAAGAGAAAAAGGAAGATAAGGAAGACGATTCTAAAGATTTCCTATCTATGAGTGATGATGACTTGATGGATGATAGCGATGATCCTTTTGGCGAAGAATCATTATTTTCTTCCAATGAGAAGACGGAAAACAACATGGTTACTTGTATGAATGACTGGGTGGAAAACAAGAATCCACTCATCGGAAGAGAAGCGGAATTGGAAAGAACTATACAGGTGCTTTGTCGCAAAGACAAGAACAATCCCTTGCATGTAGGTGAACCAGGTGTGGGAAAGACCGCATTGGTTTATGGGCTTGTCATGCGAATAGTCAAGGGAAATGTGCCTCCTCGTTTGAAGGGAAGTCGCGTCTATCAGATGGATTTGGGAGCGATGTTGGCTGGAACGCAATACCGTGGTGATTTCGAGAAACGCATCAAGCGCGTGATGGACGGTATACAGAAGGAAGGAAACTCTATTGTCTATATCGACGAAATACATAATTTGATAGGGGCAGGTCGTATCTCTGATGGTTCGATGGATGCTTCCAATATGTTGAAACCTTATTTGGAAAAAGGTGATATTCGCTTTATCGGTTCTACGACATACGATGAGTACAATCGCTACTTTGCACGTAGTCGTGGCATTGTGCGACGTTTCCAACAAATAGACATTCCCGAACCGTCTATTGAAGAGACGATAGACATATTGAAAGGATTGAAAAAGAAATACGAACAATTCCACAATGTCACTTATTCGAATGAGGTAATTGAATATGCCGTTCATGCCAGTGCCAAATATATTAGTGACCGTTTTTTGCCCGATAAGGCCATCGACTTGATAGACGAAGCTGGTGCTTACCGAGAACTCCATCCCATTGAGGGAAAGAAGACACAGAAGGTAGATAAGGCTCTTGTTTCAGAGGTTCTCGCAAAGGTATGCAAGATAGATGCTACGGCCATGAAAGAGGAAAACAATGCTTCGTTGAAGACACTCGAACAACGTATTCTTGCTAAGATTTACGGACAAGATGAGGCGGTAAGACAAGTGGTGGAAGCAATACAAATGGCCAAGGCGGGATTGTTGGATGATAACAAACCGCTTGCTTCTTTGCTCTTTGTTGGACCTACGGGTGTGGGAAAGACAGAAGTGGCACGTGTGTTGGCACAAGAATTAGGCATTTCATTGGTACGTTTCGACATGAGCGAATATACCGAGAAACACGCCGTGGCAAAACTTATCGGTTCGCCTGCTGGATATGTGGGTTATGAAGATGGTGGATTGTTGACAGATGCCATTCGCAAGTCTCCCAATTGCGTATTGTTATTGGATGAAATCGAGAAAGCTCACCAAGACATATATAATATATTGTTGCAAGTGATGGATTATGCACGACTGACCGACAATAAGGGACAAAAGGCAGATTTCAGGAATGTGGTGCTTATCATGACTTCCAATGCTGGTGCTCAGTATGCTTCGCGTGCGAGTGTTGGATTCAGTGGAAACGTATCGCGTGGTGAGGCCATGCTTGCACAAGTGAAGAAGACATTCAAGCCAGAATTCATTAATCGTATGTCGGGAACGGTAGTTTTCCATGACATGGATTTGCACATGGCAGGTTTGATACTTGACAAGAAACTTCGTGAATTGCAAGATAAGTTAACGCAAAAGAACGTGACGTTAGAGTTATCTGCTGAGGCTCGTACATTCCTCTTGCAAAAAGGCTTTACACGTGAATATGGTGCAAGGGAAATGGATCGCGTGATTGCACAATTGCTCAAGCCCATTCTCATGCGTGAGATTCTCTTCGGAAAGCTGAAACGTGGCGGAAAGGCGCATGTTGAGATGGATGGAGAACAATTAAAACTTGGTGTCGGGTGATTCATTATGGCGAAGATGGAAAGATACGTCGTACAATTAGATGATGAACTTTGGTTTCCCGACCCACGTCACGGGTTGGAAGACGGATGGTTTGCCATTGGTGGTGACTTGTCGCCTAATCGTTTGATATTGGCTTATCAGCATGGCATTTTCCCTTGGTATTCTTTTCGAGATAGTGATGAACCGCTTTGGTTTTGTCCCATGTCGCGTTTCGTGATTTTTCCCTCCCAGATTCATGTCTCGCATAGTATGAGAACATTGATGAACAAAGGCATCTATCATTGTTCGTTCAATAAGGATTTTGATGGCGTGATTCGGAATTGTGGTCGAGTAAACGGGAGATATGAAGCAGAAGGCGCATGGTTGAGCGAAGACATCATCCGAGCATATACTCGCCTGCATAAGATGGGGTGGGTGAGTAGCGTGGAAGTATGGGAAGGCGACCAGTTGGTAGGTGGATTATACGGCGGAACCTATAAAAAGACGTTTATCGGTGAAAGTATGTTTTCCTTGAAACCCAATACCAGTAAGATAGCATTGATTTTCTTGGCGAGATACATGGAGAAAAACCACTTAACTATGATTGATTGCCAAATAGAATCACCTCACCTCAAGTCTATGGGTGGTGTTCATATCGACTATGAAAAATATATGAGATTGCTCAATATGGATTAAGCGGGTTTGTTGTATCGAATGGCAAGCATCGTGAGATCATCGCTTTGCTCAGCATCACCTACGTAGAGACGAATGGCATTGGTCATGTTGTTGATGATAGTTTCTGGGTCGCTTGTCTTTCCTGCCTCGATGGTTTCGAGCATTCTTTTCTCCCCAAATAATATTTGGTCTTTTTCTTCTGCTTCAGTAAGGCCGTCTGTATATAGGAATATGGTAGAACCTGATTGGATTGTTGTTTGTTGTTGCGTATATGTCCAATCGGGTACAATGCCAATGGGAACGTTGGTATCTACGGGAAGAAGTTCATAACTCTGCTCGCTAACTATCACGGGTGAATCGTGCCCTGCATTGCAATATCGTAATTCACCAGTCTTGAGATTGATAACACCGACAAACAACGTAGCGAACATCATCGAATCATTACGTCCTACCATCGTGGTATTCATTGCCTTGACGATACGTTGTGGTTGGTCTTCGTTGGCAGACAACGTGCGGAATTGTGCACTTATAACAGCCATTACCAATGATGCAGGAACACCTTTTCCCGAAACGTCGCCAATGCAGAAAAACAATCGTTCATCATGGATATGGAAATCGTATAAGTCGCCACCGACAGCCCTTGCGGGTGTCAACGAACCATATATGTCGATGTCTTTTCGTTCTGGATAGGGTGGGTATGTTTTGGGCAACATCTCCATCTGGATTCCTCTCGCAATGTTTAGTTCACTTTCCATCGAAGCATTTTGTGCGGTAGAGGTTTTCAGTCGTTCTACGTATTTAGCCAATGACTGTTGCATTTTTCTGAACGAGTCGCGCAATTGATGTATTTCGTCGTTGTATTTGATAGAAGGCAACGGAGTGTCGAAATTACCTTTTGCCACTTCGTTGGCAGAGTCGGATAAGTAGGTTAGAGGCTTCGTTGCGAAATGGATAGTAAATCGACAGACAAGGAAAATAGCTAACAAGCCAAGGCCCATTACAGCTAATATAATGGCACCGAGAACAAAACCTGGTTGTAATACAGCGGCCTTTGGTACGACGATTCCCATTGACCATCCCGTACGTTTCAAAGGAGAATAGAAAACATACGAAACGGTCTTTTCAATGTCGATTAACTTCTTGCCATTCTTTCCCGCTAACATGTCTTTACCCAACTCTTCGTCTAATGGAGTTGGTGTAGCATTAGCGTAAGCGAAAAAGTTCTCGTTGAGTATTCGTTTTCTATCTGGGTGTACGATATAGTCGCCATTTCGCCCGATGATGAAACTATAGGAATCAAAAGGCTTCTTGAAATAGGAAAGAATCTCCTTTCGCCTGTCGTTGTTCTTCTCGTCAATCTCATCAATTTGTTCCTTCAGCCAGTTTAACGATACGTCTGCAATAAATACGCCAACCGTCTTTCCTTTATGATCATGGATAGGCAACATATAACTGCATACCATCATCTTGGCACCAGCATCGTCGAAATATGGATTCGACCAATAACCGTCTTCGGCTTTAAGTGCGATGGAATACCATGAAGACTTAAAGTAATCGTGCTCGGCAGAACCGATTTGCAATCTTTCTATTGTCTTAGAGTTTCGTTGTACTACGTATGGTTCAAACCAATATCCCTCTTGAGGATAATAATTGGGTTCGAAAGCAAGTGCAAAACCTATGATGTGGGGATTCAGTTTCAACTCACTTTCCATAGCATCATACACCTTGTCTGGTTGAGAAAGCCAACTCTCTACCTCGTCTACGTTGTTGGCAGCAGATACTTCTACGGCTGTCAGCACTTTTTCTAACGTTTCATCGGTGAAATCCAACACGCTTTGATAATACATTTCGTTTAGTCCTGCCATTGCGCTTGTCACCAACTTGAAAATCAAGGCAGTGATAAACGTCATTGTCAGCACCAATGCGATGATGATGCGTCGTGTTAATCTGCTGGAGAAAGAGTGAAATTTCAACTTCATTAATTGAACCCTGTGCTTTTATGAACAACAAAAGTACAAATAATTTCTTCTATACGACTTTCTTTCAATTTAAAGAATGTTAAGTCATTTATTTAATTGGTATATACACGAAAAATGGGGCAATTTGTTGCCCCAATCTCTTTCAATTTTACATTTGGTTTTGGTTGTTAGTCGTCCATTCCAATGAGTGCTCCGCTTTTGTTGAACTTCAACTCGATATCGTTGGAAAGTTCAATGTCATAGCCGTGGCGTTCCTTGTCAATCTTGACGATCGTTGTACCAGGGAAGTTAGCTTTTACGTACTGAGCGATAGATGCAGGTACTAATGCGGCAGGTACTGCATAGGTATTGCAATCCACATTGTCCCAGTTGCCTTTCTTGTCAAATTCTATCTTTGCACCGTCGTTCAATCTTACTTCATATTTCGTTCCGCCGAATTCGACATCCTTTTCGGCATATGTGATGTTCTTGCCTGGGAAGTTCTTGGTTACGAATGTCTTCACCGTTGCTGGAAGTTGAGAAACAGGAATCATTCTATCGTCTGCCAAAGATGTTACTGACTGTGCCAACAAGCAAATAACTGCTACCAAAAATAATCTCGTCGTTTTCATTGTCTTAACTTTTTAAATGTTAATATTGAAATTACTATTCTCTCTGTTTTCTTTTGATGTTGCAAAGTTAAGCAGTAGAATGACACGTTCCAAACATTTTTTCAAAAAATGAAATATTAGCATCGGACAGAAACGCAAATCTCGGACAAAAACCGAAAACATGCGAAAAATTTGTCCGAAAACAATGACTTTAATGACCTTAATGACCTTAAAGTCTTTAATTAATTGGGGTTAGTAATGTCACGGAATACGCCAGGCGTAATGCCCAACGACTCTTGTATCTTTCGGTTCAAGGTTCTCACGGTGTTAAATCCCGCATCGTGAGCAATGGCTTCAATGCTATAATTAGGATTATCTTTCAACATGCGCAATGCTCGCATCAGGCGCAGGAAGTCGAGATACTTGTCTACGGAATGATAGATGGTCTTTTTCTTATATAGGTCGATAATCCTACTTTGTGTTGTGCCAACCAATTCTGCTACTTCTTTCACGCTAAATTCTGGAGGTAGCGGAATCTTATCACCTTCCAATTGTGCCTCGATAACCGCAAGCAACTCCTCATCATCGCGCAAATCTGCCTGAGCTACCAGTTCGCGATGCTTACGCACCAACTCTTTCAACCATTGCACGCGTGAGCGTACCTCATAATATATGTCTAATTTCTCTCCCAACATCATGTTGCGAGCAATGAGTTGCTCATTGGCTTCTTGTAGATGTTTATTTTGCGCCGTCAATTCTTCCACCTTCTGTCGCAACTGTTCCAATTCGCTTTGTTCGTTCTCTTTCATGTTTGCTTGTTTTATTTGCAAATGTACAAAAAAATAGATAAAAATGGTGTGTGTTATCCTTTTTTTTGCATTCATTTCATTAAAAGGCCATTAATTGTTGTGAAATAAGTGAACAAAAATATTTCGAAAAAAATCTCGAAATAGAAAATGAATAACCCCAAAATGTGTTTTATGTGATCAAATGGTATATTTGACATTGTCAAATACTACTTTGTTTGTGATAAAGTATATAGTTATTGCGCATAAATATATGCTTTAGCCATTGTAAATATATGCTTTATGAGTCGAAATAAAGCCTGTTTTCGGTCGAAAATAGCGTATTTTTGAGCCTTTGGAAATCTTGCCATTTTGTAAAGTGTTGAATATGAATGGTTTGTAAAAAGCATAGAAAATGTGCATTTTTTACTCCGAGGTAAAGGTTCGTGGATAATAATGCCGTTTTTTAAGGCCTTTTTTGGTATTTTTCTTAACAATCTCCCTTCCTCGTATATGAAGAATGGAAACATGAAAGAGGGCTCTGCACATATTGAAGTCATGTTATGGCGAACACCTTCATATTCTATATGTATTTTTAAAAAACACTAAAAAAGATAGATAAATGTTGATTTTGTTGTTTTTTTTACTTAAATTTACCCCAAATTTGAATCAATCATTTACTAACTCATAACGAAGGATTACAAAACAATCATTAAAAGTCAAGAAACATTTACCCATGTCGTGCTGACCTTACCCCTAAGACGGGAAGGATGTAAGAGACTCGCAGCTACGACTCATAAACCTAACAACTAACAAAAGCGTTAACGAGTCTACAACGCTATTTTATTCAACCTAAAAATTACATAATGAAGAGAATTACACAATTTATGTTGATGCTGTTTGCCCTTATATTGGGCACGGCAACAAACGTATTGGCTGCCGATCCTGATCTCAGCGATTATACGTTGGTGAAATCCGTTACTTGGGGAGACGGTACAGACATTACGACAAGCGACCAGTTGAGCATTACCGCATGGGATACTGGTAATAAGAGGCAACAAGTGCTTTATGCCGTAACTACTCCCGCAGATGCTGCAGGTTGGTTTGGCGTACAAGCAGTTTCTAATGGTTCTGGAAAAGGTTGGTGGAATAGGAGTTCAAACGGTTTGTATTGTTATCAAGCTCAACGTTCTGCCGCTATCTATGGTGACGATTTGACTACGGGTTGGATTGTCGTTTTCCAATGCTCTGGACAAGCTACGTCTGCATTGACTTTGACCAATGGCGATGGTAATCCTGACGGTACGTTTACGTATGTGAAGAGCGAGGATGGAACGGCTTATTATTGCACCATTACCGCTGAGAGCGATGCTTACATTGGATTCTGCGGAATCAAGAACAGTGGCTATATCACAAGTATCTCCGTTTACAAACCAAACAAGGCCGTTGTCAAGGCTACTTATACGGTGAAGTATGTTGATACAGAGGGTAATGAATTGAAAGAAGCTGTTACTTACGATGCTATAGCTGGCGCAGAAATCACATTATCTGAAGCTGACAAGGCAAATATCACCGTGGGTGAAGATACTTACATCTATGAGAGCAACGATGCTGAGGGTAAGTTTGTAGAAGAGGATGGTTCTACTGTTGTTACAGCCGTCTTCCATAAGGCACAAAACTTCACTTACAAGGTAAATGAGGTTGCCAATGGCACAATCGTTAGAACGACCGAAGGTGTTGCATACGAAATGGCTAAGGTGACGGTTCCTTATCGCAAGTTCAATGTTCTTGATGGTGTTTTGTATTCTAAAGATGCGACCAACAAGGAGTATAACTATAGTTTCGTGTTGTCATCAGACGGACAGGAAGCAAACATTGACTACGCTGGAACAGAGACAACAAACATGGTTTATCTCTCTGAGGGAGAGGACATTGAAGGCTTGACCTTGTGTACAAGTCCTAACACGGCTATTCGTAGTTCTAATTCATCATCCGCATACGCAGCAGATGGTGACGTGAATTTCGTTACTTTAGGTCCTGGTACCTATAAGTTGACGGTCTTCATTCATGATGCCAGCAAGAATCCTGATAGTCATTGGATTTTCAAGGCTGGTGAGAACCAGATTGCAGACTTGAATTGTACGACGGTGAATATTCAGGAACTTGCTTCAGAGGAGTTTACCTTGACGGAGAATACACCTATCTATATTGCACAAGGTGGAAACGGTAACATGGGAATCGACCTTATCTACATCACGGGTGATGGTGAGGTTATAGTTGAAGAACCTATCTCTACGTTTGATTTCAACGCTTCTACCCATGCCGTTTCTTCAAGTGACTCTACCGAAGGTGACATCACCGTTGATGAAGTGATTACAGAGGGAGACGTAACTCTGACCGTTACACCTAATCCAAGTGGCACGAAGAATCGTTATTGGGGAACTGCAAACGGACCTCAGTTGCGTGTATATGGTGGTAAACTGACGTTGGTTGCCAATGGCAAGGCCATTACAAAGGTGGTTATCAACAATGGCAAGTGGAATGCCGCTAATACCTTCAATGGTGTAGTTGCCGAAACAGGCGAATGGGAAGGCAATTCTACTAACGTTGTCTTGGCTGTTGCTGGAAACACACAGATTAATAGCATTGAGGTGACAACCGCAGATGCTGATGAAACCACAACCACATACGAAGAGCCAGTTGCTCCAACTGTTCCTGAAGTGGAAAGCATCGCTGAGTTCAACGCATTGGAGAAGAATGCTGAAGCACAATTGAATTTCAGCGCAGAGAAGAATGTACAAGTGGTATTTGTCAACAAGAACGAGGAGAAAAACCGTGAGTATGTGATTCTGCAAGATAACGAGAAGAGTCGTATCGTGCTTTACAACATGGGCGTAGCTGATGTTTTGAAAGCCAACGATGTATTGACTGGTTCACTCACAGGTAAGAACAGTCCTTACTACGGAATGGCTGAGATGGCAAAGACTGCTAATACCGATGCTTCTACTATCGTTGCTACAGAGGGTACAGCTATTAAGCCAGACGTATTGGGTAGTGTAAAGGCTGCATTTGATCCATTTAAGATTTTGAAACTCTGTCAGATTCAGAACGTTGTGATTGCTACCGACGGTACACGTCGTTATGCTGTTGAAGGTGAAGACCGCATTGAGATTCGTGATAACTTCTCTGTTGGTTATGAAGTTCCTGAAGATGGTACTGAGTTGAAGAGTTTGACGGGTATTGTTGTTCCTTACGTAAACAATGGAGATACCGTTTATCAAATCACTCCAATCAACCAAGAGGCATTCGTAATTGCTGTTCCTCAAGTTTACAAGGAGTTTGCTGAGACAACAACTTTGTTGACAACTGTTGCTAATATCACAGCCATCGCTGAAGAAGGATGGGTAGAAGGTGGAACGACGCAAGCAAATAAGTCGGGAACCATCGATCCTGTTACTGAGGAAGAAGGTAGCAAGATAGTAACTGAAGGTGTGATGTTGAAGAAAGGCAATGGCGCAAAGGCATTTGCTACATATGTAACGGGTATCGACGAACTTTATGCTTATGGATGTACGGCTGGTGGAAGCGACCGTGATTTGATGGTAACTGCTACATCTACCGATGGCGATGTAGTAAGTGCTCGTGCTACATCTTCTGAATATACTTCCGTGAAGGTAGTATTGGCTTTGGATAAGACAAAGAAATACAAAGTGGAATACTTCGGTACCAATCCTGGTGAAGATGGCGGTGCAGATGTCGTATTGCATGGCGTGAAGTTCGTTGTTAACAACGAAGTAGTTCCCGCAGAGTTCTCTTATCGCGTTGAGAGTTTCGTTGGCTCTTTCTATGAGGGATTATCCGTAGAAGTAGATTACGACGCTATTCTCGAATCCATCGGTGCAACTGCAGAGACATTGTCTATTGTTGCCGAGGCTTCTGATGGTACACGCTTGAATAGTGTACGTGGTGAAACCGACGGATGGTATAATTCCGATGGTATGCCTTTATTATGGGCAGAACAACCTTATTACTACGTACAGGATAATGCTGAAGCTTCACCTATCGGTAAGTACTATTTTGTAGGAGGTTATCCTGGACATACTGCTGAGCCTGCTGAATATACTGGTAAGATTGTTTACATCAATACCGAAACGAATGCTGAGGCTTACGTTTATATCACATTGGCTTATGTAGAGGCTCCGAAGGTAGAATTCGAAATTGCAAGTATTGTTAAGGCTTCTGTTACATATACACCACAAGAAGGTTCTTATACCGAAAAGGTGGTTGCTCTCACAGAGGAGCAGATTGCATCTATCTGTTCTGCTCTTGGCATCTCTACGTTAGCTGAGGGCGAAGTTTATGGTTACAATCCATCAACAGAGGAATTCTTAACTGCATACGCAAGCTTCGATGGTTGGCGTG
Source organism: uncultured Prevotellaceae bacterium (assembly GCA_900314715.1). Taxonomy (GTDB): domain Bacteria; phylum Bacteroidota; class Bacteroidia; order Bacteroidales; family Bacteroidaceae; genus Prevotella. The sequence goes on along the minus strand of OMWI01000051.1, from coordinate 976 downwards.
ATGTGAATGGTGACTTCGCCAACTGGACAGGTACTGCTGATGTTCCTGCATGTGTGAAGATTTACGATGATGGTGCCAACTATTATTGCTACAATCTCGGTGGCATGCAAGGACAATACAAGACGTATTGGGCTATTACGAAGGATGGTAAGGCAGTACTCGTAGAAGTGACATTCTCTTATCTGCAGTACACCGTAGGTGCAGAGGATTTGTCTGATGGTTATCTTGGAAATAGTTCACCTGAATATACCGTACAATCTGGACAAACCGCTCACTTCGAGTTTACCAACCATTCTAAGAAGGAAGGCAACTATCAGAACTGGGTTCTCGTGGCTAAGCAAGAGGGTGATGTGAAGATGGCTCTTCGTGCTGACAATTGGGAGAATATTCAATGGTCTAATGAAAATTGCGTATCCGACTATAATTGGGATACGTTCATCAATGACATGGATGGCTCGAATGTCGTACTGGATGCTACCTATCAAGATGGTCTCATCACTACTAATGCTGTCATCACGACAGTAGAAGGTGTGGTTTACCACTATAGTTTCACCAAGAAACTGGAGAATGCTCCCGAAGAATTGGTATTCCAACTCTCTGAGGAAGCTGCTTACCTTGAGGTTTATGCTGCACAAGTAACAGGTGAGTACATCCCAACATCAATCAACAAGGTAAATGTTCTTTCTGGTGATAATACCATCTTCGACCTCAATGGTCGTCGCGTAAGCAATGTCAAGAAGGGAAGTCTCTATATCATCAATGGCAAGAAAGTCGTGGTGAAGTAAGACTTTTGCTACTTTATTTAAGAATTAAAATTAGGCTGAATCCATCGTTGGGTTCAGCCTATTTATGGGCTCAGTCTATTTTTCGTAGGTGAAAAAACTTAGTTAGATAATCAAAGCTTGCATGGAAGATGCCGTAGGCATCAGATGATAGTAGCCAGCTATGCAGAAACGCCTTTAGGTGTTTCGAAATG
>OMWI01000050.1 GCA_900314715.1 uncultured Prevotellaceae bacterium | reverse complement strand
TGAAAGGAGTTAGAGACATCCCTTTCTTCATGTACCGTTTAGCAACAGTTTTGGGTTAGCGACTTACACCCCCCCACAGGGTTTGTCGGTTGCGCCGAAAAAATGGAATAATAATAAGCCCAGAAACATACATCCTATATGAAGATCCTGAAACTGGTAAACCTGTTAGAAATAAACTAATTATGATTGAGCGACTAATAAATAATCAAAACAAGTTTATAGCTTCAGAAACAGGTAAAAAATATGATTTTTTTACAGATTTTGGAAACAATTCTGTATATATAGCGTTTCGTTTGTTCTTCCCACCCATAAAAGAAAGCGTGTCTAAATTTTCAATTGAAGAAAATAACGGTAAAAGGGGGCTATATTGGAATGACATACAGATTGAACCAGTAGAACATAAAATTAATTTTGAAGAAGCAAAAAAGAATATAGAAGAGCATATTGCAAAATCAAAGAGTAAATATGCTGGAGAATATGAAGGAGTCGAAGCTGCTTGGCACTTAGCCTTTTTACAAGAAGATGATAATTATGTTATTGTAAATACAGATCCAGCACAACCTGGATGGAATATTGGTGATATTTGGGCTGAATTGAAAGCAACAGCATATCCTAATATATTTTTGGGAAGACGTTATATTTCGGAAAGTACTGAACAAAAAATTACAGTTACTTTTGAAGATGGAATTATGAACATCAAAGATGGGGATGATGTACAGCAGTATATAAAAATGAAAGGAAATGGAACTGAAAGTGTCGAGTCCACATTGTCATCAAAATGGTCTGGTACTGGATTCGCTTTAAAAGATGGGTATGTAGTTACGAATTACCATATAGCAGAAAATGCAAAATCTATAGAAATCTTTGGAATCAATGGCAATTTTGAAAAGGGATATCAAGCAGAGGTAATAGGAATAGATAAAGTCTGCGATTTGGCTTTGCTTAAAATTTCGGATGCTAATATTGCAAAAACAATTTATCCACCATATTCATTTTATCCTTCTATGATTGACGTGGGAGAGAATATTTATGTTTTAGGATATCCTTTGACTAAGTCTATGGGTGATGAAATCAAACTGACAAATGGCATAGTTAGCTCCAGAAGTGGTTATGAAGGTGATGTATCATTATACCAAATATCTGCTCCCATTCAACCAGGAAACAGTGGTGGACCCATGTTTGATATGAAGGGAAGACTAGTTGGTATAATATGTGCAAAACATGAAGGGGCAGAAAACGCAAGCTATGCCATAAAGAGTTCTTACCTAAAAAATTTAATAGAAAGCGTTTCTTCTGCTTCAATCTTTCCTACTTCGACTAAACCTATGGATAAAGAGTTGAAAGATCAAGTAAAAAAAATAAAAAATTACGTCTATATTATCAGATGTTCCAATTGATTTATCTAAATATTTACAAATAAAAATTTGTAAGGATAATAAAATAATAAAGGGGAATACGGAGAGGTTATCGCCGTAATCCCTTTTTGGTCGAATAGCATTATTGTTTGTCTATTTCTTTTGATTCTTTTTTTCATTAACCTGAAAAGATAGTCTAAATAGTTTTTCTGTGAAATTCTTACTCATTCTATCTTGGTCTTTAGGCTCACGTGTAAGAGCAATATCAATCAATTTGATAGCAGCTTCAAATCCTTTTTGACATCTATTTCTGTCACATAATATTTCGCATAAATAATCGCAATAGGATTGTACTTTGTGACTATTAAATTGAGGTTGAGAATCCTTCTCGCACATCAGTCTAAATGCTAATAACAAATGGAATTTTACTTTCTTATATTTACGTGGTATCAAGTTGTTATTAAAACTTTCTGTCATTTTATAACAAGCTAAAGCACTTGTATAATATAATGCTGGATTTGTTTCTGGAGCAAATACTCGAATGCCATTTTTGTCAAATTGTTCAACGATGCTACCATAATATCCACTTACTTTATGAGGCTCTCCCATAGCCATAGAAACAAATGCTTTTATTTGGAAAGGAATAGTAATAACTTTATATGAAGGTATCTGAGTTTCGTCAAATCTATATTGCTTTGAACGACGCTCATAATACAATTTCTCATATTTGTTTTGAGCATTATAGTAATCCTCTATATATTTTTGGGTATCTAATAATGCAACTAACTGTTCTCTTTTTACTTCTGTTTGACTATTATTACCTACAATAATTTTGTCTCGTATTTCTTTATCCTTTGAAGAAATTATTTTAACAGTTAATACCAAATCGTCAATATTTGGAATGTTCAAATTTTGTTGTAAGACATTACTAGTTTGACATCCATTCACTATTTGATAATCAGAAAGATGAACATTTGTTCCTGTTGTGATTAATCCTTTTGCAATTACGGTTATTCCATTATTCATCGCAGCAAACAAATTAATATCCCCTTTCTTTAATGATTCCGACATTGCTTTATTTACGGAATTTTCCCCTTGAAAAGAACGAATGTTATCATAGAAAACAGAATGAATAATTTTAGAATCAGGACCGATTATCAATTTCCTAAATTCTTTAAAAGGAATAAGGCACAAGAAACTTTGCTCTACATTCTTTATTTCTGGCAAAGAAATTTTCTGATCCACCTTTATATCTACTTCAATTTTTGATTTGGTATCTTTATAATATCCAACAATTTCTTTTTTGCCAAGCATATGACATTTAAAGTTACTCGTCAAATCAAAATTGTTTATTATTTCCTCTGTCTTAGTTATTTTTGCGACAAAATCTGCTTGACTATTATAATCCCCACATGTTACATAATAAATCTCAAATAGTGGATTAATTCCATTGTCAAAGTCCGCGCTTTTTGAATATATATACTTTACAAGATTTCGATATTCAATAAGATCCTCATTACATGAAGGCAAGTCATTATGTCCAAGAACATCTTTTAAAATATACTCTGCACCATCTAAAAATTGTCCAAGTTCTGCAACGTTGAAATTCTGTGAAGTTTTTGCCTGAACTAAAACAATTTTAAGGGAAAGAGATCCATTTGCTATCAAAAGATCATCAACCTCTTGCTGACTAGTGACAATTTTGCCATTAACTATAAGAATGAAGCCATCAATCCCCCAGTCTCCTCCATTCCCAACATTTAAGTCATCTAATAAAGACTGGCTTATTGTGTCAGTTTTTATGTATTTTGAAACAATGCAGTAAATTGAGAATAGCTCGAAAGCATCACTCTCAGATTTATTTTCATACCCATACTGTTTCTTAAATTGTTCAAAATGAGATTTCGTTATAATATCCATATATTCATCCTATTACATTAAAAGTCCTTAATTATTTCAAATCAATATAGTAATCTGATAAATGGCTATCTAATTGAGTTCCACAAATCTTTCTCTTTGTTATATTCTGTCTTAGATAAAAACGACATTGGTGTTTTCCTTTGTCAAAATATTCTACTGTATTTTTAAAGGATTATGAGCAATTTCAATGATTGGTATTCACCCATGAACGTTTATTGATAGCATTTAGTATTACAACGTGGAATTAGTTTTATTATTGCACCCTAAACGATATTTCTATAACCATACGATTTCTCAACTTGGTCAATTGCTCTTTCTTAATGACTTGCTTTGTCCATAAAAGATAATTATCATACTTATCCTGTTCACATTGGGAATAGGCATAATAATCCATTTCCTTGTCATCGAAAACCTTAACATATTCTTGGGCGAAAACTGAATATGATGACAATAACATAAGAGTCAACAATATCTTTTTCATACAATCAATATTATATTGTGCAAATTTATAAAAACAAATGAAATATTCCATATTTTTGTCGTAAAAAATAAATGTAACAATTCCATAATGATACTTCACGACACATTATTATAATTATCTTCTGAAAAATAGCGATATTTCATCTATTTTTCGTAACTTTGCCATTTTAATGGCGAAGTTACTTTGTCTCGGCAAAAAAAGAAACAAGTTTCTTTGTTTTGCGCTCGACTTTTCGTAACTTTGCACCCGTTTTACGAAAGACTTATAACAAGATAACATGGAATTAGCAACAAAGTACGACCCACAGGCCGTGGAGTCGAAATGGTATCAGTATTGGCTTGACAACAAACTATTCAGTAGTAAACCCGATAGTCGTGAACCTTACACCATCGTCATTCCCCCACCAAACGTGACGGGTGTGCTTCACATGGGACACATGTTGAACAACACCATTCAAGACATTCTCATCCGCCGTGCACGTATGGAAGGAAAGAATGCTTGTTGGGTTCCTGGAACCGACCACGCATCAATTGCCACAGAAGCAAAGGTGGTGAAGAAACTCGCTGGTGAAGGTATCAAGAAAAGTGACTTGACTCGCGAAGAGTTTCTGAAACATGCTTGGGATTGGACACACGAACATGGTGGTATCATCTTGCAACAATTGCGCAAGTTAGGTGCTTCATGTGATTGGGACCGTACCGCTTTCACGATGGATGAGAAACGTTCGAAAAGCGTTATCAAGGTATTTGTTGACCTCTATAACAAGGGACTTATCTATCGCGGATTGCGCATGGTGAACTGGGATCCGAAGGCTTTGACGGCTCTCTCTACCGAAGAGGTAATCTACAAAGAGGAGCAAAGCCATCTATATCACCTGAAATATTATGTGGTAGATTATTCTGAAAATTCAGAAAACTCTGAAAATTCAGATAATATTATCCACAAAGACGAAAAGGGCTACTATGCAGTAGTGGCTACCACTCGTCCTGAGACCATCATGGGCGATACAGCTATGTGTATCAATCCCAAAGACCCCAAGAACCAATGGTTGAAGGGCAAGAAGGTGATTGTGCCATTGGTAAACCGCGTGATTCCAGTCATCGAAGACAGATATGTAGATATCGAATTTGGTACGGGATGTTTGAAAGTAACTCCTGCACACGACACCAACGACTATATGTTGGGTAAGACTCATAATTTGGAGACCATCGACATCTTCAATGCTGACGGTACTATCTCTGAGCAAAGTCCTTTGTATGTAGGAATGGATCGCTTTGCATGTCGTAAGCAAATTACCAAAGACTTGCAAGAAGCTGGCTTGATGGAAAAAGTGGAAGACTATACCAATAAGGTAGGTTATTCTGAGCGCAATCCTGATACAGCTATCGAACCACGTCTCTCTTTGCAATGGTTCCTCAAGATGAAGCATTTTGCAGACATTGCCTTGCCACCTGTTATGAACGGTGAGATGAACTTCTATCCCGCCAAGTACAAGAGCACCTACAAGAATTGGTTGGAGAATATCCAAGACTGGTGTATCAGTCGTCAATTGTGGTGGGGCCATCGTATTCCTGCTTATTATATAATAGCCTCCCCCAGCGCCTCCCAAGGAGGGGAGCCTGTAGTTCCAGAAGGAAGTTTCGTAGTTGCAGAGACAGAGGAAGAAGCTTACAAACTTGCTCTAAAACAATATCCATCTCTTGAAGGATTAGAAGGAGGTTTCACTCTTCGCCAAGATGAAGATGCACTTGATACTTGGTTCTCCAGTTGGTTGTGGCCAATCTCGCTCTTCGATGGAATTAACAATCCTGGAAATGAGGAAATCAACTATTATTATCCCACCAGCGACCTCGTAACGGCTCCCGATATTATCTTCTTCTGGGTGGCTCGTATGATTATGGCTGGCGAGGAATACATGGGTAAGTTCCCCTTCAAGAATGTCTATTTCACGGGTATCGTGCGCGACAAACTCGGACGTAAGATGTCGAAATCATTAGGAAACTCACCCGACCCATTGGAACTCATCGACAAATTCGGTGCAGACGGTGTACGTATGGGTATGATGCTTTCCGCTCCAGCAGGAAACGATATTTTGTTTGATGAAGCACTTTGCGAACAAGGTCGTAACTTCAACAATAAGATTTGGAATGCTTTCCGTTTGGTAAAAGGTTGGGAAGTTGCTGACTTTGAAAATGACGCAAACAAGATTGCCGTTGCTTGGTTTGACGCTAAATTGAAGCAAGCCAATGCCGAATTGAACGACCTCTTTAGCAAGTACCGCATTTCTGAGGCGTTGATGGTTGTGTATAAGTTGTTCTGGGATGAATTCTCCAGTTGGTATTTGGAAATGATTAAGCCAGCATACATCGACGGACAAGCCCAACCCATCGACCGCGAGACATACGATGCTACGTTGAGATTCTTCGACACGTTGCTGAAGATGCTCCATCCATTTATGCCATTCATTACCGAAGCTCTTTGGCAAGCCCTCTACGAGCGCAAGGATGGCGACAGTATCATGCGTGAGAAATTGGAAATCGCCTCTCCAACAGAGGCAGAGAACCAATTGGTTGCTGATATTGAAAACATGAAGCAAATCGTTTCAGGCGTAAGAATGGTTCGTAGCCAAAAGAATATTGCTCCAAAAGAGAAGTTGGAGTTGTTGGCAATCAACGAGAATCACTATGAGGCATATAATGGTTTGATTACTAAGATGGCCAATCTTTCAGCAATCAACATCACATCCGAGAAGAGTGCAGATGCCAGTACATTCATGGTTGGAACAGACGAGTTTGCCGTACCTCTTGGAAACATGATTGACATAGCTGCTGAGATTGCCAAGCAAGAAGCACAACTCAAGCACTTAGAAGGATTCTTGGCTGGCGTGAAGAAAAAGCTCTCCAATGAGAAATTCGTTGCTCATGCTCCAGAAGCTGTCGTAGCATTGGAGCGCAAGAAGCAAAGTGATTCTGAGGAAAAGATTGCCGCATTGAAGCAATCAATTGCAGAACTGAAAAAGATGTGATGATGTCATCATAACATTATATCGTTATAACATTATAACATTTTAACGTCATCACGTTATTACGTTATAACGTTATAACGTTAAACATAACAATAAACAAGAAAGCCATTTCTTAACTCTATTGAGTTTTGAAATGGCTTTCTTATTGGGCTTAATAGGCTTAATAGGCTTATTGGGCCTATTAAGCTCAAAGGGTTGAATTACTTAAACGGCAGATACCAATTATCTGGTACTGTTAAGTCTTTCACAGGATTCTTATACTTCAACTTGCGAGCAAGCCAGATACTTCCAAAATTAGCACCATAAATGCTTGATTCATTCTTGTGACGAGCCAATCTACATAGGTCATAGAATCTATTGCCCTCGAATGCTAATTCCAAAGCATACTCATCACACAAGATGTCTTCCAAGGCATTGATACTGTCGTTCTTGGTTGTTCCAACGGTAACGTTAAAGACTTTGGCAATCTCTTTCATTTTGTTGCCAACAATCGTGTCAAGTTGGTAAGCAGAACGACCAGGATAGTTTCCATCACCTACGGCTCCTGCACCATGCTGGTGAATACCATAGTTGGTACCTGTGAAATTGGATGTAGTTTGTACTGGGAACTTCGAGATATTCTCTTCTGAAAGGAATGGATAGGTGTTCTGGAAGAGATTACGCGTCTCATCTTTGATATAAGTACGTGCAGAATCCAACAAGGATGCCGTAATACCATCTTTCAAAATCGCGAATGCTGCATCGAGATAACCCAAGCGATTGAGCGCCTCAGCCAAGTGGAGATAAACCGTTGTGGTACGATAAAGGATAATGTTACCATTATTGAATTTGTTAATCCACAATTTGGTAGAGTCTTCACCCTCACCACGTGTAATGGTGCTACGATAACGCATGTCGCCCAACTTAGCGTTGTTGACATATTGCTGACGCAAACCACCCGTTACTTGCTTGAAGTAATAGTAGTCGGTACTATCAGACAAAGTAGTGTATGATGCAGATGGCGCAATCTGTATCTCGTCTATACGCAAACTGTCAATGGCATTAGAGGTTGAATAATAATTGTAACCGAATGCCTTGGGAACGTTAGTAGTTACTCCACGCAAGCGATTCACTGCCATAGGAATGTAAGTGATAATATCGGTAGTGGAATTGTTGTTGAAGATAGAACTCCAATTGGTACCCGATACTGTACCGTCATAATCTGACGGCAAGTATGATGCTGCTCCCATACCTCTATTAGGAAGAGCCAATGAAGCCACATAAGATTGAGCCAAACGATGGTTTTCATCAGGAGCAACATTCGTGAGATACGTGGTATAGTAACGTGCGGCCTTATCGTATTGGGCCGTCTCCAAATACATTTCACCGAGGATTACGTCAACGGGAATGAAGCACAACGAAGGGAACATACGCTTAGACTGTCCCCAGTTAGTAGAACCAATGTCACCAGAAGTAACTCCATAGTTAGGAACGCCATAACCAGAATATCTCTCCAAATCAGGAGCCAATCGTGCTACGATACCATTGATGTCGAGTTCTGGATAATTGTTATTATCGATTTGAGAAATCGTAACCAATGGTTCGGTGAAGAACGGCACTTTACCGTAGACACGTGCCAACTGCAAATATGCCCATGCACGGAATGCCTTCACTGCTGCATACTCATTGATGACAACATTGGTACTACCCGTACGCAACGTAGTATCGCGATGGGCAATGTAATAATTACAATTGTTGATGACACGATAGAATACGTAAGCACTATCATACTTATTGGCAGTAGTGGCACTGAAATTAGCCAATTGGCGCAGATTGTTATCCGTATAATAAGTGGTGTTCACCAAGTCGCCTTGCATCTCACCCTGGAAAACATATTGGTCGGCCAATTGCTGCATAGCCTGCATAATGCCAAAGCCATAGAACACGGAGTCGGTCTTGCTATTGAGTTCTTTATCGAAAAGCTGACGCGTACTATCGGTTTCAAGCATGTCGGAACAGCTTGAAAAAGCGATAAGACCGAAGGCTGCTATAGCAAAAAATATCTTTTTCATATTCGTTTGTGAATTTTATATGTTTATGAGTTCGTGAGTTTGTGAGTATTCACCCAACTACTCTTCAACTGCTATAGATTGATTTTTACTCCAAACTGGAATGAACGACCTTGAGCAAGGTTACCGCAATCAATACCTTGATAGAGCACACCATTGCCAATGCTAAACTCTGGATCGCTTCCAAGATACTTGGTAAAGGTAAGCAAATTGTTTGCTTGTGCCCAAATAGAGAGACCTTGTAACCAAGTCCAACTTCCAGGAACTGGCACACGATAAGTGAGGTTGACGGTCTTTAAACGCAGATAACTACCATCCTCAATCCATCTGTCGCTGAAACGATTGTTAGCCAATGGATCGTTGAAATTCAAGCGAGGAATATCTGTCTGCTGACCTTCGTAACGCCAGTGTCCCACTTCAGCAACTTGTTGGTTATAGAATGTGCTTCCGCTATTCATCACTGAACGTTGGTAGTTGTACACATCATTACCCAAGCTATAATTGAAGCTGAAACTCAAAGTGAATGCCTTCCAATTGACAGAACCAAAGATGTTTCCAAAAATGTCGGGGTTAGGATTGCCAATGATAGTCTTGTCAGCCTCATTGATGATTCCATCACCGTTGAGGTCAACGAAATGAACGTCACCAGCTTTGAACTCTTGTGGGTTTCCAGCCGTGTCAATCATGTAAAGATAACCATTCTTTCCTGCTACACGTGCTTGTGCATCTGAAGCAAATACACCATTGGTCTTATATCCATAGAACACGCCAACAGGGTTGCCTACTGATGTCAGGATGTTGTGGTCGCCATAGATTGATGTCGTATAATTGCCATCAGGCAACTTCTTTACCTTATTTACATAGTGTCCCATGCTGGCACCAATCTCTATATTGAAGTTCTTAACAACAACTGGCTTACCTGTAACACTCAGTTCAAAACCTTGGTTCTCCAATTCGCCACCATTGGTCCAATAGGTGTTAATACCTCCGATAGGATTGTCGAACGTCTTCAATGTCAACAAGTCACTTGTCCTACTGATGAAATAGTTGAAATCAACACCAACGCGATTGTTCAGCACGTAACTCTTGAAACCAACATTAAACTTCTTGCTTGTTTCCCACTTGATTTTATCGTTACCGATATTATTCAACTGACCACCCGTAGCAATGTAATTGAACCTAACGGAAGAAATACTGGTACGTGCAGCATAATTGCTGATGTCGTCATTTCCACTCATGTCAAATCCAGCATGCAAGCGCAAGTAGTTGATACCAGCACGCTTGGGGAACCATTTCTCATTAGTGACAACCCATCCGAGTTGAACACTTGGGAATAATGCCCACTTAACGCCAGCCAACTTCAATCCACCGGCATTCTCACCGAAACGGCTATTGGCCTCAGCAGATAAGGAAACCGTTGCAAAATAACGATTCATATAGTTGTAGTCAACATTACCATACCAACGCATATTCTTCCAAACGTCATTGGTACCTTTGATATGCTGATAACCACTAGAAGCATTCAAAGCAGGATTCTTGTCATTGGTATAACCTGTTGCTTCTGAACGCAAGTCATTATCATCAAAAGAGAAATATGTATACTTGAATCCAGCGAAAGCACCTAAAGTGTGACGACCATACTGATGATGCCAGTCAATATGAGTATTGCTTACCACATTAATCTCCTTGGAGAAAAGTGAAGCTGTCATACTGGTTACACGACCCAAATCTGAAATCTCGAACGAAGGCATTCCCGTATAGGGACGATAGTAACGTTGTGAGTTACGATCAAGAGTATAACTGAACATCGTAGTAAGACTCAAGTTGGAATTGAATTCGTATGTTGGTTCAACTCGTACATTGAAATACGTATTCTCTGCCTTATTCTTGTTGTCACCATGTGAATTTTCAAGGATTGCTACAGGATTAGCGAGAGAATATCCATCGCCCAATTGACTATAGATATCATCGTAATCACTCAACAAACTGGAGAATCCACCGATAATGGCATTGTATTGATAAGGACTCACGAGTGGAGACTTAATCAAGGCAAGGAACGTTGGTGATGTAATGGCACCAGCGGTGAAGTCGGCGGGAACACCATCATCAAAGATATTGTTATTGGTACGACTGATAGAAATGTCAAAACGAGTCTTCAAGTTCCACAAGATATTAATGTCCGTATTGAAACGAACGTTCATGCGATTGAAGTCGTTTTTCTTTGCAGTGGATTTTGCGTCCATATAACCTACAGAGAGGTTGTACATACCAATATCATCACCACCTTGCACATTGATGCTATAATTCTGAGTCAATGCCGTGCGATACATATAATCCGTCCAATCGGTATCGTTATGATACATATTGTAATAATAACCTTTGGGGTCATCATTGAGGAAACGATACTGTATAGGAGTGTTACGGTTTACATTTGCAGGTACAGTACCTAACATTTCAGTTGCGTATGTACGATATTGATAAGCATTCATCAATGTTGGCAATTGCGGTATCAAACTGATTCCTGCATAGATATTTGCATCGATACGAGTAGCCATAGAATGACCACGCTTCGTAGAAATGAGGATAACGCCATTAGCTCCACGTGCACCATAGAGAGCGGTAGCATTCTTCAACACCTTCACTTCATCAATATCTTCCGGGGAAATATTGGCGAGAATGTTATTGAATTGACCACTATGCAAGGATTGGCGATTTTGTTGCATGTCTTGTTCAATACCATCAACCACGATGAGAGGTTGAGCATTGGCATTGAGTGAATTCAATCCACGAATAAACATGCTTGCACCAGCATCGGGAGCAGCAGAACGCATGATGCTATGAATATCGCCACCTAATTTATTGGCGATGTCATTATCAATCGTTACGCTATTACTATTAGCTGTGAAACTATTCGTAGCGGTGTATTCAGTACCGTCAACGTACATCTCTCCAAATGCATCAGGGAGCATGAGTATACGAATATCACGCAAAGAATCATTCGTGTTGACTGCTACCTGTTGTGACAAGAATGAAGGAGAATGTACGAACAAACTCGTTGTAAATGTAGGTACGTTAATCTCAAACGTTCCGTCAGCCTTAGTCATGGCAGTAAACATCGCATTGCCAAGTGTTCGCAACTGGATACCAGCAAGAGGTTTCTTGTCGGCTTGGTTGAGAACAATACCATGCAACTTAACCATCGGATATTTCACCTCCTTGACATTCTTTCTAACAGGCTGCTTAATGGAAGTTTCGATTTCCTCCGTATCGTCATCTTGAGCGAATACGGGAGCTGCAAAACTGATTGCAAGTGCGCAGAGAACGAATCTGAGACCTTTGCTCTGCCTTATGTTATAAATCATACTTTTCATAATCGTTTTACTCCTTTGTAGCTTCATATTCGTCCATTTCTACAGGTCTTAAGATAATAGCAGCAATACGTAAGTCACGAGTGTACTTAGCCATCATGCCACTATTAAACACGTTAAAGTCAGAGGTGATTTTCAAGTTGGGATACATCTTTTCACCCAATCCCCTATAGGCAATGGGGAATGTAAAAGAACCCACAAACATCGTATCAACTCTCGTCGGGTCATTTTCCAACTTAGCAGCGAAGTGTTTTGATGTTGATGACGTGTGATTGGCACCTGTCCATGTCTGGGAAATAGCACCCTTCTCATTACAATAACTCAAGTCGAAATCAAGTTGATTGGGACGAACATCTGCCAAAGAATCATTTATATCTACATCTGCAGGAACAATGACGCAATATATATCATAGGTGGTAGACAAAACGCCAGTCAACTTGATGTCAAGTTCTGGTTTTGCGTATCCACTGGTTGGTTCCACCCATAAATAAGAGAATGAACCATACTCAAAGGTACCTTTCGAAGGATTGGGATTATCCACACGAACAATATGCTTATTGCCGTTCCATGTAATACTTGCATTGGGTGAAATAATGATTTCTGGAGCCCAACCTTCCCAAGGATGAACAGCAAGTGTATCCATCAATCGTGCATAACCATTACTCATCTTCACCTTTTCCTTCGTTTTTGACAAGAATTCAACGGGATTAGACAAGGCATTACGAGTAGTGGTGAGCAAGGTATCGGTACACAATTCCGAAGGATCTTCCACCCATCTATTGTAGGCATTGTTGTTATTGAATATCAAGTTGTCTACAATCGCACGCTTGGTCAACGAGTCTGCCATATATTCATTATTAATCGTTGCGGTTGTAGTAGGAATATTGGTAGCAGAAACCGCACCATCCAAATCCTGCGCAATCGTCGTTGTGATGTAATTGAAATATGGCCTAATCTTATTATATGCCTTTATCCAAGCCTCATTAGTAGGCATCGCCATCGTATAAGACGAGTCTTCGTGGGCAATGCGCGCACGCAACGTATTATACAATGAGTTGGTGGTAATCATCACGGAGTCGATATAGGTCTGCTTACCATTCACGGTAGGACCAACCACACTATTGTTCTCATCAAGATACACATTCTCATAACGCTTGAAATAATCTTTCAGGGAATCGATATCGTTTGCCTGGAAAATGTATTCGTAAATGTTAGGATAGAACGTAGCTGCTCCATTCAATGTATGGATAACACCATTCCTACTGGGCAAGTTGATGTTTTCGATAGGAACGTCAGCATAAGTATACGGACTTGCCCCCTCGAAATTGAAACTCTTTTCATTGAGGGCATGAATACGCTCGTTGACAGGTCCAGAAATCAAATGATTATGCTCAGCAATGTGACTCTTGACAAAACGATAGAGCACAGTGGCATTATCTTGGTTGAGCAACGCATCTGCATCGTAAGTACCATCTAACGGTGCCCATACGGTATAGAAATGCGATTGTTGCAATTCATTGTTAAAACCTACTTTTTGGATGATTTTCTGGAAGTTCGTCAACCTACTGTTTTGGGAAATGTTATCCCACAACGTAAGTTCTGAAGAAGCATTGGCATCTACAGGAACCTTATTGTAATCATCAAAGTCGGTACATGATGAGGCAGTCAACACAAGAGCTGCCGTCATCATCATTCCTATATATTTATTAACTTTCATATCTTTGTCAATCTTTATAGATTCTTAGTCGATTCATTAATACCAATCCTCAGAATACTGGTCGTTGTCCAAAACGCTGATAGGTACGAATTCCACGAAGTCGAGCTGCCATTTCAAGTCTGAATCGTCATTGATTACGTTCTTGTAACGGAACCAGAATTCTTCGCTTTGCTTGATGTTCACACGTCCAAGGATACGACGCAAGGTAACGACACCATCACCACGACTGTTCTTTGTCGTCTTGGTATCACCATCGTCACCTGGGTGACCACAGAATGAATACGGGCCTCTCATGTATCCACGATTGCGCATAGCCTCATCAGTACCGATACCCAAGTCATCTTCTTCATAGAATGGGGTCCAACCGATACGTGGGTCGGTCTCTTGGATACGTACGTCAAGAGGAATACTCAAGGCAATCATCTTCTGTACGTCTTTAGATGTACCATAATAGAACTGCATCATGCCGCCGTGTCCCATTGGAGAATAGAAAAGACGGAACTCATAAATGCCTGATGGTACAGGAGGAAGTTTCACGGCAAGGTCATACTGTCCCCAACCTTGGAAAGCGTCTGCTTGATATGCACGATAATCTCCCTTGATATTGTATCTCAGTTTGGTTTGCTCTCCATTATAACAAACCACGTTATCAAAGTAATCCGTTGGGAATGCAAGACGTGCACCACTTCCACCACCATTCATGGCAGAAACCTCATTCATATAGAGATAACGGAAGCCATTATTGATGAACTCTGGCAAGAACGTGGTTGCCTCGAAACGCAAACGCTCATTGAGTACGCCATCGGGTACTTGTGCATTGTAAACCAAGATTTTGTTAATGGGATGAATATATCCATTATAAGCCGTGATATCCCTACGCTCAATCAACACACCTTCATCAATGAGTTGGTGGTTGGTTCCCATAGTACCAACTTCATTGGTCAACGTATTAAACGTACGATAACGGTTGATATAGAGGTTCTTTCCAGGTTGTGGTTCCCAAATCTTCAACAATGTGTTGGGCAACATGGTCTCATAGTAATCGTATGGTTCAGCACCGTTTACATAGTTCCACTTATCTGTACCAGCGGGAACACCTGCCTTATCCTCGAAGACCAATTGGTCTTGTGCCATAGAAGCATAGAGAATATGGTAGGCAATGAACATGTTTACGGCATTGAAACGATTCGTGTAATCTTCACCAGTACTAACGGTAATACCTAACTCACGCATGTAGTCATACCATTGTGGTGCGTTAGCATAGACATTATTGGCATATCTCACCAAATCGGCAAAACTATTGATGCCATTTGCACGGAACACCTCATCACTCTCGGCAAAGACAGTATAGCCAACCTTACATTCCGTTGGACAATACAACTCACTACCATTGGTATCGGTAATGTCGGCTGGTTTTGTATATACAATGTTTTTCGAAGAAGCGGAGATGGCTTTTGCCAAACCTGTTTTCTGCAATGCTTCATTGAAAATCTCAAAACCTTCCAATCTATCAAAGGTGTCGCCTAATGTTCGAGAAGAACGGGCAATCACTCTATTCACCTTATGCACCAATCCGTTGATTACCTCATTGTCTTGGCTGATGATAATAGAAGTGTCATTCAAAACGGTTTGTCCTAAAGAGTCTACTCTTGACGAGATGGGGCGACCAAGCATCGTGGAGATAGTTGCGCCACTACCACCCATTTCAATGATACTGTACAATCCGTTTGTCAAGTGATAGCGAGCGATGTCGTTACACAAGGAGTCTGTCAAACCTTCCAGCGAATTGGAAGTCATTCCATTGTGAGGAATAACAGCATCTGGGTCGTTATACAGATTGTTTAAATATGCTTTCACACCTTCGTTCGTTGGGGCAAAGCAAGTATATTGACCATACGAAGCCATCATACGGTCGAGCCTTACACGAGACAAGATATAGTTGAACGATGTCAAATCACTATCTTTCTGGATGAAAGACTCGACGGTCTCTCCAGTAAAGGTGTAAAGATTCGACTCATCGGGCTCTTTGTTACATGAACCGAACGCCAACGACGCCACCAACAATACAAGTCCTGATTTAAATATTGTCTTATTCATAATTCTTCAACCTTCCTATTAATAGTTCTTTTTATACTCATCAGCATCGCTATAAACGGGATTTTGTCGTAAATTGGGATTCACGTCAATATCACTCTGATTGATAGGCATGTAAAGATAGGGTTCGGTTCGCATCTTCGAAGCGGCTGCAGCGGCACCGGAAGTATATTTCCTCGTTGCCAAATTGAGCATGTTTGCATCGTTGCGAACAAAGTTTTTTCCTCTTTCCTCTTGACTGGCAAGCGTTGTCGTATAATCAACACCTTCTACATGACGGAAATTATAACGGAGCAAGTCGTACCAACGTTTTCCTTCGAAACAAAGTTCACGCAATCTCTCTTGCAATACCAATGTCTCCATCAAGTTCTTAGTGTTAAACGAACTCCATTTCAAGGAATCGTTACCGAGGTTCCCACTATAGAGACTTCTTGCATTGACATATTGTACGATATTGAATGCGTCTCTCAACTGAGGATCAGTATTGTCTACAGCAAGGGCAGTCTCTGCCTCTGCCTTCATCAACATCACGTCAGACAAGCGATAGAAAATATAGTTTTGTGCAAAGTAATCGTAACCACGGTCGGTAGTACGAGCCAATCCAGCTACACCAACGGGGTTAGTGATATTCCATTCTACTTGTGCAATCATCTTTCTCACGTCATAAGAATCGGAACCCGTTCCAACGGCGAAGCAATTTTGGAGATAACGATAGTCACCTGTCTGCGTATAAACGGCAGCACCATTACCCACGTTACCGAAAATAGATGCAGCTTTCAAATAACCGTTTGGCGAAGTGTTGTTACGATACTTATACAAATACTGGCAAAGGGCGCTATTGGCATTGCTACGTCCGTCAAATTGCAATTCGAAAATACTCTCCTCTGCATTTTGGGTGATAAAGAGGTCATTGAATGCACGCATACCATCAGCCAATGGATATTCCTTCACTTCCACTTCGTTGCGTCCAGGGATGTGTTGTGCCTTCTTCGATTCAATCACCTTATCACAATATTCAATGCACTTTTGATAGTCACTTTCATTGTGCATCACGGAACCACGCCACAGATAGATATCTGCCAAGATTGCATTTATCGCATCACGATTGATATGGCCTACCCTTCTCCAATCAGAGAAAGCAGTTGGGTCGAGAGCTGTCTTCTCAGCTTTTTCCAAATCGTTGATACAACGTTGGAGCACTGAATCCGGAGTAGATTGGAAGATATTCATTTCCTCGCTACTGGTCATATATGCGTGGTCATTGTAAGGAACGTCCCTAAAGTTACGAACCAAATAGAAGTAACACAAAGCCCTTAATGCCAACATTTGTGAGCAATCGGTATTATAGTCACCTTCGGTATAGGAAGGGTCGATAGACATCACGGAACCTGCACGATCTAACACGATATTACAATTGTTGATGACCTTGTAAAGACAAGCCCAAGAAGCAAACATATTATCGGTCTGCACGTTCTGCGCATCTATTTCCGTCAATGCCGTTACGGTAGAGTTAGAAGAGATAGATGTTACTGCCAACAACTCATCCGAACGGAAATCTCCCCAAACAATCAAACGACTGATGACATCCGCAGAAAGCATTGACTTATATGCTCCCTCAACCATCAACGACACATCCGATTTGGTTTTCCAAAAGTCTTCATCCACCGTCTTGTCATCCGGCAGCAATACGGTATCTACGCATGATACCATCAAAAGACTTGCAAATATAATTGATAAATACTTTTTCATATCCTTCTGTTTTTAGAATCCAATATTGATACTTGCCGTAAATGATTTAGAACGAGGTGTCTGAGAGTCGTCAACAGCTAATCCCCAACCACTTGCAGAGATTTCGGGGTCTGTTCCGCTATATTTCGTCCAACAATACAAGTTGTTTACAGAAAGGTAAACCTGAAGTTGGTTGAGTCCTAACTTCTTGATTTGCTTCTTATCGAAATTGTAAGCCAACTGCAAGTTGTTGAATCGAACAAACGAACCATTCTCTACATAACGGTCAGAACCTTGGAAGTTGTAACCTGAATTATACATGGCACGTGGCATTGGCGTGATATCGCCATCCTTACGCCAACGATAATTCACTGTAGAGCATTGGTTATAGGTATTAAACATTTCTTGCAAGTTCAAGCGAGCGAGGTTGATGACCTTGTTTCCGAAACGATAAGCGAAACGAGTCTTCAAACTCCATTTTCCATAACGGAAAGTAAAGTTGAAACCTCCTTGTACCTTCGGTTGTGAATTACCTAAGTAAACGATGTCAAGAGCATTAATCTGACCGTCGTTATTGATATCTTCATACATGGCATCACCGCCATGGAACGTATATGTGGATGAGTTTCCATCATAATTATAAACAAGGTGTTGTGGGTGTCCCTGACTGGTCATCAAAACTTTTCCGTCTGAGCCGAGCACAATTGGGAATGTCTTTCCACTGGCAAGCTCGCTATTAATCCAAGCCTCATAGTCAGCAGCATTCAAGTTGTGTTCCTTTTGGTAGTTCTCCAAGTAATCATAGCTATATTGGAAAACGCCCTTGTAACGGAATCCATAGATAGAACCCAATGCGTTACCAACCTGTACGCGGTTTAAGTAACCTGTGGTGCTCTTGCTTGAAGGACGAGTGGTGGCAATCCATTCAGAGTTGATGGCATCCAACACGCGTTTATCCATTTCCTTGATTTCGTTGAAGTTCTGGGCGATGTTGAATCCAGCATCCATGGAGAACTTACCAATCTTGATGAAGCGACGACCATTGATGTTCATTTCCCATCCGTCGTTGTTCATCTGTCCTACGTTTGAATAAGCCACTTGTGCATAACCCGTTGTTGAAGGAATTCGAACATTCCTCATCAACAAGTCCTTGGTTTCCTTATGATAGTAGTCGAATTCTACTTCCAACATATCGTTGAGGAATCCAAAGTTGGCACCTAAGTTATAAGAGGTGGTCGTTTCCCAACGCAAGTCATCCAATTTCAATCCATCAATCTCGGCGGTTGTCAATGCACCAGTACCTCTACCATAAGAACCAGAACTGGTATTATAGGTAGAATAGAACAGATAGTCGGCATCTGGAGCCTTACCGTTGATACCCCATGAAGCACGCAAGCCTAACATGGAGAATACCTTGCCTTTCAAGGCTTTCATGAATGGCTCGTCAATGATGTTGTAACGCAAGCTGACACCAGGGAAGTAAGCCCACTTGTTTTTAGGACCGAACTTAGAGTCTCCGTCAGCACGTAGAGAGAAGCCTAAGTTGTAGATTCCCTTGTAAGAGAAGTGTCCATTGTAAAGGATGTTTTGTGAATTGGAACGACTGTTGCCACTCGACATACCATTACTTGGCAACACGGCCTCGATTGTTGGCGAAGTAATGCCATCGGGTAAGTCGTATTGGGATATAAACTGGGAATTGCTCTTCGAGGTAGACATTTCATAACGTATGAACATCATGGCTGACAAATCCTTGTTCTTGAAATAAGGAGTATATTGCAATTCTGCCCTTGCACCAATCTTCAAACGGTTCGATTCGGTATTTGAACTGGAGTTATATCCTGTGCTTGTCCAAATATCAGTAGAAACTGAAGCTGGATGGTAAGTGGGAACACTACGTGCATAAATATCGAAGTCTACACGACCGAGGAAAGTCAAACGATGCTGTTCCTCACCTATGCCAAGCAATTCATACTTCACGGAGAAATCTGGCGTGATACGATAGGTCTGGTCTTTCTTCCATGCCAAGTTTGCAATGGCAATAGGATTACCCAAACTACGTACCGATTCCAATTCACGTGAAGAATAGTTGCCTGAGTATGGTGTGTAGCCTGATGGTGCCGTTGGGTTCATCAAGTAGTATTCATCTGTATCTTGACCATCGGCATTCTGACGATAGATACTCATGTTAGGAGCCAACTTCTGAGCTATACCTAACAAACCGCTATAGTTCTGATAATTATTGGTGTAAGTCAACGCGAAGTTAGTTGAGAACAAGATACGGTCACTTACGTTGTAATCCAATACCAAACGAGTAGAGAAACGGTCGAGTTTCTGCTTGATAATAGAACCTGTCTGATGGTCGTAACCAGCAGAAATACGGAAGCGAGCTTTCTGTCCACCACCACTCAAATTCATGTTGTAAGAGTGCATCTGACCGAATTGCTTCACTTCTTTCACCCAATCGGTGTTGTTGTTCCAGTTTTCATACTCTGACCAACTGGGGTTATAGTTCAACTCTGCTATGTTGGTGGTGGCATTGGAAGCCTGTGAAGGATTGTAGAATTCCTCCTTCATCAACATCGTATAGTCGTCACCATTCAACAACTTGTAACCATCAGGTTGCCATGTACCCGTGAATTTATATGAAAAATTCACGCGAGTCTTTCCTCTCGCACCACGCTTGGTGGTAATCTGGATAACACCATTGGCACCCTTTGAACCCCAAACGGCTGTAGCGGCGGCATCTTTCAATACGGTGATAGAAGCAATATCTTCCACGTTCACCGAAAGCAAGGACGCATATTGCTCTTCGTTCGCATTGGCGAAGTCGAAGGTTTCATCAGGGTTATCGAAAATCTTGTCGTCAACAACAATCAGAGGTTCAGCATTACCGTTGATGGTTGTCACACCACGAAGTCGCATCGTCGTACCAGCTCCCAAGTTACCAGAGTTGCTCACGATGTCAAGACCGGCGATTTCACCTTGAAGTGCCTCGTCAGCAGAGGTAAACGACATACCTTCAACGGATTCCATATCGAAGGTTTGTTGTGCAACAGAGATTTCTCGTTTAGGAATAAACAAGCCTCCCGAACCCGTACGAGTTGCCTTTACGGTAACCTCTTGCAAGGTGGTAGACTCTGGTTCCAATACAATATCGAAGGTTTCCGTGTCGCCAATGGGAAGCGTCTTGGTCTTATCACCAACGAAAGACACGACCAACTTATTCTTTCCACTTTTGATTTCCATGGAGAAGTTACCATTGACATCTGTCTGACACGCCGAAACAATACGGTTGTTGGCATCACGCTCAACTACGTTCGCCATCATGATAGGTCCCATATTGTCGCTTACCGTACCAGAAATACGCTTTTGTGCCATCATTACTTGCGTAATCATGCAAAGCAGGGCAATAAAAAATATCTTTCTCATGATACTATTCATTTTTATTCCTCATTATTATTCGACATACGAAGGATCCCATGTCGGTTTGCCAGAAGAATCCCTATAAATATAGAAAGGTTCTGCAATCTCATGTACGGAACAGAAAGAAGAGGTCGTGATTTCCGTTGCATTGGTTCTTGCGGAGTTGAACCAATAATCGCGTGCCATCTGATTGGAAACCATAGAGGAATTGTTGGCATTCACGGTGTGCGAAACGCCAGCTTCGTCAGTAATATTGATTTGGCCACTTCCACCCGATACTTCCAACTTACGTGCCAATCCTAACTCGTCGGTTGCAAGTGATTGGTATTCGCCACCTTCCACCACGTTGTCTGCATACAAGGAGATACTTTGGAAGTGGTATCTCACAAACTTACGGAGGGCGTTAATCATCTTTCTTGCACGGGCTCGAACTTCAGAGGTTGCCTCATCACCATACGTGTCAAACATCTCCTGTATTTCTGCCCAACGTGGAAGTCCGTTAGCGTATGCTTTTTCCATGGCGGCATTATCGGGAGCGTAAAGCGTATAGTTATATGTATTAAAGAGTTTTACGTTTTCGTCCAAACATGCGTTTGTAACTGAATTGTTACCAGTTCCGTAGGTAGAAGTGAACACGATGTACTGGTCTTGTTCGGTCGTTCCGAATGAGTTCCTGTCTGCGGAAATTCCTGCCCATGTCAAGATGTTATCGGCAGAGAATCCTGAACATGCCTCATAGAATTCTGAGAACTGGTCGTAATCGCGCAACACACGGGAAACGCTACGTTGTGGAGCTTGGATGATATGGTCGATACGATAGGCCTTACCGTTCTTTTGGTTGTGAACCATCTCGATGGTTGACTTACCGATATTCTCGTTCTCCAATTGAGCGCCACTGGCAACAAATCCGCCTTCTACGGGTTTGTCAACGTAGATGGCACCACCATGTTTGGTTTGATAGTAATGGTTGGTACCCAATACTTCACCATCTTTCAAGAGTACGGTATGATAATTCAGGATGTCAATCAATTGAGAGGCACGCTGCTTGATGTCGCTCACCTCACCGATACGTTGTCCAATGGAATTGTCGGCTGCATTGTAATAGAATCTTTCGCAACGCAAGCTGGGTGTACGCGAACCATCATAATAGAAATGCAACACCTCAGGACGACTATGTCCCAAGGATGTCGGGTCAATATAATATTGGTCGAAAGCCTCATCATCTGGAATGAAGAATGCGTAATTAGCACTCATGGCCAACAGATAGAAGCGGAAGTCAACGCCTAAGTAGCTACGGTCTTGGATGGCCCAGTTCATCACGCGCATGTCGGGATAAGAAGAGGCAGGAGCCAACACCGCTTGGTATTCATCGGGAGCTACCATCTGGTTCAAGATATAGATAACGCCATTGTTGGCAATCTTGATATCATACTTGCCATCGTCTTTCTTCTTCAAGAGACTGGTAGTCATCTGCATGTTCTCAGAAGCGTCGTTGATGATAGAACCAAACTTACTTGGCACTGTCTCCACGAAAGAGTTCTTCATCAAGTTTCTCACGAATGCCGTCAACACTTGTGGGTTGCGTGCATGGAGCGAATCGATGTTTTCCAATAAGTTGGCTTCGGTATTTTCCTTGTCACCATAGATGTCAATCAAATATGCTCCATTTCCGCCCGGCAAGAAATACTGCTTGAAGGCAGCATCATCAGGAACGAACATCGAACCTAAGTCGGTGATGGAATAATCGATGGAAGAAACGTTGGCATGAGCAGGATAATACTGGTTCCATCCTGGGTCGTATGACAAATAACGACCTTGTCCCAAAGTCCTACCGTTAGGATCAACCACCAACGTACCGTTTTGTGAACGAGAGCTGACATATCTAACTTGGAAGATAGAGTCGATGGTGCTCTTTCCGTTCGCCACTGCCCAGTCGTTGTAGTTGTTGGTCGTAACTTGGTCGAAATAGGGAGCAGAGAAGAAATCGAGAACCCTACTGAAAAGGGTTGTTTGTGGATTCTCTCTCAACATCTGTGCCATATTGCCTGGAGGAACAAGTACGTCTTGCAACTGTTGGATGTAACCATTCATACAAGTTACGTCGCGTCTGATAATGCGGTCGTTGAACACGTAAGCAGGTTTCTCCGTATCGTTGTATTCCTCACCCGTCAAGATAGCGAAGTCACTTTCAGGTCCGTTGGTCGTAATGGAGTTGTTAACCATTTGCTCACGGGTGAAGTGAACCATCATCGGACGTGTATTGTCACAAACGATGTCAATTCCCTTGTAATACTTGGCCCACCAACTATTGTTCTTTGGCATTTGAGACGGACCATAGAGATGAGTGACGGAGTCGATTACATTCACGGACGTAGCATGTTTGATTGCCAAGCCCTTTGTAACTCCACTACCATTGCTGACGTTAGACAACATGTCCACCAGCAAGGCATTGTCGATCATAGATGAGTAGAGCAACAGCTTCTTCTGAGCCTCCGATAGGTCTTCATACCTACGCACTCCCCAAGAATTGTTTTGGAAGAAACGTACGAAAGCCTCATCATTGGCAGGGAAGACAGTCTTACTACCTGTACGAGAGAGGGTAGATGCATAGTCCAAGTCATTCACCAACCTCAGATACGTCTCAAACGTACCAGAGAGTCGAGTTTGGTCGGCCTTTTGCAATTCCTCAAAAATGCTTCCACCAAGCCATTCAGGTTTGGTCTCGGCATCTACTTCCTCGTATTTATCCACGCAGGAAGTTACCAATCCCGTACAGACGAGAGTGATACAAATGACGAATTTTTTCATTTTTTATATAAGTTAATAATTTGTTTTGACAAAACTCAATTACAATTAGTATTTTTTCGCTTTATTGCTGCAAATATAATCTAAAAAAAGCAAATAACCAAACGAAATTTGCCTTAAAACATAATTCAATGGTAATAAATCAAAAAATCAAGTCGAAAGAGGTAAAAGGAAAGAAGTGAGAGATATGTCTTCCACTCGAAAAACAATTCTCTCACTTCTAATTGCTAATTACTAATTGTGAATTGTGAATTGTGAATTGTGAATTCTCAATTATTCCCCAATATCCTATTCACCAGAATAATCACATCGGTGATATTCACTTGGCCGTCGTGATTCAAGTCGTATGACGTTCCTGCCTGGCCACTCTCAAATACAGCGAAGATGTCGAAATGACCTTGTGTAGTCGGAATATCATCATACGTAAGTGTGAAGGAATATGAACCATCGTCGTTCTTCACCAGTCGGCTTTCCTGCTGGATGTCAATTGAGTTCCAACCGATGTCGAAGCGTATTAGTTCTTCACCATTCTTTGGAGTAAACTTGATAATATAAGTCTCTCCCTTGTTGACCCACTGATGCATGGAATTATCACGGCCAACAAAATTAGGCTCCTCACCATCTACAACTTTAGCTATTGAAACATTGACATTGTTGTTAGCATAGGCATTGAGCATCTTGTGCGATTCCTCTATCTTTATCTCCCAAGTAGCAGGTTCGCGGAGTTGGAAGCCTAATTCGCTCTGCGTGTCGTACGTATAGCTGGAGAAGTAATACCAGTTCTTGCCTTCCAGCAATTGAGGCTCGCCGAACACGGCAGTTACATCTGAGCCGTTGCGGTAAACCGTGACCTCTTCGCCCTCCACAGCCTCAATGGCAAACTCTACAAAGTTGCTATGCTGCGAATTGAACGAAGGCAAATCGATGGTTGTCAAACCCCTGTCGGCAGAAAGGGTGATGGCATCGTCGGCAATGTATTTATAGCCTATTTCGACGGCACCCGTTCCACCGGTGCGCAAGATGGTCTGGCGATGGTTGGTATCGTAGCTCACCTCCCAAGTGGAATTGGTCAGATAATTGGCAGGCACCTCATAAGTAGCGTACAACGGGTCGCTGAAGTCCGTTTGGAAGGTAACTTCTTCACCATTACGCGCCACTCTGATAGGTGTATTGTTCGCAATCGTTTGAGTGCCGGCAGTAACGGGCACGATCACAGCAACAGCACCTCTTTCCGTAAGATCGTCCACAATAGTCTGAGCGTCAGCCTCGGAATCATATTGTTTTGGAATAAGGCCTGGCAGGTTTTCCACCAAAGCATTGGCTCTCGCCCTGCCCATATTGCATTTCAATACTAAATACGAAACGATCTGCGTTCCAGTTCCAGAAGCAATCGACTCCAATCGTATCTGATATTTTGTCACAGGCACAGCGTTGCCAACAGGCACCTTCAGCGTTACCTTCTCCACACCCTCATCGTCGATTTTCATCGTGTTGATGGCATTGGCAAGAATCGTTTCCTCGTCCTCTCCATTTCGGGTGACCACGACTTGCGTGCCCATCATGCCACCGCTTTGCATGACGGTCCACGTCGGGTTGGCATCGGGAGCGTCTTCGATGTAGATGCTATAGGTGTGGTTCTTGCGTTCGAGATTGAGATATGCAGAGCCGTCGTCGCGGTAAGTGATCTTGTCGGAGATGTCGGTGGCGTCGCAGAGCACGTGGATGATTTCGTCCTCAACGGGGTTGAACTGAAGCGATTGTACGCAGTCCATTCCTGATTCTTCCTGCTCAGCCTGTGTGAAGAAGTCTAAGTAGAAGCTTCTGCTACCCTCCTCGATTTTCTGATCATAAAGTGTTCCTGCAGGGTCTTCCTTTTCGAAGAGCACCTCTGTACGTCCACCCCTTCGCACGAAGTTCAGCGTGGCACCAGTTTCAATAAAGCTCTCCTCTGGTCCCATGACGATGTTCAAGATGTAGTCGCCTATCCACCAGTTCATTTCATCACCGGCAAAACCAAACGTGTAGGTGCCATCACCGTCGTTGTCGTTGAGATAAGCCCCCGTAGTTGAGAAGCTTTCCCATTCAATGTATTGCCGATTGTCATCGTCTGTAACAATCCAACCCATCATCAGCGACTTCACCGTCTGGCCAGGCACGGGAGTAATATTTACTTCGAAGCCCCAGTCAATCATGTCGAAGTTGCCGCCACGTCCCAGATAGTCCACGTCGGGCACGGTAACCGTGGTGACGGCGTCTATGCAATTGGCAACGGCATTCACCACCCAGCCATTTTGTGCTTCATAGCCAAACTCCCGTTCGTAGGCGTCGATGGATTGCTGTTCATCGTATAGGTTGCACAGACCTTTGAGCAGGATGTTGCCCTCGCCCGAACGCATGATCGTGATTTTCGGCTGATGGTGATCGTCTAGTTCAACGGTTTCTCCATCGGGCGTTTCTATGACTGTTGGCTTCGGCACTTTCCTCCATTTCAGATCTACAGTAAACGTTATGTCATCCTCCTCTTCGCTTGTTGGAAGGGTGAAGCCCTTTTTCGCTTGACCCTGAGCGTAGTTCATGCCGCGAATAGTACCGTTCAACGACAAGTCGTATGGTTCATAGTCGCCATAAGGCGCGCTTATGGTTAGTTCCGAGCCTTGAGAGCAAGTGAATGTACTACTTCCGCTTGTAATGTTACCAATTACAGTCTTTCCATCCAACTTTTTCCTGTATGTCACCGTGGCGTAGTGCTCAATTGGTGGCTGATAAGAATATTGTGCAGGAGTGGTGTATAAGTATTCTTGCGTAAACACGACGTTACACGTCTTGTCAGAAACGACTACTTCAATTCTCGGGGCACTCCGCACCGCTTTTAGGTTGTAATACTTAACCGGTACACCCTGAACTACATCTGACTGCAGATTAACGGGAGAGCCATTGACCTTCAGGGTCACCTTCCTGCTTGTGAAGTCAACATCTTTAATCTCTACAGCATAGTCGCCACCCGCATTCAACGTGCCCGACTTGGAGCCCGAAATAATTTGAGCAATCTGACTCGTATGAGTTGCCGTCGAATAATCATCGGTATCTACCAACTTATAAAGCGACACGGTTGCATTGCCATCGGTAACAAGTGTGTAGTTAAGATTGCTTACGTGGTTGACAATCTCCTTGAAACCACCCCAAGTGGCAGAGTTCTTCATAGCGGCAAGCTGCTTTGCCGACATGTCGTAAACGTGCACTGTAATCGATTTCCAAGGTGCGGTGAAGTGACTAGTGTAAATGCCATCGAAGTTAGGCACATCATTGTTGTTAGGTATATAGATATCCCTGAGATTAGGACAGTCCAGTTTGCCTGACGAACCCAAGTCCACATTACCCATTGAGATGCTTGTCAACGCATTACTCGAGATTTTGCCATACACTTTATTTTTAGAGTACAAACCCGACATGAGAGCAACCACTGTTGCCTTTGGAGCATTTATCGTACCGGTAAAGCTGGAAGTATAACCAACATCTACCGTCGTTGCCTCCGGTGCATTTATGGTGCCGGTAAACGTACATGTCGCGCCAACAGAAACAGTCTTTAACGCACCAGCGTTTATGGTGCCGGAGACGACGGATTGCCAATACATTTGAACATCCGTTGCCTTAGGGATGTTTATCGTGCCTGAGATATTTCCTGCTATTTTAGCCCGCGTCGCGTTGTCTGCATTTATCGTGCCTGAAACAAAGGAACTTTCATTACAATCAAGGGCTGTGATAGACGGTGCATTGATTGTACCATCAATCTTAGCACGCAAGAAAGAAAGCGATGTGGCCTTAGGAATACTTACTGTTGCATCATTACATACTATGGTATATTCCGAAGTCGTATAATATGACCCATTCAAGTTAAGGCTTCCTGTTAAGTTTGACAGGGTGAAATTGCCGTGAATTTGCGGCCAGCCTTCGAATGTCAGTGAGGTCAAATTTGCATTGCAAGTGACGGCTTCTGTTTGTTGTTGATCGAGCCACCAACCAACGGAATATACTGTGGCATTACCCACTCCAGGAGCATGGAAGTTGGAAGGAATAACAACGTCGCCTGTAGCATTAATTTGTTTTATCGATGCTAGGTATTTAAGTTGCCTGACCTTGTACACATAATAAACAACATCATCTCTTGTGGACTCACCCTGATATACACAATACTCCCAATCGGGTTCCCAGTCAGCCTTCGCACTCTGCACTCCCGCCACGATGAGGCAGAGGAGCAAGAATAGTTTTTTAATAAGTTTTAAAGTTTTCATGTTATTAAGTTTTTAAAATTAGAATTGACTAACGAATGTATTAATGAAAATTGTTCATCAGAATAGGAAGAGGAGCAAAATAGTTGTTTTATGAATACCTTTGTTTCCATAACTTTTAGTAATTAAAATAGATTATTGAATAGATAATTAGGTTTGTTCTTAAACATTGTGTGTTACGGCTGTAAAGATACTCATTTTTTGTGATACTTCCAAATAAAAAAGTTATTTTTTCTTATTAGTAACGGGAGATAGACGTAAGAAATATATTGTTTTTGATGTCTAAGTGTATCACTTTGCCACTGGTGAAGGATGTGAAGGATGTGAAGGATAGAATAGTAACTTTTGTATAAAGGAAAATACATTTAGGTCGGGGGTAAATAATTTCCTATAGAGAAAGTTGCTATTCTATCCTTCACATCCTTCACATCCTTCACATCGTTCATCAGACAGCAAGCCTTTGAGCATTGAATATTGAGAGATTAGTTTTAGAAGCAAGAGAGTAAGAAGTAAGAGATATGTCCTCCATTTGAAAGACTAATCTCTTGCTTCTCACCTCTCACCCCTTAAAGCATATCTCTTGCCTCTTGCTTCTAACTTTCTTGCTTCTATAAAAAAATCAATACGGCACCGCGTTCTTTAATTGATTATCAAACTCTTGTGTATTGGATTGTTTTTTGGATTCACCGCGAATGCTGGAGCCAGCATATTGTGCTGGAATAGCAGACTGCCCTACCCCATGTGCCACCTCGCTAAGCGTTGGCGATACGGGATTCACCATCCATTCAGGTACATTGTAACTCAACATCATGCGCTGGTATGTATCTGGTTCTTTTTGTGGGAGAACAAAAGGACGGGAAACTCGACCATTCTTGTCGAAATATGCCATATAAAGTCGCGTGAAATTGCCGTCTTCCCTCCGTGAGGAGAACAAAATCCATCTTCCATTAGACGACCAAGCATGGTAACTTTCGGTGAACGGACTGTTCATCTTGCTGACATCTACCAACTCATTGGTAGTCAGGTCAATCATAAATAAATCGGAAGAATGGTGCCAGATATGGAACTGGCCATAATCAGCCATCGAGAACAACAGATAACGACCGTCGGGAGACAATCGTGGGAAGGCAGCACTCTTATTCAATGCAGCGGCATCAAACACCAGTTCTCTCTCTCCAAACGACATGGTTTTCTCGTCGAATGAGCGCTTGTAGATGTTGTAATGCAGTCCTTGATAGTCATTTACCAATCGGTCAACCAAGCTATCTGCCTCCACGTCCACATGAGCAGAGACAAAATAGAGCGTCTTTCCGTCAGCACTCCACGCAGGAAACGACTCAAATTCATCGGCAGCACGGTCGATGTCGTAAACACGATTATTCTCCACGTCATAGAGAATCAAGTCGCTGGCAAAATCCATCACCTCCACCTTTTGCAAGTTCTTCGTGTGAAACACCTGATAGGTCTTGTTGACGGAATAGGCAATGATATTCCTCTTCGGATGCCAAGCAGGATAAACGCCCGCAGCGAGCGTTTGGTCGGTCTTGAGGTCAATCTTTTTCACTTGGTTTCCATCCATGAAAACGGTACCGCCCTTTTCTTGCCGAATATGGAATTGTGAACGATGTGTGCGATTATAGTCTTGTGGTACGTGACAATTGATACATTGTCCGTTCTCCTCATTGTCGTAAAAACGATTATCGTATATCACGCGTTCCTCGAAATTGGTTGCGTTACGCTGACAAATCGCCAATTGTCCGTATCCTTCGTAGGAAGGAGGAATCAAACGATAAGTGATATAGTGGTCTATTTCCTCTTCGGCCACCTTGTTCTTGATGGATTCAAACAACTGCCATTGTCCGTCGTTCTTGACATAAATATCAGTGGTGATGCTCTTCCCTTTCGCAGACGACAAGAGCGTGCTCCAAGCCTTTTCGGGGAAGTAGATGGTAGGACCTTCGCAAACGATTCCCGATGGGTCTGCATCGGAATAGACATGAGCGATAAACTCATCACCTTGTTCCAAGATATTGAAATTCATGGGTGCGATATTCGGAGGCAATACGGCATCGTGACAATCGGGATAGACGTTCGCCATGCGATGAACACGAGAGGCATTGTCGGGAACGGAAACATGACATCCTACTAAGGCAAAAGCCCAAACGATGAACAACCAATGATATCTCTTCATAATACAATCAATACGTGATGATGTCATCTACATAAAAGAAATAATACCAATAAGTTTGACCGAACTGCGGTTTCAAGGCCGTACGACTATAATTGTCGTCGGCATTCTGCCGCACCTGACCGAAAAAGTCATTGTATCGTTGCTTGGTAACGTCGCTCACGGACAATCCCATGATATTCACCTGATACATTTGACTAAAGAGCAACACGGCCTCTTGTAAGTGAGTGGGCAATTCTGCGGCTTGCGCTTCAACGCCCAGACTCTCCCACCATTTGGCGAAATGTTCCCAAAAGGCATCTCGGTCTTTCCGAATCATACTGCAAATAAGCGATAGTTCAAGCACGGGTTTCTCACCTTCCACGATGGGTGAATAGGTATTCAAGATAGCACCCTCTACCACACCTTGGTCGTAATCCAGGCGATTAGGGTGAGACATGAATTGCTTGACTTCGTCAATCTCTTCTTTTGATAGTGGTTGTGGTTGATAGAAAGTACGTGAGAGTAAGGCAGCATATTTCTCTGCCAAT
The DNA here is from genome assembly GCA_900314715.1 of uncultured Prevotellaceae bacterium. Taxonomy (GTDB): domain Bacteria; phylum Bacteroidota; class Bacteroidia; order Bacteroidales; family Bacteroidaceae; genus Prevotella. The sequence continues at coordinate 19,210 of OMWI01000050.1, read as the reverse complement.
GGTTTTTCGTCGTTCACGATGGCACTTTGGTACATATACCGCAAGTATTCGGGGCGCATACCATATTCCACGATGCCCTCCATGCCCCATCGATAGGCATCATTGGGAATACCGAAATGATAATACAATGCCCTACTTCCAATCAATTGCAAATACTGTTCGTCGCGTGAGGCTTGATAGGAGGTGGAACCATCGGGATAATAAAAAGCCGCATCCGCTAAATGGCCCGTCTTAAGCAAGGCCAACCGAGTGAACATCACCTGCAAGCGTGTAGGCGTTTCCTTGCCTTCTGAGGCGATATCCAACACGTGTTGGTAGTCGTGTCTCTCTATGGCTTGTTTCATGTCTGTAATGGCACGGAAATTCGCGTCGCGCATGGTTCCCATCCAAACATAGACACCACCCATGAACACACAAAAAAGATAAAAATATTTGTATTGCACTCGACGAGGACGACATAACGCCAAGATAAGCACAACGACAAAAGTCAGGATACAAGGGATGAAATAAGAGAACTCTGACGACCAACGATAATCAGGCAAGCCTTGTGTGTATAGGGATGAACGCAAATTGATGATATATCCCATACCATACAATACTTGTGGTACTGCCAATACGAGAATCAACAAGCAAAGGACAAAGGCAAAACGCCATTTTTTTCCTTCAATCAGTTCGATGAGCACGATGAGAATAGCCGCCCACTCTGCATAAACGCCAAGGCACCAATATCCCAACGTGGGAATCAGGACAACCATCAAGCACTTCCATACGACGTGGGACAATCGTTTCCAACAACCTACCAACAATACCTCCAATAACACACCTACGGGAAGCGTAAAGGCGATGGCTGGCGTCTTGAGTAGATATAACAAGTAACCCACTTGTGAATAGTTGAGCAATAACAACAAGGAAGGCAACCAGCATACGCTAAACAATTCTTCAGAAACCCGAAAAGCCCATCGGATGGTATATGCCAATGCCACGAGAACGGCAATGAACAACAACGTTCCTAACCACGGGTAACAAAAACATGCTTGCAAGAAGGAACTTAGGTAAAAGAGAAAGCCCCCTACTCTGCCAAACATCTCCTTGGCAAAAACGCTATCAAAGAAGAATGGCGTATAGTCTGCCGTTTCTTGTAAGAAAGACAGCCCCAAACTTCCGTATAAGACACATACGGAAAAGACGATGAAAACGAGTGGAAATATGATGTGCTTGAGTAATTTCATCCCCAAAAATTCAAAAAGAGGCTGGCTCAAAAGAACCAACCTCTTCATATAAAAGTTGAACGATTATTTCACGATATACTTCTTGCCATTGTAGATATAAATACCCTTTGGCAAGTTCTGCAAGTTGTTGCCTACCTTTGCACCAGAGATGCTATATACACCACTCATGGTCTTTTGGGCAGGAACAAGGTCTTCTGCAAATACACCCTTCACGCCTGTTACGAATGCATCGAAGTTTGCGGTAGCACGGTTCAGCATCTTCAACCACTTCGTTTGGATAGCAGGATCATTGGTATCAAGCGCATCGATAGAAGAAGCAACGGCATTGCGAACAATCTTTGGTTCGTTGTTGGTCTCAATTGCCTCAGAATCTAACAAGGCGAGTTTGCTTTGTGCATTATTAATAGCAGTTTGTAATTCAGACTTCACTGAACCTACATAATTATTATAGTTGCCATAGTAGTTGATTTGTTGGCTACCATAACCATACGTATTACAGAAACCGTCATGACTCAAAGCATCCAAACCAAACTCATATTCTGTAGGAACATTATCGGTCTTATTCAAGGTGATAACAAACCATTCAGGAGTGTTTGCACCATAACCTAAGGTGTCAACTAATGAAAGATAGGTATGAATATCTACTGAACCAATAGAATCTGGAGACTCAACAGCCTTTGCAAAATACTTAATACCAGTAGGATTGCCATAACCAGTATCACGGCTACCATTCTCATTGTAAGCCCAGCATTGAGCAACGAATTCGTATGCACCAGGAGTTGTCAAAACAACCTTTTGAGAAATCTTATTCATGGCATTACCCGAATAACCACGCCAAGAAGAAACGCGTGAACCACCTTCGAATTCAGTAGATGCACCATACTGGAACTTACCATTACCAGAAGCATTAACAACATCCCAACCAGGTGCCGTAAATGTACTTGTATTACCACCGCTATGATTCTCGAAATTAGCGTTTACAATAGCGATACCAGCAGGATTGGTATAAGAAGCTGTTGAGAACTCGAAGTCCTTTCTTGTAGAAATGATATTGGCAAGAGCCTCTTCGAAGTTAGTAACGTCCTCGTCTGTACGAGTAGCCGTAACACCATTAATCAAAGCGTTAGCACGGTCAAGAGCAGCCTTGAATGTAGCCTTTGCTGTTGGGTCAGCACTTGCATTGGCAGGATTGTCGTAAGAAGCTTGTGCATCTGGCAAAGCAGCAACGAGGTCGGTATAAGGCTTGTTGTATGCATAGTAGTTCTGGATGTCACCACGCATGTTACGCATGATCTCTGTCAGAGAGTCAGCTACTTCCTGTGACTGAGGTGCTGCTACCATTGCAGCATAGTCAGCCTCATTCTTGTCAATAGCAGCTTGCAATTCTTCCTTACCCCATGGGAACTCAGCTTTTGGCTTGATAACGATAGCAGAGTCAATCATCACGCGAGCAGCATTGGCGTTAGCCATGATGGTATTGTTGAGGATGTAAGCATCAATAGCATCCTTGGCATCAGCACCTACCTTACGCAACATAGGATTAGCGAGGTCGATTTGTCCACCAAGCTTAGTTCCGTTAGTAAGTTGTGGGTGATAGAAACCAACCTTCAATGTCTCGCCTTCCTTCAATTCACGAAGGATATAATATGGCTGATAGTTACGAGTGTCGAGCGTACCGATTTCTACGGAGTCTTCACCGAAGAAGAGCTTGCAACCTTCGATTTGTGAATCGTAGTTAGGAGTATAGCGAAGAGCAGAACTTGTACCTGCCATCAAATAACCACGAACATCAATCTTGAACAAATACTTACCTGCTGGCAATGCCTTCTCGATATAAGCATAACCTGCGGCAAGGTCGTAAGAAGCCTGGATATAATCGTAGAGTTTGGTGTTGTCATAACCACTTCCTGTACGGTGGAACCAACGTCCACTACCACCCCAGTGCCAGTCACCATTGCCAGTAGAACCATTGCGGAGGTCAGGCATAGCGGTGAACTTACCATTGGTGATGTTACCACCTTCGATAAGGTCGTAAGAGTTGTTATCCAAATACATGTTTACCAATCCATCATACTCATAGAAGAATGATTCCATAGCACCTGGATCGTCGAGGTCGAGAGACAATGGAGAACCATCACCTGTTTGCAAGCATTGTTCCAAGACTTCCGTGATGCCAGGTAAGTCTTCACCCTTTTCGGTGAACTCCTCGATAGCGAGCATCTTCTTTGCCCAGTCTACCTTGCGCTCTGCGATACGAGTATCATAAACGCTGGCAACCTCGCGAACCTCAATGTCTGTAATTTGAGTTTCTGGAGACATACGACCGATAACTACGTTGATGAAACCATTAGAACCACCAGTAATGGTATCGGTGAAAGAGAAGTTGTACTCTGTCCACTCTGGTCTGATGGCTTGTGTAGTAGCTACTTGTTGGAAACGCTCTCCATCTTTAACCATCGTACCGTCTGCATTGGCATAAACGTCAATGTAGTTGGCACCACCGTAAGTAACGGATGATGTTGTACCCTCAATACCTTTTACCTTCAAGGTAATGATATAAGTCTTGCTGGGTTCAAATGGAATAGACTGGAAGATGTAACAACCAGACTGATCGTCAGCATTGGTCAAACTCATCAAGATGTTTTGACCTTCTGGACCTTGGCCTTCCTCGATTGACCAGAAATCTGGGCTTAATGGAAGTCCTGCTGCATCGGTCCATACATCATAGTTAGCGGCGAAATTACCATTTTGAATAATATTGTCGCCAATAACCTTAAACTTAGCGTCCGTAGTGTAAACGTATTCACCGATGTTTACGGCAAACGACGCACATACACCCATGAAAGCTACGAATGATAAGAGTAATCGCTTTTTCATAAAATGTTGTTTTAGTTAATAATTATTTAAAGGATTGTATCATAATGTTCTGCAAAAATAAAAAAAATAATTTATTTGGCAAATTTTAAAGTTTTATAATTTTACAATGGCGCATTTTTCACATGTTATTATCAAAAAATGCAGTAATATTTAACACAAATCATGGGGTTAGTTTGGGTTTCAACTCGTCGGGAGAATCATTCGTAAACATATCCACACGTGGTGCTTCGCGCTCAAAAAGATGTGTAATCACTTCGGGAGAAAGCGTCAACGAAGGATTGAATTCCTCACTTGCCATGTACTTGAGAAGAGCGTAACGCATTTGGCGTGCAACGATTCGCTTGTCTAAGTTGTTGGTGATGTCCATTGTGGTCATCAACAACTTCCCGTTGAGCACGCGAGCTTCTATCAACATACCCAATTTACGACTAACGTGCCATGTGTCAATGGGTTGGACGATAGGTTGATAATCCTTGGGGAATTCGGAGAGATTCATCACTTGCGTCTTGTTAACGAGTTCCCACCATTGCAAGTCTTGCCAATCATCCGTGGGGAAATCCTTGAAAACGGGATGTTCTTTTTGGATATAAGCACCCGTAGTATGTGGAGGACGCATCTTAAACCAACTGGTATTCCAGAACACGGGCAAATAGGTATGTTTCACATCATTACCATAGCGCACCTTTCCGGCAGCCGTAATCAATACATTTCCACCATTTTGCAATACTTCTATTGCCTTGTTGTCGAGTGTATCGGTGATATATAATGAAGAATGAAGAATGAAGAATGAAGAATCTTTTGATTGAGATTTCTTCGTTGGACGAGCATTCTTCTTGCTCTCCTTCTTGGCCAGAAGTGATTCTTCATTTAACTGAGGATAAACCCAGAAATCCCAATGATTAGAATAAGATAAGGTAGTGTTGAGCTTGTGAACATTCACTTGCAACGTCAATTTCGTAGGTTTCTGAATGGACGATAGTGATACGTTCACTTCGCCCAAAGGAATGTTTTTGCCAATAGAAGCGATACCTTTCCACAATGTTCCTCGTTGGTTTAAGCCCGCTATTTGATACGTTACTTCGACGTTTGCTTTTCCTTTAGAAGCAGAAGACAATTCATCGGAAGTTTGATACAATTCTACGGGGACAATGAGTGATTCGGTGTTCTCGAAAACAAACTTGGGAAACTTCGCCAAAGGAACAACTGGCGAACAAAACTCTCGCCATTCCTTGGCGTTTACATATCCTTTCTCGCGCCAAAACACATTCAAAGGACCCACCAAAGCGGTGCCTTGTCCGCTATAATCATTCAAAGACAAAAGTTGGAAACCTGCATAATCCTTCGTTCGAAGATTGCGTTCCATCTCGTATTTGTACGCCAAGACTTGCAACTTACCACTGGCTTTTAGAAACTTTTCTGCTTGCGATTCCATTCCATTATCGCGCAAAAGGTCTTTGAAAATCTCAAAGTTGCCTGGTTGATAAGCACATTTCTCATATTGTTTGATTTCCTTGAAATCAGGGAAAGCACACCATTGTCCTTGTTCATGAGCAATAATGGGTGTGTGATTCGGCAAGGAATCCTTATAGTTTCGCGGATATTCAATACCGCTGAAATAATCATCCGACGATGATGGAGCCTTTCTATCCCAATCAAGTCCTCGTGCTCCACCTTTCACATGATATTCTGAACCGAAATCCCAAGCCCATCCACCACCGACAGAAGCACCACAATAGACTTTCGTGGGGTCGTATTCATGCATGGTTTTCACCCAATCACGACAATAAGGAACCCAATCACCGGCGGGTTCATTGCCAGCTGCCATCATCACAAACGATGGATGATTTCCATATTTATCCAACATGGCCTTGCCTTCATCTATGAGATATTGGTCGATAGACATACCTCTACGCAATTTCACGCCATGATTTGGCCAAGACGGACCTTCTGGTTGTAAATAGAATCCCAATTGATCTGCCGCTATGAATGCTGCTTCTGGTGGACAATAGGAATGGAAACGCATGTGGTTAAGTCCATAATCCTTGCACTTCTTGAATATTGTCAACCACGATTCTACGTCGGTTGGTGGATAACCCGTTTGTGGAAAGCAACAATTCTCCACCGTTCCTCGCATCCAAATCGGATTTCCGTTAAGATAGAATTGTCGATCTTTGATGGAAATATCGCGCATTCCGAACGTCGTTTGAATCGTATCTTTCGCATAAACCACCGTCAACAGATAGTATTCAGGATTAAATTCGTTCCACAAACGACAACTATCAGTCATGTCGAGTTCTATGTCAATAAAACCAGAACTATTCTTTTTGTCGAAGAACATGGCTCCTTCGTGTGTCACAACATGATGTTTGTCGCTATTCACCAGTTCTGCCTTGATATGTGTAAACGTTGATGACTTGCCTTTTATCTTGCGTTGACCAGGCATAGGAGCATAATCGTTGACATGTAAACGCACGAGTGCCTTGTGATGAACAACATCAGGAAAGACGTTAACTCGTTCTATGAAACACTTAGGCTTGGCTTGCAATTCCATCTTACCTATCATTCCGTTCCAGTTACCCTGCGTTTGGTCGGTCACGCTATGCGAATCCTGTCCTACACAAACATTCTCTATGCCGTTGTAAACCTTGATGGCGATTTCATTCTCTGCCCCAATGTTCACATACGGAGAGAGGTCGTATTCATGCGGAACACTCAACGACATCTGGTGTCCCACTTCCACATTGTTGATAAACACGGTAGTCTCAATATGCGGACGTTCCAAGAAAAGAATCACTCGATTGTTTTTCCACGTTTTAGGGATATTGATTCTTTTCCGATACCATGCCGTTCCTACATAGTGTTTGGCTGGAGTAAGGAAGAAAGGAAACTTCATTTGACCTTCTATCCGATAGCGTTCCATATAAGGATTGAAATAGAAAGACGAGTCATAGAGCGAACCTGTCCATTGAGTATTGACAGATACGATGTTGCCCTTTCCGTTTGTCAACATCGAACCAGGCAATTGGATATGGTCACTATATGTGGCAGTAGGCGAAGATTCACCTTGTTGAAACTCCCATTGACCTCGTAAATCAATGGTAGATTGTGCTTGCATTTGCAAAGAAACAAACAAGCAAGCAGCACTTAATAGGTGTTTGTATTGAAACATCATTCTTTGTATTAGGTAAACATAGTGTTTAGCGTTCATAAACGATAGGTTTGGCAAGGGTAAACGATAGGTTTGGCAAGGGTAAACGATAGGTTTGGCAAGGGTAAACGATAGGTTTGGCAAGGGTAAACGATAGGTTTATCAAGGGTAAATGATATGTTTCATTGCGACAACTCTCTCCCCTATTGTCGTATCGGCTTCCTTGGGGAAATAGATAGGCACATTATTCTGCATGGGAAGGATGCGAAGTTCGAGTTTCTGAACACCTTCTGGCAATCGCCAAAGACCATAATAGAAACACCTGCCATTGTAGAAATTGTCGGCAATGAGTTTTCCGTTGGCATAAAGACGAGCACAATCGCCTTGGTAATGTATTTCCATCAAACCTTTTCCATTCGTTGGAACATCAATTTGATAAACGGCAGCTTGTCGGAAATCATCATCTGAAGGCGCTTCTGCCACTTTCGCGGGTCCTTTCACGATTTGTCGTTGAGTTCCAGTATCAGCTATCTTGTTGAATTTAACATCTTCCAAAGTAGGTTCTTGTTGCTTTTCCAAGAACAAATGTTGTGCTTCTTCCTCAGAAAGCAAGTAGATATTCTCGTAAACGGGCTTCAACAATCCCTTGGGTTTGAGATTCTTGAAGATTTTCCTACCTATTTTCATTTCCGTAGGAACACCTTTCACTTGCATCAGATAGATTTTCCCATCTCGTTTAGCTATCAATTGAGCCGTGGCGTATGTGATTCCTTCCACATTGACGGGGAAGATGGCGACACAAGATGCTGGAATGGTGATGGGTTTGCTTGGAAACTGAATGCCACAAACATCAAATTGAACGTTTTTCTTTGGCGTTAAGTTGGCGAAACGCTCATAGTTGTTGACGAAAACAAAACCACTTTTGCCATCAGTACGATAACTCCAGCGCAAATACGAGTCATCATGCTTCACCGCTTCTTTATCCGCACAAGGGAAAAATGCCTCCATCGGGGCAAGCCATTCACCGAAGTCTTGCATGAACAAATGCAAGGGACGCAACGTATAATAGGTAGGATTGATTTGTCCAAATTCACCCAACGGAGCTTGGAACTCATAGCTCTTGACGGGCATGTCATTATTTGCCGTACCTAATGTGCGCTGAGTTTCATTCAATGTCGTTATTCCTTCGGGATTCGTACCACCATGATACATATAATATCCCAGTAAGTTGCTTCCACTTCCCAACTTCACAACAGCCATCGACAAGGCATCAAGAGGATACATATAGACACGACGATGATAACTGGTTACCATTCCACCACCTAATTCACACGTGAAATAGGGATAGTCTTCATCTCCTTTGCCAATCTTTTCCTCTTGCTTGCCCAACAAATCCGTACCGATGGCAGTAGAACTACGGAATGCCTTGAAATGGAAAGCCTTCCAATAGTTACCTGCGCCTTCTTTGATTTCCTTATCCCAAAAGCCATCGGCATAATCACCATACAAAGGCAACATTTCACCGAAAGGTACGGGTGTTCTCAATTCTGGCCAACCAGTACGTGTGTAAAAAGGAAGTTCGTAACCAATGTTTTGCGCAATCTTCTTCAAAGACATGAGATAAGAACCATGACCACGATACTCATTGTCGAATTGACAAGCAATTACGGGACCACCATCTTTCCATTGCAAACCTTGTACTTGCGTGAAGATTTGTCGGTATAGACGCTCTACATAGAAAAGGAATGTCTTGTCTTCGGTTCTCATCTTACATTCTTTGTTGAAGAGCCAATCAGGAATACCACCATTACGAACCTCTCCATGACAGAACGGACCTAACCGAAGCACGACAGGTATGTCTTGTTCTTGACAGAGTTCTATGAAATGACGAAGATTTCGTTGTCCACTCCAATTGAAGATACCCTCCGTTTCTTCAACATGATTCCAGAAGATGTACGTGGCGATAATGGTCACACCACCCTCTTTCATCTTTTGTATTTCGGTTTTCCATTCGGTTTCTGGCAAACGCGAATAGTGGATTTCTCCCATGACAGGAACAACACGTTTTCCGTCAATCATTAGGCTATACCTATCCCATGACACTTGCCTTTCTTGTGCATAAACACATAATTGGCAGATGGCGAGCAATGATATAATGATCAGTTTTCTCATGTTAGTAGTTTGTAAAGAGTTATCAATCCAATGTGCTACGATACCAATCGTATAGTCTCCTCACACCTTCATCGATTTCCACTTGGTGTGTCCATCCCAAGGAATGAAGTTTGCTGACATCTATGAGTTTACGAGGTGTACCATCAGGTTTGGTAGCATCAAACTCAACCGTACCTTCAAAGCCCACAACACGTACTATCAACTCAGAGAGTTCGCGTATAATTAATTCCTTTCCCGTACCGATATTGATATGGCAATTGCGAATCTCTCCCAAAGAAGGAATAGCACCACCACGACCCTCACTATGGTTGCGGTCAACAACACCAGAAGCACTTGTTCCATAGAACACGCTGGAGTATTTTTCTATTCCGATAATGTCGCTGAAGTTAACATGAAGAAGCAGATAAACACATGCATCAGCCATGTCTTCACTCCAAAGGAACTCGCGCAAGGGTGTTCCTGTTCCCCACAACTCCACCTTATTATCATGAATACCATACTTGGCAAGTACGTTGAGGATGTCTTCATTGCTTCTCTCACTCGTAACACCCTCAACGGGACGTTTGTCTATATCCTTGCGAATGGCATTCCAATCTCCTTCATGAATGAGTTTTGCCAAATAAATCTTACGAATCATCGCGGGCATTACATGGGAATTCTCCAAATGGAAATTATCGTTTGGTCCGTAGAGATTGGTAGGCATGACGGCAATATAATTGGTGCCGTATTGAAGATTATAACTCTCGCACATCTTCAATCCCGCAATCTTGGCAATGGCATATTCCTCATTGGTGTATTCAAGCGGTGAAGTAAGCAAGGCATCTTCCTTCATGGGTTGAGGCGCATTCTTCGGATAGATACACGTACTACCCAAGAAGAGCAACTTCTTTACCCCATGCGCGTATGCTTCGCTTATCACGTTGCATTGAATCTTCATGTTTTGCATGATGAAATCGGCACGATACAACGAGTTTGCCATGATACCTCCCACAAATGCAGCCGCCAAAACAACAGCATCAGGTTGCTCTTCATCAAAGAATTTCTTGACCGCCACTTGATCCGTTAAGTCAAGTTCCTTATGGGTTCTTCCCACCAAATTATGATATCCCCTCGCCTTGAGATTTTCCCAAATAGCGGAACCCACAAGTCCGTGATGTCCCGCTACGTATATTTTTGAATTCTTATCTAACATAATCGTGATGTTTATTATTAAAAAATGAGCGTTTAGTGTTTTGGTAAAAATACGCTCAACACCAAACGCTCAACACTATTATACTTTATTATATTTGTGATTTCAAGTGTAATTTCTTGACAAATCTCATATCATGTTCAACCATGATTTTCACAAGTGTTTCGAATGAAGTCTTTCGTGGATTCCAACCTAACGTTTCCTTGGCTTTCGTTGGGTCTCCGAGCAACTGGTCTACCTCAGCAGGACGGAAATACTTGGGGTCTACCTCTACAAGCACTTTACCCGTAGCCTTGTCGATTCCTTGTTCTTCCACGCCTTCACCTTTCCATTCCAATTCAATGCCTACGTGTTTGAAAGCCAATGTAGCAAACTCGCGAACGGTATGGTATTCACCCGTAGCAATCACGTAATCGTCTGGCTCAGGTTGTTGCATCATCAACCACATACATTCGATGTAATCCTTAGCATATCCCCAATCGCGCAATGAATTCAAGTTTCCCAAATACAACTTGTCTTGGAATCCTTGCACAATACGAGCTGCGGCAAGCGTAATCTTACGCGTTACGAAATTCTCGCCACGACGCTCGCTCTCATGATTAAACAAGATACCATTGCAACAATACATACCGTATGACTCACGATAATTCTTCATAATCCAGAAACCGTATAGCTTGGCAACGGAATATGGAGAACGGGGATAAAAAGGAGTCGTTTCCTTTTGTGGCACTTCCTGAACCTTACCGAATAGTTCTGATGTAGAAGCTTGATAGATGCGGCACTTCTTCTCTATACCTACGATACGAACGGCCTCCAACAATCGAAGCACACCAATAGCATCCGTTTCAGCCGTGTATTCAGGAACGTCAAAACTTACTTTCACGTGGCTTTGGGCTGCCAAATTATAAATCTCGCTTGGCATTACTTCCGCGATGATGCGAATCAAGGAAGAAGAATCGGTCATGTCTGCCCAATGTAAATTCACAAGGCGTTGCTTTTTCATGTCACGAACCCACTCGTCCAAATACAAGTGTTCAATTCTACCCGTATTGAATGATGATGAGCGACGAAGCAAACCATGTACTTCATAGCCTTTTTCAATCAGAAACTCTGCAAGATATGATCCATCTTGTCCTGTAATACCAGTAATTAATGCTACTTTCTTATCCATTTGTTCTTTCATTTATTCTCCACTAAATTGTTTGATTCGTTGTTCCTCTGCCAACTTACAGATAAGCAACGTTCCATCTTTTTCTGCAACGATATAATCATCGAGTCCCTGGATAACCACCTTCTTTTCTTGCGTAGTATGCACCACGCAATTATGTGAGTCATACATGGAAATATCGGGACCGATACATGCGTTGCCGTATAAATCACGATGGACTTGATTCAACAATGAGCCCCACGTTCCCAAATCACTCCATCCAAAACTGGCGGGACAAACGAAGATTTCCGAAACCTTCTCCATGATGGCATAATCCACGGAGATATTCTCGCATCTTGGATATTGGTCGTCGATCATCTGTTGTTCTTCTGGAGTGCCATACACATCAGTAAGACCTTCAAAAACCTTACTGATGGAAGGTTGGTACACGCGGAACGCATTGACAATGGTATTCACATTCCAAATGAAAATACCTGCATTCCAAAAGAAGTTGTTTTGTTTAATGTATTTTTGAGCTGTCGCCAAATCAGGTTTCTCCCTGAATTGGTCTACACGATAAATCTCTCTGTTGCGAACAGAACTGGAAGACAAGTCGGCTTGTATATACCCATAGCCAGTTTCAGGTCTGTTGGGCTTCATTCCCAACGTAACGATAGCATCGCTCTCACCCGAAAACTTCAAGCAAGTCTTTACCACTCGTTGAAACTCGCCTTCGTTCATCACAACATGATCACTGGGAGTTACAACAATATTGGCTTGGGGGTCTTTTGACTTGATGCGCCAACTCACGTATGCTATACATGGAGCGGTATTGCGCCTACAGGGTTCCAATAAGATATTCTCAACGGGAATCTCAGGCAACTGCTGTTGAATGATTTCAGCATACTTCTTATTTGTCACCACCCAAGTATTCTCATTCGGGCAGATTCCCTTAAACCTGTCGAACGTAAGTTGTAACAGCGAACGACCCACCCCCAAGATGTCGATAAACTGCTTGGGGTTATCAACTGTACTCATTGGCCAGATGCGACTTCCTACGCCACCAGCCATTATCACTACGTGGTTATTCTTCTTTATTGCCATAGCGTTCCGTTTACTTTCGTGTAGAAAGCGCAAATTTACTAAAAATCATCTGATTGAACAAATGATTTTAGATAATTAACGAAAATAACATGAAAACATGCTTATTTCGTGATGCGGAACCAGTCTATGTCTAAATATCCGTTGTTTCCTTTTATGTCTATTGGTTGCGAGGCAACAAGTCCTACTTTCGCACCAATCCACTTTCCTTCTTTCATCGTGAATTCGGTACCTACTTCCTTATACGACTTGCCGTTGGTGCTATAAGCAAAAGTGCATTTCCCGTCTTTTACCTTGATTCTCAAATACACATCTTCATACAAAGCGGGGTTGTAGTTTACCTTATCCTTATCCGTAGGTTTCAATGTGGCGAGCACTTGGATAGTTTCATCCTTGCCCTTATCGGCTGCCTTGCACGTAATCTGTTGCAATTGGAATTCATCCCCTACTCTTTTCACGACAAGGGCTGAGTAATCCATACCGAACATGATGATTCCACCATATTGCTTTTCTGCCTTGGCAGCAAAACGAACCTTTGTGGTTGCGGTAAACACGTCGGCTGGCGTTTTCTGAAGCAACATAGCTGGATTCTGCCATAAGTTAACGGGAATGTTTTGAGTGCCTAACTTATAGCAAAAAAGACGGAAGAATCCATCTGCGGTAGGCATTCCATACAACTGATGATAATCTCCTGCCCATTGCCATTGCTTGCCTAAAGCGGGTTGATTGAATTCATCTGATTCAACGGGATTGCAAAGTGCCACGGAAGCAGCAGTCTTGGGTTTCTTGTAAGTCATCACGGGTTCACCACAATAGCCTTTCTTAGGTACGATTCCCATCACTGGCCAATTGTCCTTCCATGTAACGGGTTGCAAATGAACCACGCGACCATAACAACCTTTATCTTGGAAGTGCATAAACCAATCTTCTCCAAATGCCGTATGTACCCAACCACCTTGGTGAGGACCATTTACCTTCGTGTTTCCTTGTGCCAAGACCGTCTTGCACTCGTATGGTCCGTATGGAGATTTCGAACGCATGGCTAATTGCCAACCTTGTTCCACTCCACCTGCAGGACACATAATCCAATACCATCCGTCACGTTTGTAGAACTTAGGACCTTCTGCCGTGCGATTCTCATTTCCGCCATCAAACACGATGATGGGGTCGCTAATGGCTTTCGTTCCGTCGGCAGACAATTCACGAACGGTAAGTATACTATTGAATCCAGCTCTACTACCAGCCCATCCGTTAACAAGATAACAACGACCATCATCGTCCCATAGTGGAGTTGTATCAATCATTCCCTTGCCAGGAATCACGCAAACGGGGTCTTCCCATCTTCCGTATGGGTCTTTTGTCTTTACCATCATCACGCCATTGTCTGGGTCGCCCCAATAAATGTAATATTCTCCTTGATGGTAACGGATACTCGGAGCCCACACGCCATTTCCATGTTGTGGTGCGGGTGAATCGGGGAATTGACTTCTCAACGCGTAATTGATGATTTCCCAATTCACCATATCCTTACTATGCAAGATAGGAAGTCCTGGCATACTGGCAAACGAACTAGCCGTGAGATAATAGTCTTCTCCTACGGCTATCACGTCAGGGTCGCTATAGTCAGCATTAATTACTGGATTGGTGTATGTACCGTCTCCATTGTCCGGACACCATACTTCCGAAACATAATTCTGCGCCATCACGGTCATGGGAAGCATCATCATTCCCAGTAAAAAAGTCTTTGTCTTCATTTCAATATTATTAATAATGTATGTTCAATTTATTATGTCTCATATACTTTCCATCGGTGAAATGTCCAATCGATAACCCTTATCATATTTCACGCTCATCAACATAGGATGAACGAACTTGGATTGTAACGACAATGCCACATGTCCCATCGTTCTCCTCAAGTTTAATTCCACACAAGGATGCAACCGATAATGGCTTTCATCGTTAACCACCATCATATCCACTCCAAAAGGTCCCCAATATGTATCTTGAAGATATTCTTTCATTTGTTTTAATAGTTCAACCCTCACTTTGTCCAACACAGACAAGGGGATATATTGGGAAATCACTTGTAGTTTATAATCTTCAGACGCAAGAATGTTGCCCGTGTACCCTCCCAAATTGGTCAAAAACAACGAAATTCCAAGATATTTTATTCCTTCTGCGGTGGATTCAAACTCCATGGCAAAATCCAATGAGTGCTGATAATAGGGTTCAACCATTATTCCACCCTGTTTCTCAATAACGTTTTTCGCCCAATTTTGGTTTGCCGAGAATTGTTGTTCATTGAGAGCATATCGCACTCCTCTCCCACTACAACTCCAAGGAGACTTGAAGACAACAGGACGTGTGAATGATGATAACGACGTGACATAATCGGCTTCACAAACGATTGTCTCGTCCAACTCATTCAAAATGGGCAATAGATGAATGGAAGTCCATTGGCGACTACTGATTTCACGTATCTCTCTCAATTGATCATCGGTGGGCAAACAAGCAGACGATACTTGCAAGCGTTTCAGTTGATGAACAATTGAACGATCCCATCCCCACGGATAAACACTATCTATAGGCAACTGGGGAATATGTTTAGCCGTCACAAACATGATGTTTGCATAAGGTAAACCTATTCTTTCCAAAGACTCATGAGCCTTCTCAACATCTTCCACCCAAACCGCATCTCCATCGTTTGCCCATAAAGCGGGCAAAAACGACAGATACGAACGCATCTCCCTCCCTGCTCGCGGAGAGGTAAACTGATGGAGATTGGCGGCAAGCGCCATCTCATGTTCGGGATTGAATACGTGCAGAATCATGAAGCAAGCTCAATTTGAGTGCAAATATACTATTTTTACCGAAATAATTCGTTATATAAACGTGGAAGAGGATGTGCCAGGCACACCCTCTTATTGAATCTTGAAGAATCCCGATTCTTTCGCAAACAAGCGAGATAAAACCTTTGACAATCGGACTCTTCATTATCATTTACAATCTGATGAGCGTAGAACCTTGCGTTCCAATCTTCACGGCATAAACACCAGAAGAGAGGGCGGGCAACTGCACTTCACCGTTGATTACTTGTGCACTAAACACCTTCTGTCCAGAGAGGTTGTAAAGCGTTACTGGAACGTTCTCATAGCCTTCTATACGCAGCGTATTGCCATCCAGCGTAGCTCCAATGTGCTTCTTCGGCAGTTCTGGAATAGATGTCTGCGTACCTAACACATAAAGCAATCCCTTATAGGCATTGATTTTACCACAGCCAAACCGTTCGGGAGTAGCTTGCGTAAACTCATCGGTATCACTACTATGAGCTATGATGTCCTTTATATCTGCGTTGGTAAGCTTCTTATTCACATCCATGGCAGCCTGTACCCATAAGGCGAAAATGCCAGCTGCCGTAGGTGTAGCCAAAGAAGTACCTGAGACGAACCGATAGCCATATTTACGAGGTGTAGTTTGCCCCACAAACTGGTTTGTCCGATTCTCAACAGCATATAAGGAACCTGATTCTACGGATTGGTCAAAGCTACTGACTGGAGAGAGCACGTAAACACCAGGAGCACAAACATCGGGATAACTTCTTCCATGACTGCTAAGATCTTTTCCAAAGCTACTAAAAGGTGCATATTCGCCTAACTTATAACGATTATTAGTTTCAAGTTCCCCCTCACTATAAGTCTGTACGTTAGCTGTCCAAGCACCAATCGTAACAGGTTCGCCACTGGTATTCCAATCGCCCATGCTGTGTTGGTTGTCACCATAGAAATATCTATTAGGATCTTCCATCGTGCTGGATTGCAAATTTGTTCCATCATCGCCCCATGCGTACAAGTCAACGTCATCCTCTACGGAAGTAACACTAAGTTCTATCTTATAGGCGGGCTGCTTATCAGAAGTAACTAATGGATAATAGGAAGTTGCATGGAAACGCAATTGTACATAAGGATAATGCTGGTTTCTTTCATCTATGCCATTTCCCGAGGAAACGGTAAATTCGATATTGGCTAGTTGGAAATAGTCAAGCAATTTCTGTGCAATTCCATTCTGGTAAGTAGAAAGGCCAAATGTTTGACCAGTTTTTTTATCTAAACCGACATAAAACATTTTACTATCATTATCCACCTTCGTTGGGTCTGATGTCAATGGCAAATTAGCACGATAAACTTCTTTTAATTGGTAATCGATGATAGCCAAGTCTACTTTTATTTCCTTATTGGTTTTGATAAAACCGTCCATCACCAATTCATTGTTATTAGGGGTTAACCATATCCCCACCGTTTTGCCAGCATTGATTCTTCTGTTGATATACTGAAGATCCCCTCCTTCATTACTGGAGCAAAGTGCTACTATAGTGCCTTTCTTACAATAATTGCCAATATAACGGGCCATCGTACTAGTACCGTCGTGAAAACCATTATGCCTGTTCTGACTCCAACTAACTACCAATGGCTTATTTTGTTTGGCAGCATAATAAGACATGGCGGTTAATGAATTAATACTATTGTTCCCAATCATTTCAACCGTCACCTTATCAGGATTATTAATTACATCTTGCAACGATGGCATTTGATGGCATAAGAGGATGTCGGCATCGGGAGCCATACCACCCACTTCACCATTGAAAAGTCCTTTTACATTTGATTGAAAAGAACCAGCGGCGGCTGCGGCACAATAAGTACCATGCGAACCAGAATCCTTCACTTTCAATGTATCAAGGATAACTTGGGGATTGGTAATGAAAGAGCCTGGCAATGTGGTGGTGGTGGCTTTTCCCATGTTATCTATCGCGGGAATGTTGACAAGAGAAAAATCACCCAAAGTGTTATTTGCAGGCAAATAAACACCCTTAATACGAAGCTTACCGTCTTTGTCCTTAAACATGGGGTGCGTGTAGTCGTAACCATTATCAATCAAACCGATAATGACTCCCTTACCCGTATAAGCCTGGGGCAGATTGGCACCTGTGCCGTATATTACTTCATTGGTATGGGTGACAACTCGGGAGATATCCGTCTTTGCGTTTCCTTCTGTGGGAACATCGATGAGCAATATGCCATCAACAGCGGCAACTTCTTCCAATTTAGATAGTGGCATCGAGACAGCTAATTGATTACCCATCAAGGTGGTAATCTCTACATCAAGTTGCTTCAACTCATTGGCGATAGAGGCGGTACTCTTGTCGGGATCACATGTTAAGATGAAAGTAGTACGCTCGGCATTGGCTTCATTCTGCTTAGCCAAACGGACATTGTTCTTTTGAAGATACAAGTTCTTCAAACTATTCACATTAGGAGAAAAAACACTTTGTGCCGTTGCTGTTTGCCCTATCATCAACGCAGCAACCAGCAATCCAAATAGTTTACGTTTCATGACTATAATTATTTCTTATGATGATAATCGCTAATCAATCCTTTCTTCACGAGAATTGGCAATATATTGGCTGCCGACTGACGATTGCTTTTCTTTTGGTTTCCCTGATATTGCTCAAACAATACTGGGTCGTCGCGCAGAAGGTTTTCCATAAAACTATCGTTGATGCGCGTCATGAGAATCTTACCTTTTTCATTCGGGCCCTTATCCAATAGATACAAGACGTGTTTCTCCATCAAGTCATCATTGGTCAATAGCATATCCGCAGCCAAGAAGAGCGAACCAGCAGTATAACTACCCGTAGCAATCAAACCAATGTCGAGTCCTACGTTTACAATATCCAACACGTCGCCCAATGACACCCTATAGCTAATCACGCAGAGTTTGTTGCCTTTGTATGGCAAGGCACGTGTATAAGCGCTGATAGGCAGCACGGCACCGTCGTCATCGCGCAAAGAACGGCTGTTAATGAAGAGTTGGTTATCAACAGATATCATGAAGACTTCCTTCTTGATAATTTGGTTTACCTCCTTGTCATCAGTCTTGATGTCAAAGTCGACACCATTGTATTTGATACGACAAGAATCTGGTTTCTTGTCACCCGTCAACGATTCGTATGGACTCCACTTATTCTCCATAAAATCGGCATAACTCTTACAAACTTTCACCTGTGCTTGAGCGTTCATTGCCATTCCAAATAGAACTAAGGCAATTGATAATAATTTGTTTTTCATCTTCATAGTATTTATTGACATTTTGATAAAATTAGTAAATTTTCTATATGATTAATATTTATGCAAAATTACAACAAAGATTTTAAATATATTTAAAAAGTACCCAATTTAACTTTTGTTATACTTAGCAGGATTCAAATTAATAACGCAACAACTTAATAATTGTTTTATTCTCTCCATATTTTTGTTTGATAAACTCGACTGGTGTCATGAAATCCAGTCTTT
>OMWI01000089.1 GCA_900314715.1 uncultured Prevotellaceae bacterium | reverse complement strand
AATTATATGTGTATCTTCCTAACCAGCCATTTCGAAACACCTAAAGGCGTTTCTGCATAGCTGGCTACTATTATCCAATGCCTACGGCATTCCTCCTTTCACAAATAGTTAGCCAATTCAATGATATGAAACTACGGCAAAGAATAAAGATTCAATCTTAATTCCCTTACAAATATCGACTGAGCCTAGAAAACGTTGTCTCTTAGAAAAACTTGACTATCTCTTCCAATGGTCTACGTTCTGGACGATTAGGTTCAGATGCCCTATATCCCAAGGATATCACGGCCATGATGGTCTCGTTGCTGGGGATGTCGAACAACTCACGCAAAGCATCTGCATCGCGCATTCCCATAATCAACGTATCAAAACCCATCGCCCTTGCTTTCAAGATGAAATAAGCATTACTCAATCCATTGTCGTATGCTCCCCATCCTTCGCCAACCTCGTTGGTTGCGTTGCCATCAAAGAAGCCAGACTTTCCTCTTTCGAAAGTGGAAACGACAACAACTGGAGCATCGGCAATGTTTTGCTTATTACGTCCAACGAGTTCCTTGATAGCATCCAACTTCTCTTTGCTCATAGCCACGTAATACTTAGAGGGTTGTTGGTTTGCCCAAGAAGGAGCCTCTTGCGTAGCAATCAACAACTGACGCACCTCTTCTTCGGAAATCGTCTTCGTAGCGTCATAACTACGCACACTTCTCCTGGTTGTCAACACCTCGTCAAAGGATGGTGTACTCTCTTTCTTACTCTCGCTTTCACTACATCCCGTAAATGTCAGCAATGCCAGTAATGCGGCATAAAATAAATGTTTATTCATGGAAAAAATTAAATAAATAAATAAATGAGGGGGCCTCTCCCCAGCCCTCTCCCAAGGAGAGGGAGCCTTAAGCGGTTGCGAAAGCCTAATTGTGAATTATGAATTATGAATTGTGAATTGTGAATTGATAATTGTGAATTATGAATTATGAATTGTGAATTGTGAATTTAATCTTCAATGCTCAATGAACAAAGAATCGTTTGAATTCACTTTCGAAATTGGGAGTCATGATTCCTTTTCCTAAAGAATCCTTTATCTCGTCTAAACTCCAAAAGCGTCCGCCATCCAGTTCTTCCGTAGATGGTTGGATTTCACCGTCATACACCGTACGATGTACATACACCAATTCGCGCTCTCGTTGACTTTCAAACACGTACATCCCCATAGGCGTAGAAACGAAATCCGTGATACCCAACTCTTCACGCACTTCCCTTACGAGAGCCTTTTCTGGCGTTTCACCATAATCAATATGTCCTCCAACCGCCGTATCCCATTTCCCAGGTTGAATGTCTTTCCAAATGGGTCTTTTCTGTAGATACATCTCTCCTTTCGAATTGAATACGTGAAGATGTACCACGGGATGAAGCCATTTCGAACCATTATGGCATTCTGCACGAGTAGCTACGCCTATCACCCGTCCCGTTTCGTCTACGAGCGGAAACTTTTCTTGTTGATTATCTTGCATCATGATTCTTAATTCTCAATAACGTCTACAAAAATACAAAAAAGATTGTACAAGATGGAAAAATGTTTGACTTTTTCATTCTACATTCAAAGAAAATACCTATTTTTGCATCAGATATTTACCAACTAACTTTAAATGATGAAATCATACAAAAACATGATACCTTTCCGCATGAGAAAGGTGATGGTTGTTTACATGCTCTTGGGATGGGCATTGAACATTTCTGCTACTTCCATCCATGTCAGCACAACGGGAAATGACGAGAACAGCGGTGTGGAATCTTCTCCATTGCTTACGATACACAAGGCCGTGGAAATCTGCGAACCTGGTGATACGATATGGATTCATGGTGGCAGATACGTTATTAGCGAACGTATCAAGATTCCCGAAAAGGCTACTTCTGCCGAAAAGAGATGCTATATGTGGGCTGTACCTGGAGAAGAAGTCATCATCGATGGTTCTGGAATGCATCATACCAAGATGGAAGAATTCAAGATGGGACGATGCATTTACGTCAATCATCTCGCTAACTACTGGCACTTCAAGGGACTGACTATTTGCAATGCTGAAGACAACGGCATGAAAATAGAGGGGTCGTACAACATCGTGGAGCAATGTATTTTCCATGACAACAACGATACGGGATTGCAGATTGGCATGTATAAGGACTTTAGCATTGAGGAAACGAAATCCCTACCTGCCGGAACACCGCAATTCAATCCCAACTATCAATTCTGCCGTGGCAATATCGTGATTAATTGCGACTCATATAATAATTACGACGGCAGGTCTTACAATGGCAGCGATGACGGTGGTGATGCTGACGGTTTTGCTTGCAAGTTGTTCCCTGGTCCAGGAACGGAGTTTCATGGTTGCAGGGCATGGAACAATAGCGACGACAATTGGGATTTATATATGGTGTATCATCCCGTGGTCATTGATAGTTGTTGGGCATATCATGCAGGATATACTCCCGACGGTGAACCCATTGGCAACGGCAATGGCTTTAAGTTGGGCGGTGGCGGTTCGTCTGGTGGTGCGGCATTCGACCAATCCCTTGGAGCACACGTATTGACCAATTGCGTTTCGTTTGACAATCTTCATAAGGGATACGACCAAAACAACGCTTACGAAGGAATGTATGTCATCAACTGCACGGGTTGGGGCAATGAATACAATTATCGTTTCCCAACCATCTTCCAATATGGAGGCATGACCATCAGGAATTGTATCGGATGGGGCGCAACGAAACAAAACCATGAATTCCTGTCTGAAGATAAAGAGGGTTCGGTGCTTCCAGATACTGATTTCAACTCATGGACCACGCTCGACCATTGCAGTCCTTACAAGGAAGGCAGCAAGAACAGCGAAGGCGTAAAGCAAATGACAAAGGATTATTCGAATGAATTCCTGTCGTTGAGCGTAGAGGATTTCATGGCTCCTCGTGAAGCTGATGGTTCTTTGCCTAAGAACAACTTTGCACGATTGAAGGAAAACAGCGTATTTAAGGACCTGGGAACTCCCATTCTTGGACTGACACCCCAACGCCATTTGCCTGAGAGCGAAGCTATCAAAGCGGGATTGGAACTCATCGTGGCAGACGACATCTATATTCCTTACAACGATGAAGCGCCCGATTTCGGAGCGTTTGAATTGGATGGTGTTCCCGCAGATTTCGTCATTCCCGAAAAGGCAACGCTGGTTTGTACTACAGCCAATTCCGTTCAGGAAATCGTTTCTGGTCAACCCATCGAAGACATCGTTTATGAGATGGGAGGGGCAGCTACGGGATGCAGCGTGATTGACCTTGCGGATGGTTTGACATACGAGGTAAACGGAAACATCATTACCATCAGCGGAACACCAACTAATAATTGTACGTTTAAGGTGATTGTAACAGGTGGTCCGAAAGACGTAACGGCATCGGGCACCATTACGCGCGTACTGCCATTCATCGTTCTTACTGGTGACTGGTATCATTTCCAAGACGAGGAAACCAATCTGCCCGCCGACTTAAAGGATGTTGTTTCACTCGTTCATGGTTCTGATTCCTCTCGTCCATCGAAGATTGACCCTAACTATACGGAAAGCGACGGGAATATTCCTGGCGGTTGTACGCAAGGTGCATTGGTGATGGGGCGTAACAACGGAGGCGTGAAATGGCAATTCAAAGAGGGTGTGTTGCAACTGCTCATCAACTTGCACTTCACGGGTGGTCGCTCCTTCAAGATTGAATATACATTGGCAGACGGAACCAGTCAAACGGTCAGCATCGCCAAGCAAAGCAAGGGTACTTATTGCAATTGGGATGTATTGGAGAATGCAGGACTTACCGACAATAGCTTAGACATCAGAAGCATCTCATTGTTGAACAATAATTCTGGCGGTGAAGTGCGCATCTACGATATGTATATCCGCGTTCCCGACAACACCGATGCCATTCGTTCCATCTCATCGTCGCATCCTCATCTTTCACCCGTGAAAATGCTCAAGGATGGTCGCATCGTGATAACAAAAGACGGAAAGCAATATAATGTATTAGGACAGAAACTATAGAGGTAAGAAGTGAGAGATTTGCTTAGAGTAATTGAGAAAGTGAAGATGAAAGGTATTGGGGAAAGGTATTCTCTCACTTCTCACCTCTCACCACTCACTTCTAAAAGTTGAGAAACCAAAACAAAAAAATCAAAACCAATAAATAATTATTAATCAAATGAGTAAGAAAGCAATCAACACGGAAAAGGCACCAAAGGCAATTGGTCCATATAGCCAAGCCATTCAAGTGGGCAATTTTGTTTACACGTCAGGACAACTTCCTATAAATCCTACAACGGGAGCATTCCGGCGCAGATGAAAACTTCCGTGGAAACCTGAGGCATGCCTAACCGAAGATGGTGCATATACGATACATGAAGAAAGGAATGTCAGCAATGCCATGCAAC
>OMWI01000052.1 GCA_900314715.1 uncultured Prevotellaceae bacterium | reverse complement strand
TAATTCATAGACACGCACGACCAGTTCATCGCTCGTCTCAGCCTGTTTCAGTGCCCTTACGACAACATTCGGATTATCCGTGCTGAGGAAAGAAAACTCACGTCCCAGTTCACCATTATGCTTGGTAGCCAAGAAAGTGCGCAATGGACTATTCAAACCATCAGCATGACGCACGGCAGAGATGGTGTTCAACGGACCAGCATGACCAACTAAGCTATAGGTGAATACATGATGTCCGAAGTCTTGACGAGCTTGATAGGTATAGCTGTTTTTTGGTTTAGGAGAATAGAGTAACGAGAGACGCATGGTGTTATCATTCGGCTTGTCCCAACCATAGCGTGAGTCGGTGAGTAATGTAACGCCATAATCACCCTTGCGGTCGGTGAGATCTGTCCATTGATGCGCATACACCTCGAAGAGATTGTCACGATTGTTGCCGCGCTTCACACTACCGAGACCGATGTCATAGGTAGCTTCGGAATTGCTTACGCTAAGAGGAAACTCAGCCTTGAGCAACGCATTCAACGAACGCCAGTCTACTTCGTTTTCGAAGTCGATTCTTTCAGATAGATTCCCCTCATAGAGATGGATGTGTTGCACGATGTCCGATTCACCATACTTTTTCTTGATTGTCAGCGTTTGGCGCAACGGTCCTTTTTCTGACGTAATCTCTACTGCATCATGCACAGGTAGAGGAACCTTATCAAGCGTAGCCTTCTGTATCTCCCATGCTGGCCATGCTTCAGACCGACAATCATCAAAGACAACCAGTCGGATGCTCTTACCCTCTGCAACCAACTGTTTGTTGGTTTGCTTGTCGAGGAGAGAAATAATGTCACCTTGCTCATTCACGGTCAATGCATAGCGCGATGACTCTATCTGCCGAGAGGAAGAAGTTGTGATTTTCGCCTTTCCTGATGCTTTCATGCTATAGACAGAGAAACCCGTTGAAGGAGCATTGGCCTCAAAAAGAAGACTGTATTTGCCATTTTTCCTAACCACCTGAGACAATACACGTTTTCCCTTGGCATCAGTAACCTGATAATTAGCAGCATTGTCAAGGCTCACCTCAGCGATAGAGGCAGTTGGGAATGCTTCGTTTTGATAGATGATGACGGGTTGGCCAGCCACTTGCGTGTTCATCTTACGAACAATGCCCGAAACACCATGCGACATGATATCCGAGAACGTCTTCAAACCAATCAGTTCGTCATTCCAAGAAAACTCGTAAGCACGGGGGATGCTTGTACCCGTCAAGTCATCGTGGAACTGATGCCAGATGAGACGTTGCCAGTTTTCAGTCAGTCGGGCAGATGGATACTTTGCCGTACCCAACCATTTCGCCATCACAGCCGTACGCTCAGCAGCATCTCCAAGATGTTCGTTCTGTCGGTTGTAGAGTTTCATGGCAGCCTGCGACGTATAACAACCATTACCATGCACATCCATAGGCAGTTCACCATCGAAGACAGGCAATTCGGGATGATTCTTGTATGGCAGGAAATCACGATACAACTGGTCGCTCGTAGCACTTATCACCTGTATCGGTCCATCTCCCATGATACCTTTCTCTACCGCACGTACAGAAGGAATATTTGGCGAACCGCCGATATCACCTGTGCCATAATAACGGTAAGCCATATTGAGCTGACTCTCCTTGATTTCCTTCATCACGAGTTCACTCTTCGAAAGGTCTTCATCATTCCATCGTTGTGCATAGTTGAATCCATGCGTCATCATGATACGACTGCCGTCGATGCCTTGCCACAAGCCGATGGTGAAAGGATAACGTTTGTTACCCTCATAGAAAGGTTTGGTGCGCCACATCAGTTTCTGCGACGAAAAGCCAATCAAACCGCAATGAGCCGCCAATGTCGGCAACGCATAGCCAAAGCCGAAGCAGTCGGGCAAGAAGATATCGGTGCCCTCGGTATTGAATTCCTTGCGATAAAAAGTCTGACCAAGCAGCACATTTCGCAAGAACGATTCAGGCGAACTGACAATCGCCTCGTTAGCATCCCAACTACTGCCAGTAATATGCCAACGGCCATTGGCAATATAGCGTTTCATTTCTTCATATTGCAATGGATAGTATTCCTTCATCCATGCATATTTCACACCACCTTCAAAGTTGAAAATATAGTTGGGATATTTCTTGAACAGAAAGAAATTCTGGTTCAATGTGTTTCTGATATGGTCGCGGATAGTAGTCTGCACGTCCCAGTTCCATTGTGTGTCGAGATGTGCGTCAGCCACCATGTAGGCTTTCATTGTTTTCTCTTGGGCATGAACACCCAATGCAAAGAGTATTGACATTACTAATAAAGGTATTCTTTTCATTGTATGTATGTTATTAGGAAATGAGTGACTATGGTAATATAACGACTTTTTTATGATTTATGATATACAAACCCCTACTTGGATTTTGCACACGTCTTCCTTGCAAGTCAAAAATGGGTTGATTCTCATCTTCTGTCTTTTCCACAAGACTTATCGCCGTGGGCGATTCTGGAGTAAGAATAGAACTGATATTGAGAGGTGCCGTGAAATAAGCACGGAAAGGATTGACTTGCACCTGACCGTTAGCAGAGACAAAAGCAGAAGCCTCATCATTGAGAACGAAAATGTCAGAGAGATTCTGACGGACGGTCGTTCCGCAGAAACGATATTGTGGAGTGCCTACCGCCATCGGTGCATCAATGGTTGATGAAACAGTAGCGTTGGTTGCACTGAATGTTAGTTCACCAACATGATTACTCCTTATCAGATATGGAACGTTACTTTCGATATAGTTGGTAGGTTGGAACACCACTTTACCAGCATCATCCACTTGGGAGAACTCTTGCAGTTCTATGTCTGTCGGCAAATTATCCACGGCAAAAGGCAATGCTATCGTTTCCCACTTATCTGTCGTAGATGTGCGATGGTATGTAACATTGTCGGCAGAGAATGAAAGCGGTGAGACGAATCCGTAATCGTCAGACAAGACGATTTGCTTCGCATGATTTCCGATGACCACATTGGCATTCTCCAATTCCTCAGGACAAGAAGTCTCTTCGGGGAAGATATACAACGTATTGGGATTGCCGTTAGGAATAATCGTTGTCTTATCCATAGGAGCATAACGCATATCCATGGCAACAGCCGAACTCGGAGTATAGATAGTACCCGTAACAGCCATTCCACCTAATGACATATTTTGTTGCCAATAGACAATACCAGCTTGCGTACGTCCCATCTGTCGCAATCCTCCATCCTGAATGTCACCGCCTTCTTCATACAGGATGCTGAGTGCGTATGTAGTTCCCAATTCCAGTCTATCGAAATAGAAGTTGGCATTCGCGGTCCTATTCGGTTCTATGTGCATCGGAACATAGATGCTCGACACACCATAGTAATAACCATTATTGCCACTCCGATGTAACCATAGGCGCACCTTCCCGTCGAAAGCCTTACTGTCTTGATTCAAGATGGTAACCTTTCCTTGCATCTTATCACCATAGACAATGCCATTCGAACGATTGCCCAAGGAATTGGACACATAACGCAATTGACGAGTGGTAGCGATTCCCTCGTTCGTAATCTCTACAGAACCATGTCCTACAACGTTATTTCCCTCTCTATCAGTTGCAAGCCATACATTCCATGTTCCAGCCACGTCAGGCGTAAAACTAAAGGAAGCAGTAGATTCGCCACCTTCCAATATGCCGACGTTAGTTCGACATATCGCATATCCCTTGTTTGTCGTACGACTGGCTAACAGATGAATCTCACGCAGATATTCATCACCTTGGTTGGAGAAAACGGCAGTAACAGCCTGACTGTCTCCTTTCTTGTGGTTTCCAGGGAAGCGTATCTCTGTCATCGTGATGCTTTCTATGGGGTGTTTCTCCAACTGCACGTTACCTTTTTCATCTACTACAGCTAAGATGTATGTGATTTCAGGATTCACTTTAACTTGCCACTCTCGGTCGGTGGCACGTTTGCTGACAGGAACGATGCGGTAAGTTCCAGGCTTTAATCCCGCAACTCGGAATTCATATCCTATATAATAATCCGTTCCCAAATACTGAGACCTATAACTTCCAATCATTGTAATGCCACCTTCCTCATTGATGTAGCCAATGCCCATATTCCAGTCAGCATTGACACCCGACCAATTCACATAGTTAGCAAAGAAAGTGTTGCCATTACGAATCTCCCAATCGTTCACCGTGAGTTGGTAAACCGTAGAAGGAACAGGAATGTCGTCAGGCAGACGCATACCAATAATGGCATCTTGTCCCATGTTGTATGCATCAGGGGTGATACTGGCTCCGATACCGCTATTGTCATCAGGTGCCAACACGTCAATTCTGAAATAGCCATTATCCAAACCGCCCCATCCCCAATTTACATGGAAGAGTCCGTCAATATCATATCCGTCAAGTACGAAAGCATGAGCACCGCCAGTGTTCGTACCAGCAAAAGCAATGGGATGACCTGTGAGAAGTTCGTTGTAAAGCAAATCCTCCCAAGCAGCAGCCGTGAAGTTACCACGACTTTCTATATGTGTGCCGTCATCATAGCCAAAATAATTGATTAACGCTTTTACACCTTCAGGGAAGCCTGCGGCAGAAGAACCACCGTAACTCATCTTACAACCCACTCCTACCCAGTACATCAATTGCGCAATCGCTTGCTTCTGTTCGTCGGTCTCACCACCGTGATACTCATCTAATATATGGTCCCAATCAATCACCGAACCAGCAGGGATGTTTCGCAACTGGATTCTTTTGTCACCGTCAAGCGTTTTGTAAACTTGTGAATAACCAGGAATCATTCGTTTCGTCTCTGTAGGATAACGATAAAAAGACATCACTTGAGCGATAGCCGTTGCTACACATCCCGTAGCACTCAAATCCCCTTGCGAACCGTCATCTCGATAATAACGTGGACATAACAGATTGTAAGGGTCGCCCTGATTCCATAATGTCTTCAACAATGGAGCGATAGGACGGTGTACTTGTTGGGCTTTAGCTTTTGCATGGTTTGTTGTAATGCCCAACTTGTTAAGACGATTGATTTGTTCGTCATACATATTCAACAACCATTGCAAACCTTCTGGCACGTTGTTTACATCGAAGGTTCCTTTCTCCGAATAACCTAATATGCTTTCTGTAGAATTATCACCTGAGACAATCACATATCCCTGTCCAGAAGATGCATTAAAGACATAGTATGATGGGTTGCCTTGTATCTTTCGTGGAGATTTCACCAAGGCATTCTCCTCGATGGTGATACCTTTTCCTGCCATAAATGCCTCAGCACGCTGACGAGCTTGTTGTTGAGATATAGGTGTTGCCGTTGCCACAACCGACAACAGCAATGTCATGCAAGTAATGATAGTTTTCTTGTTCATTTGTTCATTGTTTTAATTGCCAACTACTTTAACACTTCCATTTCTTTCCATCAGATAGAATCCCTTGTTGGGCTTTTCCTTCAATTTTCGACCTTGTAAGTCGTAATAATTTATAATCGTAGTTTCAGTAATTCCGATGTTTGCTATTCCCGTGTCGTCTTGTAAACGTTCTATTTTCAATGAAGAGATACGTTTTCCCCATGCTCCCATTCGAGCCATTTCCTCATCCGTCCATTCCTTGTTCAGTCCTGTCAAGTCATTGGAGATATAGCCAGTCAACTTATAACCAGGAAGCATTTTGAAAGAGGCAATGTCCTTATCTGTCAAACCATAGGCAGAGAGTTCACCTGTGCAATACTCTCCTTCGTCGAGTTGAACACTATAACCACCAAAATTGTTTGCATTGTAAAAAGTAACCACAGGGTTATCCGCCTTTTTCGCAGAGAAGATGCGATTCATGGCAGATGCCCATTGATTGAGATTCCACGTTTCATCGTTGTACACCCACACAAAACCTCCTACCACATCTTTTTGATCATGCCAAACTTGCATCTGATTGATGGAAGTCTGCATATCAGTCTGATAGTTGGTACGACCAGCATGAACAGGCACATCACCGATTTTCCAATCAATAGGGTCATTATAAGCACCCCCATCATAACATTGCACCAAGACACGGTCACAAGCACCAGGATGGACTTTATTTAATTGTTCAACAAGACTTTTCCAAAAACTCTTATTCATATATGGTGCAACCGTAGTCTTATAACCCATCGTTGACATCATAGCATGAAACTTCACGGCAGTATTCACATCATAGCAATGTTCGTCGTCATTGTTCACGGCATCAATCTCAGGCAACATGTCTTTCAGTGCCTTAAAGTTCTTATACAGTTTGGTATTCTCGTTCGTACCATAGCGATTGATGAGGTCACGAATCCTCATATACGATTCATTTCCCCATCCACCGATACATATCTCAATACGTTCAATACCTGTAGGCCATGTCTTCAAAGCCTTAACATCTTCCACGTAATGCGGTTGTTGCAGGTCGAATACATACTTGCCATCCTTACAAATGGTTTCGCCGTCAGTCGTCAGAGTGCCGTCAATCTCCACATTCACATTAAACAAGATAACGTAAGTGAATCCCGAGTTCTTCAACTTAGTAATGGTATTGGGACGTTCACGACGAATATGTCCTCCCACATAGACACCACTTCCTTCTTGTGCACATATATCTGTTGCCAATAGCAACATCATCAACAACACACTATATATTTTCAGTTTTCCGTTCATCACTCCATTTTTTGTTTAATACATTCACTTCACCATTACTTTGTGAATAGTTCCATCAGACGACCTGACGATATTTATTCCACGTCGGAGCTGTTGCATCTTCATGCCATTCATGTCGTAATATTCTACCTGTTGTTCTTTCTCAGGTATTACGGTTTCGATATTCGTTGGAGACAATGTATTGGCTTTTCTCACCAGTTCCGCATGAATCGTCTCATAAAACAAGTCAACGACTATGCGATATGTGCCAGCCTTAGAAACACGCCATTTCGTATCGTCTCCTCCTTGTCTCATATATTGTGCTTCAAGTATGTCTTCGTCTTGCACGTAAGGATGCAGTTCTCGTGGTCCCCAAGTCATCTGTCCCTCCAATTTGAAACGACCAGGTTCTACGACATTGTCAAAGATACCTAACTCACCCGTCCAAGTAAAAAGATAGGGATTGTCGTGGTCTCGCTCAAAAGACAACAT
The DNA here is from genome assembly GCA_900314715.1 of uncultured Prevotellaceae bacterium. Taxonomy (GTDB): domain Bacteria; phylum Bacteroidota; class Bacteroidia; order Bacteroidales; family Bacteroidaceae; genus Prevotella. Next base: position 58,240 of record OMWI01000052.1, on the reverse strand, counting down.
AGCATTACGATTCCATTCCACATTGTTGGAACCTCCAACAAAGGCACTACCAGCAATAAGCACCTCATTCCAAGGTAACATCAGTTCACCTGTCACCTTACGATTAACGGGGTCAACGAGAAAACGATAGGTATCTTCCTGAAACGACACCACCCACCCAGGTTGCGTCTCGTCGGAAGTGAGCGTGTATCGGAGTCCATTGTTGATAAGATATGAATCGACCAACTGCGGTTTCAGAAACATCGTAGTGCCTTTCTCAAAAGTTTCTGTGGTCATGATTTTCAACTCACCAGCATTGAGTGCTCCCGCAAATCGGAACAATCCATCGGGTCGTTTTGCCAATTCAACCGTTCCTTGTGGTACAGCCGTTCCTGTTGCCCACAAACGGTCGTAGTTCTGAGCTTTTGTTTCTGATGGCAACATGAAAACCACAACCAGAATGATATAAAAGATATGCTGCATATTCATTCTCCTTTTAATAACTATCTTAAAACTCTTTTTGCGTAGTAACACTACCATCGCTCCAAGTACGACAAACGATGTATGCTCCATGAGGTTTTTCTGCACAGGGACGTCCAGACAAATCATAGTAACGTTCTGCTACCACTTCTACGGTAGTGACATTAGCGATTCCAGAAACACCATATTCCACATTTACAACTATTTGTTGTTCACATGGTGTTGTTCCAATGTTCACTACTACTAAATGTCGGGCAGCATCGTAAGACCAATCAGTTGTTTCTATACCATCAATGGTCACTCTTTCAGGTTTGTTAGCCAACAATAGATGTATTTCATAAGCACGTTCTGTTGGCATTCCTTCATAACTGCCGCTACATGCATCTACGCTGATACTGATACCAGAAGCTGTACGTTGTTGTGCAATATGCGTGGTGGTAAATCCACCATTCATATAGTCTTGTGTATCACCTGCATCTTCGTAGAGATCCGTACTTCCATCATCACCAGGGATGACTTTAATAAGCAATTTATCGGTTGTTGTCTTCAAGTTATTCATCTGTGGATTGCAAGCCACAATGCTGCCAGCCTTGATAAAATAAGGTATTTCATCATCCGCATAATACTCGCTGAGTGTCTGTCCACCATCGAGCAGACGATTACGACAAACATCATACCAACGACCTTCGGGCAACCATGTCTTGTGAAAAGTACGGCTATCACCATTACTTGTCGTTACGATGGGCGACACCAAGATGTTATCGCCGAACATATATTCACCCTCTTGTCGATAGGCATCGTTTTCCTCGGGCCATTCATAGTAGAGCGGACGACAAATACTTATGCCAGTATCATAGGCTTGGCGTGCTGCCGTATAAATATAAGGCATCAGTTCATAGCGTAGATTGACACATTTGAGCAGTTTTTCAAAGTTGCCGAATTTCCAAATACGTCTTTCATTTCCTTCCTGACTTGCTCCATGAGTACGAAAAATGGGCGAGAAAACACCAAACTGAAGCCAACGCAACATGAGTTCTTCATTGGTGGGTGCAATCTGCAAGTGTCCGCCTAAGTCATGTCCCCAATAGCCGAAGCACACATTAGATGCAGTTGCCGTGAAATAAGGTTGGAAGGCGAGCGACCCGAAAGTAGAATAGGTGTCTCCTGAGAATCCAATGGGATACCGATGACTACCCAATCCTCCCCAACGGTGGAATATCATTGGACGACGGTCAGTACGATGGAGCCTCATGTCATTGAAGAAGACATGATTGCACCAGAACGTCTCAGAGAGTCCTTCAGTATAAAAACTTGTCAGGTTCTGTTGCCAGTCAAGCCACCAAAAATCCACTCCTTGTTGCTCCCGTTCACGGATGATATGCTTAAACATCGAACGGTAGAATGTGGAATCCTCCAACATCCATGGTACACGGTCGCCTGTCATTCCCATGTCAGCACGTATCTCCTTGAAATGATCTTCATAACTGGCAACACCATCAGCTGGATGCAGGTTCAGACTCACCTTGAGCCCTTGATTATGCATCCATCTGATCAGACCGTCAGGATTGGATATGAGGTTCTTATTCCAAGTCCACCCTGTCCATCCGTCCAGATGCCAGTCCATATCCATAATCATTACGTCGAGAGGAATTTCGTTATTATGAATCTCGTTTACCAGATTGATATAATCCTGTTGAGAGTATCGCTGATACTTGCTGTACCAATAACCCAACGCATAGAGCGGTGGCATAGGTTGTTTGCCAGCTATCTTGATATAGTCGCCAATGGCTCCTTTATAGTCGTGTCCATAACCCATGAAATACCAGTCGAGCGCATTGGCATCAATTGGTTGTGCCCACCAATCAATACCATCTACTTGATTCTCGAAAGCAAAGGTCACAGAACCATCTCCGCGCTTTGTGCGGGGCGACTCGTCGATTAGTGCCCATCCACCCCGAGAAATGATTCCATCTTCCATGTCGGGACGTTGATTATCGCCGCTGGCAGTGTCCAAAGTACGTTTCGTACCTTTCAGATTGAGTGCATCCTCCTTACCAGGGTACCAGATGACATCCCTGCCATTGAGTTGCATGGTAATGCTCAGGTTGTTAGGCGATTTGAGACTCGTGGCTATTGTACTCCCTATTTTATAACGAAGTGTCAAAGCAGAAGTCTCAATATAAAGATAGCCACCTTCCTCTCGTGTACGATAATCGACGAGAGGAAGACGACGGTTGATGATAGCAAATGTAGCTCTGTCTTCAAATTTCTCACTGACACTATACTGAATACGAATCATTCGATCAGTAAGAACGGTGAAGCGGGCACGACCTGATGTGACCACAGCAGCAGGGTCGGCTATTGGATTCAGTTCGTCGGCAGCTTGCATACGGTTAACTGCTACAAACATCAACAGGAACAATATAAACAATCCTTTTTTCATTTATCGTATCATCCAGTTTATTTAAGGACAGATTTCTTTATCTTCATAGATGCATTGTTTCCAGACTGCCAAGCCGAGTATTCCACTCGTCCATGATGTACTAAACCGATACGCAAAGTACGGTTGAGAGGAGTCATGTTGCCTTCAGCCTGACGTAAAGAGACGGTGAGATTTCTCTTATCAACGGTAGCCTCGAGTGAGAGCAAACGGTATTGACCGGAACGATAGCCGAATCCGTCACCATCGTCTTCGTAAAGCTGCCCAGTAGCGTGACCTTGAGCATCGAGGCAGACCAAGAGCGTGAGTGAATCGGTACGCATGGAAGTAGTACTCTGTGCCAGATTTGCCAATGGAATGACTGAACCTGGTCGTTGACGGAGGGTTGCCTGATAGCTGTCGGTTTCCGATTCAAGTGTCAGAGCTTGCCATTTGTCGCCTTGAGGTGAAGGAATGTTAGTTGCCCAGTTGGGGAGGTCTTTGGCATCAGCCATGAAGAGAGGACGCATGACAGGCATACCATTTTGGCTGGCCTCACGGAAAATGGTATAGATGTAAGGCATGAGCCGGTAACGGCGATTGATGGCCGTGCGACAGGCATCGAGGACATCGGGAGTGAAAGCCCAAGGCTCTTGGTCGATGGTTCCTTTGATGTTATGGTTGCGCACGAAGGGAAAGAAAACTCCCATAGCCGTCCACTCTGCCAGCAATTCACCGGTTGCGTTCTCACAGAACCCACCGATATCAGGTCCACTGAAAGGTTGTCCTGATAGTCCAAGGGTGAGACTCATGGGAACGCTGAGCTTCATCTGCTCTGGTGAAGAGAGATTGTCACCCGTCCAAGTGGCAGCATAACGCTGACCGCCTAAGAAGTTTGAGCGTGAGAGGATGAACGGACGTTTCTGTGGATTGGCCAACAAGAGTCCGTCACGACTGGCACGTACCATTTGCATACCATATACATTATGGAAACGCAGATGAGAAAAAGCGTTGTCGTTTTTCCCTGTTCTCAGCGCTCTGTTTTCACCGATGTGAACATTATTGAGTGGCATCGTATTCTCCGACTGCTCAAAAGCGGTCGGTTCATTCATGTCATTCCACACGCCATCAATGCCTGTAGCCATGAAGTCTTTGTAGAGTGTAGCCCACCAAGTACGAACATCGGGACGTGTGAAGTCTGGGAAGTGGCACCATCCTGGCCATACTTTCCCTTCAAAAGGACGACCGTCTGCTGTCTTCACCCAATAATCACCAGCCGTACCTTGGTCATCAACGAAATATCCAGGCTCCACTTTCACACCAGGGTCAATCATATAGACAGCCTTGAAATCGTGTTCGTGAAGATATGCATTCAATCGTTGAGGTTGCGGGAATTCACGTGGGTTGAAGGTAAAGATACGGTAACCATCCATATAGTCAATATCCATCCAGATGACATCCGACGGAATTCGATGCTTACGCAACAGGTCGGCTATCTCCATCACTCGCGTATCTGGCTGATAACTGAAACGACATTGTTGATAACCTAAAGCCCAGAGGGGCGGTAGTTCCATCTTACCCGTGAGATTGCCAAGAGCCTTCATCAGTGCCTGAGGACTGTCACGCTCGATGATAACGACACGGAATGATGGACCTTGACTATCAAAGGTTACTTGATGGTCAGTAATGGAGATGGACTGCCGCCATGTATTGTCGGCAATGATGCCGAAAGCAGTACCATCGGCACGAAGTCCCATCACCCAAGGATGACTCTGATAGAGGTGCGTTCCACCATCGACACTATAGGCGGGCGTATCGACATTCCACAAACTGATGGTGCGCCCATTGCGACGCAATGGTCCTGTCACTTCACCAGTGCCATAGAAATCTACTTGTCCTTTAACGTCAATAGTTGCCACACTATGACCATCTTTCATACTGAATCGAGGACGCAACTGCCAGTCAGATGGCAACTGATGGATAGCCAATGGTTGCTGATCGAAGATGAGCGATGGTTCGTGTTGCGTAGCATCATATCCTGCAGGATAAAACACCGCCACGCTATCTGCGGAAACGAAAGCAGCCTGTGCCGTCGCCACAAGGGCGGCGAACAGGCTGCTGATTGTTGCTGTGATTCTTTTATTCATCACATTGCATCATCTATATTTATTTTAAAAGCACTTTCACAGTCTTGCCATCAGACATACGGACGATGTTAACGCCACGGTTGAGTTGTTGCTGACGGATACCACTCAGAGAATAAACAGCCGTACCCTTTTCCAACTTCGTATCAACAGCATTGATACTTGTCAGATCATCATTGACATATTTATCGCCATCCTTTATTACTACTCCGTGAGTAGCATCGAATACAGGATGTAAATCTGTACCAAGGGTCTGATAGAAGATGGTCTTTCCTGCACCTTCGTTGAGGTCGTAGCAGAGTTTACCACCAGTCACGTCTTCAGCAGATACAGAAGTTACTTGACTTCCATCTAATTCATAGCAGTTGGTGAAATTGATAGAGTTACCGTTGTATCTTGCAAATGTACGAGTACCATCTACAGACTCTGGAGCGATAATACCACAGTTGAAGCAATTGATTACCTCACCACGATCACCTAACCAACCACTGATGGTTCCGCACTCACGTTGACCAACAATGTCACCTGCGTTATAGCAGTTGATGATACGTACATAAGCCTCACTCATATCATTTACACCTAAGATACCTGCACCATTTGCTCCAGAAGCACCAACATTGACAGATGCCTCGTTACCACAATTCTCAATCGTTAAGGTTGCCTTGCCAATAGCTGTACCTACGATACCTGCAGAGTAACCAGTTGAATAGATTTCACAAGACTTATCAACAACGACATTCTTGATGGTTGCACCACTGGCAACCCCAAAGAGACCCTTGTTACCACTCTCAGACTCAATAACCATATTCAAAATACGATAACCGTGTCCATCAAATGTACCTGTGAAAGGACGCTTCACGTCTTCAGTGCCACCCTCGCCATTATCTTGATTGAAACGGGTACCGATTCCTTCGAAGCTGATACCGCTCATGTCAATGTCGTTGGTAAGGTCAACGATGACGTTACCGTCAATTTCACCGTTATTGATAGCATCAGCTAACGCCTTCAAATGCTGGCCATTGTGAATCAAACGTGCACCGCACACCTGACAGATGTCATTCACATATTGGTGCTCATCACGCTGAGGCTCACTTTCAGTATTAGAATAACTGATATCATCACCAGCAGTACCATCGCATTTGAGTGAACCTACAGCATATACCATGCTATGAGAAGCGAAAGGAAGAGGATTGTTGTCGCTACCTAAGTTCTGACGCCAAGCATCTGTTTCCCCACCTTTGTTAATCAGGTAGCAAAGTTCACCTGACTTCACGGCTGCAACAGGAACAACGGTAGCATTATTTTCCCAAAGTTCGGTAATATTGTCGGTATAGAAACAGTTCACCATATTGTTCACATTACGAGCAATAACGGTGGAGTTTCCACGAAGACTCAGCAGAGAAGCTGAAACATAACAGTTTTGAATCAAGGTCTCAACACGACCATGTGCATAACCGATAATGGCTGCACTACCCTCGCAATCGGGAGCATTCATTGTACCAGTGAAAGCACAGTTGCTAAATACAGGACTCTCATGGCAAACAGCGAAGAAACCACCGTGTGTAGCATCACCAGGATAACTACCCGTGATGTTAACAGCCACTACAATATTCTCATAAGTACAATTACCACGGCTCACGAAGCCCAAGCCACCAATAAAGCGTTGTGTGCTCTCAATGCTTCCGTCTATAATAAGATTGCGGATTGTTGAGTTAGATACAACCTTGAAGAGAGCCACACCGTCATAAGACACATTATAATTGATAGTAATGGTGTGTTCCTGTCCATCGAAGATTCCCTCGAACGCCTTGCTCTCGTCACCTTCGTTGGCAGAGAAAGCATCACCACCAATCATAACGTCTTTCTTCGTATAAGCACTGAAATCAATGTCAGCACCAAGACGAGCATTCACTTTCTTGTTTCCCTTATTCACCAAGGCGGCAAACCAGTTCAAGTCGGCTGCTGTATTAAGGGTATAGAAACCATCTGTCAATGGCAGATGATTCTTGTCAACATCACCACAACGTGAGCAGATACCATCTACGAAAGCATGTGGGTCACGGTTGGATTCATTGCTATTGGAGAACACCAAATCGCCACCTTTCGAAGTACCGTCGCAATAGAGATCACCAACAGCATATACGATACCGTGAGAAGCAAATGGCACTGGGAACATATCCTCGCCAAGTGTTTGATACCAAACAACATTTTCACTTTGGCTACCATTCAAGATGTAAGCGATGCTACCACTGGTCATCTCATATTCATCTTCAGAAATCTGAGTTCCTTGATATCCATAGCTGTCGAAGTTGTTGAGACCCTTTCCTCTACCATTACGCCAAAGAGAATTGGTACCGTCCATACCAATCACGAAACCAGCATTGTAGCAATTGGTAATCTCACTACCATTGTCGCCAACCCAACCACAAAGTGCAGCTGCTTCACGACCACCGCTGATACCACCTGTATTGAAACAGTTAATCATTCTGATACCGCAAGCACTATTCATACTCACGCCACAGATACCAGCAGCATTTTGTTCAGCAGCACCTACACTACCTTCATTACCACAGTTCTCGAAAGTAACGGTACCACCGCCATTCGTACCACCTGCAATAGCAGCCACAAAGCATTTGCCTGATACGGCACTACCATTGTCAACAATGATATTCTTGATGTAAGCACCATCATTGAGAACGCCAAACAAACCAACATACTCTTGCTCGGGTAAGTCGATAATCATATTGCACAAAAAATGCTGTCCACCATCAAATGTACCCATAAAAGGACTGCCTGTTGTTCCGATAGGCTGATGGTTAACACCCGTCATGTCGATATCGGCAGTAACGACTGCACTGACATCACCATTTCCACTGGCCACAAGATTGGAGAAATCTTCCAAATCCTGGGCATTGTTAATCTGATAAACACCATCTTTCTGGTCTAAGGCTAATGCCACTGGACCACCAATCCACCAACATAGGATGGAAAGAAGTGTAACAAGTAAACTCTGTTTCATAATTATAAGTTTTTAGTTGAATTATATTTATATATTTTTTCTATCATTTCACGATTTCTGCTTTCACTTTTTCGTTGAAAAGGTCAATGGTGATACGGTATATACCATCTCGACTCAAGGTCCATTTTGTATCAGAACCTCCCGTGCGCAGACGATTATCTTTCAAGATGTCCGTATCGGCACTATAGGGATGTATGGCTTTAGGATACCAACGGTCTTGACCTTGGAACTTAAAACTGGCTGGTTCTTCCACATTCTCGTGCTTCTTTAGTTCGCCTTCCCATGTCCAGATACATGGATTGTCGATGTTTTGTTTCATCAACTGCATCTTACCTTCTTTCCAACCCGATGCGGTAGCTCCACCACCGATGAACAGTTCGCCCCAAGGTTGGAAGATTTCGCCATATAGTTGCTTGCGGTCTGTATAGACATGGAACCGATAACGGTTCTCGGCTATCACCACTTGCCAAGCAGCACTCGTCACATCGGTAGTCTCCTTCCAAGCCAATCCGCGATTGACGATGTTGGCATCGGGCAATACTGGTGTAAGAAAACGTGTGGTCTTTCCTATCTTCTTGGTAGTTGTCACACGTAATTCTCCTACCAACAGTTCGCCAGCATATTTGAAGTCAGCGTCGCTTACCTTCTCGAGTTTCTGTGCTCCACCAGGAACAGCAGAGCCAACAATCCACAATTCCTTATACTCTTCAGCTGATAGCATCAAACTGCTCAGCATCACCATACACAATAAATATAATCTTTTCATCTCCTTATGCTTTAGATGATTATTCATTTTTCCATTCAATTACCGAGGGTTACCGTCAGTTGTTGGTCACAGGGTGTCTGTGGCACATAAATGGTCACTTTGTGGTCTTTCTCATTATAGTTCCACACACCGTTAGCTTGTTGTTTGCCATTGATGGTCACGCTCTGCGGACGATCTGTAGCGAGGAACTCTATCGTATAAGCACGTTCTTTCAACATACCGGGGAATGCTCCCTGACGAGGTTCAATCACCAATGTCTGGTTTTCATGACGCATACGGGTAGTCGTATAGACTCCTTTCTGATAATTCTGCGTGTCGCCTTCATCCTCATAAAGAGATGTACTGCCATTACCACCAGGCACCACTTTCAGAATCAAGCGGTCAGGACGTGTATTGAGATTCATCATTGGCGGATTGTTCACGATGACTGCACCAGCACGATAGAAATAAGGAATCTCCTCCTGTGTGTAACTATCAGTAAAAATGCGGTTGCCTTCTACCACCATGTTGCGGCATACATCAAACCATCTACCTTCGGGAAGCCAAGTGCGACGCGCAGCCTTTCCATCTTTTTCCGATGGTGTTACGACGGGCGCAACAAGAATGTCATCACCAAACATATATTCATCCTCAAAGAGGTAAGCGTTGTTGGCTTCGGGCGAGTCGTAGTAGAGCGGACGACACATACTCACACCTGTGTCGTATGCCTGACGAGCTGCCGTGTAGATATAAGGCATCAAAGCATAACGCAACTTCACCGTTTCGAGCAACAAGGGGAAATTATCATACTTCCATATCCTGCGCTCTATACCTGGCCAATTGGTGGCATGGGTGCGGAAGATGGGCGTAAACACGCCATACTGCATCCAACGCAGATAAATCTCTGGGTCGTTATCGCCAGTCTGCTGATGACCACCCAAATCGTGTCCCCAATAGCCAAAGCCTACATTAGAAGCCGTTGCCGTGAAATAGGGTTGCCATGCTAAGGTTCCGTATGTCGTGAAGGAGTCGCCCGAAAAACCTATGGGATAGCGATGACTTCCCAGTCCTCCCCAACGATGGAAAATCAACGGACGATGATTAGGACGGTTCACACGCATATCATTATAGAACACATGATTGCACCAGAAGGTCTCGCCTAATCCATCAACATATTTACTGGTGAGATTCTGCTGCCAGTCTATCCACCAGAAATCAACACCCTGACGTTCGCGTGCACGAATGATACGATTAAACATGTGATGATAGAACTTTGGAGAACTCAAATTCCAGGGCACCACTTTGGTAGTGGAGTCGAGTCCCATGTCGTTGCGCAATTCGTTGAAGTAGTCTTCATCGTCATCCACACCGTCGGCTGGGTGAAGGTTTAGCGAAACTTTCAATCCTTGCTGATGCATCCAGTCAATCAATCCTTCTGGGTCGGGTATTGCCGTGCGATCCCATGTCCATCCTGTCCATCCCTGTGTGTGCCAATCCATGTCGAAAATCATCACGTCCATGGGAATTTGGTTACGTTTCACGTCATTCACGATTTCCATAAACTCATCGCTAGTGTAACGTTGGTATTTACTGTACCAGTAACCAAGCACATAGAGAGGAGGCATAGGCTGACGACCTGCTACTTTGATAAAGTCGCCCAATGCTTTCTTATACTGATGACCATAGCCAAGAAAGTACCAGTCAATAGCGTCTTTATCTACTGGTTCTGCCACCCACGCCATTCCATCGACATTTTTGTCAAAGGCAAAAGTAGTGGAACCATCACCACGCTTAGTACGGGGCGATTCATCGATGATGCTCCAACCAGCTCTTGAGAGCAATCCATTTTCCATCTCTTGTCGCTTATTGTCACCGATTTGTCCGTCTAAGGTGCGAGTAGTACCTTTCAGATTCATTGCATCGTCTTTTCCAGGATACCAAAGCACATCTCTTCCGTTGAGCGTGAAACGGATATTCAACACCTCATCTGAAGGTGTAGCGGCACTAATCTTTCCTCCTATCTTATATTTCAATGTCAAGGCAGAGGTCTTGATGGTCAACCAACCATCCTGCTCTGTGGTCGAGAATTGAGGAACAGGCAAACGACGGTTGATGATTGCAAACGTAGCACGGTCTTCAAACAGATTGCGGTCGCTATACTGGATGCGAATCATCTCGGGGGTCAATACGGTAAAACGTGCTTTCCCCGATGTTATCACTGCACTGGGGTCTGCTACGGGATTCTCGGTCTGTGCCGTCAAGGATGTCAGACTAAGAAAGAGAGAAATCACTGTAATCAATCGTTTCATAACTTGTTTAAGTTTTTCCAACTGCAAAATTATCACTTAATCGCGCGAATATAAAAAAAGCAAGTAAATGTATAATGAATATCAGAAAATACAAAACCGAAGTCATTGATTATTAACGACTTCGGTTTTATAAATTATCAATTTGTATAAAGGAAATATTCGGTGTTTTCCCTTCATTATATAGCCATAATGAGCTTCTCGAACTGGTCGTTCTCTACCGTTGACCGATTTTTGATACGTGTCTTGTAGGTATTCACCGTATGCACGGAGTAATCGAGGAACTTAGCGATTCGTTCACTATCGTTGATGCCCAAGCGAATGAGCGCAAAGATACGCATCTCCGAAGTGAGGGAATGATCATTGGAAGGTACTCTCCTATCCTTCTCCTCGAAGAGTTCATTGTATCGTGCCACGAAGTCGGGAAATAGTTTGAGGAATGTCTGGTCGAATGCTTCATACATATTCTCTCGCTCTGCATTGAGTGTCGATAGTTTCAGCATCGAACGTAAATCGTCAAATTGTCGGGTTGCAATCTTGCGGTCAATGGTGAGGAAGAGTTTTTCAAGTTTAGCTATATACTCCGCATTCGTGTAAAACGAACGACCGATGTAGGCATTCTTAATCTTGTCATCTTCTTTCAGCATACGATTGGCTTCTTGCAACATATCCAACTGACCAGCTATCGTCTCACGGGCTTCAGTTAATTTGCGGTTTTTCCTCCTGATAAACCAATAACTCCACAAGATGGCCAACAACAGAATCACAAATAAGGCAGTGGTGGCAAACAACCAATTGCGTTGACTTCTTAGTGCATTGTACCTATCTTGTTCGATAATGGGCAGGATATCGTTGATTTCCACCTTGCGCAGACGTGAATTATAAAAGTTAACATCTTCCAACGCTTGATGCACATACGTACTGGCACGTTCATAGTCGCCCCGCTTGTAAATCAGTCGCGACAAATGATAGAGTGCCGTAATCTCACGCGTGGCTGTCTCGTTATCAGCAATAGCCGATTGTGCGAAATATTCAATGGCCTTGTCTTCGTCATTCAGAAAGATATACGCCCATGCCATTTCTGCCGCAGTCATGGCTTTTTGCCGTTTGTCATCACCACACAATTGCAATACTTTGTTGAATGATGCCAATGCATCTTGAAATAAACGATCACGCATTTGGTGAGAACCATTAAGCGACCACCACAACATAGTGTTTTTGGGGGTCATCTGCTTCAACGAATCCAAATAAGCATTACTCATCGTAATATATTTGGTGTAGAAGGGTTCCTCTTTCACATAGTCGGCCATCGAACGCCACAACCTGGAATAGTTGTCATAATACTCGTTCAACAATTCTCCGCTCAGTTTTCTACGGTCGATAGACTTCATCACTTCATGTGCCTCACTCAATATTCCTGCAGAAATAAGCGAGAAAGCAATGGCATTTTGAGCCATCACGATGTTGTGCTCGTTCTTCTCCAACTGTGCAACCTCAAGGGAAGCATTGGCATAATGGCGGGCAGAATCGTAACAATAACTCTTATATTCATTATAAAGACCGTACAATTGTTCGAATTCCTTGCCATGCGTTTTGGCATAATCCATCATTTCTTTCAGGTTATTAATCCGCTCCACCCGTTTCTGCTCATACTTCTCACGGTTGGCAAGACTTTCGTCGAGTTTGTGAAGCCAATCTTCCATCTCACGATCAGCAAAAACCGATGTGGGCAACGCACAACAAAAAGCGATTAGAAAAAAAGAGAAAATATATTTCATGAATAGGTTATTTTACAATAGGTTTTGAACTTCAAAGGTATATAAAAACAACTGATTTCGTACTTATCCCACGAATAATTAAAAATTATTAACAAATCATAATTATAATACGGATAAAGTTTTCTCCGGAAAATCCGGATATTCTGAAAATTCCGGAATATCTGGAATATCCGGATTATCCAGATTATCCAGATTCTCCGCCCTTATTGATAATCTCTTTTAGGCGAGCTATTTCCTTGCGAAGGGCTTCTATCTCTGCTGTTTGGCGCTCTATAATCTGCCTTTGAGTTTCACGTTGATTCAATCTGGCTGCCGTCATACGCTCACGAACACCTCCTTCTGTGGTGAATTCACGGTCTTTTCGTATACATTTTGCATATACTATGTTTAGCCAATGCAAACATATCGTTTAGCCAACGCAAACATATCGTTTAGCCAACGCAAACATGGTGTTTATGAATTACGAAAACGAACTCGGTCATTAGAGGTATTCAAAATACGAATCTCTAATGACCGATTTGGAGTTTTGTTTCAATGGCCATTTTCCCAAATAGCGAAGGTGAAACAAAACATCTACCCTTTTAAATAACTAACCTAAACAATAATGTTTATAAAAACTAACAACTATTTATAATCTAAATATCTTTTCACTCCAATTGCCGCTTCCTCCACTCACTCGGATGATATACATGCCTCGTTCTACCATGGAAGTATCGACAATGGCTTCACTCTGCGATCTTCCCTGATTAATCAGGCAACCACTCAAGGAGAACAATTGCCACGAAAAAGGGGAACCATCACTACTGTCTATACGATAGGCATTGCAACCGTCCATCTGGTGAATCATATAGTTATCGGTCGTGGCACGTTGAGCATTCTCAATACCAGCAGCCTCACCAAACAAGGGAACTTCTGCCTCAACAGAAGGACGCATTCCTTGAATTTGCGGCCAACCATCAGAACCCCATTCCACCTTGTCGAGATAGATGACACGTCCTGCATCTACATTATCGGCTTGGAATCCATGATAGAGCACCCATGTCTGTCCAGCATCATCCTGAACAAACTCAGAACAATGGCCAGGTCCATATACTTCAGGACTCTTGTTAAGTAGCGGAGAGAAGTTATCAGATATGGCACTCCTTCCGTTGCGGTCAACATAAGGACCAAACAGATTGCGTGAACGAGCTACCACTAACCGATAAGTACTCTTTGCACCCTCGCAACAAGTACCGGCAGAACCAACGAGATAAAAGAAACCATTATGTTTCACGATCATAGTAGCCTCTATCAATCCGCCCGCAATCTTCTGAGGTTTGCAACCATCCTTTACAGCCAATCCGTCTTCCGTGAGTTCCACGCCATAGATGTCGTGAAAAGAACCCCAAAAGAGATAGTTTCTTCCATCATCCTGAATGAAAAACGGGTCGATACAATTCTCTATTCCCACTTCGCTGGATATAAACAACTTATGTGCATCATGGAAACCACCATTAGGTCTATCGCTCACGGCCACACCAATACCACATTCCCATGTCTTCCCCCACTCCGATTTAGAGTAGTAAAGCACATATTGCCCATTGACATAGTTGATATCGGGAGCCCAGATGCTACCCTTAGGCACGAAATCCATCGGGCGGGTAGCATCTGTAAACGCCGTTCCAGCATATCTCCATGTCACAAGGTCTTTAGAACGATAGATGGGCACGTTGTGCGTATCTTCGGTGGCATAGAGATAGAAATAACCATTGGCATCTCTGATGACCGTGGGGTCAGGAAGACTATACTTGCTGACAGGATTATGATACGTCTGTACTATATCATCGCCATACGCAGTGATAGAGAAAGAAAGCGCATAAAGAGCTATCAATATACAATAAACCCTATCTTTCATATTGCTGGTTGATACAGTCTTTTTCATCTGGTTCGATTTTAAATGTTCACAATCATTGAGCAGGTACGAAACTGGTCTTTAAGTCGTCTGCCAACAGACAAAGCGTAAAGGTGTAACGTCCGCTAACAGAGGGCACCCATTTCACATCGCCACCATCATCCTGGAAACGATACATGAAGAGACGATGGTCGGTCAATGGGTCTGCATTATCCGATGGAGCATAGAAGAACTGGTCTCCCCATCCATTACCCAAACCGATTTTCAATTCACCACCTGCGGTGAATTCGCCTGTCCAAGCATAGTAATAAGGATCACGAGCACCACCAACCATCTCTAAACGTCCTTCAGAAGTATTGGTATTCCATCCTACAGAACAACCATTTCCACAAATCCAGATAAGACCTGGTGTAGGCAACTGAACGATGTTCAACACGCGACAATCGTTGAATTCAGAATTGGTGTCCACGATAATCGTACGACTACCAGACACATTATTCGTAAATTCCCTGAATACCCCTTCCACAACATAGTCGAGCTTACCTTCGGTAGCCTCTCCATACACAGGATAACCAGCCTCTGAAGTTTGGAAGTGATAAGTACATGGCACCATGTTGAATGTCACTTCGTAGATTCCCGTACCTAATTGACGCTGCTCCAGACGTTGAGTGGTTTGAGTTCCATTCAGGTCGGTTATTATCATATAGAGATATGGAGGATATTTCTCATATCCCGTCACGGTAAACTCAACGGTAGAGATTTCCGGTCTCACATATTTTTGTTCGTTCTGAACGTTGCTCAACACTTGAGCCGTTACCTTTACCGCCTCTCCAGGGATAGCCCAACGAGCAACCATAGAGTTCAGTTGGTCGTGGGTAAGATTAAGTTGCTGTTTGGTTCCTGTTTCGATATATTCCGACTTCAAGTCTTTCTGAGCGGAAGGATACAGGCACACTTTGTAAGTCACTTCATCTGTAGGAGAGATAGGACTGTTCGCCTTATCCCAAGTAAGCGTGATAGCCGTTTGGTCAGCAATGCCCTTGTTGAGCACGATTTCTTCAACGGAAGCCTTCACATGCATCTCGTCAGGATAGGTGGGCAATTCGAAATAAGTCGGATCTTCATTGCAGGATGTCATTGCAAACATGGTGCAAAACAACCCGAAAAGATAATATATTTTTTTCATACTTTGTACTATTTACAATTAATGATTCCGTTTAGCTTGAAAGAACTCCTTGCTTTACTCTGATTCAGCCACCCAGAACGGAGCCTCACGCAGATTAGGATTCTTCTCATACTCATCAATATAGATAGGCATCCAATAATATTGGCGTTTCCACACACGCGTTTGATATACGGTACGCTTGAAGAACTCGTTTTGGTTGCGTCCTTGGAAGTTCATACCATAATCATCACCACACATCTCTGGAAGATTCTCTGCGTCAATCCAACGGCGAATATCATACCAGCGGTTGTTCTCGCAACACAATTCCACACGGCGCTCAGCACGGATGACGCGTCGTACATCTTCCTGCGTATTCTGTATCTGGATATAATCCTCATCAGACAATTCAACGGGATTGAAAGTATATTTACGTACGCCAGCACGTTCGCGAATACGGTTCACGTATTCAATAGCACTCTGACGAGCCGATGCATCGTTATTTGCCTCATTCACAGCCTCAGCATAGTCGAGATAAGTGAAAGCTAAACGATAGGTAAAACCTTGACGCTCGGTGATAGCACCCGTGAGATAGTTGTCGAGTACGTTCAAACCTTTTCTCACTAAATAGCCATTCTGTGGTGCATCGTGGGGAGAAGAAGTCTGCACGTTGTCACGACCATTCATGAAGAAGTTGTATTTACGTTTACCTACTGCCAACCATGAGCCATGGAAAGACACGGCATTATAGAATCGTGGTTCACGATTGCAATACATATTATAGGTGCCACGTGCTGTCACTTCGCCAGGATTGCCCGTTCCATATTCCCATGAGGTAACATCAGAACGATTGTCAACAGTAGTGGAGAAGCCCTCCTCTACATAACCCGAATTGGGGTCGGTGATAGGCAAGCCATTGCGAGTAAAGAAGGCATCGACAAGACCTTGATAAACGCCCAATCCATTACCGCCACCATACTCACGAACAGATGCTGTGCGGAGGAATGTGTCACGATAACTGTTGCCCTTGGTTACAGGGAAGGTAATCTCGTGATTTCCTTCGCTCCAACGCTTGATATGTACGTTGTAGGTAGAAAGGAATGGGTCTGGCTTTCCGTTGGGTCCCATCTCGATATAGAGGGCGTATCCTGCCTTTTCTGCCTCGTCAATACAAAGCTTGCAAGCTTGAGCCGCTTTCACCCATTTGTTGTGGTCGTAGGTGGTGTTGAAAATCTGCTCACCTTTGTCGTTTACATATTCCGTGTACCACTTATTTCCATTCACTAACGGACTGGCCGCAAAGAGCAACATGCGTGCTCTTACGGTGAGTGCCATGATGCGATTGACGCGACCATATTTAGAAGGATCGTCATAGACGGGAGGTAGAGCCATTGCTGCCTCATACATCTGCTTGTCACAATAGTCAACCACGTCATCAAACTTGGACTGTCCTACCATAAGGTCAGAGAGTTCAAAGTCAGTAGGCGCGATATAGTCGGGCTTGAAAGGAATACCACCATAGTTCTCTGCCATCTGCCACCAAGCGTATGCACAGAGGAACTTAATCTCGTTTTTCATGTTGTCGATTTCCGATTGTGGTAAATCGTGATCAGGCATTGCCTTCACCATATTGTTGAAGATATAGCCATGACGGATGTATCGAGGCATCATGTGCCACAGATTACCACCCCATGTGGAGTTGATGGTCCATTGTCCTAAAATCTTTGGGATAACTCCACCCCAGTCCCATTGTTGCCAACGAGCAGAGGGTGTGATGTCATCGGCAAATACCTCGTAGCCATCAGCTGTGAGAGCCCATTTATCGGGTGTATGGATGATGTTGTAAACATATCCCAACCACGAATACACTTTGTCGCGGTTATCGAAGACCATCTCGGTGGTCAACTCAGTGTCAGGTTCTTTGTCGAGATAATCGGAGCAAGATACCAATGTACCACTGAATACGCAGATTGCGCAGATTAATTTGATATATGTCGTTTTCATTTGATCAACTTTATTATGCATTAGAAATTAATGTCTAAACCAAACATGATAGAGCGGTTCATGGGGTATTTCAAACCGTCGTTGGTACCAAGCTCAGGATCCCACATCTTGAAAGAAGAGAGGCAGAAGAGGTTGTTTCCGCTGACAAACACGCGACAACTCTTCACATAGAAGTTCTCCAACCATTTCTTTGGGAAGGTGTAACCCACCTCGATGGTCTTACAACGTAAGAAACTCATGTCTTTCTTCCACCATGTAGAAGCACGATAGTTGTTGACATTGGGACCATAAGACAAACGAGGCCAGAACGCATGTGGGTCTTGGTTGTTTTCCGTCCAACGGTCGTTGATATTGATAGCGTAAGCATTACCTTCAGTCGTTGTTCCACCACCTGGGAGGAAATAGGGTTGACGACCAATCACACGATACATATCACCTGAACCTTGGAAGAAGAAGTTGAAGTCAACATTCTTGTAGCTAACAACGCCACCGAATCCATAGACGATACGTGGGTCTTCTGTTCCACCAATAAAGCCTTCGTCTTCTTCTGTGATGACACCGTCGCCATTGATATCTACATATTTCACATCACCAGGACGCAAGGTAACGGCTCCTACACCTTCCTGACTGGGAATACCAGCCTTGAGTGTACCGTCACTATTGAAGTCATCGGGCATAAACAGACGCTCAGCGGTGAGTCCCCAGAGTTCGTTCATCGAACGACCTGTAGCAGAACGGTGAGTACCTTTCAACACTTCGGGTTCATCTTTCTCCTCCACCTTGTTTTTTGCATAGGTGAAGTTTCCGTAGGCAGAAGTAAACCAATCCTTGTTCCATTGCTTGTGGAAATTGAGCGTCATCTCAACACCACGATTGGTTACCTTACCGAAGTTTGCCCAAGGTGCTTGAACGAAACCACTCTGCGTAGGAACGATAGAACGTTGCATGAAGATGTTCTTGCGGTTTTCCCTAAAGAGGTCGAAGTTCAAGTCAAGCATATTCCAGAGTCCAAGTTCTACACCGATGTTTTTCTTTGTCACGGTTTCCCATGTCAGGTTGTCAACACCGATATCACCTTCCGTGATACCACTATAACTACGTTGTCCTGTAGTTCCCCATGTATAACCTTCCTGACCGGTATAGAGTGTACCTAAGTAAGCAAAACGGCGACCGCCGATGTTATCATCACCGGCCTGTCCGATGCTGGCGCGGAACTTGATTTTGTGGAAGGTGTCTTTCATTGATTCCATCCAAGGTTCCTCACTCATGAGCCAACCAATAGCGAATGATGGGAAGAATCCGAATCGCTTTCCTTTGGCGAAGTTCTCTGAACCGTTATAACCGAAGTTGAACTCTGCCACATAACGGTTGTCGTATGTTCCAGACAAACGACCTGCAATACCTTGTTTACGATAGTCTTGTATGCTACCATCGTCGTATGCTTGCTGGTTGTAGAGAAGAAGAGCGTCAACGTCAACCTTTCCAAAACGACGGTTAAACATCAAATCGGTTTCGAAATAAACGTTGGTATTACCATATTCCGTTCCTTGTTCGGAACCCATAGATTCGTCACCCGTCTCAAACTGACTATAAATCAAGTTGCCTTCCTCATCACGTCCTGTTGCGGGGAACACGGTACCTGGATTGGCCGTACGACTACGACGACTACGATTCCAACGGTCGAAGCTGAAGAGTGCCTTTGCCTTCAAACCTTTGATAATCATCTTCAAGTCTTGCTCCACGCTGAAGAGGGTTTGAATCTTCGAAGATGTGGTGAAGTCATAACCTTGTTGTGTCACCGTTTGCCAAGGGTTGGCACGATTGGAAATCTTTGGAATGGCACCGTCGCTATAGCGTGCAGGATGTACGAATGGCAATGTGCGGAAAGCCTGACCGAAAGCATCGTCGGTGTTACAACGTTGTTTCTTGAATCGGTTCAAGTATCCACCAATGTTTACGCGCAAGAGGGTGGTCTTCGTCACATCCATATCGATGTTTGTACGGAGGTTGAATTGTTGGTTGTTCGTGGCATTGTCAACGATAAGACTCTTATCCTGCTCTAAGATACCACCTTCCTTGAAGTAGCTTGCAACGATAGAATAACGCAAGAAATCACTACCACCGCTGATATCTACATTTCCACGAGTGGTGTAAGCGTATTTCTTCGTAATCTCATCCACCCAGTTCACGTTGGGATAGAGGTCTGGGTCATATCCGATACGTGTACGGTCAATCTGCAATTGGGTAAAAGGCAGAGCTGTTCCGTCTTGTTGTGCCAATTCGTTGAGCAATGTCATGTAGTCTGGTGCATTGAGGAACTCAGGCAACTTCGTTGGTTGGTTGATAGAATGCTCTAAATGGAAGCGTACTTGAGGTGCTCCAATCTTTCCGCGCTTGGTAGTAATAACGATTACACCGTTAGCACCACGAACACCATACATGGCTGATGCAGATGCATCCTTTAGCACAGAGAAAGACTCGATTTCAGACACGTCAACATTGTTCAAGTCGCGTGCCACACCATCAATCAAAATCAGAGGATTGTTGCTACCCGAGAAAGTAGAGATACCACGAATCCAGAAGTTGGAGTCGTCATAACCTGGTTCACCTGAACGTTGGATACCAATCACACCACTCAACTTACCTGCCAAGTTGTTAGATAATGTACGTGTAGTACCAAACTGCAATTCACTAGGTTGAATGGTCTCAATAGAACCGATGATAGAAGCCTTCTTCTGACTACTATAACCAGTAACCACAACCTCTTCAAACTCGCTCGTTTCTTCTTCGAGCATCACGTTCAGCAACATGGCTCCGTTCACGTTCACCTGTTTCTTCTTGAAACCGATGTAATTGAACTCAAGCACATTTTTGTTGCCCGACGGAACATCAATATGGAACATACCGTCAATATCGGTGAGGGCATGTACATCTGTTCCTACCAGGGTAATCGTAACACCAATCAACGGTTGTTTTTGACCGTCGGTCACCATACCCGTTACTTGCGAAGATTTCGCATTCTGCTCAATGGCAGCGGAAGCCTGAGGCAGTAATGGTCCAGCCGTTAGCATGGTCATGGTGCAAAGCATCATGGCACCTGTAGGCATCCATCCGAAGCAGAATTTCAAAAATTGTTTTTTCTTCATTTCGATACGTTTTTAGCTATTTACGTTTTCTGTTGGCAAAGTTAGGCAAATCCCTCTCATACGCGTAATAGAATATGGTTTGTATAACAAGTTTATTTTTATACAACAATTCTTTCCATTGATTATCAAATAGTTGCGAAAATACCCCTACCCCCTCGTGTATTAAGGAAATATTGAGGATTTTTTGTCATTGAACATTGATAATTGAGCATTGAACATTGATAATTGAACATTGACCATTATTCGCAACAACTAATCTCTTGCTTCACGGCCCTTTCTAACTACTATCTATATCTTCACCAAAAATAGTATATATCTTTGCCAATTATATTGCAAAAAAATATGTTAAAAGAAACATAATAGGGATTCCACATGCGGAAATAGGGGAAAAAACTTGGATGTGTGGGAGAAAATGAGTAGATTTGCAACGAGATATTAAAAAAGAGAATGTCATGGAGTTCATATTAGGAATCATATTTTTTTTGGTGACATGGAGATTCTGCTCGAAATTTACCGATGAAGAAATCAAGAAATATGGCAAGGATGGTGCAGCCAAGAGAGCCAAAGAAAGAGGGCGCGGTATATTCTATTAGTTCTTTAAATAAGGAATAATTAAAAACTACCTTTGTGCTAACAATAGCGTAAAGGTTGTTTTTTATGGTTGAATTTCTCCCTCTCCTTGGGAGAGGGCTGGGGAGAGGCTTTTATTTCTTCAAAAACTCCACCGTTCTTTGAGGCGAATACAATTCCCACAATGATGCAATCACCCAACCAGGTGCAAAGATGTCATTGTAGAATCCCTTGCCATTGCGTCCATAATCCCAATGGGTATGTTGAACAACTTCGGGATTATAACCAGGAACACCAATACCGCAAAGACGTTGCTCGGTGGGCAACAATTGGGAAAGAGAAGAACTGATGACATCGTGCATCAACTGGAAACGATATTCACCCGTTTGAATGGCAAGCCATTTGGCAATATGCGCCAACTCGAACACGAATACGTCGATATGATTGTTCTCTACCGACACATTACTCCATCCACGACTCTTAAATCCTAAGTCGCCCAACATCTGTCCTTGTGCAAACGGCACATCCCAAAGATAATACCACGACAAGGCAAAATAGGTTGCTTGTTGACACAATTGGATATAATGTTGTTTTTGCTTTCCCTTGCTGACCATGGCCAAATAATACGTAGCTGTTACGGCACTAATCGCCGCTTCCTTATCCTCACAATTGGCATCGAGCGTAGATGAGAAATAGTCGCTCTTCGAGATGATGTTCTTTTCCAGATAATCAACGGTTTGTTGGGCTGCTTTCAAATAACGTTTGTCTCCGAAATACTTGTAAGCCATCACCAATGTCGATGTAGCACTCGGAGTAGAACCACCCGTAGCATCTACATCGCTATGATCATCCCGATATTTGCGTGGGAAATGACCATCGGCTTTCAGCAATTCCAACATACTATTCATCAACGTGCGCATTTTCATTTCCCATTCCTTGTGCTGACGACCTTGACGCTTCTCATAAGTCAGGTAATGAAGCACGGCATACACCGCTTCTGATTGCTCGCGAATACTATGTATGATGTCGGCATCGGCAGGGATTCCATTCGCTATACGCATCTCTTCCTTGAAATATCCCTTACCCGTAAAACCATATTGAAGCCAACTGTCGAAAATAGCTTGTCCCATCTCTACCAGTCTTTGGTCTCCCGTCTGCTCTCCGTATTCCAACGCATTGAAGGCATTCAACAACACCCTACCGCAAAAGCCTAATTGCACATGGTCGCAAGGCAGACAATCATCACATCGAATGCTCAAGCCAGAATGGTATTTCAACGCATATTTGTCCACATACGACTGACGGAAATAATTCGCCAATTGTGCTTTTACTTCCGATGGTGAATAGAGAGGTTTCAACGGAGTGGGACGCAAGCAATCAACGGCATATTGCCATGTCTCTGCCACAAACTGACCATAATCGGTTGCCTTGCCTTCACGCAAGAACCATACTAACGTAATGCTATCGCCTTTGTCCAAACGAGCGAATGTGGTGATGGGATTCACCAATGTCAACTTACGGATATAGCGTTTGGGTGTCTCTACATAAGGATAACCAAAAGTAAGCGAAGCACGGTCGCCCTCATTGTCAAAGCCCAAATAACCCAATGAAGTAGGTCCACCCAAAATCATTTCTCCCTCTTGATGGGTTGTCAATGCTTCGGCTGGTTGGTCTAATTGACGCATCACGATGAATGTCTTTCCCGACTTCGCATCGAAAACACCCGTCAAAGGAGACGACAAGCGGTCTTCACGGAAGTTCCAACTCTTGGATGTGTGGAATGAGGGGGCTGAATCGGGTGAACGGAGATTCTTATGATACCAGAATCCTGGCAGATAGAAATCGCAATC
This sequence comes from uncultured Prevotellaceae bacterium, assembly GCA_900314715.1. Lineage (GTDB taxonomy): Bacteria > Bacteroidota > Bacteroidia > Bacteroidales > Bacteroidaceae > Prevotella. The sequence goes on along the minus strand of OMWI01000052.1, from coordinate 34,747 downwards.
GTGGGTGGCGAATCCCGTCTTGGCACGTACGCCAAGGTTGAAATAGACTCTCTCTTCGGCTTTCAGTTGTACGGTCAACTTACACACATCTCCCTCTTGGGTTGCCATTTGCGTGATAACCAAAGGCAAACGTTTGGTTGCCTTCAATTGACCTCCGTCTTGAGTCAGTTGATAGGTAACGGCAGGATTGCCAGGTTGTTTCAGACGAAGTGTATATTCAGCGTCCAACGCATACACCTCCATCGTTACACATAGGAGGAGCGTGCAAACAATAAGTTTATTGATTCTTTTCATCATGATGAAGTAATATTTATTTGTTTTCTAAAATTTCGTACGTTTCACACCTTCTTTCGTAATCTTGACAGGACGAATCTTCCCCGTCTCATCAAACTCCAGTTTGTCGATACACGTCTGTCGTGAGTTGGCTTCCTTTTCTCCCAACGGACGACGATGATAGACAATATACCAATTGCCCTTGCGGTCTTTGATGACGGAATGATGACCAGCACCTGTGGCCACTTCTGGGTCTTGTTCCAATATCTTCCCTATCCGATGAAATGGACCAAATGGAGAGTCGCTGATAGCATAACTCACGCTATAATCGGGTTGTCCCCATCCTCCTTCACTCCACATGAAATAATACTTTCCGTTGTGTTTCAACATGAAGGGACCTTCTACATAACGCTCGGGTGTTACCTCTTTGTAAGTATCGCCATCGTTAAACGGAATGATGCTCAACAAGTCGTCTGACAAGCGTACCACATTGCAATGTCCCCAACCACCATAATACATATAATATTGTCCGTCATCATCACGGAAAACGTATTGGTCGATTGGTTGTGCACCATTGACAACATGTGAGATGAGCGGTTTACCCAAGGCATCATGATAAGGACCTTGCGGTTTCTTGCTAATCGCCACACCGATACCGCCCACTTCGCCCTCGTGAACATCATTGGCAGAGAAGAATAGATAATATTGCTTGTCTTTCTTCACGATGGCTGGTGCCCACATGGCGCGTCTTGCCCAACTCACTCGCTCGTTGGTCAAAACCCTCGGATGTTTCTTCCATTTCACCAAGTCCTTCGACGAGAAAGCGTCAAAATACAGTTGGTCGTCGTAGGGTGCTGAATAGGTGGGAAACACCCAACAACGTCCATCCATCACCACGGCTTCTGGGTCTGCATACCATCCTGGAAAGATGGGATTGCCACTTTGATTCTTTTGCGCAAAAACAATGGTGGTCACACCAAACAATAGCGTTAATAAGATGAGTTTATGCTTTTTCATTTCATTACTAAATATTTCTTTTGTTTATGAATATAGATTCCGCTTGTCAATGGCTGCTTCATGTTCATCCCGTTCAACAGATACCAAGCGTCGTTATCGATGGTCTGTTCTGCACGGATATTGCCCACCGATGAAGGTTCTACATGAGGTACTATCACCAACTTGTCAATATAGGGTGCCCAATTGGTATCATTACCCAAGACAATGGTATTCGTACCAGCCTTCATCGTCACGGTCATGGTTTTCGTTTGCGCCGTTGAAGCCTCCCATCCTCCCGTAGAGAGATAGGTTTCCATCGTCTTGCTCCCACTATTCACCCTCACGTACATCTGTCTGTTCTGACTAGTGAAATACACCACACTCACGTCGTATTTCCCTGCATTCGGGGCATCATACTTGAGTGTCAGGATATTGTTACTTCCATTTCCGATAAAACGAACATATTGTTTACCTGATGCATCTTCATCCTTGGAGATGGCGGCTTGTCCCGTAGTAATGCCATATTCTGCTTCCAACCCATCGGGTACATCACCCAAATACATTACCTCTATCTTCTCTATCTGTGGCAGAGCAGAATCACTACTGAAGCACAAATGATTGTCGCCCTCAAACAATGTGGCAAACAAAGGTATTTGGTTCGTCTGGTCTTTGGATGAAGGATAAACAGTCAAGGCGGCATCGGCTTGGTTGACCGTCAGATAAACATTGCGTTTCTCTTCCTGACGATAGAAGACGATGATTTTATAATGTCCGCTCTTCGTGGCATGGTAAGAGAAAGTCATTTCCTTGTTTCCTTCCTTCGTGGCACTCGATGCTGGCAACGTCTGTTTCCATGTTTGACCTGTCGCCCATCGTGTTTCCAAAGGCACGCTACAGGCAGCCGTCAATGCCGTAGAAGCACCGAAAGCAGAACTCGAAGCACTATAATCCACGTCTCCAAACATCATGTCTTCCTTGGCTTTTGTCAACCAAGCGGAATGTCCGAAAGAGAGTGAGTTCATGTTGTTGTAGGCATGAAACGCATTCTTCATCAACCAATCCTGCGTGTTGGCATCCGAGAACTCCCGCGCATAGAGTCCTGCATAGCGCATCAAGATTCCCTTGAATCCTTGGAAGTCGCCATTGGCATTCTGACACACATGTACGAGTTTGAACTCATTGCAAAGGTTGTTCTTGGCATAGTTGATGATGCGGTCGGCATCTTGCTTGTATTGTGCATCTCCATAATGGCGATACAACAACACCGCCGCTCCCAACATCGTACCTTGATTGTAGGTGGAAGCCCATTTGTTGCAACTGGTCACGCTGACATTATTCGGGTCGAACACCACGCTATCATATACTTGTCCCGTTGTTGGCACAAAGAGATACTTACGATGGTTGGCATAGAGTTCCTTGGCTTTCTCATAGTAGCTATCATCGCCCGTACCAACGGCAATATAACATGCTGCCACCTCGGCTGGTCCGTTGATGCATGAGTTGACACCGTTGCGGTCGCCTGTGTATTCAGCCCATCTCAACAGTCCTACATATCCCAAATAGGCTCGTTGCCAAATCAAGTCGAAGTTGCGCTTGGCATCATTCAGGTAATTCAACTTCCCCGTGAGGTGATAGGCGCGGGCGGCAGCGATGATGAGCCACATCACGTCGTCGTTGAAGTCATAGCCAAACCAATCATAACCACCCACCACGGTTCCGCTATTCCATGTCGTTCCCACATGATAGCGCATATAGTTGTAGCAGGCCTCAAACACATTCAGGAATGTGCGGTCGCCAGTGGCTTCATAGCAGTCGAGAATGGCTTCAAGTGTCTCTGCCTCTCCCCAACTACCATTGACGAAGGTGCGATAGCCACTACCTTTGTCTTGCATATATTGGTGAAGGAAACCGTCTAACATCCGTTGACGTGCCTTTGCGTCAAACGTGCGTTGGGGTTCCACTTCCACAAAAAACCATGTCTGCGCATTATTGCTTACCTGTGGTTGTCGTCCATCTACCGTACTGATCACTCGTAGGTATTTCCCTTGTTTCAGCAGATAGGCATTGTTGCTCTCATCCACCGTCTCCAATGTCCACGCGCTGATTTGACTTCTTTGCGACAGGGCGATGTTGGTAGCGTCCATGTATTTGCCTGTATAGACATTTCTCAACGCGATGTTTCCACCGCCAGCATCCACCACTTCCCATTGTTGGGCTGGTACATTCGTTTCACTCCACACCACAATGGGGGCTTTCTCTGCCAACGAGGAGTTATCCACAAAGAGCGACTTCTTGTCATTTCCGTCGGGCACGATGCGATAGGTCTTGCCTATCTCTACCGCCGCATCTGCCATTTGGCAACTTGCCAGAAGACAAAGCCCGAGGAACAACTTCTTTCTTTCCATATTTGCTATTTATTTCAAGTTTCACATTCGTTCAACTTTAGAGGTGAGAGGTGAGGGGTGAGAGGTGAGAGATATGTCCTCCAATTGCAAAGCTAATCACACCTATTACCTCTTACCTGATTACTAATCTCTTGCTTCTTACTCTCTAACTTTCTAACTCTCTTAGAAAAGCATTTCACTCCCCTCTCCCCTCGGAGAGGGGTTCGGGGGTGAGGCTTCAAATACTTACTTTATACACCCACAAAATTAGGAAATTCTTTGTTTCTACAAAGATAAAACTTTAAATGTATCAATTATATTTTTCAATCAAAAAACTTACTACTTCATAATCAACGACTTACAAAATGAAATTGTTTTATTTGTATAAAGAAAATATTCACGTGATTTTTGCCTTTTTGAGAATTCTTTTCCATTTTTGAACAAAAGAGATTTTACTTTGGAAAGAAACAACGGATGATTATTTCACAAGTGAAAAAAAACAAGTAATTTTGCACAGATTCATTGACTCGGATATGAAAAGACAAACGAATATCGCACTCTTCTTAATCGCTCTCCTGTTGGCACCTTGTTGCATCGGGAGCCTTTCTGCCCAACAAAGCGACAACTACCGCAACCGACTGCGCAACGCCAACGTGAAAGTGGAAGAGACCAACCTACCCATCGTGTTCATCAACGTGGGGGGTAAAACGATATTACGCAACGACTACATCCTCGCCAAGATGAAAATCATCCATAATGGCGACGGACTGAAAAACCATGCCGACACCGTGGCCTTTCCTGGACAACATATCGACTACGAGGGATGGATAGCCTTGAAATACCGTGGCAACTCTTCTTTCGACCAGTCGGACAAGAAACCATACGCTTTCCGCACGTTGGAAAGTAATGTCCTACCCGATTATGGCGGAGAGAAAAAGAAGGTGAAGATACTCGGAATGCCCAAGGACAACAAATGGGCGCTGATCGCTCCTTGGTGCGACGAGACGATGTTTCGCGACGTGCTGTCGTTCGAGTTGGCTCGTCCTTGGTTCGACTGGGTGCCGCGTGTCCAGATGTGCGAAGTCATCCTCGATGGCACCTACTATGGCGTGTATGTCTTGTCGGAATTGGTGTCTAAGGGCAAGCATCGCCTCAACCTAAGCGAACCAGGGGAGGTGGAAGGCGACCTCACGGGCGACTATCATGTGAGTGTTGATCATGGCTACGACCCTCATTTCGCTTCTCGCTTTCGTCCTTGGCTCTCGCTCGATGGAAGCAAGATTGCCAACGACCGTCAGGTGGTCTATGAATATGCCGACCCCGACGATGATGAGTTTGCCGCCTTGCCAGCCGGCACTCGCTTGGCTCTCCATAACGAGGTGAACAAGATGGAAGCGTCGTTCATGGCTGACGACTGGGATAATCTCGACGGTGGCTATCGTGAGATGATTGACGTGCAGTCGTTCATCGACTATATGTTGGCTACCGAGGTGTCCATGAACATCGACGGCTATCGGCTGAGCACGCATCTGTATAAGCATGGGGAGAAACGAAGTGAAGCGGAAGGTCTCGACCCGCGATGGAAGACCACCCTGTGGGACTTCAACTTAGCATGGGGCAACGCCAACTATTACGATGGTCATAAAACCGACCGCTGGCAATATGAGATGAATCTTCATAACCCGTGGGACGACTCGCAAGTGCCGTTCTATTGGTATCGTATGCTACAAGACGAGAACTATGTGGAAGCGCTGAAACAACGATGGCAGCAATATCGACAAGGCAACCATTCGAACGAACGCCTCATGCAGACGGTTGACTCCTTGGCCACGTTGTTGAAGAGTGGTGGGGCTACCGAACGCAACGAAATGGCGTGGGGCATCTATACGCGCGTCAGTATATGGCCACTCTATTACTATGCCAACAACTACGATGATGCGGTGAACTACATGAAGGGATGGATTGGCAAGCGACTCCAGTTTCTCGACCGCCATCTGCTGCCTCCACGGGAGGTGGAAACCGAACCTATCGACATCGTTTCGGGATGGAATGCTGACATCGTGGCTGAATCGCTCCCTGCCAGCAATTACACCACCGTTGCCGTAGATGGTTCTCAACGTACTTTCTATGCCGAGAAACTCAGGGGAAGTGGCGGACTGCCTGCCGACCGCCTTATCACATCGGACAACGAACAAGCTGCTTACCGGTTATCGCCCTACGATGGACTGAATGCCTTGACGTTGCGACAAATCAACCAATCGGGAACACTTAAGTTCGATTTCCCCGTGGAAACCACCGAACTCTTCATCCTTGCCACGAGTGGCAATGGCGATTCGAACGTCAGGGTGCAACTGCACTATGCTGATGGCACGACCACCGACATGGGCAACTACACCATTCGCGATTGGTCAGTCAGGACAGATGCCCTGCAAGGCAACGAAGCTGTAACAGCCCTTGGGAATGTAAGTCGCAACAACAACGCCTACTCGTCAGACAACCACTATTGCCTATTCGACTTCTCCATCCCTGTTGACAACAAACCGCTACAAGCGATTTCCTTCACGTCTGCCAGTTATGCCTACGCCTCCATCATGGCGGTATCGGCCATGAAGCCTTCATCAACCGACGTGCAGGAGATTGTTGCTCACTCATCCCCTCTCTCCCATCCTACCATCATCTACAACATGAACGGTATGCGCATCCATGAAATGCAGCGTGGCATCAACATCATCCGTATGCCCGATGGGACAAGCAGGAAGGTTATGAAGAGGTGAGAGGTGAGTGGTGAGAAATATGCTTTTTAGAAAGAAAGAGAGTTAGAAGCAAGAGATTAGTTTTTAGGGTGAGAGATGAAAGATATATCGGCTGATGCGTGGAATAAAAATAGCGACCCAATACCGTTTCGCAGAACTGGTATCGGGTCGCAAAACAAATTAACTAAAAGCGTATTGCACCTGTCCTCCCTATTTGCTTGTTGGCAGTTGAGGAGGGATGATAGTTTTGGGTTGGTTTATTGCTGACATAGTTGTTGATGCTCCAGCAGTTTTTCTGAATGCCGTAGATGCGTTGCGTGTAAGCGCAGACATCGTTGATGTAGAGCGTCAGAACTGAGTTGTCGGTGTAGATGTCGATGTGATAGACATTGTCGGCTGGACGCTGGAAGTTATAGCCGTCGGCTGCCTCGATGAAGCCCTTGCCTTCTGCACCTTCTTGTTCGAAGTTTACCTTGCGGCCATCTTCCCATTCGGGATTAACGACCATAGTGTAATACTTCTTGGAATCGGTACCGCGTGCGAACGAAACGCCAAACTTATCCCAGTTGTTGGAAGTCTTCACGGTGAATGAGATGTGGTTGCAAACACCCAGTCGGTTGTAAAGCACGTAGGCTCCATCGCCACTCAGTGTGCCATTGCTGTAGCCTTTATTCTCTACGATAGTAGCATCGGCAGATTTGTTGTACTTGGCAGCCATGGCAGGAACGGCACCGAGCGTAAGGGTTCCGTCGGCATGTTGGATAATCTTGTGACATACGAGCGCCCCACTCCATGCAGGTTCGTTGCCGTCGCCAGCACCCACGTTGGTATTCTTCTCGTGAATGTCAGCACCCGTGCGGAACGGGCACCATCCCCAGATGTAACGGTCTGTACCGTTGGAAGCTGTCTTACCAGCATAGAAGGCACGGCTATCAAGCACACCCTCATGACCGTCGGCAGGCCACTTAGGACCATCGTTGAAACAGTTCTTCAGTTCCTCGTAGGTCTTCGCCATCATATACTTCACCTTGCGGCTCCAAGAAGCGCGGAAGCTCTCGCTATATACCAGATACCAATAGTCGCCCATCTTGAACACATCGGGACACTCGAGCATACGGTCCCAAATCATACGGATACGACCAACGTGCTCCCAACTCTTCAGGTCGGAAGACTTGAACTCAGCGAAGACAGGGTCGCCACCATTGACGGGATAAGTAGCGATGAGCATGTGATAGAGGCCATCGTCAGCGACGAAGATTTGCGGGTCGCGGAAGTCGTTGCTTGAATAGCCGAAGTCAGGACCTTTAAGCGTCCAGAGTTCGTCTTTCGTCCACGTCTTGAAATCGGTAGACGTAGCGCGCATCACCACCTCACGGTTTTTGCAATTGCCGTTGTGACCCGTATAATAGATATAATAGACACCGTCTTTCTCGTATGCACATCCCGTACCGAGGGCAGCATCTTGCTGGTAGTCGTTAGCTCCGAAGGGAATCAGTTCGCCCAGCGATTCGTAGTTGGCTCCGTCGGAAGTAGAAACAGCCCAGATGGGATGGAAGCGATGAGACATGTTGTTGATGAACTCCTGCAAGTAGAGCACCTTGAAGTCGCCAGCCTTCTGATCGTAGAAAGGCATGGGGTCTCCTACTCGACCGATAGCAGGGGTGTAGTATGTTCCGAAGCCCTGATTATCGGTAGGAGCAAAGAAGGTGGTCGTTCCGTTCCAGTCCTTGGCAGGGTCGCCAGCGAATTTGTCGTCGGAACAAGAGACGAGGGTTGTCGCTGCAGCGGCTAATCCACAACTAACGAGACAACCAAGGAGGTAATGCTTTATATTATTCGTTTTCATAATTATTCAATTTTACAATTCTTCAAATTTACTTCGTTAGATAATCGAACGCGTTGAGCATGATGCCACCCATATTGTCGTGATATACAGACGTGTAAGGCGTAGGCGAGTTCCAGTCGAAGAGACCTGAGCCGAAGCAGATGATACCACCCTTGCCGAAGTTGCCGTTGGCGGCTTTCAGTTCCCATGCCACGATAGCACCGTCGCCACCATGACTAAGGGCACGAGCACCCGTGATAGACTCGAAGGCTTCTTGTCCGGTATAAGGACTCCAGAGGGCAAATTGCGACGTGGTGTTACAGATGGTATAGCCATTGTCGAGCGTATAGATAGCATCTGGCGCAGCATTAGGATAAGCCTTGAGGTTTTTCCACAATGGGTGGTTGGTGTCGTAGGCAAAGAAGTGCCAAGGATCATCGCCCATCAAATCGGAGCCTTCACCTCCACCGCCGCCCCAGCAGTTGTTGGGATAAGCGTCTTCAGGCATTGCACCGAGAGCAATAGCGTAGTTCACAGCCGAACGACTCAGCACGAAAGCACCGCCACGCTTCCAGAAATCCTTCATCTTAGGCAAAGCCGTCATGGCACCCGTAGCAGCCTCAGCAAAGCCGTTGTAATTGCCATAAGCAGGACTATGGCGGTGGAAGAAGATAAGTTTGCACTCGTCGAGCGATATGCTTCCGCTGGCCACCATATCCCATGATGCGTATGCAGCTCCCTCAATACTACCCGTGAGCCACTTAGCGGCAGCCTTTTCCTCGTCGTTAAGCAACTCAACATTCTCTGCATCGCCAACGAAGATGGCAACGGGATTCTCGATGAGCGTTACATAGACGGTATAGGTGTTGGAAGCCGTGTTGTCGTTCAACGTTATCCGAACGGGTTCCTTGAAATTAGCTTTCGTGCCACTGGCAGGACTGCATGTAGCATCCTCGCTGCACACTACTTCGAAAGTAGCGTTTTCGAGGTCTATACCGCTATTGGCCATTACCGAAACCGTAACGGTCTTGTCATCTTGATTGATGGCTCCCTTCACACCTTCAAGGATGAAGAGTGACATCAGCGCCTCATCATTGCGCACGCTAATCTGATAATCCATTACAAGGTCGCCATTGGTGATATGCAGTGTACGGTCGGCATCAAAATTCACGCGGTCGCCCACCTTCATATTCGTCTTAGCTCCAGATGATACTTCCAAACTCGTGATTTCCATATTGTCCTTCTGGTTGAAGTCAACAGGTACCTTTATCTTGATCAATCGTTTCTCGGTATTAATCATACCTTCGTATTTTCCGTTCAGCACGAATTTCTGTACGAGACATGAACCGCTCACGTCGATACTGCCCGTATGGTCGTCATTGCTACAGGAAACGAAGAACGAAGAATGAAGTATGAAGAATGCTGCGCAGAGCAACTTCATCATCATTTTCATGCTTCTTTCCATATAATTCATATTGTGTTTCATATTGTTTTTATTTCGTTATATTGATTCTTCACTCTTCATTTATAATTACCATTGTCCGCAGTTCTGCGTGTAGTGTCCGTTAGCTGCCTTGATTTGGTCATCAGGAATAGGCAGATACTCGTTCTTATTGGCAGTAAACAGCGAACCACTGAGGAAGTTCATCTTCTCACCTTCGGTGGTGTAGAAGCGATTGATGACAGTAGCAGCTTCGCCCCAACGTACGAGGTCGAAGAAACGCTCACTCTCCATGGCCAACTCCAGGCGGCGTTCCATCTTGACAATCTTCAATGCTTCTTCCTTGGAGTAAGAACCATTGTACTTGCCGATGGCATAGTGAACACCATATTTATTAGGATAGTTAGCTACTACGCTACTGGTAGTCATAGACATGGCACGTTGACGTACTTGGTTGACCAATGAGATAGCCTCGGCAGTATTACCAAGTTGAGCGAGAGCCTCTGCACGCATCAGCAACACGTCTGCATAACGGAAGACTACGCGATTCATGGAACTTGCCCATTGGTTGTCGCAAACGAAGAGGTAGGTGTCGGTGAGTGATGGGTCAACGTTCTGCTTCAGTGAAACGAAGTAGCCATACATACCACCTGAGCGACTCCAAGTGTTGGACTTGTTAATCATGAAGTTGGGGTTGAACATATAAGGAGTACCAGGTACACCTACAGTCTCAAAGAGACGTGGGTCTACGGTTTGTGCGGAACCAACCTCATAGTCGGTGGCGGTGGCAGGAGCATCGAAGAGAGGCAGACCATCGCTATTGGTACGATATGCATTCACCAAGTTGATAGATGGCTTATAGAAGTCGCAACCAGCGTCGTGAACCTTAGGAATACATGGAACAATCAGTCGATAAGAGAAATTCAGGTTGCCATATACGGTACCGTCGTTCTTTGAATACTGAATAGCCCAGATGCTCTCCTTGCCGTTCTCATATTGCTCTTCAGGACGGAAGTTGTTGTGAAGGTCGTTTTCCAATCCATAGCCAGCGTAGATGCCTGGAGTGGTGTACTCTACCACCTTCTGCAAGTCGGCTTCGTTGATGGAAGTCACCCTATTCGAGTTTTCCTCGTCTTGATGATATGCCTTATAGAGATAAACCTTTGCCAAGAAAGCGGCACAGGCGGCCTTGGTGGGACGACCCTTGTCTTTCTGCGTAGCGGGCAATACGGCATAAGCATCCTCGAGGTCGTTGATAATCTGTTGCCAACCCTCGTCGTTGGTGTATTCCGTGTTCGTGAGGTTGTTATAATCATTTTCCTGCATGTTGAGCTTGTTCACGAAAGGAATCTTCTTGAACAGACGCTTCAACTGGAAATGACCATAAGCACGCAAGAACTTCATCTCAGCCGTACGTTGTTGGATGGTGGCGTTATCTTGGTCGGCAACGGCCAACATGTCGAGCGACAAACTGATGCGCGACAGGTATTTATAGAAACGATTCCAAATGTCATTGTAAGGCCAGTCGGTAGTCATCACGGTAGCATGCTTCTCCAAGATGTGGAAAGCCTCACCGTCAGAGGGGTTAGAACCGCCTACGTAAGCATCGTCTGAGCGAGTGTCGTAGTTCCAGAGCGAGAACGAGGAGTTCATATCCTCAATGCTGAGCAATCCAGCATAGGCAGAAATCAGCACGTTGTCGATGTACTCAGGTTTCTTTACCTCGTCCTGAGTCAGCGTAGCCTGCGGTACCTGCTCATCAAGGAAGTTGCTGCAAGAAATGAAGAATGAAGATTGAAGAATGAAGAATGCTGCGCCGAGCAACTTCATCGTCATGTTCTTGCTTCTTTCCTTATTGTTTATATTGTGTTTCATATTGATATATTTCGTTTAAATGTTTATTCTTCATTAAAATGAGACATTGAGTCCGAATGTGAGGTTGAGAGGGATGGGATAGTTGAATCCAGGGTTCTCTGGGTCAGCGCCAGTAAACTTGCTGCTCTTGATGGTTAGCAAGTTCTGAGCCGAAGCATAGAGACGGATACGCTCCAAATGCAATTTGTCGGTAAAGCTCTTGGGTACATTGTAACCCAACTGGATGGTACGAAGTTTTACATACGAACCGTTTTCAATATAGTAAGACGAGATACGTCCTTCGCGGTTGGTGTCTGACAAAGTCAGAGCGGGAATCTCACTACCAAAATTTAACGGTGTCCATGCATCGAGCACGCGCACGCCTTTGTTCAGGTAAGGAACGTTAATCAAAGAGTTTGCCCAGAAATCGGTCTGTGACTTAAAGCCGCGGCAATCAATATCAACGCCTTGTACACCTTGCCAGAACATGGTCAAGTCGAAGTCTTTATATTGTAAGTAGATATTCAAACCCCACGTGAAATCAGGCGTAGGATTGTAAATCCAATCTTGGTCGTCCTCGGTGATGAAACCGTCACCGTTCAAATCCTTATAGCGGATGCGACCCAAACCAGCACCTTCTTGAATGGCGTGGTTGTCAATCTCTTCCTGAGTCTTGAAGATACCGTCGTAGATGAAACCAACCTGTGAGTACATAGGATGACCGATGACGGTCTTCTTACTATTACCACCATAACGTCCGCTGGCAGCCACCGTCTCAGGCAATTTAGAAACCTCGTTGTTGTAACGGCTGATGTTACCATTGATGTCCCATGAGAAGCCATTTGCCAAATGATGACGATAACCTAATGAGAGTTCCCAACCATTGTTCTTCACTTCACCAGCATTAATCCATTGACCATTGCCTTCACCCATAGCAGCAATACCTTCCATGAAGAGGAGGATGTCGGTGGTCTTCTTGTTGAACCAATCGAAGCTACCATAGATGTCACCTTGCAAAAGACTGAAGTCAACACCGATGTTGTGCTGGGTACTGGTCTCCCACTTGATGTCATCGTTACCACGCTGATTGCGCACGTAACCATTATCCAAATCATAACCACCATTCTTACCGGCAATGTCGTAAGATGAACCAGCCTGATCGCTATTCCAAAGACCTGTTGATACCATTGACTTATAGAGCGTGTAGCGAGCGGTGTTCGAAATCTCTTGGTTACCAGTTTGTCCCCAAGAATAGCGCAACTTCAAGTTGTCGAGCCAACTACGTGTGCTCTCCATGAACTTCTCTTCGCTGATGCGCCAACCAGCACTAAATGATGGGAAGGTACCGTATTGGTTATGAGAACCGAAGCGGCTGGAACCATCACGACGGATGGTGAACGAAGCCAGATACTTGTCGTCGTAGGTGTAATTTGCCTTACCGAAGAAAGATACCAAAGAGAAGCCTTCTCCGAAACCTTCAGCCAACTGACGACCAGCACCTGCGCTGGGCCACATGTAATCGGTATTCAGAATGGCCAATTCGTAACGCTTGGCGCTATTCATCTTATAATCCATACGGTTGACCTCGGTACCAATCATGAAGTCGGCACGATGCTTGTCAATTTCTAAATTATAGGTGGCGATGGCGTTCCACATCCAACGCATGGTGTGTTCCTGCTTGCCTTCTACGGCCGATTCGGTACGCATCACCTTACCATTGGCGATAGGATATGTGAAGAAGCGTTGTTCTTTCTGAGTATAGTCCATACCTAACGTAGTGCGAACCATGAAATTCTTGAATGGGGTAACACTCAAGTGTACATCTCCGAACATACGCCATTGAGTATATTCATTGTCTTTAGCATTGTCAATCATGCTCAACGGATTCTCACGCTCTGAATAAGCGCCCAAAGCTTGAGCATACTTGCCGTTTTCAGCATAGATGGGGAAGTTGGGGTTGAACTCCAAAGCATGTTCCAACACACCGCCAGGAGCATCTACACCCTTCGTGCGGTTGATGGTAAAATTCTCGCCTAAAACGAGGTTGCCATCAAAGAGCTTATAGTCAGCATTGGCACGAGCAGACAGACGATTGAAGTAGCTATCCTTGATGGTACCTTGATTATCGTAGTAACCCATTGAGAAGAATGAGTGTCCCTTCTCCGAACCATTGCTCACTGAGAGATTGTATTGTTGCACTACGCCCGTACGGGTAATCTCCTTAAACCAATCGGTATCGCCCATGCGCACCGTAGCGTTCTCGTCGAGATACATGTTCATGGTCATGCGGTTCAGCACGGGATTGCCCATCTTGTCGTAACTCCAATCGTAGTTGTAGCCAAGATTGTTGTTGTTGGGGTTCAAACCATCGTTCACCGATGCTTGCCAGAAAGCACGACCCCATTCACTGGCATTCATCGTCTCTATCTTGTTGGTATAGAACGAGGTGGCAACGCTTCCGTCGAAGTTCACCTTGATTTTACCGTCCTTACCCTTCTTGGTGGTGATGATAATGACACCATTGGCAGCACGCGAACCATAGATAGAAGCCGAAGCGGCATCTTTCAATACCTGAATGCTCTCGATGTCGTTACCGTTCAATTCGTGCATACCCGCCTTTGTGGGCACACCATCAATGATGTAGAGAGGGTCGTTGTCGTTCAGCGTACCAATACCACGAATGCGAACCGTTGCGGCACCCGAGGGATTACCATCGGCAGAGATGTTCATACCAGGCACACGACCTTGCAGAGCCTTCATCGGGTTGTTTTCGTTCTGCTTGGCAATTTCGTCAACGCTGACCGTCGAGATGGCTCCCGTCAAGTCGGCCTTGCGTTGGACGGTGTAACCCGTCACGACAACCTCGTTCAACGACAGAGCGTCGTCATTCATCACAACTTTCATGCCATCTTGGGCAGGAAGTTCCTGGGGCTGAAAACCAATGTACGTGAAGACAAGCGTCTTGTTTGCCTCCACCTTGATTTTGAAATTTCCGTCGATGTCGGTAACAGTGCCGTTCGACGTTCCCTGCTCCATCACCGTTGCACCGATGATGGGTTCTCCCGTAGCATCGACCACGGTGCCGGAGATTTCACCGCCTTGCGCGTACATAAAAGTAACACTCAGCAGTGAAAGGAAACTCAGAATGAATCTTTTCATTTGTTCCATTACTTGCAATTTTAGGTTAATAATCTAATTAATTGCCACAAAATTAAGTCTGCGAACGAAAAAAGACTATCAATTTTCGTTCGCAGACCCATAAAAATGTTACACGGAACAATAGTTGACTATTAAGTCACATTTGTTGAATTCCTCAATTCCATGGGATATTTGCCGTATTGCTGACGGAAACACTTCGAAAAATAGCCTGGTGTGCCGAATCCTACTTCGTAGGCTATCTCTTGAACGGTCTTGTTGGTGGTGGTCAACAACACATAACCTTGTTGCAGACGCATCTGTCGGAGCAATTCCACTGGCGAAAGGCCCGTAATGGCTTTCACCTTACGATATAATTGCACGCGACTCAGTCCTACCGTCTCACCTAAATCCTCCATTTTTAGCGATGGATTCGACATATTTTGACGAATAGCATCATTTAGCATCTCGGCAAAAATGGTGTTTTGCGACTTGGGCGTGGGCAATTCTTCCGTGGAAATATCAAACACTTGGCGCACCTTGCGACTGTCTGGATTGGTAAAGAACAATGTTTCCTCTTCGTTTAGGGCCTGTCGTTTCTTGATGGCACGTTGTGACAATACGTAAGCACGCCAGATAGCGAGCACGGCGATAACCAACAGTATGATAAGCACGATGCTGGCAATGAGCGCTTTGTGTTGCGTGTTATACAAACCTAAATAGTCCTCCAACTTATCCTGAATGGTCACCAGATTCTCGTTTTGTCTCATCAGTTCTTTGGTGGTGGTGGCGATAGACCATACATTCTCACGAACCACCAAGATGCCATCCAACTTGTTTTCGCGCTCGTATGGTTTCCCAGTTAGGATATTTAGTGCCAACCTGATGATTTCTTCGCCTCCTGTGGGATAGACGTAGCTGGCCAACTGATGACCGAATTGTACATAGTCAAGTCCTTCGTCAGGCATACCATCGATACCATAGATGAAAATCTTGCCTTCCGTACCCGTTTCCACCAATGCCTTGTAGGCACCTGTTGCCATACCGTCGTTATGGCAGAACACGATGTCGGGCAACCGTCCTGACTCTATCTGCTCTTTCACGATACGACAGGTGGTTTCCGAACTCCAATCGCCCTCGCGACACACGTAGTCCAACTCGTTATGACTTTCAAGAGCCTTCGCAAATCCTTCATGACGCTCTTGTGCTGGTGAACTGCTCATCAATGCTGTCACCTCCAGTACTAAAGGCCTATGTTTGAGGGCAACGATACCATTGGCAACATCGACTACATTCACACCGATAGCATGGCCAGCTTCCACGTTGCTGCCGCCAATGAAGGCGGTATAGTTGTCGCCTTTCACTTTGCGGTCGAAACAAATAACGGGAATACCTTTTTGTCTGACGCGTTCAATGGCTGCAGCAATGGGTTCCGCTTCGTTGGGAGCCACCACCAGTAAATCGATACCCGCATTTACCAGACTGTCTATCTGTTTTACTTGCAACTGTGTATCGTCGTGAGCGCTCGCTATGGTCACCTTCACATCTTGTTCGTACAGGTGTTGGGCTGCCAGCATCTCATTGTTCACTTTCTCGCGCCACCGTCCTTCAGCACATTGCGACACGCCAATTCTATATTCCTTCCTTTCAGCGCATGAAGCAAACAAAAACACCACTGCTGAAATAAATAACACGGTACGTATAATTATCCTTCGCATAACTCTCTTATTTTATTCTGCTTGCAAAAATATAAAAAAATTTGGAATGTTGACTATCCATGTCACTTTTTTCAACAAATGACAAACGATATGTTTTTTGTATAGGTTATGCTTTTATCAAGTGAAACATAAAGAAAAGATAGGGATAACATGCTAAATTTCAAAGAAAAAACGTATCTTTGCACCATAATCAAAATAGAGATCATGGCAAAGAAAAAACAAAAGAACCAGCAGACAGGACAGCAATTCTTGTCACCCGAAAAGTTTATGAAACAACGTGCTCGTTCATTGGAGATAGGCACATGTTTTGTCTCAGAGGATATGCACAAATATGGCGAAGGATACGTGGTAGTCACTCGTCGACATACAGGCGGACGCATCAGTGTTGCTCTTTATCTGATAGACATCTTCTGCCTTGGCGTAAAAGACTCCTTCTATCGCCTCAGACTTGAAGAAGATGAGTTGGAAGAAATGTTGGACCATATGCCCAACATCATCGAGTGTTCATACGAGGAAGCTCACAACTGGGTGTATGGTGCTATCGCCTGGGCGGAGGAAGCAGGCATTGCACCAGACAAGTCGTTTGCCATCACGAAATATATGCTTGAGGAGGATAACGACGACATACCGCTGATTGAATATGAGTTCGGACACAATGGCAAGCACTGGCTGATGGCTAACAACAACTTGGAACTCAGTCGCTACCTTCCCTTATTGAAGAAGAATCTGGGCGAAGGAAACTATACGTTTACCGTGAAAACCGACTATGAAGACGCAGACTTGAGTGAAGAAGAAATTCTCGACAAAATGGAAAATTTTGAAGACAGTCCGCTTTTCAAGAATTATGGCCCCGATACGGAATATACTTACCACCATCCTGACTACCCCAAAACACTCCAACTCGAAAGTCCAGGATGGCTCTACCAAGAATTGCAGGACACGAAAAATGCCATGTATCTGACCGAAGAACTGATTAGTCGAATCCTGGCATTACCACACGACACCCTGCGTCGTGATCTTGAGCAAATGGTACTTTACCATATCGGACAAACCTGTGATGGCATTCCCGACGAGTACGACCCTAACGGTTATACTGGTATCATACCAAACTGCATTATCTTGTTAGGCGAAGTGGGCAATGAGGAAAGCAGCCTCAATGTGGTGCTGGAAACGCTACGCCAGTCTCTCGAATTCAGGGACTATCATTTTGGCGATTACGGCAGCGAAATCATTGTACCTACTCTCTATTTGCTCGGCCAAAATAGACTTGATGCACTCATGAACTTCATCAAGGAGGAAGGTCTTGAAACGTTCTTTAAATGCCATGTATTCAGTGCCGTTGCTTATATAGCAATTGCACAGCCCCAACGACGCAATGAAGTAATAGAATGGTTCCGCGAAGCAATCCGCTTTGCCACAAAGATGCTGCCAAAAACACAATGGATAGACAATGTCTTGGCTGGAATGATGCTTAATGACCTGATTGACATACAAGCAAAAGAACTGCTTCCTGAACTTCGGGAGATGTTTGCAACGGAACTTGTCGACATCGGTGCCTGCGGTGACTTCAATAAAGTTTCACGTATGATTGCTAATCCTTACTATGAAGGCAACGTATCTATGTATAAAACAAATATCTATCAACGATTTGAAAACTTAAAACGGTATTGGGATAATATAGATGGAAAAAAGTGAACTTGACAAGTTATTGGAACTGGCTTCAATGGAAGATTTAAAGTCTTTCGTTGGCAATTACGCCAAAACCCATCAGCAGTTTGGAGAAGATATGACACGCTTCCTTGTGAAGAAATATCTAAACAAGAAGAAAGGCGCATCAGATTCCTTATCTCGATTAGAGTATGCTTTCATGGATACAATGAACGTCGGTGACAGATGGCACAGGTATGACGTGACAGATTGGAAAAACGTGGTTAAAGTAGGCTCTGAGGTATTGAAGGATGCACGTCGTTTATTGGAAATGGGTAATGCTCAGGCTGCTCTCCAAATTGCCACGCGTATGTTTGAGTTGGGCAGAGAAGAAGACCTGAACTATGTAGACGAGATGGATGAATATGCCATTAGTGAACTATTCGAGGACTATGGTAAGCTGATGGTCGACGCATTGGCTGACAAGAATATTCTCCAGTCAGACAAAGACAGGACTATTTCGTTGCTTAGAATGACGGTGAAGTCCAATCTTCATCAGTATGATTATATAGACATCAACAAATTGTTGCGTGAGGCTTTGGCAGCATCTCAATCAAACGAGACCATACTTAATATGATTGACGAAATGATGCGCGAAACGACACGAGAAAGCGAATTGGAAGAATATGTCAGGAAGAAGGCTGAACTACTGGTAAAAATGAACCGTCTTCAAGATGCTAATGAAACTATCAAAAAATATCTGTATCTGCCAGGTATCAGGAAGGATGAAATTCAAAGGTTGATAGATGCTGGTGAACTGAAAGCCGCACTTTCCCTGGCAGAAGACGGGAACAAATCGGATTCAGGTAGAAGAACCGTTTGGCTTGAAATAGAGTACGACATCTACGACAAAATGGGTGACCGACAGAATCAGCAGAATGTCTGCCGCGAATTGTTCATCAGCGAGAGAGGTTCTATGAAGAATTATAATCGTCTGAAAAAACTTGTTCCCAAAGAAGAGTGGTCTGATTTCCTTCAAGAACTACTGACCCAGACAAATATGAACGCATGGCTCTACGAAAGCATAGAGGCAGACATATACGTGGCTGAGCATGATGGCGAACGGCTGTTCCGTATCTTGATGAGAGAAGACCATCACACATTGGGATTGTACGACAACTATGCCCAAAAGGTAAACAAAGAACATGCGCCCGAAATCCTGACAGAATATGTCACTATGCTCAAAGACTATGCTTCTCGTAACATGGGAGCCAAACACTACACCCTTATTCGGCAGTCAATGAATGCAATGCAGAAAATAACAGGAGGAAAGGAATCGGCACATCAGTTGGCAGAATTCTTCCGTGAGACCTATAGCAGGCGCCCTTCTTTTATGGCAGAAATCAGTAAATTCTGAGGAATAATTGAAGATTGAGTATTGTAAATTGTGAATTATTATGTGAATTGCAATGTTTTTTGCCAAGACCTCCCGTCGTTTTTCCTAAATTACTGAGTATGAATGGATTGTAAAACAAGAGACCATGAAAGTCCTCACCTAAGACCTCACCTAAGACCTCCCATAGACCTCACCTAACACCTCCCGTCATGCTGCCTTGGTTTTCGATTAGTCTGTCGATTGCTCAGTCATTTCAAATGCACTAAACGGGAGATCTTAGGGGAGGTCTTGAAAATATTAAATCGCTGATACAAAAAGAATTAACCTAAAAAAACGGGAGGTCTTGCGAAAAACCACAAAAGTCATGTATTTGCGAATTGTAAACCATATCTTTTTCACCGCTAAACATATCGTTTACAGCACTCAAATGAGATGTCATTATAATAGAATAGGAAATCGCGGAAATGTGTGAGTAGTGATTTTGGCTACAAATTTGAAATATGACAAAAAGAAAAATCCCGTAAATCATTGATTTACAGGACTCTTTTAAATGCGCTTCAGGATGGGCTTGGATTCAAGAAGATGAAATCAACTGAAACCAATAGAAACCATAAGAAATTGATAATCAATTATTTAAGAGAGTATTTGAAAATGTTTTCAAAAGTTAAAATTTCACTAACTATCAAAAATTGGCTACAAATTGGCTACAACTTTTAGGGAAAAAATATATCTTTGCACCATCCAAAAAAAAACATGATTATGTCGCAATTCTTTTTGAGAACGAACAAAACTGAAGGTAAAGCTCCTCTTTATGTCAGGACTCGACGTATGGGAATTCTTTTTTGTGTAAGTACGGGTATTATGGTTGACGTTAAAGAATGGACGAAGGCTCTGAAGAGTCTGTCGGCCATGCAACGGTATGAAAGAACAGAAGAAGGTATACGGGTCCATGGTCTTCAAGTAGAAGTAATGAAAGCCATCGATGCACTTTATGCTGAAAACAAAGTGCAATCCAAGGAGGATAAATTCCTAATTGAACAAGCCGTATCAAATGTCGTAAATGGCACGGTAGAGGAAATCCAGCAAACGGCAAAGGTTGTCACTGCGAAGACAAGGTCAACAGTATTGGGGTTCTATGATTACTTCTTTGCAGGAATTTCCGATGGATCCATTCGTCATGGAAATAACTCAGATTATTCCCCTGGCACAGTTGTCGTGTGGAAAGCTTTTGGAGAGAACTTACGTGGCTATTGCAAGAAG
Source organism: uncultured Prevotellaceae bacterium (assembly GCA_900314715.1). Lineage (GTDB taxonomy): Bacteria > Bacteroidota > Bacteroidia > Bacteroidales > Bacteroidaceae > Prevotella. The sequence continues at coordinate 14,065 of OMWI01000052.1, read as the reverse complement.
GACATTCCATTTGATGACATTGACAAACCATTTGCAGACAAGTTCACCCTCTATCTCATGAAACATGGATATATGCCGAATACCATCAACAAAAAGGTTTCTTGTTTTCGCAAACTATGTAATCTTGCAGCTATGGAGGGGTATAATAAGAATGCCGTTTCCCTGAGGGTTTGGAAAGACAGAGCTGTGAAAGAGATAGAAAAACGTGCCGAGATATACCTGACAGATGAAGAGATTGATGCCATGTATGCCATGCAACTCTCTGGTGAAAATGAAATAGTACGCGACATCTTTCTCCTTGGATACTTTAGTTGCCAGCGTTATAGTGACTACTGTAAGTTACGGGAAGAGAATTTCATTACCTACAACAAAAGTGGACTGATTACGTTGACACAGAAGAAAACCGGGAAAAAGGTAGAAGTTCCTATCTTCGATGACCGTGTCTATGAACTATGCGATAAGTATCACTATGATTTTCCAAACATGGATGTTCAGAAAATGAATTTGAAGATTAAAGCCGTAGGTGCTGAATTGGCAAAAACGGTACCGTCTTTAAGTGAAAAATACGTAACGGTATTGACAACTGCAGAAAAGCGGGCAGAAAAGACCTATGAAAAGCTGTTGAATAAGAAAAACAAAGGCTTAAAGTTCACAGAAAACGAACGCAAATGGTTTTACAAACTGGACAAACTGGCTAAGATTCGAAACGGTTCCCCTCTTTGGGAAAGGAACAAGCATGGCGAGGTAGTACGCGCAAAGTATGAGTTGATTTGCTCTCATACTGCTCGAAGGAGTGGAACCACTAACCTATACAAATTAGGCGTGCTGTCAGATCTTGAACTGCGCAGCATAACAGGCCATGAGTCGCAGAAGAACTTTGAGGGCTATATCCGCATAGGTATATCGGAGCAGGCCCAAAGAGTAGGTGACAAGATTAAGGCTGCAATGGAGGCGAAAAAACAGGTTGACAAGTAGAAAAACTCTAAGCGATTTCAACTGTCAACAACAGAAAATCGAAGAAAAGATAGACAGCCAAAATATCCACAAAAAATCTTTGTTGTTAAAGGAGAAATCACTAAATTTGCACCAAACACGATATTTAATACCATGAAAAAAGATATCAACAGACTGAGAATAGTCAATAAGCCATGATCTTGCAACGGATGACAGAAGTACCAGATAACATTCTTATGGTAAAAGCGTACAGGAACTTTCTCCGTATCTTCCATGACGGAAAGAAAAGACTTAGCCAATCTGGTAAAGCAAGAGTACTTAAAAAAGTTTACAATCAATCAGGTTACTCGTGGATATATGAAATTAGTAAGCTGTTAGTTCAAGATATAAAAAATAGGAATAAGACAATGGAATATAGACGGCTTGACGATTATATCAGGGAAGTGAATGTAAGGAGCTGAGATGAGAAGGTTTCTACAATATTAGGTGTGAGCATTTTGAAAAAACCGCAAACAGTTATTGCCGGAATATCTGATAATGTGGTTTTTCAGTTCCGAGTTCGACGGCTATACTCGCTTCTTTTCACTTAAATTTTCTCGTAAAATCTTTGATTGGTTTGTACAAACAAAGAACTCTATATTAACGTGAGTTCGACGAATTCAGAATAATGCAAGCTATGTGTCTAATGTTCTTTGAACATTGATACACGGTTTTTTCGGAAAACAACAGTATGCAGCCAATGCCCCCAGCATGTTAACGACGAAGTTGTCAAAGCATCTGTGCCTTAAGTGCTCGACCTGTGCGATGTTCTTCAACTCGTCATTGATGGTCTCTATGATGGCCCTCTTTCTGAGCAGCAGTTTGTCAGAGACGCTCATCAGTGCGCCTTTCATGTTGTTCCTCAGCTTCGTGATGAGCTGTATGCCGTCGACGAAAAGCCTTTCAAAGATGTTCTTGCCGATATATCCCTTGTCCGCGACGAGCTTCCCGTAGATGAACTCCACGAAAGCCTTGTATTCGAGAGGCTTCCTGTCATCCACATCACCCGGCGTTATCACGAAGTTGAGCAGCTCGCCCTTCTCGTTGCAGATAAGGTGCAGCTTAAACCCGAAGAACCAGCCCATGGAACACTTGCCCCTTTGGGCGATTCCCCTGAAGACCTTGTGCAGGTGGATTCTCTGGTTCCTGCACACCCGGAGCGGCGTGCTGTCAACGAAACTCACGCCCGTACACTTGCCAAGCAGCACCTTCTTGACGAACAGAGCCAACGGAACGGCCACATCGCGCTCCAGCTCCACAAACCGGTTGTATGAGACAACACGAGGGAACAGATGGCGCATGTGCTTGCAGACGGATTCCAGGTAGAAGTGCTTCAGGCAGCGGTAGCCGGAGTCGTGGAAGAGTATCATGATGAGCATCACTTCCGACTTCGACAGCGTCGTATCACGGTGATATTTGCGCTTTTTAGCCTCCTTTATGGTATATTTTTCCATCATGGCGTCAAAAAACTTGCAGAAATCGTCTGCAATACAAAATAATTCCGTAACTTTGTCCTCGGTGATCATAGCGATTATTGTTTGTGAAACTTTGTTTTTTTTTGCACTATAAAGTTACAACTATTTTCGCTAATCACCAAATTTTCAAATAGTTATATTTCGTCGAACTCACGTTATATTAACTGAATTACAGTCTTTGCATTGGGCGAAGATGGGGCAATAAATAAAGAAAATATGGAATGGTTTAATAAATTAGGTGTTGGAGTCCAAGCCGCAATAATTAGTGCTGCTGTGAGCATTTTTTTATATATTCTAGGACTATTATTTAATTGGCTTCGGGAGAAATACATGTTAAGTTATAAATTAAAAAAAGAGTATACTTTTAATCAGAAAATGCACATAAAAGAAAGTCTTGCAAAGAGCAAAACTCCATTAATAAAGGCAGCCGAAGACTTGAACTTCCGTTTATGGAATTTTTCAGACAACATTGATAAGAAGTAGCATTATCGAAATAATAATGAGATAAAGGACCCAAATGATAGTTATTATCTAAAAAGTTTTGTTTATCGCTTATTGAGTTTTTTCTATTGGATAGGTAAAGCGGAAAATGATATTTATGATTTTGATTTCTCATTAGCAGACAAATCAGACCAGGTTTATGTGAAGTATGTAAAAACTATGGAGAATTTTTTCTGTGAGAAACTCCTCATTAGAGAATTAATAACTAATAACCCAGATGACAGTAGTCATCATTTTTATAAAAATTCTTTAAGCATATATATATCCTATATACAAGACGATGGTAAATTGCTTTCTTATGACCAGTTTATATCCAAAGTTGAAAATGATTTTAAACCAATCTTGCCAGTTTTTGATTACATCAGAGTAATCCAAAATGACAAGATGGACCCCAAATATAACATAATCATGTCTTTTCATCTTTTCCTGATGCTATTTCTAAATAAATATGAATTAGATTATCAGAAGACTGATAGAAACAAATTTCACGAAATTGTTAAAAATAACTACCATGACAAAATCTTAATTAAAGCTGATTTATTGGAATTTTTTGAACAGAATAAGATTCTGAATGAGGTGAAATGGATAAGAAAGGAATTAGAAATATAAATTACCGAAATTCTGGATTAAAGTTACGGCTGCAATCCTGAAATGGAATTGTAGCCGTTTGCTATAAATAGATTGTTTTCCCCTCTTATTTTGATGGCGAGATTATATCATATCAATATTTATAAGAAATTTCTCTATTTGTGGTTTAATCGTATCAAGATTATAAGAGTCGAATTCGTACCAGTAATCATCTTCTATATCGCTAAAAGGTTTTTCCATCTGTTTTTCTTTAAATATCATGACCTTTTTATTTAAAGCAAACATATATCCAATTTCCATTGCTACATTTTGATTTGCTGGTTTATTTTTGTCAATGTTTGTAAGTACACCAATTCCAAAGTCACATCCTTGCATATATACGTATATATTATCTAAAGAGGACTTTGTGAACACTTTGTCGTCAGCCTTTAATCCTGTTATTCCATAACTACTCAAAACATCTTTGATAGTTTTAATAATAGACCTATGGTTTTCTGAAAAACTAGTCATAATGAAGGCTGTTGTTTCTTTCTTATGTTCATTTTTGAATCTCTCTATCGGTTCTACTATGTTCTGGGGATAAGGTAAAGCTTCTAATACTTTTAATTTTTTCTCAAATCTTTTAGCTTGAGAAGTCAATGCAGCATTAAAATTAGTTATAAACAGAGCTTTCTCTTCATCTTTTTCAGGCTTCCCTAGAAAAAAATCAGCACCTGCATTAACCATTTTTTCTAATGCATCTGGATATTGGGTTACAGCGATAATTGGAACCATATCTGTCCAATATTTAGGAGAGATATTTTTGTAATTCCTAATACGTTCAATCACATTTTTCCCTGCTTGATGGTTTCTTCCAAGTTCCATGTCACAAATCACAGTACAAATACTTTTATAATTGTCCTTTATCTGATTTAAAACAAATTGCTGAATTTCTCGGGAATGAATTTTACGCTTCATTTCATCAAAGTCTTCCGGCAGAACTTGAAATTCTTCATCTAAGTTTTCTATAAGTTCTTTTAAGAACTCGAAGTCTTTTGGATTGTCTTCAATAATTAAAATAAATTTTTTATTCATAACTTTAAAATTTTATGATTAACCTAAAACTACCACTCTTGTTTATTCCAAAATTACAACAAAATTGTTTATTGTATTTTTTTATGTAGTTTACACATCCTTGCAAAGAAGTAAGTGTTGTAGAACTATATTCATCACATCTCATATCCATAATATGAGTTTTTTTCTTACTAAAGTTTTTTACATTCTCACTTATTTCTTTTTGGGACATTATTTTATTTTTGACAGAATCAACAATAAAAATATATGATTTAGTGATTCTAATATTAACCTCTTTGACGTCATTACTATCTCTATGACCAGAAGGAGGTGTACTAAGAGAATTGTTTAGACATTGAGTTATAAAAGTTCTAAGTAGATTTCTATTGCAAATTATTTTGATATTTTTTAAAGTGTCTATATTGAATTGATTAAGAGCTTTATTATTTATTAAAATCGTATTTTTTTGATTTTCCTTAGAATCTTTGTTCCAATAATTACTTAATAGCGAAGATAATATAGATATGAATTTGGGGTTAAATGTTTTTCCCAAGGTGTTAGAATAATCTAGAATCATAGATATTTTGTCTATATTTAGATAATGCTTATTTTCATTATTCACATTCTGTTCAATATTAGAATATAAAAAACTAATAGTTTGATTTGTTAGAAATACCCATGTTTTAGAGAGTTGGCTTATTGTACAATCGTCAATTTTCTCAAATTCATCCATTTCATTAAAGACATAATAAAATGTATGATGTGAACGAGCATATATTTTATCAAATTTTCGAAAACTATTGTGTTTTTCTATCCATAAATCAAGTACTTTTTCATTAATTAGATAGTCAACAACATAATTGTTTATCTCGTTTTTAAGCAGTAGCAACAACCTACCAGACTCTTGAATGTTAATTCTGAATTTTTTTTCAGAATTATTCATAGGATTATTCTCATTATACAAGAAAGAAAATGCTGCTATAATATTACTTTTTCTATATGAACCTGATACATTATAATTGGAATGATGCCTTAAAGGAAACTCCTTTCCCATATTGTTTTGAGGATAGTTGATGCAATATATCCCCATGCTCTTAGCATCAAGTGTATCCTTTTCCTTGTAACTTTTTTTATTTTCATCAAATAATAAGAATTTTTGAATAAAGGGATATTTTATGACATCATTTAGAACTTGAGTGGTAAGATAGTTATCATTCAACAACCATTCGACATAATCCCATTTTTGATTCTTATTTAATTTATTATAGAATGAGATTGGGAACAATCGTCCATCCTTTTTCATAGTAAAAAACGCCTGGTCCGCTCCCATTATAGCTGCAAGTATTACCATTAAATTATAAACGTCAGATTCGATATTAGACTTATGCTTATTATCCATTAGATCTTCCAGCCTTATTTTGGCATATGTAAGATATATTAGTTTTTCAACATAATCAATTTTATCGTCATTATCTATATAAGGAATAAATGAAGAATAATAATACTCGTCTTTCACTTTCTTCTTAAATAATTCTATAGCTTTTAAAATCTCCTCTTCATTGAAAATATTAATTTCCTTTTTCCCGTCCTTATTAGTATAAAATAAATTGTAAATATCTTTATCTTTCTTGATTTCTTTATAAAAATGATCCAAAGTCTTTCTAAGAATAGTTGTATTATCATAGAACAACCAACATAAAAACTTAGTGTATTCTTTTTGAAAGATTGTTTTTGAGTCAATTTTTTCCTCAAATAAAGAATTACCAACATTTTGACCCATATCTTTTAATGCCAATTTTGTTTCATTTATTTTAATTACGTTAAAACTCGAATTCGTAATTTCTTCTCCAGTTCTAAGAAGTTCTCCCAGGAATGTGGCTTTAGCATCATCACCGTCGATGGCATTTTTGATGAAAAATTGAAAGTCTTTGGAAAAGTCTTGAATTAAGATGTCCTCAACATTAATAATCTGGGGTTTATTCGGTATACGTTCTATGTCAAATTCTATTTCATATTTAATTTCCTTGATTTTTCCTTTTGTCAATTCGTCACATAGCAATCTCCCTTTCATAAACCCATTTATTAATCTTTCAAAATTATAGAGACGTTTTTTCTCATCTTTTATTATTTCATTAAAATAATTTGTAATCTTTATGGCTGCTTTCCATGAATTTATGATAACTTCCCTTCTTACTAATGCATTTGATTTAAAAAACGACAAAGATTTAAGAATGGATTTGATAAGTCTTAAATCGTCAAATGAATAGGTCTGGGAGGATGTTGAAGGTTTTAAAATATTATTAATCTCAATGTCCAAGACATCCAATAATTTTTTTTGGGCATATTTGCGCAAAGCTATATATTTAGAAAGAGGTGGTGAAGATATGACTTTTAAGAATGAAATTTTCTTGTCAATCATTAATTTTTTATTGAGATAATTTTTCAGTTCTTCATCGAGTCCTTTAAGTTCATCGTATTTAAACCAATCATTAAGTTTTTTATTGATTGAAGATTTTGTTTTACAATTATCGTTGTTACAGAATTGATCAAAAATATTATCTAATTCTTTACACATTTCTTTATACGTAGAATCGTAATTGCCATTTCTTTCATTTGAAATACCTGACAATATAAAGTACAATTCATGAGTTAAAACGAGCCGTATAAAATCACGCCTTTTAACCTTGTCTTTCACAGTTAAATCTTTTAACTCTTTTTTCTCTATCCTACTAACATTTTTATTTATGACATCGATACAGTTATCCAAAACGGTTTTTCTTTTTAAACTTTCATAAAAATCTTTCAAATTACAGAGTTCACATCCTTGTCCTGAATTCTGTATAGAAGGATAATGTAAATAAAGAAAATAGAAAAATTTTTTATTCACGTCATTATTAATCTCATGATTCTTAGCATAAGGAAGCCTATTAATGAGTGCTATAATTGAGGAAAAGACATCATCACCTTTTTTCCAGTTATTTAAAATTGAACATAGGTAACTTTTTGCATTACTATATGTTTCACCGGAAAGCATTGCCTGATCGACATAATGAAAATTAATTGACTCTTTACCTTTATCTAAAAAAGTATTTAAAAAAGAAAGTTTATTAATAATGTTATTCCTCCAATTTTTAACATCTAAATTTAATATAAGAGCATTTCCACCAAAAATGCTTTCGTTTACAATATTCACAAAATTGCATTCTGCTTCTGCGTTTGGTGTTATTAAAACATTAATTAGATCATGATTGAAAACAAGTTTTTCTTTTTTTACTTTTTTATTTTTAAGAGTTGTAAGCCAAGCTTTTATTGTTATGCATTCATATTTATTTCTAATAAAATTTTCTGTATGAATGTAGTATTTATGATGAGAATTAAATGCATTAACATGACCCTTATAAATGAAATTTTTTAACGAATATAAGCGATCAAGTTCTTCATAATGCTTATAATCATCACACTTTTCAACTTTGGGAAATCCCATCAAATTCTGTGAATTAACAGATGAATTTTCAGTGGGGTTCACATATTCTTCCTCATGCCAATTTTTGGGGAATGAAATCTTATTATTTAATCTCTTGACCCAATTGTTTTCTTCATCTCTTGCTATTTGGAGGGTGTAATCTATCTCTTGAGCATTGATAAAAGAAGTTTTTATAGATTTATTCTTTAAATCTATTTCCTCCCATTTAAATTCTTTTTCTAAGTCTGTTGGTTCAGCCTCTAAAGCGTCGCGTACTACAATTACAGAATGATTATATAAAAAATTACTATCTTTTAATATTATATTATTAATAATATTAGAACGTTCTTGAATCTGCTTAAACCACAATTTAAAGAAAGAAATTATTTTATCATGAGTCGATAAAGTAGAACTCACTGGCACAATTGTTATAACCCCGAATTGTTCAGTATTCTTTAATAATCTTTTTTCAAAACTATTCTGCCAAACACTTTTAAAATTGAAGACTATTTTATCTGAACTCATATCGTCTTTTTCTTCATTAGCTAAAACGAGGTGTATCTTCGGTTCTTTTAAATCTGTTCTTATTCTTTTTAAAGATTTATAAATCGACTTAAGTAAAAATTCGGAATAATATTTATATCCGATCAAAATTAGTTCTTTTCCTTTGCCTAATATTATATCTTGGATTTTATGAGCAATTAAATATGCAAATCTATCTGCAAAAAAATTATTTAAAAATATCGTATCAGCCTCATAATAATTTTTCACAATTATTTTGTTGCCAATATATGTGTTTTCATGATTGACAAGATAGCCGATGCCTTCTGATGGCGTTGTTATTATTTCTCTTTTAAGTGATTGATTGATAAACCCTTCAAACGGAGTAACATTATTACAATTAGTAACTAAAATGTCGTATGGCAGGATGTATTTTTTAATATATTCAGGTTTTATACTATATTTTTCCTTCGGATAAGGAAAGTTTCTCGTATCAGAGAAAATATTATTAAAAAAATATTTATACATTTCCTGATTTAAACCATAGAATTCTTCTTTTGTATCACCCCAAATTATATGAGTATGTAAATTTTGGCTTAGGAGAATTAAAGCACAATCTTTACTCCATATTAAAGGATTATTGCTTCTAATAAGCATGGTATTAATGAGCTCATAAAAAGTATCAATAAAACAATCTCTTATATTAGTTATTATTATCTTATTGAACCCTTTTTCGTCTCTAAGCTGAAGATATGCAGCTAATTTAAAGATTATATTAGCCATCATGTTTTCATCCTCAACAGATTCTGGTAGTTTTATGGCTATATCTTCCTTATTGAGAAATTGTTTAATTATTGAATCACCAATAACTTTTATTCCTTCTATTTGCTCCTCTTTACTTATACTAGAAACAATCTTCTCGTAATCTTCCTTTTGAATATCAAAAGACATTATGGGCTGATATTTAATATAATCTGAGAATATTGATTCTTTTTGCACCGGTAGTTCATCACTACTGGATTGTATCTCAGTAGGCACAACAGGAAGAATTATTTCATAATGGGTGCCATTTGTAAAATCAATCTCTTTTTCCTCTTCAAAGACCACTTTTTCATCTTTACATGTTGTAGAAAGATATTTCTTCTTATCTTTTCCAGTGGTATTGTTACTTTCTACGAGGAAGAATCCTTTGTTCTTAATCAGTGTATTGACGAAAGTTTTTATGCCTAAACGTGCAGCATATCTCATTTCGAGATGTGACAATTCGGTTGTTACAAAATCTTCGGGATTGAAAAAATTTTTCAGCGATACTTTTTCATCTTCTCCTTTATTTCTATTTTCTCTGAAAGTTTCTTCAATTCCCTTTTTATTATAATCGAAGATGCCAATTCTCAAGAAACGGACATCATCGTTGTATTTATGAAAATTTGGTATATGGTTTTGGTAGCTTCTAGGTAAATTTATCTTTCTTTCAAAAACACAGTAAAATAACCCATTCCCTCCTCCATGAAATTGTATATTCTGGATAAGTTCAAATATGCTGTTCTTATATATTTTTAAAGTATTTCTTATACCTTGAATTTCAGAGATACGTTTATTCTTTAATGGATTCGTTATCTTTCTTCGTTTCTTATTTTGTTCACCATCTTTATTAGGGCTATCGTCTTCTTCGCTATAAGAATAGAAATATCCACTTTCAAGCCATTGACCAAATTTAGAGTTCGAATCAGTGAAAATGGAGTTTAGCTCCTTTTTTATCGATTTGGATTCATTACGATCACCTTTTTTAAACTTAAATATAGTATCACTCTTGATTTTATCAATAGATTTATTGATGAAGTCAATTTCAAGATTATCGCTGCTATTCTCTTTATTAGACTGTCCAAAAATATTTAGATAATTATTTTTCGTAATATGCAAAATAGGTAAAAATCTACGACTTGTGTTTCCTTTAAAAGTAGAATCGCCTTTTCCAGAGAAACGTTGGGTATATAATTCTTTAGTTTCTTTATTTTGAAAAATAAAATAGAAGCTATTTTCCCCACAGCTTGGTTTCTTATTTGGAGTTAATGCAAAAAAATCTCCACATCTGTAATAATATTTATCTGCTCCTTCAAAATGCTCTATACCCAAAACTATTCTTTCGCCTAATTCGTTTTGTAACAATAAAAAGGGGACCAACTCCGTAACATCATCTGATGAATCTTTCTTTTGATAAATAATATTGAAGCAGGTTTCTGTTGAAAGTAATAACATCTTTTCAGATGACAATTTTTTATCATCAAGTTCGCATAAATCATGTTTTTCATCGGGATTATCTGTAAATCCTATATTAGCTATAGCTTTTAATTCTTCGTATACTTCAAGCTTTGCACCCTTATTATTTACAATACTATTAATGAATCTGTAAATAATTGTCCAATTATTTTTACTTAAAGAAGATAATCTTATAGAAATTCTATTCATGTTTTTAATGATATATGGTTATGTTCGCAAAAATATATTAAAAAGAACAAACTTGCAAGTAAATGTGTATTTTTTTTGCCTGAATGTAAATATATCAACTCAGATAATGTCACTTGTAACAAGATATGCTCACAAATTCTTGTAAAAAAGGGTGAGCAAGTACAACTCAAAGACGATAAATTGAATATTTTAATCATAATATTCGTAAATTAATTACGAAAGTATAAAATAAATTTTGCTATTCGAGAATTTTATTCTATCTTTGCAGCGATTTTCAATGATAAGCGTATGATAGCAGAGTTTAGAGCCAGCAATTTCTTCTCCATCAGAAGTGAGCAAATGGTCAGTTTCGTGGCCACGCCAGACAAGTTCATGAATGAGGAGTATTGTAACAAAGTTACAGATGGTGTCAGTTTGTTAAAGATTGGCATTATCTATGGTGCCAACGCTTCTGGTAAGAGCAATGTATTAAAAGCACTTTCGTTTTTCAAACAACTGATGCAGCGTGTGCCACAAGACAGGAACGAGCCGATGAAACTGGTTCCATTCCTGTTGGATAAGCAATCGAGAAACGAACATAGCCGTATGGGTATGGACTTCTACCTTGACGGAGTACGTTATGTATTGAACATCGAGTTTGACAATGTGCGTATCTATGAAGAGACGTTGATGGTCTATACCACCAATCGGCCCACTAACCTCTATCGTCGTGTTTATAATAAGGAAAAAGATGCTACAGAAATTACATTCAGCGGCAAAGCTAAGTTGTCTCAGAAGAGCCAGACCATTATTGAAGGTAATACTGTCAACAATTGCAGTGTTATAGCCGCCTTCGGAAAGTCGAATGTCGAGGCATCACAATTGAATGCAGTCTATGACTTCTTCTCGAAGCATTGTAGCGACCAACTGACCCCAGATGTTTCTCTTTCTGATTTCACTCGCAACTATCTGGAGAATGACCATGATGGTTCCTTGAGACGTTTCTTGGTCTTTATGCTTAAAGCCTCTGACTTCAATATAGATAGTGTGGAGTTACGAAAAATAGGAGCAACTCCTGAATTGCTGTTCAGACATAAGACGGACAATGGCATATTTGACTTGCCTGAGAGTTATGAGTCTCGTGGTACCATGCGATTCATGGGCATGACCACCATTCTGAAGCAGCTGCTTTTCGATTCCCACTTCATCGCCATTGACGAGTTGGAAACGAGCATTCATTACGAACTGCTGTCTTATTTAATCAAGGTGTTCATTGCCAACAGCGACAACACTTCTCAATTGCTCTTCACCACCCACGACGTCAATCTGCTGAATGAGGATTTCGTACGTCGTGATACGGTATGGTTCACGGATAAGAATTCCGAAGGCGAGACTCATATAGAACGTCTCTCGTCAATGGGATTACACAAGAATCTATCGCCCTATAATGCCTACAAGCAAGGCAAGTTGGTAGATCTGCCTTTCCTTGGCAGTCAGTATCTGGATTTAAAGGAGTTGGAAGGATGAAGAAATCTATTGCCATCATCGGAGAAGGTGAAACAGAGTGGTTCTACTTTGAATCACTCCGCATCGCCAGACGCTATCCGTTTAAGTTGTCTCCAGGCTTTCCGCAACATGCCGACATCGAGCATATACTGAAACTGGCCAAAGCAAAGTTGGCAGAGCATTATGACTATGTAGCGTGTCTGATAGACATGGACAGGCTCTATGAGAAGCCAGCAGAGATGCGGAAGTACTTTTCTTTCAAAAGCCGTAAGGAGAACCGCGACATCCTATTCATTGAAACCTGTCCATGCACAGAGTTCTGGTTCTTGTTGCATTTTCTGCCTGATAACACAGTCCGTCGATTCCAGAACTATGATCAGCTGATACCAGAATTGCGTAAGTACATGCCTGGTTATGAGAAAACCAAGCATTATTTCATCCGTACGAAACTATATGATTATCTAGTTGCAAATGGCAGTTTGGAACGCGCCAAGTCGAATGCGGAAAGACTTTCCGAACTTAGCAAGGCATCGCCAGAAGACAGGATTGCATACTCTGAAATCCATAAGGTCATCAACCTTCTTGATGAACTGAAGAAACAATGAGTCACCATGTATACAACTGATTGAATAACATATATTATATGGAAGGAAACCAGACCAAAAATATTGAGAAGAGCCTGAATGCTTTGAGAGTCATCAAGCATACTGTATACAGCAAAAGATTCTATCCCGGCAATTTCGACACGGATTTCTGGGAAGAGAAAGATTTTGCGGATTCTTCCTTTCGGGAGTCTATGCGTGCCGAATTTGAGCGATACATCGAACTCTATGTTGAACTAAACAACAAGCATGTAATCGCTTTGCAAGAATCGGCTGCTGAACTGGAGTCGGAATATAACCAGATTGTCGTCTCTTCCGTGAATCTGGAACAAGCCTTGAAGCACTTTCGGGAACAGTATAGTGCTGCGATGTTTAATATCGAACAGGAATGTGACCTCAACAAAATACTACTTAGGTATCTGAATCCCTTGAAGAAACAAGGCATTATTACGATGAATGAGTCTTCTGGTTATCAAGATGTGCTCTCTAACATAGGTTGGATTTATTGTCGGGCAGTTGATTACATTTGTAATCTCTTCAACATCAGAAGACCATGGGAGATAGAGGAAGAAACTCCCACCGAGGAAAACCATGACTCTGATTCACAAAATGAGCAGCCTATTTTGGAACAGAGGGAAGAAGAAAGAGAAAGACGCAGCCCAGGAAGAAGGAGTATCTTAGACGACCTCTCCGAAAAGACGTTGATGGCATTCATAGCTTATAGCATGGGCAAGAAAAAACCTACAACAAACATCTACAACACCGTGGTAAACGAGTTGAGGAAGTGTCTTTCTGCTGAAGATGTTGCTGCCCTGACAGTCGCTATTGAGGAGTGTGGTATTATCAAATATGTCGATAATGGTGCCGTGCGAGGCTATTGGGAGATGCTGACAAAAGAATACCCTGAAGTAGTAAGATACGAGACCTTCAATACTTAT
>OMWI01000038.1 GCA_900314715.1 uncultured Prevotellaceae bacterium | reverse complement strand
TTCGCAGAAGACGTATGTCATCTGGTAGAGGACTTCTGATTTCTGGTAGAACCAGAGGTCTTGCCATTTGGGGACTTTGCGGAAGATGCTTTTGAAGGGTTTTTCTGTTTTTTTGTCCATTGTTTTTTCTTTTATAGTTTAGATAGGTTTATTTATAGTTTCTATAGTTTCTATAGATTCTATAGTGTCTATAGCTTCTTATTGCTTATTATAGATTGATTCCGAGGATCTTTTCTATCTCCATTAGCTGGGCATCAATCTTAGCGTCGAGGGCGGTGCGCTCCTCGTGGTATTTCCTCAATAGCTCTTCGGGGCGCAGCACCACTTCCTCTTCCTTGGGGAATTTGCATTGGTCGAAGTTGCAGCCCATATCCATCAACTCCTGCGAGGTGAATGAGCGGCTCTTTTCGCCCCCTTCAAGCTCTTGGCGATTCTCCCACCACTCGTTCACCACATCGAAATGCTGGGTGAGGATGGGGCGTGTCTTCGAGAAATGCTTGTAGCCTTCGGGCATATCCATACGATAGAACCATGTTTCTCGGGTGGCATAGCCCTCTGGGGCTCCCTCCGCTCGCTCATTGTTGAAGAAGAGAATGTTGGTGGCGATTGAGGTGTAAGGCGAAAAGACACTACCTGGCAATCGGATGATGGTATGTAGGTTGAATTCGGTCAACAACTTTTTCTTGATGGCAAGCTTGGCACCATCTGTACCAAACAGAAAACCGTCGGGCACTACTACGCCAGCCCGTCCTTCCCTGTTCAGTCGTTGCATAATCAGCACCATGAAGAGGTCGGCTGTTTCCGACGAGCGATACTCAGCCTTGAAGTTCATCTTCGTGGCTGCATCGGTAGCACCGCCGTAGGGTGGATTCATGGCAATGGTATCGAGCTTGCCTTCCTCTTGGTATTCGCTCATGTTCCTGCCTAACGAATCCGTATGGTAGAGCATGGGGTCTTTGATGCCGTGAAGCATGATATTCGTTACTCCCAAGAGATAAGGAAAAGGCTTCCACTCCTGTCCCATCACCGCATGTTGGAATAGGGTTTCATCATCGGCGGTTTTCTTCTGCTTCTCCAAGTATTTCAACGTAGAGATGATAAAGCCACCCGTACCAGCAGCAAGGTCGCCCATCAACTCTCCCAACTTGGGATTGAGGTGCTGAACGGTGAAATCCGTCAAGGGACGAGGGGTATAAAACTCACCCGCATTGCCTGCTGCTTGTAAGTCTTTCAGCAACGTCTCGTACATATCGCCGAAAGCATGGCTCTCTGCCGAGTCGAGCAAGTCAACGGCCTCTATCTCGTCTATCATCTGGCGAAGCAGCACACCATTCTTCATATATTGGTTCACCTCTTGAAACACATCTCGCACTACAGCTTGATGACGGGCAGTATCACGGGTTACCTGTATGCCCTTGATGGTGCCGTCCATGCTATCCTCACCCTTCAGCACACGAAACAACTTTTCGTTGATGAAGTCCAATAATGCCTGACCTGTCAAGAAGTCGCTTTTCAACTTCCCCTCTTCATCCTTTGAGGGTGCCCAGTTGCGCCAGCGCAATGGCTCTGGGATAATGCTCTTGAAATCCTCATTATTATCATTATCAAGTGCATCTAACTCCCAATCCTCTTCGGCTGCATCATATACTTTGAGGAAAAACATCCATACCATTTGTTCTATGCGCTGGGCATCGCCATTGATGCCTGCATCCTTGCGCATGATATCTTGTAAGCGTTTAACGAGATTTCCAACTGCCATTTGTTTTAAATTGAAGATTGAAGATTGAAAATTATACATTATATAATTATACTATATTATAGAGTTCGTTTTCAAGGTCTTTGACTGCCTCGTTGTATGCTTCAGGACTCTTGAAGATGCCCTTCATGATACGGGGACGTTTGGCTATTTGGGCAAAGGGATTGAGCGAGAGGATTTGCGGGTTCTCGATATTCGTCACACCCACTTCACCGTATTTCTCCATGAGACCTTCGATGACCTTGCGGGCTTGTCCTTCGTATTTGGCAAGATAGTTGCGCTTCTTCACCCCATCGATACGCTCACGACGAGTGAGAGGCTTTTGGTCGAATGCCACATGACAAACGATGTCGAAATAATCGCAATCTGCCAAGGCGGGGTTCTCCTCACGCACGGCATCAAGCAACACATTGTTTTCAGCCAACTCGTCGATAATGGCTTGTTTCTTGTCGGCATGGCTCCAGGCGCCACGGAAGGCATCGAGCGTGGGATATTGTTTCTTGATGGCCTTGCGGGTGAAATCGGTGAGTTTCTCCGTGATGAGCGTCTTGCCGTCTTCGCCAAGGTATTGCACCACATCGTGAACGATTTTCACCTCCCTGCCATCAACGAAATACTTCTTGTGATGCTTTGGGGAATAATCACGCTTTTCCCTACCATCGCCCAAATTATCATGACTCTCCTCTTCTCTTTCCCCATATCCCAACGTCTTGCGGTCAGAATAGTCTTTTGTTTCGGTATCTTCGGGGTCGAAACCTTTCTCAAACAACAACGTGGCTCCACGGAAGTCCAATATCTCGAAGTTCATCTTCTCTTTCTTCTCGAAGATACGAGTGCCACGACCAATCATTTGCTTGAAAGTAGTGGGGTTGTTCACCTCCTTATCAATCACAATCAATCCACACGTCTTACAATCCACACCCGTCGTAAGTAGTTCGCTGGTGGTGGCAATGACAGGACAAGGTTCGTAAGGGTCGATGAAGTTATCAAGTAGGGCTTTTCCTACACGGTCGTCGCTGGTGATGCGAACGATGTAGTTGGGATAACGACTCACCATGTCTTGATTCATGGCAATGAGCAATTTGCGCATAATGTTAGCCTCCTCTTGGTCGGGACAGAACACGATGGTCTTGGTCATTCGTCCTATCACCTTCATCATCTGCGTAATGCGATAAGCTACCACTTTCTGCCGTTCGGTAATGTGTATCTCTCGTCCGAAGCTATTGCGAGTGAAGATGCTTTCCTCTATCTCCTTGCCAAAGAGGTCTTGTTCTCCTTCTTCTGCCACATAACCCTCCATATCAACATTGATAAACGATTTTGTGACACGGTAGGGAGCCAAATAGCCATCGGCAATACCTTGTTTCAAGGAATAAGTATAAACGGGAAGTCCGAAGTATTGTCCTCGTCGATGCTGGAGCGATGGCACTCATCCACCACAATCAAGTCGAAGAAATCTTTAGCATAACTCTCGTATGGTTGCTTCTCACCTGGTTGCATCTCCTTTTCGTTCTTCACCCATTGCCCATAAAGACTCATGTAAATCTCGAATCCACCCTCGGCATTCTTACCCTGCACCTTCGTCATCACCTTACGGAAGGGCTTGAAGTCCTGGCGCATGGTTTGGTCGATGAGAATATTACGGTCAGCGAGATAAAGGATACGCTTCATGCGTCCCGACGCATGCAGACGGTGGATGATTTGGAAAGCCGTATAGGTCTTTCCCGTACCCGTAGCCATCACCAAGAGGATACGTTTTTTTCCACAAGCCACCGCCTCAATCACCTTATTGATAGCTATGCGCTGGTAGTAGCGAGGCGAATAACTGTCGCTATCACTATAATAAGGAATGTCGAGCAACTCAGCACCCTCTTTAGACAAACGCTCAGCACCCGTATTCATGTCGTGCTCCACAAACTTCTCGCCGTTTGAAGCGTAAGCGAATGGCAAATCAAGGTCTTTGGCATAGTCGATGGCTTGTTGGATTCCATCGGCAGGAGCATGTTTCCTATCCTTTGCCTCAACTATGGCAATAGGGGAATTGTCTTCCGTAAATAACAAATAGTCAACCCGTTTACCCCGTTTGCGGTGCTTCATAGAACCTTGCACAATGATTTGTCCTGGGGTATAGGGATATTCCAATAGCATGTGAAACTTATCCCATCCCTTGTCTTCCAATGCTGGTTGTATGTAACGGGATTTGATGTCTTCCTCACTCAAATGAATGTCTGCAAATGTTGCACTCTGAACTGCCATATAGATTTAGTATTTGTTCTATCAATAGGTTGCCGTTTCACCAATGAAGGGAGAATATATACCTTGCAAAAATACAAATTAATTTCGAAACCACCGTTATCGGGATTGAAAAATACATATTTTGCTCACGGAAAAACATCATGCTTATATCTCAAACAAGGCGTTTGGGGGAAATGTGGAGAAAGATAGTTTTCTCAGAAAGTTGAAAAAAAGTTTTGTGGTTTAAAAATTTTCTGTATCTTTGCAAATGGATATTGCCTTTTACGAAGATGTATCAGAAGGCTTGACATATTGAAAAATGAGTTGCTGACTCTTTTCGAAACCAACTGCGACCTTGGAAAAAGAATGGAGAGTACGGTACCTGACCATATTATATATATAATGGTGTGGACTGACGTTTCATCTATTCAATGGTTGTCGCAGACCTGGTTCGAAAGTGAAAACGTTTCGTCCACACCTTTTGTGTTTCCGAGCGCAAAGGTATAACGTACGTTACGTAACGACTTTCAAAAATCGTTCATTCACTGAGAAAATTGATTCATTGCAACAAAATTTCAATCGTAAGAACGAAAAATGATAGCCTAAACCTATTATCAACATTAACTTTGCGACATTATTAACGTTTTAATTACCATAACAGTATTAACTAAAAGCAAAAGCAAATGAAACATCTACAACGATTGCTTCTGAGCACAATGCTCATCCTTGTGAGTACAATAATGTACGCACAAACGGAAATTACCGGTACCGTCGTTGACGGAACGGGAGAGCCTATCATTGGTGCCACGGTCATGGAAAAAGGTACTTCGAACGGTGCCATTACAGACCTTGATGGCAATTTCAAATTGAAAGTTGCGGCTGGACAGACTCTCGTCTTTTCCTACATCGGATTTGAAAAGCAAGAATTGCCCGCCCAACAAGGCATGCAAGTTACCATGACCGACAATGCCGCAGAATTGGCAGAAGTGGTGGTAACTGGTTATCAAGTACAACGTAAGGCCGACTTGACTGGTTCGGTGGCCGTTGTAAAAACTGAAGAGTTGAAGACTTCATCTGACACCGACCCTATGCGTGCATTGCAAGGTAAAGTGCCAGGTATGACCATTACGAGTGACGGTTCTCCTGTTGGTGCAGGTAGGGTACGTATTCGTGGTATCGGCTCTTTCAATTCATCACAAGACCCATTGTTCATCATTGACGGTGTGCCAACGACGACAAACCTGAACACATTGAACATGAACGACATCGAGTCTATGCAGGTATTGAAAGACGCTGCCTCTGCTTCTATTTACGGTTCTCGCGCTGCCAACGGTGTGATTATCATCACCACCCGTAGCGGAAAGAAGGGCGACAAGGTGAAGGTAGACTTATCAGCCAACCTCACGACCCAGTTCTACAACTCGCAGACCATGATGAAGTTGGCTAACACTGCCGAATATGCAACGGCAATGGCACAAGCAGCCTTGAACGACGGTCTTGACCCTGTGGCTTACGCCTCTAACTATGGTTTGAATCTCAATGCCCCAGCAGGTACTGCCATTCGCGCATGGGACCCAGCTGCTGGCAAATACAACGAGTACACCGTAAACGGTGCTTATGACGGATACATCAACAGGACAAAAACCATGCGTTACTCTAACACCGACTGGTTGGATCAAATCTCTCGCACAGGTTTTGCACAAAACTACGACCTTTCTATCTCCAACGGAACGGAAAAGTCTACAGCTTTGTTCTCTTTGGGTTACAAGAAAACCAACGGTATCTTGAAATACACCGACTTCGAAAGTATCTCTGCTCGTATCAACACCAGCTACAAGGTGAACAGCATCGTTACCGTAGGTGAGAACGCAACCATCACTTATTCTAACCAAGTGGATTGCCAACCATTGGAAAATGCACTCAAGATGGCTCCTACCGTTCCTGTTTACGAGGAAGACGGAGTGACATTCTCTGGTCCTGTAGGTGGTATGAGTGACCGCCAGAACCCATTGCGCGAGCTCTATCACAATCGCGACAACCGCTTGAAGATTTGGCGTATCTTCGGAAATGCCTACGTGAACATCACTCCTATCAAGGGATTGCTGCTTCGCTCTAACTTCGGTATCGACTATGATGCTGGCTTTATCCACTCAGTAACTTACACATGGCACTCTGACGTTGTAAACAACAGCACGCCTTCTGCTACCGTTTCACAAGCCAACGACATGAAGTGGACTTGGTCTAACACGGCTACCTATAACTTTGTTCTTGGTGCAGAACACACATTTAATATATTGGCAGGTCTTGAGTTGCACTCACAAAACCGTGACGACTTCTCAAGTTACGCCCAGATGTTCGCATTGGAAAACTACAAATACATGTGGCCTAACGCAGCTACCGGAACACAACGTGCATCTGGTATTGCAGAAGGATACCACTTGGTTTCATTGTTCGGAAAGATTGACTACAACTGGAAAGACCTCTTGTTGGCATCATTTACCATCCGTCGAGACGGTTCTTCAAGATTCGGAGAGAACAACCGCTATGGTACCTTCCCTGCCGTAACACTCGGTTATCGTATTTCACAACACCTCAACCAGAACTGGATTGACGACTTGAAACTACGTGCTTCTTGGGGAGAAACTGGTAACCAAGCCATTTCCAACTATGCCCGTTACGGTCTTTATGCTGCCACATACGGTGGAGGACGTAATGAGTCTACTGCTTACGACTTGAAATTGGAAGGTTCTGGTATCTATCCATCAGGATTCCGTGCTACCCAAGCACAAAACAACAACTTGAAGTGGGAAACCACAGTACAGTACAACGTAGGTATTGACTACACACTCTTAGGCAACTCACTCTACGGTACCGTTGACGCATACGTAAAGAAGGTGAAAGACATGTTGATTAACCCCGCTTACCTTGGTTCAATGGGTGAAGGTGGTGCTTCATGGCTCAATGGTCCAAGCTTGCAGAACTGGGGTATGGAATTTGCCGTAGGTTATCGTCATACTACGAGCTACGGACTCCGTTACAACATCAATGGCAATTTGGACTTCTACCGCAGTAAAGTAACATATCTGCCCGAAACGACGACTGGTTCTTACGTACACACCTCTAAGGAAAACCTCGTGGAATCCAAGAAGCCTTACGGTTCAATCGTAGGTTATGTAGTTGACGGACTCTTCCAAAACCGTGAAGAAGTATTGGGAAGCGGACAAGAGAACGCACGTGTAGGTGGTTTGAAATATGCCGACCTCGACGGTAACGGTATCATCAACGAACACGACCAGACATGGATTTTCAATCCAGTACCCAACTTCTCTTGGGGTTTGAACTTCGAACTTGGCTATAAGGACTTTGATTTCAACATGTTCTGGCAAGGTGTAGCTGGTCAAGACGTTTACAATGACCAAAAATTCCAAACCGACTTCTACAGCATTACCGACGCTGGTTCGAACAAGGGTAATCGTATGCTTGGTGCTTGGACAACTGCCAACACTTCGTCTACCATCCCCGCATTGACAACCAACAACACCGGCAATGAAGGAAGAGCATCAAGTTACTTCGTAGAGAATGGTTCTTACGCTAAGTTGCGTCAAGTGCAAATTGGTTACAATCTGCCTTCCAACATCCTGAAGAAGTTTAACATGAGCAATGCTCGTGTCTATGTCTCTGGTCATAACCTGTTAACTATCAAGAGCAGCAGCTTGACTTGCTCCGACCCTGAAAACCCCAGATGGGCATATCCTAACAGTACTTCTTTCTCACTTGGAATTCAGGTTGGTTTCTAAAAGTAAATGATAATTGAAAATTGATATAAGTATGAAAACAATATATAAAGCAATTTGCGTAGGACTCATTTGTTATGTTGCCAATGCAACACTCACGAGTTGCAATGATTTCATCAACGTAGAGCCGCAAGGTGTCATCAATGAAGAGCTGGCCATGAGCCAACCTAATGAAATGGTGACCGCTGCATACGCCAAGCTCGGTGACGACTGGTACACTTATCCATTCAATATGTGGCCTTACGGTGACGTTACCAGCGACGATGCCATGAAGGGCGGCTCTGGAACCACCGACACCAACTACCATCCTTTCGAGGTATGGTCGACTCTGACGGCTTCCACACCTGACCACATGGACGAAATGTGGTATCATCTCTATTGCTCAATCAGCCGTTGTAACAGGGCTTTGGTAGCATTGGCTGACCATGGAGGTTCTCTCGATCCAACCATAAGGGCACAACGCGAAGGCGAAGTACGTTTCCTCCGTGCACATTTCTATTTCAAGCTCGTGCAAATATGGAACCAAGTACCTTGGGTAGACGAGGAAGTTTATCGCAACCACTCCGAAGAGCAAACTCCCAACAACGTATTCACACATCAGGAGTTGATGGAAAAGATTGTTTCGGACTTCAAGGCTGCTTACGACGTTTTGCCAGTAGACCAAGCAGAAGGTGGACGTGCCAACAAGATTGCCGCTGCTGCTTATTTGGCTAAGTGTTACCTGACAATGGCTTGGGGTGACGGTTATGAAGCAAACACTGGCGTAAGCCACATCAACCAGCAATACATGCAGGAAGTGCTGAAATATACGGATGTAGTGAAGAGTTCTAAATATGGTTACTTGGAAGACTTTGGCGACATCTTCTTGCCAGAGTACAAGAACTCCAAGGAAAGTATCTTCGCCGTACAACACTCAGGCTACCAAGATGACAACACCCTTTACGGTCGTGCTAACTGGAGTAACATGTTGAATGGATGTTGGGGTATCTGGTCTTGCGGATGGGATTTCCATAAGCCCACACAAAACCTCGTAAATGCATTCAAGACCAAGGACGGTCTGCCAATGTTCAACAACTTCAATGACGAGATTGCCTATCCTATCAACGGAATGCCAAACGCACAGAAGTGGGATCCACGTCTCTTCCATACAGTAGGTATGCCAACCTTCCCTTATAAGTATGAGACATCTTTTGTAAACTCTGAGGGAAAAGTGGTGCAGATGATGACAAAGGAAAACAGCCGTACACCTAATACTTACGGTTACTATGCTTCTATGAAAGAGGTAACGCAGCGCTCAAAGGGTGAGACCTTCGACAACCCATGGCAAGCATTCCCGATGAACGACTACGTGTTGCGTTACACCGATGTGATGTTGATGCGTGCTGAAGCCCTCATCGAGACAGGTGCATTGGAAGAAGCTCGTTCCATCATTAACGACATTCGCCAACGCGCAAAGAATTCCGTTGCTAAGCATATCGCTTACGCTGCTGACCAATGCGACATCGCTCTCTATCCAAGCACATACTTCCAGAGCAAGGAACAAGCTCGTCAGTGTCTGCAATGGGAACGTCGTCTGGAATTGGCTATGGAGAACGGTCGTTACTTCGACTTGCGCCGTTGGGGTATTGCCTCACAAACATTGAACAAGTTCTTCGAAAAAGAACAATTCTCTGTTTACGACGGACAAACATACGCCCAATACTATAAGGACGCACACTTTACTCCAGGCAAGAACGAGTACTTCCCCATTCCTTACATCCAGCTCTTCTACGTGCCCGGACTCTATACCCAAAACAAAGGTTATTAATAGGATACAATAATAATAGTAATCAATGAAAGTTATGAAAGCAATCTATAAATTTCTCTTTGCAAGTTTGGTATGCTGTGGGATTGTCGCACTTGTATCATCTTGCCAAGACAAAGACTACGAGCGAAGCTCTATGATTCTCAACGCTCCCGATGTATCACAGATTACAGGTACACTCACTGGTGACAACTACACTTGGACATGGCCTACACAAGCCGAAAAGATGCAAGTGATTGTCTATAGGAACGGAGCCCTCTCTTCCAGCGAAATTGTCAGTGGCAACACTTTCACGCATACCAATGTTCCAACAAACGTTCCGTTTGAGTATGTATTCAAACTTACTGATGGCACCAACTTCTCTCAAGGTGTAGTGAAAAAATATACTCGCGAGGGTGCAACAAGTATCTCTGGCGTACAGATGAGTCAAGTTGACAAGACGGGAGGTTACGATGCTTTGGTGGTTTGGAACCCCGCCGTAGATGCCTCTTCCATCAAGTTTGTTGCTACCAACGGCAAAAGAACCATCAGCGAGACATTGAACGGAAGTGCAACCAGCTATACCATCCAGGACGTTGTGTCTGGTGACACATGGGAAGTGACGCTTACTGCAGTCAACGAGAAAGGAACCTCTCTCTCTACCAAGTCTTCTCTCCGCATTGGAAAGACAGCCATTGGTTTCTTGAGCATTTATCCTACACCAGAAGAACTCGTACAAAACGGTGACGACGACGAGGCTTCAGCATGGTTGTGGCTACACGAGAATTATCCAACCGCACAATACTTGTATTTCGGCAACATCAAGGCCGCCAGCGACGTTGAGCCATTCCGCGTTCTGTTCTGGTTACGCGACTTGGAAGGTGTTGGTGAAGATGCTGTATGGAATATTCCTGAAGTAGTACAAAACGCAACACCAGTTATCAAAGAGTGGTATAAGGAAGGCGGTAGCTTGTTGCTTTGGAGCCACGCTACAACATACGTTGGCCACTTAGGTCGTTTGAATCTTGATGACATGAAGAACAACGACCACGCCATCGGTACAGGTGTGGGAGGTATCAACAACGACATTTGGAAGATGGCTGTTCAGTTGAATCCAGGAAGCCGCTTCTCGAAAGACCACTCTACACATCCTATCTATAAGGGATTGGACGTTGAGACAACCGACCGCACCAAGCTCATTGCCTTCAAGGGACAAGGTTGGACAGAAGACCACAACTGTTTGTTCTTCAACCTGCCTTCTATGCTCACGGGCATTGGAAACCAAGAGGAAGCTTGCTATATCCAAACCACACAGGTTTACGGTATCTATCCATTGGGTACATGGGATTCGCAAATTGATTGGGTAAGTCAGATGAACGTTTGGGAAGCTCAACAAGGCAATACCGAATTCAAGGGTACTATCCTTTGTATCGGTAACGGTGGTTGTGAATTCTCCATGAAGAATCCAGACGGAACACCCGACAAGAGTGCTTATCCACGCAACAATGCCTTCCAAGACAATGTGCTCAAGTTGGCTAAGAACTCTCTGGAATACTTGAAGACAAGATAATCCAACACCTAAAGGTTTTATATCATGAAATCTAAGAACATATTTCGAACGATGGTAGCCGTGATGTCCACGGTTACCATCCTCGGATGTGGAAGTGATGACGTGAAACAAGACTATAATCCTCTGATTGATGACCCCAAGACAGAGGAGCCTACCGAGAAACCCACAGAAAAGAGTGGACGCACGGAGCAATATCGTCCGCAGATTCACTTCACGCCGAATAGGAACTGGATGAACGACCCCAATGGTATGGTTTATGCCAATGGTGTCTATCATCTCTTTTACCAATACAACCCACAAGGCAATTCTTGGGGAAACATGTCGTGGGGACATGCTACGTCTTCTGACCTCATGCATTGGGAAGAACAACCTGTAGCATTGACGCGCGATGAACTTGGCGACATCTTCTCTGGTTCTGCCGTCATTGACAAAGACAATACCGCAGGATTTGGCAACAATGCCATGATTGCCCTTTACACATCGGCAAGTGGTGCTCAACAACAATCGATGGCCTATAGCACCGATGAAGGAAAGAGTTTCACTCGTTATACGGGCAATCCCGTCATCAAGAACAATGACGACAACTTGCGCGACCCCAAGGTGTTCTGGCATGAGGAAAGCAAGAAATGGATTATGGCTTTGGCTAAGGGTTGGAAAATGGGAACCGAATTCTATGGTTCTACCGACTTGAAGAATTGGACTCACCTAAGCACGTTCTTCGTGGCATTGCCTGGTCGTCCCAGCTTGCAATGGGAATGTCCTGACCTCATCTCATTCGACTATAAAGGAAAGAAGAAATACGTTTTGTTGGTAAGCGTAAATCCTGGAGGTCCCATCTTAGGTTCAGGTACCATGTACTTTGTCGGCGATTTCGACGGAACTACCTTTACCGCAGACCCACTTGACTATCCCTTGTGGTTTGACTATGGAATGGACAATTACGCTGGCGTAACTTGGTCGAACACCCCCAACCGACACATCTTAATAGGATGGATGAATAATTGGCAATATGCAGGTGACGTACCTTGTTCACCTTGGCGGTCCGCCATGACATTACCACGAGAGTTGAAACTCATCGAGTATGATGGCAAGCCATTGTTGGCAAACGTCGTTGTGGATGAAGTAGACAAGATTGCCTCGAATTGGCAAGACGTGCCAGGAACCATCAATGCGAAAGATGCCTATCAATTGCGTCTCACCATCGACCTTGATAAGGGCTCTACCATTACGTTGAGCAATGACAACAAGGAGAGTTTCACCATGGACATCATCGCATCGGAGCGTATGCTTGTCGCTCATCGCACAAGTGCGACTGGACAAACGACCTTCAATGCCATATTCTCCATTCCTTCGATGAGGGCTCCACTCAACACCGTTGGCAACAGCGTTGTATTAGACATCTTCGTTGACCAGTCTTCGGTTGAGATATTTACGCAAAACGGTTCCATGTCAATGACAAACCTTGTATTTCCCAAGAATATATATAATCACCTGAACGTGTCAGGTGCAAATTATCAGGCTCAGATTCGAAGCTTAAATAGTGTATGGTTTTAAACCATTGTTATTATTGGTTGGTAAGGAAGATTGTTTCAGGATAACTTTTTATACAAAAATTGTTGCAATGAACGAACATTTACATCATTTGAAACATAAATAACACTACTATTCAATTATTAATTGTATTTTTGCAAACAGATAACTAAAAACAATTAGGAATGAAGAGAATAATAACATTGATAGCCGCCGTGCTAATGACCATGACTATGAAAGCTCAAGCACCTCAAATGTTAGGTGAGAGTCATGCCATCCAGAAAATAGGAGTAACAAGTAAGTATTTGTTGTTGCCCGTTCAAGAAAAGGAAGAAATCGCCAACATTCGCGTTATCGTGAACAACGAGCAACGACAAAGTTTCAACGTGAAGTTAGCCGTAGACAAAGTTGACTACTACGTACCCGTTGACATCAAGCGATTTGGTAGCGAATCTATTCTATTGGATATTAATTTCCATGGTGACAGACGAAGCACCGGAGCCATCAAGGACTTCGCTTGTTGGAAAGAGATGAAGCAATCGAATGAATTTGACACAACTAACAGGGAACGCTTTAGGCCAACCTACCACCATACCCCAACTTACGGATGGATGAACGATCCAAACGGTATGTTTTATAAAGATGGTGTTTACCATTTATATTATCAATGGAATCCATACGGTTCTCAATGGGAAAACATGACTTGGGGACATAGTTCATCTCGCGACCTGATACATTGGGAAGCCCAACCTACGGCAATTGAAGCTGATGCTTTGGGAACAATATTCAGTGGTTCTTGCGTAGTGGACAAGAAAAACGACCGTGTCGTGGCTTTCTATACTTCAGCAGGACAGAACCAAGTTCAGTCAATGGCTGTTTCCAAAGACAATGGAGTGACCTTCCAGAAGAATCCGACAAATCCTATTCTCACGTCAAACGACCCCGACTTCCGCGACCCGAAAGCATTCTGGAACCCAGAAATACAGAAGTGGAACCTCATCTTGGCAGTTGGTCAAGAGATGCGCATCTACTCATCATCTAATTTAAAAGATTGGACTTACGAGAGTAGTTTCGGTAAGGGATATGGCAACCACGATGGCGTGTGGGAATGTCCTGACTTGATGAAACTCCAAGTGCGTGGCACCGACAAGCAGAAATGGATGTTGATTTGCAACATCAATCCTGGTGGACCATTCGGTGGTTCTGCTACTCAATATTTCGTGGGTGAATTTGACGGAAAGAAATTCACTTGCGAACACAAGGACACTCGTTGGATGGATTACGGCAAAGACCATTACGCTACCGTTACCTTCGACAATGCTCCTGACGGTAGAAGAATCGCATTGGCATGGATGAGCAACTGGCAATATGCTAACCAAGTTCCCACGCAGCAATTCCGTAGTGCAAACTCAGTTCCTCGCGACTTAAACTTGTTTGAATACAAGGGTGAAACATATTGTAGCGTAACACCTTCTAAGGAGTTGTTGGCTTTGCGTGGCAAAAAAGTGAAGAAGCCAACTCAAACTTGCGAAATCGTGGTTGATACCAAGGGCAAGACTGAAATTGAACTTTCCAACACCAAGGGTGAGAAGGTCATCATGAATTACGACGCACAAAACCATACGTTCTCAATGGATCGCAACAAGAGTGGAGACACCTCTTTTAGTGAGGCATTTCCCTTCGTGACCGTTGCACCAACTTATGGCGACATTCACCAACTGCGCATCTTCATAGACAATTGCAGCATTGAGGCTTTCGACGCAGAAGGCAAGATGGCTATGACAAATCTCGTTTTCCCCTCCGAACCATATACCATGATTAAGGTGAAGGGTGGTAAGGCAACTATTTACGATATCAAGAATTAAAACAACCATGAGCAAACAAAACAAATCCATCTATTTGGTCCCCGTGATGCTCTGCTTCTTCTGCATGGGCTTCGTGGACCTCGTAGGCATTGCCTCCAACTATGTGAAAGAGGATCTCGGACTTACCGACTCCGTAGCAAACATCTTCCCTTCACTCGTATTCTTCTGGTTCCTTATCTTCAGTGTTCCCACGGGTATGCTGATGAACAAGATAGGACGTAAGAATACCGTGCTTCTCTCCATGGTAGTGACGATAATATCACTATTTATCCCATTGTTTGGCAATTCGTTTGCCGTGATGTTAATCGCATTCTCCTTGTTGGGAATTGGTAACGCTTTGATGCAAACAAGTATCAACCCACTTGCCATGTTGATTATTGGCGATAAGAACTTGGCTTCTACATTGACATTCGGTCAGTTTGTGAAAGCGATTGCCTCTTTCCTGGCACCTTACCTCGCCATGTGGGGAGCTACACAAGCCATTCCATCGTTTGGACTCGACTGGCGCGTTCTCTTCCTCATCTACTTCGTGGTAGGAACATTGGGAACATTGTTCTTGTGGATTACACCTATTACCGAGGAAATCTCTGGCGGAAAGTCATCGTCGTTCATGGATTGTCTTCGTCTTTTGGGCAAGCCAATCGTTCTCCTCTCGTTCTTTGCCATTATGTGTCACGTAGGTATTGATGTGGGTACTAACACCACCGCTCCCAAATTATTGATGGAACGCGTAGGTATGACGCTCAACGAAGCAGCATTTGCTACCTCACTTTATTTCATCTTCCGTACCATTGGCGCACTCACGGGTTCATTCTTCCTTCGCATCATGAAGACACGCATATTCTTCATCTTCAGCGTAGCCCTCATGGTCATCAGTATGATACTTATGTTCGGTGGAGAAACCAAAGCCATGCTTTACACAGCCATCGCATTGGTGGGATATGGAAACTCCAATATCTTCTCCATGGCATTCTCTGAAGCCCTGTTATCAGTACCCGACAAGCAAAACGAGGTATCTGGCTTGATGATTATGGGACTTTTCGGTGGAACGGTATTCCCATTGTTGATGGGTTTTGCCAGTGATGCCGTAGGTCAAGCTGGTGCCGTCATCGTCATGGCAGTAGGCGTTATCTATCTCTTAACCTACATTCCCAGAATCAAGCGTTAGTAAAGAAACCCCTACATTCCCTAATATCCCTAATACCCCTACAAACCCTATAAAATAAAAATTTAAAAACAAAAAAACCATGCAAAACAAAAGATATGTAGTAGGACTCGGAGAAGCCCTATGGGATGTACTTCCCGAAGGAAAGAAATTAGGTGGAGCACCCGCCAACTTCGCTTATCACTCAGGACAATTCTTAGGTAAAGAAAACACTATCGCTATCAGTGCATTGGGTGAGGACAAACTGGCAGAGGAAACCATCGAGGCATTAAAAGACCATGAACTGAATTACTTCATGCCTCGTGTACCCTACCCCACAGGTACTGTACAAGTTCAACTTGACGAACAGGGCATTCCCACTTACGACATCAAGGAAAACGTGGCTTGGGATAATATCCCATTAACACCCGAAATCGAGGAAATCGCACGCAATTGCCGAGCCGTTTGTTTCGGTTCATTGGCTCAGCGCAATATCGTATCGCGCGAGAATATCCATAAATTCCTCGACATGACACCCGATGATTGCGTCAAGATATTCGATATCAACCTGCGCCAAAACTTCTATACCAAGGAGGTGATACAAGAGTCAATGCGTCGTTGCAACATCCTCAAGATAAATGATGAGGAGTTGGTTCTTATCGGCAGAATGTTCGGTTATCCAGGCTTGGACATCGAGAACAAGTGTTGGCTTATCTTAGGTAAGTACGACCTCGACATGCTCGTACTCACCTGTGGTACCAATGGTTCATACGTATTCACACCAGGACAGATGTCGTTCCAAGAAACTCCAAAAGTGGAGGTGGCAGACACCGTTGGTGCTGGCGACTCCTTCACAGGCTCTTTCTGTGCAGCTATCCTCAATGGCAAACCCGTTGTAGAGGCACACAAACTTGCCGTAGAAGTAAGTGCTTTCGTTTGTACGCAAAATGGTGCAATGCCTACACTGACACCAGAATTGCTGGCTAAAGGATAGAACGTTGCTCTAAACATAGCATCAATTACGATAAAACCATTGGCTTCTTCATGGAAACCAATGGTTTTTTATTTGTTATGATAACCACTAAACACTTAAAGGCTCAGTAGAAAATGTATCTTTGCAACGTGAAAAGTTATGTTTATGGGCGGTGAACTTGTATTCAAGGGCGATGAACTTATATTCAAGGGCGGTGAACATAAGTTCACGGCACGTAAACATAAAATCATTTCTGCCCTTTTGATATGTTTACGTAACATGCATAGTTACGAGCGTAGGATGTATAGTTACGAGCGTAGGATATATAGTTACGAGTCGTATCGTATAATGTTTTTTTTGAAATAATCTATTTAATCATTATTTTTTTCATACATTTTTCTATAAATTGAAAAAAAATAGAGTATCTTTGCAACAAAACAATGAAAACTGTCTTTATGCGCAAATATACATTATATATAATTATCCTATTAGCCATTATTTCCTCTTGTTCTACAGGCGATAAGAAATACCGTATTGGTGTGTCGCAATGCTCTGACGATATTTGGCGCGACAAGCAAAACACCGAATTAAAGATGGCTGCCTACTTCCATGACAATGTGGACTTAAAATTTGCAGCTGCTTACGATAGCGATGAAAGACAAATACAACAAATAGATAGTTTGGTAAATGAAGGCATCGACTTACTCATTGTTGCCCCTAATCAAATAGCCACAATCTCTCCTGCCATTGACCGCACGTTCGAGAAAGGCATTCCTGTTATCGTGTTTGAAAGAAAAACCAACTCCCGCAAATATACGGCATATATGGGAGCAGACAACTACGAGATGGGAAAACTGATGGGTGAATATATCGCCACTCGACTACATGGTAAGGGAAAACTGATGGAAGTGATGGGACTGAAAGGTTCTTCTCCCTCCATTGAACGCCACAACGGATTTAGGGATGCATTGAAAGACTACCCACAATTAGAGGTGATTGCCACGTTGCAAGGTGATTGGACTGAACCAACAGCTTACAAACAAGTAAAGGAATGGAACTTAAAATATCCTGATACTAACATCGACTTGGTATTCGGTATGAACGACCGTTCTGCCATTGGAGCGCGAAAGGCTTTCAGCGAGACACAAAAAACATTACCTCTCTTTTGTGGCATTGACGGTTTGCCTGGTGAAAACGGGGGAATCCAACAAGTACGAGACTCAGTGCTCGAAGCTTCGTACATTTACCCGACACATGGAGACCAATTGCTTCAGTTGGCGCTCGACATTCTCGACGGAAAGCCATACGCGAAAGAAACATCATTGGTTTCTGCTTTGGTAACGAGAGACAATGCTCGTGTATTGCAACTCGAAAGCGAGGAAGTCACACGATTATCAAAGAACGTTGAACAACTACACCTCACAGCAGACTCTTATCTCCAACAATTGGCAAGTCAACGCCTATTCACGTTGTTTTCCTTCGCATTCATTATCTTGTTGTTAATGCTGGCATTTGCCTTCTATCTCTACAACCGTCAGAAGAAACGTATCCTTTCTGAACGGCAGAAACTGGAACGAGAGCAGTTGAATTTCTATACGCAAGTGAGTCACGAACTACGTACTCCGCTTACTTTAATTGAAGGACCATTGACACAACTTGCAGAAACAGAAGACTTGCAAAATGCCAGCAAGGAAACCACAAACATGCTTGCCATCGTCAGGAGAAACACCCGCCAACTCACGCAACTCATCAACAAGATGTTGGAAGTGCAAGTGGGAGGCTTTCAAGAAGCAAGCAACACTAAAACAGACGATTCATACGTCACGAAGGAAATCAGTACGGAATCGGCTCCTAACATACTTGAAACAGAACAACCACAAGATACGTCTGTCCTCATCGTAGATGACAACAATGACATTCGCGAATATTTACGTACCATCCTCCAAGATAAATACCAAGTCTTTGAGGCAGAAGATGGACAAAAAGGACTTGCCTTGGCTCAAGA
Source organism: uncultured Prevotellaceae bacterium (assembly GCA_900314715.1). Taxonomy (GTDB): domain Bacteria; phylum Bacteroidota; class Bacteroidia; order Bacteroidales; family Bacteroidaceae; genus Prevotella. Next base: position 18,183 of record OMWI01000038.1, on the reverse strand, counting down.
ACAAGTACCAGATATCATCATTTCCGACGTGATGATGCCCGTGATGAATGGCTTGGAATTTTGCCAAAACATCAAGATGAATGAGATTACCAGTCATATACCTGTCATCTTACTGACAGCCCGCGCACTCAACAGTCACCAAATTGAAGGCTACAAGAGCGGGGCGGATGCCTATATTACCAAGCCCTTCCAACCCGACTTGCTTTTGGCGCGTATCGGGAATTTGTTACGCAATCGCCATTTATTGAAAGACTTATGGGGAACATCTTCTAACGCTCCAAAGAAAGAAGACAAGACTGCAACGACCGAGAACACACCTCTTTCATCGGAAGGAACAAGGGAAAACGCATTCATTAGCCGTTTCAAGAAAGTGGTAGAAGAACGAATGACCGATAGCGAATTGTCAGTGGAAACCATTGGTAGCGAACTGGGATTGAGTAGAGTGCAACTATACCGCAAGGTAAAGGCCCTTACAGGTAGTTCACCAGTAGATTTATTGCGTAAGGCGCGCCTAAATAAGGCACAACAATTGTTGCAAACCACCGACCTTTCCGTCAGCGAAATTGCCTATCAAGTAGGGTTCACCTCTCCTTCCTACTTCACGAAATGCTACAAGGACGAATACGGAAAGGTTCCTGGTGAAAGTCGTAAATAACCATCACATTGGGAAAACGACTTCATTTTTACCCTTCCCACTATGGATGTTGAAACATCATCCAATCAATATGTTACAATCCGCATAAGTGAAATCGTTTTTATTTCATAACTTTGCAACAAAAATTTGAAAAACATGAGGAAAACGATTATTTGCCTTTGCATCATGCTCGCATTGCCACTTTTGGCAATGGCAAAGGATTATTCATTTGGGAAAGGACGTTTAAACGTGAAGTTCATTGCAAACAATGCGGTGAGAATTTGTTACGAAGAGGCAGATGTCTCTTCAGCAACAACCTTACCCGATTGGGTTTACGTGAGCAATGACGAAACATCGAAACACGATGTAAACTTAAACGTGAATGACCAACAAGGCATTGTTGAAATAACCAACAAGCAAGGTGTCGTGGTATTTCGCGCTACACGACATCAAGCCGACAAGGATGGTGCAACACTAACCATCGATTCACCTACCGACGAATACTTATATGGTCTTGGACAATTTCAAGATGGTTATAGCAACATTAGAGGACTATCGCGCAGATTGACGCAAGTAAACACGCAAATCTCAGTTCCCATGATGATCTCCAGCAAAGGTTATGGATTGTTGTGGAATCAATATGGATTGACTGAGTTTAACCCCTCCAAACAAAATGTGACGTTAATCAAACAACAGGGTTCGAAAGGTCGTGAAGTGGTGAACGTAACCTCAACCGAAGGAGGAAGGCAAGAGGTACGCGAACGAAACATCTATGAGGCAGACATTGTAATCGACAAGGCGGGAGACTACTCCTTGCTATTGGACGTAGGTCAAAAGATGGCTCGTAGACATCATCTTTGCATCGACGACAAGATTGTCATTGACATGCAAAACCTATGGTTGCCACCCACCACCTCTACGATTGTTCATTTGGAAGCAGGTAAGCATCGTCTATCGGCAGAACTCTCCAATGGTGATAAACCAGTAGTACACTACCATTTAGTGAAAAACGAAACCACTTTTTATACACCCGTCGCAAAGGCTGTTGACTATACCGTATTCGTAGGCAATCCCGACGAAATCATTGCCTCTTATAGACAAGTTACGGGCAACGTACCTATGTTGCCTATTTGGGCAATGGGATATATCCATTGCAGGGAGCGCTTTCACTCACAAGAAGAGATATTGACTACCGCCAACCGATTCAGAAACGAACAATTGCCCATCGACATGATTGTGCAAGACTGGCAATATTGGGGAAAATATGGATGGAACTCCATGAAATTCGACGAAGCCCACTATCCTTCACCTAAATCAATGACCGATAGTCTTCATCGCATGAACATGAGGTTGATGGTATCTGTTTGGTCGAAGATAGACAAGAACTCTGAGGTAGGCAAGCAAATGCTACAAGACGGTTTTTACATTCCGCAAACTGACTGGATAGACTTCTTCAATCCCCAAGCAGCTAACGCCTATTGGCGTAATTTCAGTCAACGTTTATTGCCATTAGGCATTGACGCATGGTGGCAAGATGCTACCGAACCCGAAAACGATGACCTAACGGGAAGAATGGTCAAGAATGGGGAGATTGATGGCGATGAAGTAAGAAATGTCTATCCCCTTTTGGTAAACAAGACGGTGTATGAGGGATTACGCAAAGATGCACCCGAACAACGACCGATGATTCTTACCCGTTGTGGATTCTCAGGTATTCAACGTTATGGTTCTGCTTTGTGGTCGGGCGACGTTGGCAACGATTGGGAAACATTCCGTCGTCAGATTACGGCAGGTCTTGGTTTGCAAGCTACGGGATTGCCTTGGTGGACTTACGATGCTGGAGGATTCTTCCGTCCACGCGACCAATATTCCAATACCGACTATATTGAACGGATGTTAAGATGGATTCAGACTTCCGTTTACTTGCCATTGATGCGCGTTCATGGTTACATGAGCGACACAGAACCTTGGCGATATGGCAAAGAAGCCCAAGCCATTATTCACAAATGCTTGCAAGAAAGATACCGTTTACTTCCCTACATTTATTCTAACGTGGCAGAAGTTTCATTTGCTGGTTCTACATTGATGCGCCCACTTGTGTTTGACTTTGCAAACGACTATGTTGCCTTGCAACAAAAACATGAATATATGTTTGGAAAATCATTGTTGGTAAGTCCTGTTACGCAATCTTTATCAGAAAACAAAGGTTCTTGGCAAACATACCTTCCCATCCATCACGCAGGATGGTATGACTTCAGAACAGGAAAACACTATGATGGCGGAAAAACCATTACCACTTCCATTGACTTAACTACCATTCCCATTTTCGTGAAAGCGGGAAGCATTCTTCCTATTGGTGCAGACAAGCAATATACCAAAGAAAATCTCTCTGCTCCCATGGAAATACGCATTTTCCCAGGCGCAAATGCAACATTTGACTTGTATGAAGACGATGGAGAAAGCAATCGTTACGAGAAGGGCGAGTGCAGCAAAATCTCATTAGAATGGGACAATGCCAAGCAACAATTAACCATAGGAAGTCGAAAAGGTTCCTATCAAGAAATGCCGATGAAACGGGAGTTTTTTGTTACGTTGCAAGGTAAGCCAAGCAAGACAATTGCCTATAAAGGGAAAAAGGTTCGCATTCGTTTTTAGTTGTTTCAAAAGATACAAAACCATAAAACATATCACACCATGAAGAAAGCATTCATATTATTCTGTGTATTCCTTTTATCTTCTGCCATTCATGCACAAGATCATCAATTGTGGTATTCACAACCAGCCAAACATTGGTTGGAAGCATTACCCATTGGCAACTCACATCTTGGAGCAATGGTTTATGGTGGAACAAATGAAGAAGAAATCCAACTCAATGAAGAAACATTCTGGTCGGGTTCTCCTCACAACAACAATAGCCTTGAATCAAAAGAGCATTTGCAAGAAGTGAGAGACCTCATTTTCGAGGGAAAGGAAAAAGAAGCACATGCATTGTTAGATAAATACTTTATAAAAGGTCCTCACGGTATGCGCTATCTGCCATTGGGAAGTGTAAAACTGCAATTCCCTAACCTTGGTGAACCCACGCAATATCGCAGAGAACTCAACTTGGGAGATGCAACCACTACGACAAAATATGTAGTAGATGGTGTTACGTACGAACGAACGGCATTTGCCTCACAAGCAGACAATGTGATTATCGTCCGTCTACAAGCCAATAAGAAAGGTGCCTTAACCTTTGATGTGAATTTCACCAGCCAATTGGAGTCAAAAGTGTTTACGGTATCTGCCCATGAAGACATGAAAGATGTCTATGAACTGGCTGCCGTTGTAGATGGTGTTGAACAAGAAGGTATCAAAGCAGGACTGAAAGCCGAGTGCCGCATATCGTTGGAGGCTGATGGTAAGTTGGAACGTGGTGTCAATTCACTGACGGTGAAAAATGCTACGACGGCAACACTCTATATCACAGCCGCTACCAATTTCGTGAATTATCACGATGTTAGTGGCAATCCTGTGAAGAAAAATAATCAGACGATGTCCTCGCTCCAAGGTAAGTCGTACAAGCAATTGCTGAATAATCACATCAAGAAATACAAGGAGCAATATGACCGCGTATCCCTGACACTTGCCAAGTCGGAAAATTCATCATTGGAAACAGACAAACGCCTCGCTGCATTTGCCGACGGAAACGATATGGATATGGTTTCGCTCATGATGCAATATGGTAGATATTTGCTCATTTCATCGTCACAACCAGGCGGTCAACCAGCTAATCTACAAGGTGTATGGAACGATAAGATGAATGCGCCTTGGGATTCGAAATACACCATCAACATCAATGCCGAGATGAACTATTGGCCTGCATTGATAGGAAATCTTGCGGAAACGCAACAACCCTTGTTTAGCATGATTCGAGACCTCAGTCATACGGGAGCGGAAACGGCACAACAAATGTATGGTTGCAAAGGATGGGTTGCGCATCACAACACCGACCTATGGCGAATAGCTGGTCCTGTAGATGGCACCTCATGGGGTATATTCCCAACAGGTGGAGCATGGTTGACTACACACATCTGGCAACATTATTTATATACGGGCGACAAGAAATTCTTGGCTGAATATTACGATGTGTTGAAAGGAGCAGCCGACTTCCTGCTCGACTATATGCAAGTACACCCCAAATGGGGATGGCTGATGACCGTTCCTACCGTTTCTCCAGAACACGGTCCTCAAGGTAAGGGAACTAACGTAACGGCTGGTTCTACGATGGACAATCAAATTGTCTTCGACGTGCTCAACCAAGTTTTACAAGCATCTATCATATTAAAAGAAAACCCAGCATACATCAACACTCTTCTCCAAGCAATTGCCAAACTTCCTCCTATGCAAATCGGAAAGTATGGACAACTGCAAGAATGGCTCATCGATGCTGATGACCCCAAAGACGAGCATCGCCACATCTCCCATCTCTATGGTCTTTATCCATCCAATCAAATATCACCCTACTCTCATCCCCAGCTGTTCACCGCTGCTGCCAATACGTTGAAACAACGTGGAGACATGGCTACAGGATGGAGTTTGGGATGGAAAATCAATTTCTGGGCACGTATGCTTGACGGAAACCATGCATTTAAGATTATTCAAAACATGTTACATCTGTTGCCCGATGATCGTATGGCTCGGCAATATCCTAACGGAAGAACTTACCCAAATCTCTTCGATGCCCATCCACCTTTCCAGATTGACGGTAATTTCGGTTGTGCAGCTGGTGTTTGCGAGATGCTGCTACAAAGTCACGACGAAGCAGTGCATCTCTTACCAGCTTTGCCAGATGCTTGGCAAGATGGTGAGGTAAAAGGATTGTGCGCACGCGGTGGATTTGTAGTTGATATGACTTGGCTACAAGGACAACTTAAAAAAGCTGTCATCAAATCAAAACTTGGAGGTACTTTACGCATACGCTCGTATGTGCCATTGAAAGGTAACAATCTAAAAGTTGCCTCTGGAGAAGTGACAAATCCATTGCTCAAAAAAGCAGAAATCAGAAAGCCTTTGATGTCATCTGAGTTGTCTTCATTCCAGACATTACCCATAAAAAAGGTTTATGAATATGACATGGAAACCACGGCAGACAAAGTTTACACATTGATTTGTGATATATAAAATAACAGAAAACGATTATACTCTTTTTATACATTTTCGCTGAATGTCTTGATAAAAACCCCATTTTATCAAGACATTTTTATTTATTGAAACAAAAATTAAAGTAATTGAAACAAACAACAAAATACTACTAAGAATATATTTTTAACTTTGCGTCGAATAAAAATCATTTGATTATTAACTTAATTTATCAACACTCAAAAATGAAAAATTACATGAAGAAAAGTGCTTTTTTAAAAAAATCACGATTCATTCTGTTCCTGTTCTGTTTTTTGCCTTCCTTGGCATTTGCACAGGGCGTGATTAAAGGAACGGTAAGTGACGAAACAGGTGAGCCAATCATTGGCGCATCAGTGAAAGTGTTGGGTACTAACACGGGAGCCGTTACGGATGTCAATGGACAGTTTTACGTAAATGCTGCCGCCAATGCCCGCATACAAGTTTCGTATGTAGGATTTGTTACTCAAACTATCAATGCGGATGGTCGCAAAGACTTATCCGTTGTTTTAAGAGAAGACAACACCACGTTGAACGATGTGGTTGTTATCGGTTATGGTACCATGAAAAAGAGTGACATCTCTGGTTCAGTGGCAACAGTTGATCAAGAGGCTGTGATGAAACGTGTTCCTACGAACATCGGCCAAGCTTTACAAGGATCTGCTGCTGGTGTGATGGTAACGCAATTTGACGGTACACCTGATGGTGATGCTGCCATTCGTATCCGTGGTGTTGGAACCATTAATGGCGAAGCTTCTCCACTTTATGTTGTAGATGGTGTACAAGTTGGTACAAGTGCCAGTTTCGTTAACCCTGCCGACATCGAGCGCATTGAGATTTTGAAGGACGCCTCTGCTGCCGCTATCTACGGTTCAGCAGGTGCTAATGGTGTTGTAATGATTACCACCAAGCACGGAAGTGCTGGTAAGACCAACATCAACATTACTGCAGATTTCGGTTTGCAAACATTGCCATACACTTTGAAGGTACTTGACATTGATACTTTCACAAGTGCTTTACGTGAAGCCAAGATTACCAACCAAGGCGACGGTATCGGAAACCACATTTGGGACAATGCTTATGACGGAAAACGCCACAGCATTGATTGGCAGAAAGAAATGACACGCGCTGCCTTGCGTCAACAGTATGGAGCATCTGTAAATGGTGGTACCGAGAAGACAAAGTATAATATTTCATTCGGTTATTTAAATGTTGATGGTTTGGTGGTTAACACCAACTATGAACGTTTTACCGCCCGCGCTAACATGAGTTCTAAGATTAATAGATACTTGGAAGTAGGTGGCGACATCAACTACACCCATAGTGAGACTTATGGTTCAAATGCCGGTATGGGTAACAACCAAAACCTTTCTTCTCTGCGCGACTTTGCTTCAATGACTCCAACACTTGACTATATCACTGGAAATGACCCTGTGAATGGATCTTTGGTAAATGTCAATTTGAAGAATCCTGACGGCAGTTATGGTGTAACCTACCAAAACACGCCAAACGGATGGGAAGGTAACACGAACATTGCTGGCAACCCATACGCTACTCAGATGGAGAACGGCGACCGCGCCCGTAATGGTTATGACCGTATTCAGACAACTGCTTTCGTTGACCTCACTTTCTTAGATACCAAGCATCACAAACTCGATTTGCGTAGCCAAGGTACTTACACTTATTGGGGTAACAACAGTTCAGACTTCACTGGTGGTCGTAAGCGTTTTAATTATATAAATAATGTATTGACAGAAATACGTTTGAACGCTGACCAAACTTACAGCTTCTCCCTGAACAACAGTCATGGTTATAGCTTGGGACTGCAGACCTATCTGACCTATAATCTGAACTATGGTGTTCACGACTTAACATTGATGGTTGGTAACGAAGTTGGAAAAACTTGGGGACAATGGTTGAACGGTAGTCGTCGCGACTTCCCCTCTGAAAGCAACCGTAATTTTGAAATGGCAAGAAATCCAGAGAAACAACTTGGCGGTGCTTACAATGGTGACACACGTACCATTTCATACTTCGGACGTATTTCATACAACTTGTTAGATCGCTATATTTTGACTGCTACTATCCGTCGTGACGGTTCTTCAAACTTCAGTGCCAAGCAACTCGATATTCAAGGTCGTTTATGGGATGGTCACCTCTGGGGTACATTCCCCTCTATAGCTGCTGCATGGCGTGTTAGCGAGGAACCATTTATGAAGAACGCAAGCTGGATTGACAACTTGAAGTTGCGTGCTGGTTGGGGACAAACTGGTAATGCTGGAAACATGGCTGGTAGGTCAAAGATTGTGCTCAGTGGTGATGCTGCATACGCTTTCTATCCTCAAAATGGTGTGTCTGGTTACTGGGGTAACCGAGAACGTCAGACTGGTCAGTTCTCTCCATTGGTTGACCCGAACTTGAAGTGGGAGACCAACGAGATGTTAAACTTCGGTATCGACTTCGCATTCCTGAAGAACTGGGATATCACACTTGATTACTTTATCAAGACCACCAAAGACTTGCTCATCCTCAAACAGATTCGTGGTTCAGCAGGTTTCAAGGAAGTATATACCAACTATGGTGAGATTGAGAATAAAGGTTTCGAGTTCTCTATTGGCTATCACAAGCAAGTTAACAAAGACTTCGGTTTCAACGCTCGTTTGAACGGTTCTACATTAAAGAACAAGGTGAAGAAGATGGGTGACCCAATTCCCAACACCTGTTCTGACAATGGTACGACTATCGACGGTCACCAAGTGGGTGCTGTTGATGGTGCAAGCGAATTCTGGACCAACCACTCTATCTGTAAGGAAGGCGAAGCTGTAGGTAGCTACTTTGGTTATATCTCTGATGGTATCATCCAAAACGAGCAGCAATTGGCTGATTACAAAAAACGTATCACCAGTGATGATTACTCGAAAGTAGATAACCAACACCCATTGTCAATTGGTGATGTGATGTTCAAGGATCTCAACGGCGATGGCAGGCTCGACCAAGACGACCGTACCGTTATCGGTCATGGATTCCCCAAGCTTAACTATGGTCTTACTCTTGGAGCAAACTATAAGAACTGGGATTTCAATATGTATCTGTATGGTGTATTAGGTCAAGACATCTTGTCTTACTCAGCCATGAAACTGAGCTCAATGGTACAACTTGACGATCAATGCGTACCTAACATCTTGAAAGACAGTTACAACGACGCATTCCGCAATGGTGCTGGTTCACTTCCTCGTTTGACAGTTCTCGACCCGAACCGTAATGCTCGTGTTAGCGACCTCTGGGTAAAGAATGGTGACTTCTTGCGTATTAGCAACATCCAGATTGGTTACACTCTCCCACAGAGACTCTCTCATAGACTGGCTATTGAAAAAGCACGCATTTATATTGGCGTGAGCAATCTGCTTACCATTTCTGGTTACAACAAGTACGGCGATCCCGAAGTTGGTACTGGTTCTGTGCTTTATACTGGTCTTGACACTGGTCGTTATCCAATGCCTCGTACATTCATGGCTGGTGTAAACGTAACCTTCGGTGGTGCTAACGCTGGTGCCATCAAGACTAACACGGTATATGTTACCGACAATGCTGAGATTGACCGCCTGAATGGTGAACTCAACCGTATGCGTTCAGAGATTAACCGCCTGCAAAACCAAAAGCCTGAAAAGGAAGTGGTGAAGGAAGTGGTTGCCAATAAGGAATTCGTAACATTCCCATACTTGGTGAACTTCGACATCAACAAGACCGAGGTTGTAAACCGTGAAATGTTCAACCTTAACAGTGTTGCCGAAATGATCAAGGCTACTCCAGGCAAGAAATATGCCGTTGTAGGTTATGCTGACAAGCAGACAGGAACGAGCGAGCGCAATACAAAATTGGCAGAGCAACGTGCAAAGAACGTTTACGATGTTCTGATTAACAAATATGGTATTCCTGCAAGCAGCCTCGTTCTCGACTCTAAGGGTGGAGTAGATTACTTGTATAAGGATGATGCTCAAGTGAGCCGTTCGGTATTAATTTCTGAGGTGAAGTAATGACTCTCTTTCATAGAAAATAAATAGACAAAAGAGAATAAAATAATGAAAAGATATATGAAAACGAAATATTATATTATCGGAACTGCATTATGCAGCGTGATGGGGCTTGGCTTGACATCTTGCAACAATGAAGACTATCTGAATGTAGATCCATATAACATCATTGAGCAAGCACAGTTGTTTGACAACGATGCTCATGCCAAGGCAACTTTGAATGGTGTTTATGACATGCTGATGCCTAACGACACCTATGATGGAGACTGGGGATTTAAACCAAACCTTTTTACAGGATGCCATCCCACCATCGATACCCAAGCAACAGGTTGGGATAAAGACTGGAACTCTCAAAACTGGAATGCCAGTTCAACTGAATTGTTAAGCGGATGGAATCACGTTTATGCTGGTATCAACCGTGCTAATGAATTCTTGGCTGGTTTGGCTGAAGCGAAAAATCTTACTCCAGCCGTGAAAACTAAATTAGAGGGTGAAGGACGTGCTATTCGCGGATTCTTCTATCACTGGTTGGCTACCACTTTCGGTCGCGTGCCAATGTTGGGTACTGGTGAGAACTATATCAATACTCCTGAGAAAAAGCGCGCTGAGACCTATACTGAAATGTGGGACTTCATCATTGAGGACTTCAAGGTTGCAGCCGAATTGCTTGACTGGAAGCCAATGGACGGACAATATGGACGTGCTACCAAAGGAATGGCACTTGCTTACCTTGGCGATGCCTATATGTGGGAAGCCTATCGTCTTACTGACGGTGCTAACGGACAAGCACAAGATGCAGCAAAAGCTACACAACTCTATGCACAAGCTGCAGCTTGCTTCAAACAGATTTTGAATAGTGGTACATATAAGCTTAACGAGTCGTTCACCACATTGTGGGATCCCGCATCTGCTTGGGGACCAGAAGCAATCTGGGTAGAACAACTCGACGAAGGTACCAACTGGGGTGGTTGGGGCGACCTTACCTCAAAACTGATGTTGAAATGGTACACCGCATGTCCTGAGAATGGCGGTTGGGGTTCACTCTACCTCTCTTGGGAGTGGTACTCTTGCTATGAGAAAGGTGACAAGCGTCGTGCTGGTTCTTGCTACACAGGTGCTGTTCCTCAGATTGACCCGAACAACCCTGCTTACGATCCTCAGTATGAAGGATGGTATGAGCCAGCAATTTATGGTGTAAACCCATACTTGCAAGAGGTTCTTGGTAAGGGCAATCCTGGTAGTGCTACCCGTGCATTCCACTTCTACAATGGTGAGTGGGCACCCGCTATTTGGAGTTCTAAGATGTGGCGTACAGCATCTGCCGATTACCAGGCTTGGGGTGATGGCCACTGGAGTCCAACTCCTATCTATTGGAAACGTCTTCCTAACGTAATGCTTGACTATGCAGAATGTCTGTTCCGCACAGAGGGAGAGAATTCCGCAGAGGCTTGGAATCAAATCAACACTTTGCGTAATCGTGCCTTCGGTAAATTAGAGGATGGCAACGAAACGGCTCTGACTCTCAAGTACATGCCTTACTATAACCAATTCGCAAACTGGGTAGGTCGTAGTGAAGATGCTACATTCAAGAAAGAACGCTCTGCATATCCTATTCCTTTCGGAAGCACCGTTGCTACTGTTGAGGATGCACAGACCTACTACACGGCATTGAAGGCTAAGAAGGGCTTTGATTCTCCAGTTTGGAAGGTGGCTGTCAACACCGAACGTCGTAAGGAGTTCAACTGCGAGTGGTCTCTCCGTCCAGATATGCAGAAGTCTGGCTTCATGGCTGACCATGTGGCTCACAACTATCCAAAGCACTACTCTGGTACCGACCAAATCAAGGATGAGAAAGGTAATGTCATTGCCGATGCTCCTATCAAGAACGATCCTTACACCAACCGTGACTACGATTACAATGACATGAAGATGGATATGCCTATCCCACAGGATGAGTTATTAAAGAATCCTCTCTGTGACCAGAACCCAGCATATCTTGGAACTAAGTAAATAATCATTCATTTATAAAGATGAGGATGTGTTCTAAAAATGGGCACATCCTCTTTTTTTACCAAATTCGCAAAAAAAACATACTACGTATCGGTTTTCTCACTAAAAAAACGTAATTTTGCATCTGTCTCAGCAGATTGAAAAGCATGAAAGGATTTGTCTTGAAGGGGAAAAAGAGTTATTGGTTAGCGGCAATCATCATGATCGCTATCGTCTCGACTTGCCTTTTCATTTTTCAACCATTCAAAGCTTCGTCGCATTTAGATGGAACGCAAGAGGAGAAAGAATACGATGCCTTGCAAATCAAGTCCAAATGGCAACAAATCCTTGAGAAATCCCAACAACAACCTCCCCACTCGCTTGCATGTCAAAAAGTGGTACGATTAGCACAATATAGGATGAATATCTCTGGAAAGGAAGCCATCTATGATTGCCTTTCCGACTCTCGCCAAGTATTGACGAGTCCTATGGCAGCCATGATGATGAGCGACCTCTATCTGCAATTGGGAATGACCAATATGGCTCAACGTGCCGCTTTTGAGGCTATGGTGAAAACACATGATGCGAAAGACAACGGACGAGCATTGCGACGACTCACCGAAACGGCCATCATTACAGGGCAATATGACCTTGCACTCAAATACATCTCACTTTTGGAAAACTATCGCACTCATCGCAAATGGGCGCGGGAGATGCGTAAAATAGCGGAACATCCTGAACTCCTCCACCAAAAACCTACCTACCAAAACCTCAAGCAGATTTATGAGAAAACTGAAGATATGTTCTTTCTTTAGTCTTTGGCTACCAATCATTGCATGTACGTTGATGGCTTGTTCTTCGCAGCCAAAAAACGTGAAGACGATAGATTCTTATCCCGTTATCTATCCTGATTACGTGGAGGTGACGATTCCTGTCGACATCGCACCGCTCAATTTCTCAATGGCAAACGATAGCATCACCACCATTGACGTAAAAGTGAAAGGAAGCAAAGGTGGTTCGCTATACGTAAACGGTGAATATGCCGACTTCGACATCGACGAATGGCAACAAATCGTGAAACAAAACAAAGGTGGGAAACTCATCGTAACCGTTTGTGCAAAGAAAGAGGGACAATGGACACAATATCGCGACTTCAACATCTATATTAGCAATCATCCGTTAGGCGAATGGGGAATCACGTATCGAAGAATTGCGCCTGGCTATGAGATGTACGGAAGAATGGGAATCTACCAGCGATGTCTCACTAATTTTGAAGAAACGCCGCTTATCGACAATGAAGGCAAGGAATCTATGTGCCTCAATTGCCATACAACCAACCGCACCAATCCTAACCAATATGTTTTCCATGTACGTGGAGAAAACGGAGGCACGGTCATCAATCGCTCACCATTACCCGTTGAAATACTTCAAGCCAAAAACGACTCTCTCGGTGGAGCGATGGTCTATCCTTATTGGCATCCCAATAAACGCTATTGCGCTTTCTCTACCAACAAGACCTCACAGATGTTTCACACCGCAAACAACAAGCGCATAGAGGTCTATGACTCCTCTTCTGACGTGTTCGTTTACGATACGGAAACTCACGAGGTATTACGCGACACGCTCATCATGAAAAAATATTGGGCGGAAAATTGTCCTGCCTTCTCGCCCGACGGGAAATGGCTCTATTTCATCACGTCCAAAAGACAAGTTTACCCCACCGATTACGACAAGGAAATGTATAGTCTTTGTCGCGTTAGCTTTGATGAAACCACGGGTAAGTTAGGCCAACAAGTAGATACGCTCATCAACACGCGCAAAACGGGTAAGAGCGCTACATGGCCTCGTCCGTCTTACGATGGTAGATTCCTCATGTACACGCAAGCCAACTATGGATATTTCTCTATCTGGCATCCCGAAAGCGACCTTTGGTTACTTGACTTGCAAACAGGAGAAAGTCATCCTATGAATGAAGTAAACACGCAAAGGGCAGAGAGTTTCCACAATTGGAACGTGAATAGTCATTGGTTCTTGTTTACCAGTCGTCGGGATGATGGGTTGTATACACGCGTCTATTTTTCTTCCATAGACGACAATGGTCATGCAACGAAACCTTTCATGCTTCCGCAACGCAATCCAAAGCTTTATTATTTAGAGTCGTTGTATTCATTCAACACCCCCGATTTCGCAACGTCTAAAATCATCGTCGATGCTTATTCCATGAGACAGAAAATCAACGACAACGCTCGTTTGGAAACGACGGTAAAAACCACTCGATAAGTATTCAAGTTGACGATTGCCCCATAGAAAATACATTTTTTCATATTCTTTTCTTACATTTCGGTTTTTCTTCGTATCTTTGTCGCAACAAATATATTTACAATGATGAACTATAACAATCAATACAAGAGAGTTTTTATATGGCTTCTCGTAGCCATCTTCTCCTTGAATACAATCAACACACAGGCACAAATCATGAAAGGTGCCGACTTGGAGAAATATGCCAAGAAACGTTATGGAGAGAAATGGCTCGATGCTGCCATGAATCTCTCGAAAGACCTGAAACTCGATAAGAACGAAAGTCTCACTTACCAAGAAGTCATTGAGGCAAAGGGAAAAACGAAAGAACAACTCTACGTAATGCTGAACTATTGGGCAACTGCCACTTTCAAGGACAGGCAAGCCATTACGCTCAACGACAAGGAGGCTGGTTGCATTATCATCTCGTCCACCATCAACAACATTGCGGAGCATACAGGTACCATCAACTCCTATTCGGTTAGCATCACGCCCGTCATTCGCATCGACATCAAGGAAGGTCGAATTCGCGTTACCTATACCGTGCAAAACTACGACATATTGGCTGACATCAGCGGCGGATGGCTTTCTGCGCTCGGTAGTGATGACGACAAGCGTACCTGGGGTGACTCGAAACGTAAGAAGGACGACAAGACGAATGCCAACCTCTATGACGACCAATGGGAGATTGCCCGCCATTATCCCTTCGTGGAGAAAGACTCTAAGAAACGTACGTGTGCCAAGGCTCTCGTCATGACGCATGCTTACTCAAATGCCGTGATGGACAAATTAGAGGAAGTCATCAAAAACGGATTGGTAGGCAATGAAGACGAAGATTGGTAAGAAGGGAGAGAAAAATGAAGAATGAAGAATGAAGAATGAAGAATCAACTATTCACAATTAATAATTCACAATTAATAATTCACAATTCACAATTCACAATTGATAATCACAATTGAAGGATGAAGAATGAAGAATGAAGATTGAGAATTGCTAATTGTGAATTGTGAATTGTGAATTGTGAATTGAAAATTGTGAATTAAGAGTAATCTCTTGCTTCTTACTTTCTTGCTTCTTACTTACTTTCTTACTTCTTACTTTCAAAAGAAAATAACAATAATAACCCAATACCCATGAAAAAAGTATTTTTCCTATTATTCTTGCTTTTCGGACTTGCCATACAACTATGTGCAGCCGAACAATTTGTCGTTTTCCAATCGCAAGAGGGTGCCCTACCCTTTTCTAATGCTGACATTTGTCTTACGGCTCAAGAACATAGTTGCGTAAGCCGGGCCGTTAAGTCGTTGCAAAACGACATGCTAAAAGTAACGGGACATCAACCAAATATACAAGTCGTGCAATCAAAAGAGTTCCCTGCATCGGCTATCGTCGTAGGAACCGTTGGCAGCAACAGCCTTATCGACAACTGGGTGAAAAAGGGTGTGTTGAAAGACTTGAAAGGCAAGACGGAGAAATACATCATCAAGACCATCGACAACCAACTGGTCATTGCAGGTAGCGACAAGCGAGGCACCGTATTTGGCATTTATGAGTTGTCTAAGCAAATGGGTGTATCGCCGTGGTACGATTGGGCAGATGTTCCCATAGAAAAGCATCCTCAGTTGTTTATCAAACAAGGTGAATATACCGACGGTGAACCAGCCGTTCGCTATCGTGGTATTTTCCTCAACGACGAGGCTCCTTGTCTTACATCATGGGTAAAGAATACGTTTGGCACCAATTACGGAGACCATCGCTTTTACGAGAGAGTATTTGAATTAATATTGCGTCTCAAAGGCAACTTCCTTTGGCCAGCCATGTGGGGATGGGCATTCTATGCCGACGACCCTCTCAACTCGAAAACTGCCGATGAAATGGGTATTATTATCGGTACTTCACATCATGAACCGATGGCTCGCAACCATCAGGAATATGCTCGAAAACGAAAAGATTGGGGTGCATGGAACTATCAAACAAACCAACAAAAACTCGACCAATTCTTCCGTGAAGGCATTGAGCGCATGAAAGGCACCGACGACATCGTAACCATCGGCATGAGAGGTGACGGCGACGAGGCGATGAGTGAGGATGCTGATACCAAATTGCTTCAGCACATCGTGGAAAACCAACGGAAAATCATCAAGGAGGTAACTGGAAAACCTGCCAGCAAAACACCGCAAGTGTGGGCATTGTATAAGGAAGTGCTCGACTATTACGATAAGGGTATGCGCGTTCCCGATGACGTGCTCATCTTGCTTTGCGACGACAACTGGGGAAACGTGCGACGTGTGCCTAATGCAAAGGAACGTCAGCATCCTGGTGGTTGGGGATTGTATTACCACGTTGATTACGTAGGAGCGCCACGCAACTCGAAATGGCTCAACGTTACGCCTACGCAAAACATGTGGGAACAACTCACCCTTGCAGCCGATTATGGCCTCGACCGTCTGTGGATTCTCAACGTTGGCGACCTCAAGCCGATGGAATATCCCATCACCATGTTCATGGATATGGCTTGGAACCCACGCGAATTCCAAGTAAACAACATCACGGATCATACGTTGCGCTTCTGCGAACAACAATTCGGAAAGGAACAAGCGGCTGAAGCTGCAAGAATCTTGAACCTCTGCAACAAATACGCTGGACGCTCTACGGCCGAAATGCTCGACGCGAGAACGTACAACGTGAAAACGGGCGAATGGCGACAGGTAGCCGACGACTACATGCGATTGGAAGCAGAGGCACTGAGACAATTCATCACCCTGCCCGTGCAATATCGCGACGCATACCAAGAACTCATCTTGTTCCCCGTACAAGCCATGTCTAACATCCACCAGATGTACTATGCACAAGCCATGAATCAATGGTTGGCTTCGCAAAACAACCCTGATGCCAATCTTTGGGCTGCTCGCGTACGTGAGGCTTTCGTTCGCGATTCCTTGCTTTGTGCCGCATACAACCACGACATCGCCAACGGCAAGTGGAACGGCATGATGACGCAGAAACACATCGGCTATACATCGTGGAACGACAATTTCCCTGCTGACAGAATGCCAAGGGTGACCAACGTAGAGAATGCCGATGGCGGATATACCTTCACGGAAAAGGACGGAATGGTAGTTATGGAAGCAGAACACTATTATGAAAGCCACCATGCCGACCGCGCCAATTGGTCGGTAATTCCCTTCATGGGCAGAACTCGTAGTGCGATGACGCTGATGCCTTATACCGAACAGACGGATGATGCGACGCTCACCTATCGCTTCGACATGAACGGCAAACAACCCGAAACGGTTACCATACACGTTATCTTGAAGTCAACCCTCGACTATCTCAACAAGGGAGGACTGGCATTTACCGTTTCTCTCGATGGCGGAGCACCGCAACGCATCGTATTCAACGACCGATTGAACGAGGCAAAGGAAAATATCTATTCGGTGTTCTATCCCACGGTAGCGAGAAGGATTGTAGAAACCAAGTGTACCCTTCCACTCTCCCAACAATCCACGCATACAATCACCATCCACCCAGAAGACCCCGCCATCCTCTTCGAGAAGATAGTCGTTGACGCAGGAGGCTACCAACCGTCATTCCTCTTTGGAGACGAGTCTCCCTGCAAGCGAGAATAATTCACAATTCACAATTAATAAGTAACAGCTCAGTAACAATAATGATGATCCTGTACAGATTCCAGTACAGTTTTTCGTAAGATTTTTGAAGATTTTTGAAGATTTTTGTCTTCATGCCATGGGGTGCTGAGCTATTACTTATTAATTGTGAATTGTGAATTGTGAATTGTGAAATGTGAAATGCCCAATGCGATTCTTCATTCTTCATTCTTCATTCTTCATTTTAATTAGGCGCAACCGACAAACCCTGTGGGGGCGTGAAAGTCGCTAACCCAAAGACATGTTGCTAAACGATACATGATTGCAGAAAAGTTATTACCTTTGCATCATGAATCGTAGCAGTAATATAAATATGTATGAAGGCCTTGCCTCATATTTTCTTCCTACAGGTGTTTTGGAGTACTTTGAAGTGACTGATTTCGCTGAGGTTCCGACACAGGAC
>OMWI01000049.1 GCA_900314715.1 uncultured Prevotellaceae bacterium | reverse complement strand
TGCCATATATAAGTCCGACATCATGTGGAGAGATTACTCCAAAATGTCAGAGGAAGAGGATATTTGAGGTTCGGGAACTCTTCACCATACAGAGTAAAACAATTCACAATGAACAATTTGTGTTTGGTGTCAATTTGCAAATTGCTTAAAGCGGAAAGTATAGAAGATGTCACCAGCTGTTACGGATATAGAAGTCTCTCTTACTGATGTGTCTGTATTTGCCTTAAAAGTGACGGATAGCTTGTTTCCCTGTATAGTAGCTTCAAAGATTTCTCCTTGGAAGTTCTTAAATTCTGTATTGATATGTTTGCCATTTTCGATTGCATCAGCAAACCACGGAGAGGAATAGTTTGAACAAGAGAAAACAAGTGTGGCACCATTAGCAGAAACATTATAAATGCCATTGGTTGCCTGAACTGGCGAATCGGCTTTCCAAACCATTTTTTCCCAATCTCCTACCAATTTGTCTTTAGTGCAGGATACAAGGGAGAGGGCAGCAAGAAACATGAGAACGCTCAAATAAATCTTCGTTGTTTTCATTTCAATAATTGTTTTGTGTTTAATTATAATTCTCTATCTGTTAGAACGTAACGTATATATAAACGTCTTATTCCATCGTGTTGATTTTATTTCATCTTTTCAAGCAGTCCTGCCAATCCTTCGAGATCGCGAGCATCTACCTTCAAGTCCAGCAGATTGCCGTTGCGGTCGAAGAGTTTATAAGTAGGCCAACTATGTACATTCAGATAGTGCTCGATGGCACTCTGCTGGTCTGTAGGCAAGTTGTAGTGAGCCACGTTTGGACCGCTGATGTTATATTCCTTGATGACGTTTTCCCATGAAGTTTGAGGACTATTATTGGCGAGATAGAGGTATTGGATGTCGTAGTCCTTTAGACGGGCATACTCCTCGGTAGAATGGCTGAGTGCTTCCCGACAAGGACCACACCATGTGCCCCAAATGTCGAGCAACACTAACTTACCCTTGTATGGTTCGAGGATTTTCTTCAGCAATGCCTCTCCCTCTGAAATATCCTTGAGGTTGTCTGATGACTTGAGCACCAGTTTGTCGAACTCGCGGTTCTCGATAGTGAGATAGTGGTTGTTCATCTTTTCAATCATTGCGATACCCACGGGATTTGCGACCAGTGCCTTCAGCGTGTCTATGACCATCGGCGACACGGATGTATGTGTTTCATCAATGATGGCATGGACTAACTGTGAGAGCCATACGTCCTTGATAATTTGGTCTGCACCTAATGAATCGAGCACAAAGGCCTCTTGTCCCATCCTGATCATGAGTTGCTTTCCCTGAATCACCTTTTGGGCTTTCGAAGACTGGAGAATCTTGTCCACCTCCTTAATCATGTCGGCATTGTCGGCGTTGAGTTTATCTGCCATCTTCTGTCTCTCTTCCTCTGGTGCGGCTATCACCTTGGCATTGGCATCGATAATCCAGTCCTTCCACTGGTTGAGCAGTGCCAGTTCCTTGTTGTTCGAAGCTATCTCGCTGTTGTAGTCATAGACATTCCAGTTCACCCTCCACACCCGCTTCCGATTTGTCCATGTGAGATAATCGCGCATGAATCCATTGAAGTCGCGATAGAGTGTGTAGGGCTTAATGGCCTTCTGCCAGCACTCCTTGCCTGCATAGTCTAAGTATTCCTGCGGTATCTCGTAGTTGGGGAATTGGTAGCATGCCTGCATCATCGATTCGCCCAGAATGTTCTGATAGTAACCTGCCACATAGTCCTGATAGCGCTGCGAGAGATTGGGATGGCTGGCGACCCATTGCTCCAGCTCTGCCATCTGTGCCTTTCTGACGCTGTCGGCTTGGGCCAGATATGTCATTGGAACGATGCTTTGACCGCTGCGGTCTCTATCGGCAGATTCCCACGAATGAGGATGGGCCAGCAACTCGTTCTGCACTCGCACGTCGTCACCCATCCATAGCATCTGTCCCGTCATAAAGTCATTGAGGAAGAAGTAAGTCTTGCCTGGCTCCAGCACGGTGCTCTTGGTTGTCCGCCCCCAGTCGAGGAACGCTTGCGAGGTGTTCAGCAGCGGCATCTTCAGGGTGAAGCGCCCCAACGAGTCCATTGGGATGTAGGCATCTGTGGTCTCATCATTGAAGATGTTTTTAATGCCTACTTCAAACTCTCGGCCATTTCGCTTCCAAACCTCCTCTGGCATATCCTTCAGCCAACCGATGATGGTCACGCTGTCACCGGCGCGGTAGCCGTTATCGACGAAGCCCTTGCGCATGTCCTTCGTAGGATAGTCTGGCAGAGCGGTGCCTGTTATCGGACTACAGGCAATGGCCTTGTCTTTACCGATGGCAATCTTGCGCAGGCCATTCTTCATCTTGCCGACACGGATGGTCGTACCATCGTTGAGCGTCAGCGTATAGGCATCTTTCTTTTCTGTCTGGCTGACGATGTCATACACCTTATTATTATATATGACATGCTGCTTGGCGAATCCTATCAGCCAGTCGCCCGTCGCTTCGTTGCACCAGTAAGTATCGGCAATGTCCGTGGGCTGGCTGTCAGCATCTCGGACGTTAGCGAATGTCCATGCATTAGGTTCAGCCACATCTATCATCCACGTGTTGGCTGGGATAGGTTCGAAGATAAGCGAGAAATCCACCTTGCCGTCTGATGGGATAATATAGGGTTCGGTCAAGGAAATAACCGTTGCTCCCTTTACGGCATACTTCTTCCCGTTGGCGCTCAATATGGGTTTGGTGGCGAGTGGGATAGTATCTCCCGTCATCTGCTGAGGCACTTCCAAGTGGAAGAACACCTCTGTGCGGTCATCGTAAATTGACACTTTCGTTATGTTGATGATGGGCACGTTGACGTATCCCGTCACAATCTTGTTCCATACTTTCGTCTGTGCTTGTCCTACTATAGCAACGAGGACGAAAAGGATGGTTAAGATGGCTTGCTTGTTCATATACCTAAATTCTACAATAATATAATTAAATATTCTTTATAAGTTCCTGAGCAACAAATAGTTGTCCAAGGTTTTGTCATGTCTGATTTTTCACTTACCTTATACTGCATTTAAAAACAAGCAAAAATCATCCATGACATGGCAAAGATAAACATAAAATCTGAGAAAAACACTCCCTTTGGGAGAATATTTCAAGTGAGAGAATTGTTTTCTGTGAGATTGTCGATTCCCTGTCGAACGTTTATTTCTGCGACGGTGACTGCTTAGAGGACGTAACAAACTACCTGATGTCCTACCTGTCGCTTCATCCCACCTTGCGCACCTGCAATTCCGATACGAAACTAAGGGCTTTTTCTTTTTTTTGCCAAGACCTCCCGTCGTTTTTCATAAACCCCTAAGTATTAAGGAATTGTGAAATGGAAAAACTTGAAAGACCTCATGTAAGACCTCCCGTAAGACCTCCCATAGACCTCACCTAACACCTCCCGTCTTGCCGACTTGATTCTCGATAAATTCTCTTTCCGCTTACTCATTTCAAGTGAACCATAGTATTGCTTCATCAAATTTTAATTGCGAAATTACACAAGCACCAACGGGAGGTCTTAGGTGAGGTCTAAGGGAGGTCTTACGGGAGGTCTTACATGAGGTCTTGAAATAATTAACTCGTTGATAATAGTTCGTTTAGCTGATAATAGGGGAGGTCTTGGCAAAAAGATTGAAAGTTGAAAATTGAAGATTGAAAAATCACAATTGACAATCAGGCTATTTTACTCACTAAACACTCAACGCTAAACGCTAAACACTAAACACTAAACATTCAACACTCAACACAAACCATAGCTTTGCATGCAGTAAACCATACGTTTGTAACGCACATATTAATGGTTTGTAGCATATAAAGCTATGGCTTCTCGGGCAAACTTATTTGATGATCCTTACTTCGCAAATTCTTGGAGTAGGTCGACCTTCTTTAGCTGTAAATTTCACTTCGACGATGTCTACATTGTTGCCTTCAGGTAAGGTGATGATAGATAAGCCGTCTTTGTCGAGTTTTACTTCTTCGGCTAATGTCTGCTTGTTGACCATCAACGTGAATTGGGCTCTGTCGTTAGGAATACCACGAATGCGCAGTTTCTTTCCACCGACAATCTTCATCTGATAGCTGAAATCGCCACGTGTGCTACGCCAATGCTGACCTTCATCGCTTCCGTTCCAACTCTGTGTAGAGGCAAAGAAGTGGTCACTTTCAGATTGCTGTTCACCACAGAATACCTTGTCGATGGTTTGCGATTCCAATGCCAGTCGCTCTCTTTCTGCCTCTGCCAATTGTTGTTGTCGCTCATTCCACTCAGTCTGAGAATAAAGTGGGAAGTAAATCTGATAGCGACATTCGTAGAGTTGATAGAAAGGTACGAGTGTCAGACCCTCATAACGGGGGATAGTGACATCCTTCAGTTGGAAAGTCATGGGTTTTCCTTCCACGGGTTGCAAGTGACTGGTTACGTCTGCAGCAGAACCGATGAGTGCAGGCATCTCGTTGAGTGGGATTTTCGGACCAACTGCAATATGTCCACCACGACTGTCATCTGCAAAGAGTCCATCTTGTCTATCAGTTCCCGTCTTAGCTGCCAGTACGATAGGACCATAAAGGAATGAATACTGTGGTTTTTGGTCAGGTGTGGTTTCAGCAGTGAGGTGCATAGGCAGATTGACACGAATCACATCACCGTCTTTCCATTGACGATTCACCACGATGTAGCCACCTTCCGTCGTGTAGTTGATAGCACTACCATTGACGGTCATACTCATATTCTCTGTCCATTTCGGTTGACGAATCTTCATGGCAAACTGACGTGCCTTCTTCATTTGGAGTTTCACGGTAGTAGACGGCTCCTGTGGGAAATGATTATCTTGCGTAACGGTCATTCCGTTCCATGTCAACGTTGATGGGATGAAGAGATTGATTAACAAATCATTGCCTTCATGTGCATAAATCATTTCCCCATATCGTGCAGGATTTTCCATACCCGTACCTACGCAACACCACATAGATGTCTGTGGTTGAGAATATACACGATAATGTCCTGAGCGCATCGGTGTGAAATAAACAAAACCGCCCTGAACGGGGTTTAGGATAGAGAGGATATGGTTATAGAGTGCACGCTCATAATAGTCGATGTAAGATTTGTCGGCAGTAGTTTGGTAGAGCATTTTCGTAAGGCGCAACATGTTGAAGGTATTACAACTCTCTGGTCCTTGTTCGCTTTCAAGAAGTCCCGTAAAGTCATTAGTGGGATTGAAGTGCTCGCGCATGGAATTGCCACCGATTGATACACTACGTTGAGCCACAACCACCTGCCAGAAGAAACTGGCTGCACGATCCCAGTCATTCAATCCCTCTAAGTCAGCAATGCGCTTATAACCGATAACTTTAGGAATTTGTGTGTTGGCATGTTTGCCCGTCAGGTTGTCTTCACCCTTCAATAATGGTTGCAACATTCGCTGGTCGCTGAATTGGTGAGCCAATCGCAAGTATTTCTTGTCGCCCGTAATGGCATATACGTCGGCAAACGTCTCGTTCAGTCCTCCTTGTTCACTTGCCAACATCTGCTGAATCTGTTCGTCACTCAACTTACTCACCTCCTTTATCATCCAGTCGGCCAGTTTGATGAGCATTTCCTTTGCTTCCTTTCTTCCTGCCATCAACCAAGCATCGCGCAAACCTGCATAAATCTTATGAATATTGTATAGAGGAACCCAACGGTCGTTCAATCCGAACGAACTGGCGCGGATATTACCTTCGGCAATCTCATTCCAAATCTTGTCGGGGTCGGGTACACCTCCCAGATAACCATCGTTGCGATTTTGCTGACAACGAAGTAGTTCACTCAAGAAATAGTCCATGCGTTCGCCAATCTCCTTGTTGCCTGTGGCAGCATACATATAACTGAGAGCCGACAGATAGTGACCGCCAATGTGTCCGTCTAATCCCGTGTTTTCCCAATTGGTATAGTTCTCTGCCTTTGGAGTTAATCCAGCTCCTTTCAGATAGGGAGCCAGTAGTCGGTCAGCATTCAAGCCCAACAAATAATATATGTCTGCTTGTTGGTTGCGCAAGAATTGACTATCACCCAATCTGACACTACTGATGGGAAATGTCTCTACGAGGGTTTTCTGTTGTGCTTGTGTCGTGAGTATTGTAGATACGGCAAGGATAAAAGTTGCAAGAATCTGTTTCATATTTTCATGAGTTTATGTTTACGATATGATGATGACAAAACCGCCACGAGGTTGACAAGTAATAGCCTTAGGCAGTTCTGATGGTTTTACGTTTTGAATATCCCAAGGTTGGTCTTGACCGTCGAGATAGATGGTAGCATGTTGAGCTTTTTTGATAATATCTTTCAAAGGCAGGGATAAACTGTTGGTCTCATCCGTGCCGTTGATGCCAGCTATATACCATGTCTTTCCATAGCGACGAGCCAATACAGCACTTTTGCCCGGGTAACCACTCACGTATCTTGTCTCGTCCCATGATGCGGGTAGTTGCCCCAAGAATTCTTGTACGGCTTGCGGTTGTGACAAGAAACTCTCTGGGCGGTCGGCTAAGTGTTGCAACCCACTCTCGAAGAGTACGGTAAGAGCCAACTCATGGGCATGAGTAGTGATATGCGGATGTTGTGAGTCGCTGAAAGCACAAGGCGTGTAATCCATCGGACCAATGATATTGCGTGTAAAGGGTAGAGTGGCATTGTGACAAGCCGCCTTATCCGTGAATGTCGGTACGTTGTTATACCATTCAGCACCATAGACAGCCTCCGTAGAGAGTAGGTTAGGATAAGTGCGTTGCCATCCGCGAGGAATGGTAGCACCATGGAAGTTCACCAAGAGATGATATTTGGCGGCACTCTCCAAAAGGTCTAAGCAATAGTCCATATTCATTTGGTTGTCGCCAGAGAAGAAATCGATTTTCACGCCAACCACTCCGATTTTCTCACACCATGCAAACTCTCGTTCTCGGTCTTCCTTTTTGTTAAGCCTGAATTTCGGTCCTGGTGCTCCGTTAATCCAACCCACACTGGAATTATACCAAATCATGGGTTTTATACCTTGTGAACGAGCATAGCCAACGGCATCTTCAATGGTCTTTCCATCTTTCATCTCATCCCATTCAGCGTCGATGAGTACGTAGGGAAGATGCAACTTAACTGCCATGTCCACATATTTCTTAATGATATTGTAGTCATTGGAACCATGGTTGTAAGCCCAATACACCCAAGACACCACGCCTGGTTGTATCCATGTCAAATTCATATCTGTCAACTTGCACGGTTCTGAAACGTCCGTGATGAGTGTTGAACTTACTATATCAGCCAATGTTCCTATCATTACCACCCGCCAAGGCGTGTGCCAATGGCCATTAATCTTTACTTCGTTTTTGTCGGGTACTACACGGAAACGCTCACCGTCGTTGTATAGACATGAAGCACTTTGTTGTCGTTCGATATTTGCCTCAGAGATAAGGGCAAAGATACCATCAACGGGTTCCAATAAGGCAGGATAACCCCATCGGTTGTTGAATCCGTCAGGTGAAGTGAAGGTACCGCTGAAACTCCGTATTGGCTTAACCTTGGCGGTAGTACCGAATGGGAAGAAACTCTCGTAAGCCTCGGTCCATTGTTGCATCCAGCGACGTGTTCCTTCGGGAATGCGATAGGCGGTTTGTTCTTCGGGTTGCAAGGCATCTTTCAATCCTTGATACTCGTATCGGAACGCAATACCGTCGTTATATACACGAAGTACCAATTCTCCGCAACGATATTCATTAGCCTCGTTGGTGCAATGATGCTTCTTTCCCGAAAGCATCTGATAGTCGGCCCGTATATATTTTGCCTTGCTTTTTTTCAAGGCAGACGTATTCACGGAGGTTTCCACCTCAATTACAGGTTGTTTTTGATAATAGACCGTTAATGTCTGTTGTTTGGGTACAATCTTCAATTTCCCATTTGGTGATTGTTGAGCCATTGAAGAGATGGCAAAACAAGAAAGTAAGAAAGATAATAATGATTGTTTCATCTTAATTATTGGTTTATGGATGCAAAGTTACGAAAAAGAATTAGAAAGAGGATGTTATTCATGTACCATATACTTTTGTATACGTTTCAATAACAAAATCGCAAGAGAGGATAAGTGGCAAGAAAGTAAGAAGCAAGAGATATGTTCTCCATTTGAAAGACATATCTCTTGCTTCTTACTTTCTTGCCTCTAACTTTCTTATCTCACGATATACTTCTTTCCGTTTTTAATGTAAATGCCTTTAGATGACAGATTGGATGAATCAAGTTTTCTTCCATACAAGTCGTAAATTCCATCCTTTTCGATAGATGATGTTTCTTTGGTGTGAGTAATTGATGTAGTTTGCTCGTCTAAACCATATCTTTTCACGTTGTAAACGACATCTTTAGATGAGCTAAACATATCATTTACGTCAGCGGGAGCAACGAAGTATGCACGATAAGCCCTGATGATGGTCTTGTTGTTGCCTGCAGTGTAATAATAATTGTCCTTCAAGTATTTTGCATCGGCTGGCACATAACCATAGTTTTTCGTTCCAACGAGTTTCCATCCGTTTTGTAATTCCACGATAGGTTCCCTATCAGCATCGTAATCCTCATTCACTTGGATGTATTGGTTGATTTGCATCGCTGTGTTTTCCGCTTCCTCGTTCAATTTGATAAAGATAGGTTCGTAGGCTTTGATGCCATTTTGGGTATCTTCGTCTAAATTGATAATTAACTTCCCATTCTCATCAGGGAATACATCTGTAAGACGATAGATTTCCGTTCCTTCACCCCATGTGGAGATAATTTCCGTACGACTCATGTCAAAAGGCAACCATAGCGTGTTGTAAATCCCAGGTGTGAGTTCGCGGTTCATCGTTGCCGAAGAATAAAGTCCCTTCTCCCAACTTTGCGGTTCTTCCGTGTCTTGGTCAAGATTCAACACCCGTTCGTTAGCGAGTCTTCTGTAAATGAAATTGATATCTTCTTCGTTCGCGTCAGATGACTCAATCTTCCATATATCATGGTCGAGGAGAACTTGTTCTGAAGTGTTGTTGCCCCAATAGAGAGAGGTGGGGTAGGTGAAAGCAGACAATTCGTCGCAATCTTCTGCGCTCAAACTTAATCCTTTTGAACCATACGTCCTATTGAGATTATTGATAACTTGGAGAGCCGTGTTTCCCCAACCGCTCCCTATGATATCGTAAACGCTTTGTGTCTTGTACGGATAGGCATCTAACGAAAGAAAACCAGGGTCATCGCCTCCTGCTTGAAAGACTGTAATGCGTGGATGGTCGTTAGAAGCACCTCGTTCTCTAAGCGTTGCTGGATCCGTACAATTCAGGCAATTGTTTCTCCATAAGCTTTGGTTGTAGTGAACATAGGTGATAAGCAATCCGTGCCAAGGTAAAGAAGTATCCCAATTTGCCTGTTGCCTATTTTCCAACATGTAATACTCTCCCTCGATGGTCTTCTTGCTGCCAGGCATATAGATGACGTAAGCATCCCCATGGTCGTCAATCCCACCTTCTTGCGTTCCTCCCATCGGCTTCATGTTAGTAATCTTTTGCGGATCAGACAATACGATAGGTTCTATCCATCCCGCGCACCATCTTTCGAAAGCCGTATATCCAGCAGGTTCATATCCAGCATTCATTTCAGGCCAGTCGCTATGTCCTCCGTTCCATTTGCCATTGTAACTACCACTATCCATCAAGTCCCACGAGGACATTCCGTAATTGACGTATGCGATATCGTACATATCGGGATAACCCATACAATGCGAGAATTCGTGACAAAGGGTTCCAATGCCGTTGATTTGCGTACCATAAACGAAATCCTCGTCTTCCGTCTTTCCGTAATGCTTGTTGGTAGCCAATTCATTGGAACAAGCATATTGGTTGATGGTATAATTCTTTCCGTTGATGTTTGTGGTAATGCTCCAATAAGCATAATTCAAGTAATATTCGTGTGGCCAAATACAATCATGGTCGCCGCCATCTGCTTCTCCTTGTCCTGCATATAAGACGAAAACCTGGTCTATTACATAATCGCCATTCCAGTCGTATTGCGAGAAGTCAACTCCGTTTGCAATAGCTAAGTTCACGGCTTCATATACCATTTCCCCAGCATGGGAGTCAGAACCTCCTTCTTTGTTTTTCCCATAGTAATGACGGCATTTGCTGAGCGTGAAAGGACCCACGATGTCGAAGTCCAATTCAAACTGACCGAAGCTTTGGTCAATGAAGTAATCCTTGACACTTCCCATGAACGGTCCTCGCATGGGATCGTCTTTCAGATGACGTTGATTGATGATTTTTTGGTAAAGTTCTCGCGTAGTTGTACAACCCAAAAGGGCAGGGGTATCTTCGCTGAACGATACGGCAGGGTCAACGATAGTTTCCGAATTCTCGGTATATGTGCCTTCTGGGAATTGCACCAAGATGACAATGCCTTTCTTCTTTCCTTGAAAGATGCTCTTGTCAGTAGGTATTCCATTAACTCTACGAGGTGCTTTCATGCCTTTTGACGCATGGATGTCTTCACTTTGCTGGCGGTACAAAGCCAACTTTGCGGTGGCTTCTTGCATCGTCATTTGTTGGAATGAGCCATTTTTATCCATCAAATACGCATGCCCTTCACGGTCAACCCAGAATTTCCCGTGCTCGTCGCCACGCATTTCAGCCATTACTTGTGTTCCGTCAGCCAAGGTGATATGTTTCCATAGTCCCCGCTTGGCAGGAACGGCGTGGAGTAATGAGCAGATAAACAACCCCAAACACAAAAAACCGATTCTTTTTCCTGAAAACCTTAAACACTTCATGATGATTCTTTCAATTGATAGACGGTGCAAAAATACGAAGAAATATTGATGTAAAGAAAAAAAACCACATAAATCATGTTTTTTTATTCAAATAAAAGAAAAAGACGAAGATGTGTGACGTCAAATACAATAAAAGCCAAAAGGATAACGTTATTTATTCGTGTTTAAACGCAATTTAGTCATCCTGATGGTTGTTGCGGTGTCTACGTTAGGACATGCGCAATATGATGTTTCCTTCTCACATTACTTTGATATGGAACCATCGTTCAACCCTGCATCGGTGGGTAAGGAGGCGGTTATTAATGTTACCGCAGCTTACGCGCTCGATTTCGTCGGCTTTACCAATAATCCTCAGACCATGCATTTTGCTGGAGACTTGCCCTTCTATGCCTTAAAGACTTATCATGGAGTGGGACTTGAGTTGATGAATGACAAGTTGGGACTTTTCAATCATCAGCGATTGGCCGTGCAATATGCCATTCGACATAAGTTGGCTGGCGGTATGTTGGCTTATGGCGTTCAGCTTGGATTGATTAGTGAGAAGTTTGATGGTTCTAAACTTGACTTGAATGAACCCACTGACCCTGCTTTTTCCACGTCCGAGATAAATGGAACAGGCGTGGATATAGACTTTGGCTTGTATTACCAGCGTCGTAATTGGTATGTAGGTGTATCAGGCAAACACTTGACGGCTCCACTCGTACATTTGGGCGAAACCAATGAATTACAGATAGATCGTACATATTATTTGACGGGTGGATACAATATTAAGTGGAGAAATCCGTTTTTAGCAATAAAGACATCGTTCTTGTTCCGTACCGACATGACAGCCTATCGTGGTGACGTGACGGCGCGTTTGGTATACACCAATGACAAGAAAGTGATGTATGCGGGTGTTGCCTATAGTCCTACTAACTCGGTGACATTCCTCATCGGCGGTATGGTTCATGGCATCATGTTGGGATATAGTTATGAGGTATATACCTCGGCTATCAATCCTGGTAATGGCAGCCACGAACTCTTTGTTGGTTATCAGACCGACATCAATTTGGTGAAGAAGGGAAAGAATCGCCATAAGAGCGTGAGAATTCTTTGATTATTGCACATTAATTATATAAGAATATATAAAAGAAAGAATCTATATGAAAAGAAAAGCATTGGCTTTTTGCGTCATGTTATTGACGATAGCAATCACTGGATGCATGGGAAGCAAGTCGGCCTCGTCGTCAGGACGCGGTGGCGAAGTGGTTGGCGTTGGTGGCAAGGCTTTTTCTGAGCCCACGCCTTACGGAATGACTCGCATCAACCGTGGTTGGCTTCGTATGGGTATTGAGACGCAAGACAGCCTTTGGGGAAAGCAAACCCCTGTGAAAGACGTGTCTATTGACGGTTTCTGGATGGATGAGACGGAGATTACCAACTCACAGTATAAGCAGTTCGTGAATTGGGTGCGTGATAGTATTTTGCGTACTCGCCTTGCTGACCCATCATACGGAGGCGATGAGACTTACATGGTGACGGAAGACAAGAACGGTGACCCGATAGAACCACATTTGAATTGGAAGAAGCAATTGCCACGCAAGCCCAATGAGGATGAACAACGAGCTATGGAAAGCTTGTATAAGATAAACCCCGTAACGGGTGAGAAATTGTTGGATTGCAGTCAGTTGAATTACCGTTATGAGGTATACGACTATACCACCGCTGCCTTGCGTCGTAATCGTTTAAATCCTGAAGAGCGCAACTTGAATACTGATATGGTGGTAGACCCCAATGAGGTGGTCATGATTTCAAAGGATACAGCATACATTGACGATGAAGGTCGTATCATACGTCAAACCATCAACCGTCCGCTGAGTGGACCATGGGATTTCTTGAATACGTATATCGTGAACATCTATCCAGATACCACTTGTTGGGTAAATGATTTCCAGAACTCAGACAATGAGATGTACTTACGTAATTATTTCTCCAATCCCGCATATAACGACTATCCCGTTGTTGGTGTTTCATGGGAACAAGCTAATGCTTTCTGCGCTTGGAGAACTGATTATCTGTTGAAGGGATTAGGTCCAGAGGCACGTTATGTGCAGCGCTATCGCCTCCCAACCGAAGCTGAGTGGGAGTATGCCGCACGTGGTAAGGACCAAAACGAATTCCCTTGGGATAATCCAAGTGTGAAGAGTGGCGATGGATGTTTCTTTGCCAACTTCAAGCCAGACCGTGGTAATTATACAAAAGACGGAAACTTGATAACAAGTAAGGTGGGTATCTATTCTGCCAATTCAAATGGCTTGTTCGATATGGCTGGTAACGTGGCAGAATGGACGAGCACCATTTTCACGGAAGCAGGTGTGGATGCAATGAACGACTTGAATCCACAATTGGAATATAAAGCTGCAAAGGAAGACCCCTATCGGTTGAAGAAGAAAAGTGTAAGGGGAGGATCTTGGAAAGACCCAGAGAGTTATATCCGTAGTGCATGGCGCACATGGGAGTATCAAAACCAACCACGTTCATACATCGGATTCCGTTGCGTGAGGAGTTTGGCTAATACCACAAGTACAAAACAGAAACAAACAAAGAGCAAGAAAAGATGACCAAGTACAGTAAATTCAATATTGTCTATCGTCTGCAAAAGTGGATGGATAGCGTTCCTGGGCAAACATTCCTGAACTATGCCTACAGTTGGGGTGCCTCTATTGTGATTTTGGGTACGTTGTTTAAACTCACCCACTTGCCTGGTGCAAACTTCTTCTTGTTCCTCGGAATGGGAACGGAGGTTTTCGTATTCTTTATCTCAGCGTTCGACCGTCCGTTTGACAAAACGGCAGATGGTAGGGATTTGCCTACACATTTGGTTGAAGGCGGAGAAGTTGTAGAAGGCATGGAATTACCAGAAGGCTATGTCGCTCCTGAAGGTCAAGCCGTTGCTGCTGCCGTTGGCGGCGGTGGAGGTGTCGTTGGTGGTAGTGGAACTATTATCATTGGCGGCGGACATGGAAGTAATGGAGAAGTAGGGGAAATAGAGGAAGTAGGTGCTGTAGGTAATGTAGGTGGAGTAGGTTCTGTAGGTGTTGTAGGTGGAGGGGCTTGGATTTCCCAAAACCAAGATGTTACTCCTGACATGGCTGAGGCTCAAGGCAACTACGTAGAAGAACTGAAGAAACTTACTGAGATGTTGGGCAAAGTTTCTGAACAGAGCGAACGTCTCACACGAGATAGTGAGGAAATGGAAAATCTCAACCGTACTCTTACTGGTATTTGTAAGGTTTATGAAATGCAACTCAAGGGAGCCAGTCAACAAATCGGTACTATCGACCAAATCAATGAGCAGAGTAGGAAGATGGCAGAACAGATTGGTGAGTTGAATAAGATTTATGCTCGTATGATTGAAGCCATGACGGTGAATATGCCAAAGGCAGGACTCAATAAAGTAAACGGACAAGATGGGTTTGGTGGACAAGACGGTATTCCACAATAATCCATAAAACGATACAATATGGCAATTAAGAAAAGACCCGTATCTCCTCGCCAGAAAATGATCAACCTGATGTACGTTGTGTTGATGGCGATGCTTGCGTTGAATGTTTCAACGGAGGTGCTGAATGGTTTCTCTGTCGTGGAAGAGAGCCTGAATCGCACCACTGCCAATTCAGCCAAGGAGAATGCGTCGATATACAACGACTTCAATGACCAGATGAAACTCAATCCTTCCAAGGTAAAGGCTTGGTACGATAAAGCCAACTTGGTGAAACAAATGAGTGATTCTATTTACAATTTCGCACAGGAATTGAAAGAGGCCATTGTAAAGGAAGCAGACGGGAAGAATGCGGACATACATAATATTAGGAACAAGGAGGATTTGGAAGCTGCATCGTTTGTGATGTTAGCTCCAGGTACGGGAAAAGGAAGGCAATTATATAATGCCATTAACTCGTATCGCGAACGAATCTTGAAGATGGTTCCCGATAAGGAACAACGTGATATCATCCATAACAACTTGACAACGGAATTGCCAAAGACTGCCCACACGATGGGTAAGAACTGGCAAGAGTATATGTTTGAGGATATGCCCGTTGCCGCAGCGGTTACCCTTCTGTCAAAATTGCAGAGTGATATTCGCTATGCGGAAGGTGAAGTGTTGCATACTTTGGTGGCAAATATTGACGTGAAGGATATTCGCGTGAATAAATTGGATGCTTTCGTGATTCCAGAAAAGACGACACTTTATCCTGGTGAGACTTTCTCTGCCAATATCGTCATGGCTGCCGTAGATACTACGCAGACTCCAGAGATATATGTGAATGGTAATCGTATCAATACCACTACGGGAAGATACTCGTTTGCTGCTGGTGGCGTGGGTGAACATTCGTTCGGTGGTTATTTGCTCACGCACAATGCCGCTGGTGAAACGATTCGTAGAGATTTCCTACAGAAATATAATGTGATTCCTGCACCAAGCGGAGCAACTGTGGCAGCTGACTTGATGAATGTACTCTATGCAGGATTCAGTAATCCGATGAGTGTGAGTGTGCCTGGTGTTCCTCAGAATGCCGTTTCCGTAACAATGAGCGGTGGTTCACTTACTGCTAAGGGTGATGGACATTATGTTGCCGTACCTGCTGCCGTAGGAAAAGACGTTACGTTTACCGTTACGGCACACGACAAGGGAAGTACAAGGCAGATGGCGCAAGTAACGTTCAAAGTACGTAAATTGCCCGATCCAACTCCATACGTTGTTATCGGTGATGACCGTTATAAAGGAGGTGGCTTAGCGAAAGCTTCTTTGATGGGCATGAATACATTAAGTGCTGCCATTGATGATGGTTTGCTCGACATCCCATTTAAGGTGCTTGCCTTTGAAACGGTGTTCTTCGACAATATGGGTAATGCTGTTCCGTTGGCTTCAGATGGTAATAAGTTCTCTGGCAGACAAAAGGATTCTTTCCGAAAATTGTCGCGCGGCCGTCGATTCTATATCCGTGGTGTTCAAGCCATTGGTCCTGATGGTATAACTCGCACATTACCTGGAGCGATGGAGGTGATTGTAAAGTAATAACAAGAATAATGATAAAAGACAAAGATATGAATAGGTCAGTTAGTCATTCAAGGTTTGGAATCATGGTGAAGGGTTTCTTGCTCTTTTACATCCTTACCTTTTTGCCCATGAGCATGATGGCTCAACCACAACGCAGACGCACTCAACAGCAAGCGGAAAGCCAACAAAATAAGTCGAATGCGAATACCATCACTACGCGTGCGCAGATTTCATTCCCTACACAAGCATCCATGTCTGAAGACGTGGTGTGGAGACGCGACATTTATCGTGAAATCGTACTCACCGAGGATGCTAATGCGGGATTGTATTACCCCACAGAACCAGTAGGTACGCAAATGAATTTGTTTACCTATATGTTTAGGTTGATTATGCGCGGAATGGTGAAAGCATACGAATACAGAATGGATGGAAACGAGGTGTTTACTGATTCCGCCCGTATCAAACCCTTGCAGTTCTTGGATGATTACCACATTTATTATGAACGTACGAATAGGGGAGTGCATTTAGATGATAGCGACATTCCTTCTAAAGAGGTTACGGCTTATTATTTAAAGGAAAGTGCCTACTACGACCAAGCCACTTCTACCTTCCATACCAAGGTGTTGGCATTATGTCCAATTATGGTTAGAGAAGATGATTTCGGTGATGGAGCAGCAAAGTATCCTTTGTTCTGGGTGAAGTATGATGATTTGGCTCCCTTCCTTGCCAAGCAAACTATCATGACCAGCAATTTGAATAATGCCGCAACGATGAGTGTGGATGATTTCTTTGCGATGAACAAGTATCGTGGAAAGATTTACAAAACGACCAATATGCTCGGTCAAACATTGGCGCAATATTGCAATAACGATTCTTCTGCCATGTCGAAGGAACAACGTCGCATTGAAGCAGAGTTGAAAGAATTCGAGAAACATATCTGGGGAGACCCACAAAAGAGAGATTCGCTTGATTCCATTGCCAATGCACAAGCTAACGTTAAGACAAAGAAAGAACGCAAGGCTAATCGTAGAAGCGGCAATTCGGAAACTTCCGTGAAGAAAAGTTCAAGTAAGAGCAAGAAGAGTTCGCCAAGTTCAAGTGCTGCTCGTGTAACGGTAAGAAGGGAAAGACATTAAAACAGTCTCTTCCTTCAAAACTCCCAAAAATATTAACGATATGAAGAAGATATTTTTTTCATTATGTATGGTGCTTGTAGCACTGACAGCAAACGCTCAAATAAGGCTTGGCGTGAAAGGTGGAGTGGATTTGGCGAAATTGTCATTCAAGAATGACGTGTTTAAATCAGATAATCGTACGGGCTGGTTTATAGGTCCCACGATGAACATTCCCATTCCCCTTCCTGGTATGAGTATTGACTTGGCTGCATTGTATAATCAACGAGAGTCAAAGATAGATGTGTTTTATGCTCCCGTTGGTACTACTGATACACGACAAGTGAATACCTTGAAAACCAAGCAAATCATTGTGCCTTTGTCATTGAGATATTCTATCTATTTAGGTACAGGTTTCAACGTGTTTGCCTTTGGCGGTCCTCAGTTGGGATTTGCCATTGGAGACAAAGAACAGAATTTGACAGATGACCATGAGGCTATTTGGCGACTGAAAAACTCTGCTTTTAGCGTGAACGTGGGAGCGGGAATAACCTTAGCTAATTTCCAAATATCTGCCAATTATAATGTAGGAGTTAGCAAAACGGGTGAAGTGACTTGGAAAAATGCCACCCAAGCTGCAGCAGATGGATGGAATGGCAATTATAACTCATGGCAAGTGAGTGCCGCATATTATTTTTAAGGAGATTAGTCTTCATTAACCAATCATATAAAGCAGATGCATAAATGTCATCTGCTTTTTTCGTTCCTTTTGCTACATCTCGGTTAAAAATCAAATGAATTTGTTTCGTTGGTTCAAACGAAATTACATAGGGGCTTGTGATTTTCCAATCTTTAAATATGCCTTTTTCTTGTTTTCCTTCAAGACCTCCCGTCGGTTTTCATAAATTACTAAGTATTAAGGAGTTGTAAAACGGATGAGCTTGAAAGGCCTCCCGTAAGACCTCCCGTAAGACCTCCCATAGACCTCACCTAACACCTCCCGTTGGTGCTTATGTGAGTTCGCAATATAATGTTGATGAAGCAATATTCTGATACACGAGAAATGAGCGAGCGGAAAGAGAATCAACCGAAAATCAGGTCGGCAAGACGGGAGGTCTTGGCAAAAACAACAAAATGCATATTTTACAGAATAAATGCAAACAGAATGCACAAACCATAGCTTTAGACGATGCAAACGATAGGTTTAGATTGTGTAAACGATACGTTTGTATGCTATAAACCGTTCGTTTGTATGCTATAAACTGTTCGTTTGTAACGCACAAATCAATGGTTTGTAGATACAAAACTATTGTTCTGTACTTGATTTTCGTAACTTTGACGAAAAAACGACGAAGTTACTCCGTCTCGAAAAAGTCTAAATAAATTTGGCTTTGCACTCTACTTTTCGTAACTTTGCACGTGATGAGGTATGTAGACGTTATATTGCCATTGCCTATAGAAGGGCTATTCACCTATTCCATTACCGATGAAATGGCGGAAAAGGTGAGGTTGGGCATGCGTGTACTCGTACCATTGGGAAAGAGCAAAATGTATACTGCCATTGCGGTAAAGGTACATGATGTCGAGCCTACTTTTGACGTGAAGGATGTGGTTTCCATATTGGATGAACATCCTATTTTGCTTCCCCAACAATATCAACTTTGGACCTGGATTTCAGATTATTACATGTCGCCTATTGGTGAGGTGTATAAGGCAGCATTGCCTTCTGGTTTGAAGGCAGAAGAAGGTTACCGTCCCAAAACGGAAACTTACATTGGCTTGTCGGAAATATACCGCAACGAACGGGCTTTGCATATCGCGTTGGACATGTTGGGACGAGCCGATAAACAACGAATGGCATTGATGGATTTCCTTTCCTTGACGGGTTGGGGCAACATAGACAAAGTTGGTAAGATGCCTCCCGTTGTAGAAGTGACTCGTGACGAATTGATGAATGAAAGCCATTGTACTTATTCAAATGTCAAATCGCTGATTGACAAGGGAATCCTATATACCTACAAACGGGAAGTTGGTAGGTTGGAACAAGGTGGAGATGTGCATTTGGAGAACATCAAGAAACTCAATGCAGCCCAACAAGATGCCTATAATCAGGTGTTGTTCCAAATGATGCGCAAGAACGTGGTGCTTCTTCATGGTGTTACTTCCAGCGGTAAGACGGAGATTTACATTCATCTCATCCATAAGGCATTGCAAGAGAATAAACAAGTGTTGTATCTCGTGCCTGAAATAGCTCTTACGGTGCAAATGATGGAACGTTTGAAAAGGGTTTTTGGCAATCAATTAGGCATTTACCATAGCAGATATAGCGATGATGAACGAGTGGAGATATGGAAAAAGCAACTTTCCAAGAATCCTTACCAAGTGATCTTGGGTGCACGAAGTGCCGTTTTCTTGCCATTCCATCGGTTGGGATTGGTCATTGTTGATGAGGAACACGAAACATCGTTCAAACAACAAGAACCTGCACCACGTTATCATGCTCGTAGTGCAGCCATTATGTTGGCGCACATGTATGCGGATTGTCAAGCGAAAGTTCTGTTGGGTACGGCTACGCCATCTATGGAGAGTTACTATAATGCCACACAAGGGAAATATGGATTGGTTGAATTACACTCACGTTACAAAGACATCGCTTTGCCTGAAATACAATTGGTAGACATCAAGGATCTTCGCCGTAGAAAGATGATGAAAGGCTCCTTCTCACCGCAGTTGTTGGCTTCAGTTCGTGAGGCTCTCCATACGGGTAAGCAAGTTATCTTGTTCCAAAACCGTCGCGGCTTTGCCCCGATGATAGAATGCAAGGTTTGTGGATGGGTTCCCAAATGTGAACATTGTGACGTTAGTCTCACCTTTCATCGCAACATGAACCAACTCACCTGCCATTATTGTGGGTTTACTTATGCCGTTCCTAATGAATGTCCATGTTGCGGAAACAAGGAATTGAAAGGTCGGGGATATGGTACGGAGAAGATAGAGGATGAAATCATGGAAATCTTCCCAGAGGCACGAGTGGCGAGAATGGATTTAGACACCACTCGAACGCGCAATGCTTACGAGCGTATTATTCGTGATTTCTCCACGGGACGTACCAATGTGTTGATAGGAACCCAGATGATTAGCAAGGGATTAGACTTCGATAATGTTTCTGTCGTTGGAATTCTCAATGCGGATAATATGTTGAATTATCCCGATTTCCGGGCGTATGAACATGCTTTCATGATGTTGTCGCAAGTAAGTGGTAGGGCAGGACGAAAAGGGAAACGTGGATTGGTAATCTTGCAAACGAAGAATGTCAACCTGCCAGTTATCCAACAAGTGGTAAGTAATGATTTCAATTCGTTTTATCATGATTTGTTGGAAGAGCGAAAAGGTTTTCATTATCCACCTTTTTATCATTTGGTGTATGTCTATCTGAAACATCGACATGAAAACGTTGTAGAGTCGGGAGCTATTTATATGGGAAGCTTGTTGCGACAATGGTTTGGAGATAGGGTACTCGGTCCCGACAAACCTGCTGTTGCACGCGTGAAATCATTGAGTATTCGCAAGTTGATGGTTAAGTTGGAAAACGGTATCGACCTCAAGCGAGTGCGCGAATACCTTCGCTTGTGTCAGAAACAAATCTTGCAAGACAAGCAATATGCCGCCTTGCAAATATACTTCGATGTAGATCCCTTATAGTAAAATTTATCGTTCCTCGAATTGTTGACGAACGGAATATTTCATTTGGTTTGCTTGTTCGCCTGCTTGTCCTGAATCGTCTACATACCATTGTGGTTCTTGTCCATCATGTTTTCCATAAAGACTTTAATTCATATATTCACAGTTCGTGGGATATTACGTTACGAAAGGTAAAGCAATATCCCACGATAAATTAAATCAGATTAGATTAGAAACACATTTCTACGCCAACGCCAATTACGCGGTTGGTACGTGTGAATGAGTTCTTTCCTGCTGGTATGTTCAATCCCAAGGCTTCCATATTTTGTGCAGGAGTATTCATGTCGTAATCTTCGTAGTTGGTTTGGAAATAGGCTGCACTGAGTTTTAAGTTGCTACTTAACTTATATTCCAATCCCAGTCCGAAAGTCCATGAATTCACCACAAACGACATATCGTTCATATATTCATCTGTGAGCGGATAACGGGTTATCTGTGCACCACCAGAAACGGTCAACTTGTCGTTGATGTCCCACTCTGCTCCAGCTAAATACTCGTTGGTTCCTCCTTTAAGCAATTTCTCGCTATGCTCATACCAATGTGCACTCTTGTCGAAGAAATGGTGATAACCAGCATTTAAGCG
This sequence comes from uncultured Prevotellaceae bacterium, assembly GCA_900314715.1. Taxonomy (GTDB): domain Bacteria; phylum Bacteroidota; class Bacteroidia; order Bacteroidales; family Bacteroidaceae; genus Prevotella. The sequence continues at coordinate 7,776 of OMWI01000049.1, read as the reverse complement.
AACGTTGTCGAGAATGCTCCATTGAGCACCAACAGCCAATAAGGCTGGTGAATCCTCGGGTACACTTGTGCCGTTCACATATTTGTTCGTAGCAGAAATAACTGATGCCTCTTTCAGGTCGGAATTGTTTTTCATACGCATACGAGTCTTGAACTCATACTTAGCAGCGAAGTTGAAAGCACCAATCTTGTAGTCGATACCGATGATAGGAGCAATACCCCAACCTGTTTGATCACTCTTTAAGTTTACGCCGTTAGTATAGGGAGCTAACGTAGCTGCACTTCCTTCCAGTTGTTCAGCAGTAGCTTTCAATTGATCACCTTTTGCCTGCAATTCTTGTCCTTGTGCTACCAATTGCTTTACTTCGGGTTGTTGCATGGCTTGCTCTTGTGACATTCCAGCTGCCATATATCCTGCAACATATTGCTGAACACCATCTTTCACCTGTTGTCCGAGTGCAGCAATCTTGTTTCCTGCGTCTGTCAAACCATTTGTTACGCCAAGGAAATATTCTGGCAACGTGATTCCCGTGTTACCATTCATAACGCGAATGTTGTTCAGACGGGCTTCGTATGATGCTGTTCCGTAAAGCAAACGAAGACCTCCATATACAGAAAGGTGCTCGTTGAACTTATGTGCAGCACCAATTTGGAAACCAAAATAGTATTGTTTACCTTTCATGTAGCCGTCTACGTCATATCCCGTGACGGTTGGAACGCTGGCTCCTAATGCTCCTAATGAGCTGTTGAGATCTTTGGAAACTCCAATGAGACGATTGGCAATGGCTCCAACAACGGTTTCGAACGAACCGATTCCCTTGTCGAACTCACACTTTCCGCCACCACCAGGTACAGAGAAGTTGAATTGGAACGACCAATTGTTTTTGTTGTAGGCAGCCTGTAGTGATGGGATGAAGGGAGCATTTGCCACACCTTCAAATTTCTTGGTTGTCTGTCCGTTGTTCTTGTTTCCCAATCCAAAGAGTGTGTTTGTGGAAGTGATGGTGCGAGTTTGGTGGGCATATTGCCAATTGAAACCAATGTGAAGACCATCGCTAAGGAATGCTACACCTGCAGGATTTGAATATACACCATCGAGACCGATGGCAGCATCGCGAGCAGGGTTACGAAGAAAACTGACACTTTGATTGGTGTTGGTAAGAATTCCGCCAGCGAATGCGGTGTTACCTGAAAATAGAATAGTCAAAATGACTAATTTTACCTTATTCATCTTAAATACCTTTAAATAAATTGTTTGCAAAAGTATCTATATTGTTCCGAATTTCCGTTATATCGTCTTTGTATTTAACTCCCATTAACATAAAATATGTATATTACTGCACAAAAAAGGCGAAGTGTGCCATTGCCTTTGCACGCTTCGCTCTTTATCTGTGAGTTTGTAATGAAGGAAATACATGGTTTATTTCGATTCGCTACGAACTTGAATATACTGGAATCTTTTCTTCTTTTTCTTCTTGTTTTTATCCGACTTAGAGGCGTCTTCCTTCTCGTTAGGTTCGGGATACTTAATACGTGTGTGATAAATAGCCATGAGTTTTTCTATCAATACTTCCTTTGCCATGGCAATCTCACGGAAAGTGATTTGACATTCATGGAAGAATCCCTCGTTCACTTGGTTGTCAATGAGACGATTTACCAATGCGCGAATACTCTCTTCGGTGTATTCGGGCAATGAGCGTGAAGCAGCCTCTGTGGTATCTGCCATCATCAAGATAGCTTGCTCGCGAGTGGAAGGATTAGGACCAGGATAGGTGAATGGTGTCGTATCTATTTCCTCATCAGGATGTTCGTTCTTGTATTTGATGTAGAAATACTTTGCCATTCCCTTACCGTGGTGAGTTAAGATAAAGTCCTTGATGTCTGCGGGAATATTGGCTTTCTCTGCCATCTTGATTCCTTCGGTAACATGACTGATGACGATTCGCGCACTTTCTTGATACGTCATCTTGTCGTGTGGATTCACGCCAGCTTGATTCTCGGTGAAAAATGCGGGGTTGGTCATCTTGCCAATGTCATGATATAAGGCACCTGTACGTACCAACAAACTGTTTGCCCCTATCTTGTTGGCTATCTCGGAAGCTAAGTTTCCCACCGTAAAGGAATGTTGGAAAGTACCTGGTGCAATCTCACTCAAGTTGCGAAGCAATCCTTTGTTGGTGTTGGCTAATTCAAATAATGTGACACTGGAGATAAACCCAAACGCGCGTTCTATGATGTACATCAATGGGTAAGCCAGCAACAACAAGATACCGTTGACGATAAAGTAATAAATCATGTCGTCGTCGATGTTCATCAAATCGTAACCTTGCATCATTTGCATGGTGACATAAATGACAGAACTGGAAATCGTTACGAAGATGGCAACCTTAAACACCTGTGCCCTACTTGATAGTTCGCGCAACGAGTAGATGGCTACCAATCCAGCCACCAATTGAATAATAATGAACTCGTATTGGTATTTCACCGCTGCCGCACAGATGAGAACCATAATCAAATGGGTGACGAATGCCGTTCTGGAATCCAAGAACACGTTAATGAATATGGGAACGATGGCAAACGGGATGATGTAAATGCTGAAAAAGTTGTGTGACACCATCAGCGATACCAATACAGGAAAGATAATCATGAGCGAATATAGCATCATGATACTTCGCAGATTCTCAAAGTAATCATGATGGAATAATATTATATATAAGGTGTAAAGCAATACCATGAACAAGACGAAGATGGTTTGTCCGCTCATCGTAATCGCCATCTTTGAGTCGGCATCGTTGATGCGTTTCATCTCTCGCTCCAGTGAATTGAGCACCAAATAAGTATGTTCGTCAACGATATCGCCACGGTCTACGATTTTTTGTCCGCTAATCACCAAACCACTGGCTTGCGAAATGCCACTCAATAGGTCGTTGAGTTCCGTTTGACTTCTTTCCTTGTCGTATATCAAGTTGGGTTCGATGTAATTGTTGAGATTACATCTTTGCAATAATTGTTTGTGTGGTTCCAACCTACTGTCATTAAATAGTTTCTCGTAAGCGGAGAAAACAGAGTGTACCTTATTGATTTGCAAACTTGTTGCCTGTTTCTTGTCCACCACACGTATCATGTTCGTCGTGTCCTTGTTCAACGTGTTGTACTCAGTTGTCTTGATAATGCCAGTTTGGTAGAGTTGGTGCAGACGGTCGCAGATAATAGCCTTGTACATAGGGTTCAATCCAGGAAGTCCTTCCTGAAAGTCTTTCAGAAAATTATCTATTTGCGCCTTCTCTACGCTTGCGTCATAGTAATAATATGGTTGGAAATACTTGGTCAAAGAGTCTTGTTCCTCCTTGATGGCTTCATCTGTCTTGAAGATGGGAAAGTCGAAACTGGCAATCAACGAACCATACATCCAAGGCTTGCCAATATCATATCGAAAGACGGGACCTTCGTGTCTGGGAAGAAACCAAACAATAAGAGTCACCGTAATGAATAGCAGACTAATCTGCGTTAGGAAATTTTTCCAAAAATGATTGTTTGATGTATTGAAATTGTACATTTCGTTTCGTATTATGCCATTTATTCTGCGAAAATACCAAAAAAATATAGAAAACTGAAAAAAATATATTATTTTTGCATAAAAATATCGATTTGGGTGTAGATTTCATGTGATTTTCACCCTAAGTTATTGATTCTTCAACTGTATAGTTGAGCAAAGAAGATTATTTAAATATGACTGATAGAAAAGTTAGGGTGCGTTTTGCACCAAGTCCTACAGGACCTTTACACATTGGCGGTGTACGTACGGCATTGTTCAATTATTTGTTTGCTCGTCAACATCATGGCGACTTTGTCTTTAGGATTGAAGATACCGACTCCAATCGTTTTGTGCCTGGTGCAGAGGAATATATTATTGAGTCATTTAGATGGCTGGGTATTAAGTTTGACGAAGGCGTGAGTTTCGGAGGCAATCATGGCCCTTATCGCCAAAGTGAGCGTCGCGCTATATATAAGAAGTATGTTGAACAACTGCTGTCAGTTGGTAAGGCTTATATTGCCTTTGACACTCCAGAGGAATTGGAAGCCAAACGCAACGAGATACAGAATTTCCAATACGATGCTCATACGCGCTTGCAAATGCGCAACTCATTGACGATGAATGCAAAAGACGTGCAAAGTCGGATTGACGAGGGTGAACAATATGTGGTTCGCTTTAAGGTGGAACCTGGTGTTGAGGTGCATGTACACGACATGATTCGTGGCGAGGTGGTCATCAAGAGTGATATTATTGACGATAAGGTGCTTTATAAGAGTGCAGACGAGTTGCCTACTTATCACCTTGCCAATATCGTAGACGACCATCTGATGGAAATCACCCATGTTATTCGTGGTGAGGAATGGTTGCCCAGTGCTCCTTTGCATGTGTTATTATACGAGGCTTTCGGTTGGAGCGATACGATGCCTGCTTTTGCTCATCTTCCTTTGTTGTTGAAACCTGAAGGTAAGGGTAAGTTAAGCAAGCGCGATGGAGACCGTTTGGGATTCCCCGTATTCCCGTTGGAATGGTACGATCCTAAGAGTGGTGAAGTTTCCAGTGGTTATCGTGAGAGTGGTTATTTCCCAGAAGCTGTAATAAATTTCTTGGCGTTGTTGGGATGGAATCCAGGAACAGAACAAGAGATATTTACGCTCGATGAGTTGGTGGAGGCTTTTGATATCGGTCGTTGCTCAAAGGCTGGAGCTAAATTCGACTATCAAAAGGGTATTTGGTTCAACCATGAATATATTCTCCAAAAGAGCAATGAGGAAATCGCTACGCTCTTTGCTCCTATCGTTGCTAATAATGGAATAGACGTTCCGATGGAAAAGGTTATCAAGGTGGTTGGAATGATGAAAGATCGTGTCAACTTCGTTAAGGAACTTTGGCCACTTTGTTCGTTCTTCTTTATCCCTCCAACTGAATACGATGAAAAGACGGTGAAGAAACGTTGGAAAGAGTATTCAGCCCAACAGATGACGGAATTGGCGGAAGTGCTCAAGGGCATTGACGACTTTACTGTTGAAGGACAGGAACCAGTGGTAATGAAATGGGTAGAAGAGAAACAATATAAATTGGGCGACGTGATGAATGCTTTCCGCTTGGCACTTGTCGGTATCGGTAAGGGGCCAGGAATGTTTGACATCTCAGCTTATCTCGGTAAGGAAGAAACATTGAAACGATTGTATCGTGCCGTTGAGGTCTTGAAATAGAATATCATGTATCAGATTGCCATCTACTTATACTTGTTCGGTGTTGCCATTGCCAGTCTTTTTAGCAAGAAGGTTAAGACGATGTGGCAAGGGGAACGCCGTGCCATCAAGGAACTGAAGGAAAAGGTAGATCCGCAAGCTCAATACGTATGGTTTCATGCTGCTTCGTTGGGCGAGTTTGAACAAGGTCGTCCTTTGATGGAACTGCTGCGTAAGGAACATCCAGAATACAAGATATTGTTGACATTCTTCTCGCCATCGGGATATGAGGTACGTAAGAATTACGAAGGGGCAGATATCATTTGTTATTTGCCGATAGACACTATACGTAATTCTCGTAGATTTTTGAGGGCTATCCGTCCGTGCATGGCCTTTTTCATCAAGTATGAGTTTTGGTATAATTACTTGCATATATTGAAACATCGCCATGTTCCAGTATATAGCGTTTCAAGTATATTCCGTCCCGAACAGGTGTTTTTTAAGTGGTATGGAAAACAATATTCGTATGTCTTGAAATGTTTCTCTCGTTTCTTTGTACAGAATGAAGAAAGCAAACAATTGTTGGCTAAGATTGGCGTTACCAATGTGGATGTAGTGGGGGATACGCGTTTCGACCGTGTCCTTCAAATCAAGGAAAAGGCAAAGCAATTGCCGATAGTTGATGCTTTTGTTGGTACTGAAACTCCATGTAAAGTATTTGTGGCAGGTTCGAGTTGGCCTCCTGATGAGGATATTTTCATCAACTTCTTCAACCAACATAAGGATTGGAAGTTGATTATTGCTCCGCATGTGATTGATGATTCTCATCTGGAACAAATCTTGTCAAAGTTGGATAGAAAAACTATTAGATATACGCAAGCCACACCTGAAACGGCTTCTCAAGCAGAATGCTTGTTGATTGATTGCTTTGGTTTGTTGTCGAGCATTTACCACTTTGGCGATGTTGCATACGTAGGAGGAGGCTTTGGCGTTGGCATTCACAACGTATTGGAAGCTGCCGTATGGGATATTCCCGTTATCTTCGGTCCGAATAACGAACGATTCCAAGAAGCACAAGGTTTGAAGGCAGCAGGTGGAGGTTTTGATATCGCTTCTGCCGATGATTTCCAGCGTATCATGACTCTTTTCATGAATGACGAGAAGAGTTTGGCAACAGCAGGCAAGAAAGCTGGCTTGTATGTGCAAAGTTTGGCTGGAGTAACAGAAAGAATATTCAGCTTGTTGGGATTCAACAAGAAATAATTACCAATATTTTCGATTTTTATAGATGTATAATTACTTCACATGATGAATGTGATGTGAAATTTGTCTTGTTTTTGGTGCAGTCTTTTAGGGGAATTTGATACTTAAGAGATAGAGAACCAGAACAAGAAAAGTATGTATAGCATTTCTGATTATGCCTATAATGGGCTACTCTATCTGAATAATATGGTAAGGCCAAAACACAAACGGCTATCACAGTTGATGATTTATTCAACTACACTTTGTCAATCAAGATGTAAACACTGTAATATCTGGCAAAAACGACCAGAGAATCTTTCGTTTAACGATATTATACGGATGATGGAAAGTCGATGTGTGACTCATCGAACAACCGTAGGCTTGGAAGGTGGCGAGTTCTTATTACATCCACAAGCCAATGAGATTATGGCATGGTTTCAAGCTAACCATCCAAACTATACTTTGCTTTCTAATTGTCTTGCGCCCAATCGTGTGATAGATGCTGTTCGACATTACCAACCTCGCCATCTATATGTCTCTCTCGACGGTGGGCGCGAGACTTATTTTCGAATGAGAGGACGTGATGGTTACGACCGAGTGATTAAGGTGGTGGACTCTCTGAAAGATGAAGTTCCTCTGTCGCTAATGTTTTGTCTGTCGCCATGGAATGGTTTTGATGATATGGCATTCGTGGTTGATGTGGCTAAGCATTATGGAATTGACGTGCGTATCGGTATTTATGGCACAATGGCTTTCTTTGAAACGACGAGAGAACTGTTGAACGCAACGGATTTTGTTAAGCATATTCCAAAAAATATTCTTGATACTCAGGAAAACTATGACTTTGTTGCCCTTTACGATGAATGGCGAAACGGGCATCTTCGTCTCAGATGCCAAAGCATTATGAGTTGCTTGGTCGTTCATAGTAATGGTGATGTGCCTCTATGTCAGAATCTTGATGTCATATTGGGAAATATACATCAACATTCACTCGACGATATTTTCAATGGCATTTCTGCTCGACAAACTCAGTGTCACTATTCACATCATTGCAACCAATGTTGGATAAATTTCCATCGTAAATATGATATTATTCTTGTCAGAAATTTTGAGAGGATATTACCTAAATGGTTTATAGAGAAATTCTACGGACAATATCAATGGTCGAGAGACCCTCACCAGACCTATCGTAAACATTTAAAATCAATACAGGTAAGTTCTAAAAATTAACATTTGTGAGTGGAAGCCGTACCTTCTGAATCAGTTCAGTTGGTTTGAGTGCCTCAAAGGGCATCCTTGGCTTGCGAAA
>OMWI01000048.1 GCA_900314715.1 uncultured Prevotellaceae bacterium | reverse complement strand
GACTATGAACCAAAGACAAGCGTTTCTCGGGCTTTGGAGAACAACAGAGGACTTTGATATTACACAAACGAATTGGCCCTAATGACCGATTTGGGTTTAAGATTTATTGAGCAAATGTTATTATTTTGAGGTTTCTGAAATTTTTATTTCCAGTTTGTTCCTTTTGTCATTTTAACAAAAAAACTATGCAGTGTGTCAATCAATTACAAAATTACGGAAGATTATGAAGAAGAACATCATGAAATGCCTATGGAAAGTGAAGTTCCTACAACAGGAGGTATTCGCCATAATGAAAGAAGCAAAGGATTCTGGGTAAGACGGAAGGTTTTGCACCTTCAGCACTAAAACATTCCCCAGAACACACAACACCCAAAGTGCTGCCGAGAGCTACAATATGATAATATTGATAGTGTATTTTATGTGTATACACTTTGTTTTTTATGCATATACAGCGTGTATTCTGTGCAAATACACGGTGTATAGGGTAAGAACACAAATGCCTATACACTTCAAGACAGGATAGGCTTTTATGATAATTGCTTTTGCGCTTACAGCGCGTTTTATTCTGTGCACATCTTACCCAGAGCGTTGCTCTGGGCTATAAGCTTAATGGCCCTTCAGGCCGCCGTATAGCGGACTACAATGATAAAAAAGATAGTTCTTGAGTTGGTTATTCAACTTTCGCAAGCTACACTTGCTTCAGTTAGAAGGGAGAGGTGTGAGTAAGGGGTGAGAGATATGTTATAAACCATTGATTTGTATGCTATAAACTTTTCGTTTGTTGGCCATAAACTATTCGTTTGTTTGCTATAAACCATTCGTTTGTCGTGTACAAATCAATAGTTTGTAACGGACAACCTTTCATTAGGAATTAAACATTAGCTCAAGTTTCTGAAATGATGCTAAGCCCTTGGTAATCAAAGCCCCAGCGGGGCTTGATAGTAGTAGCCAGCCATTCCTATGGCTGGTATGTATAAAATGGCGATGAACATGCGTGCCTTTAGGTATGCGATGGGGGCTTAATGTCGCGTACCTAAAGGCACGCTTCTCGGAACAATCACATTACCAGCCATATCGCAACCCCTAACGGGGTAGCTGCATAGCTGGCTACTATTATCAGATGCCTATGGCATCACTTCCGAAACTTGAATAAACATTAAACGCTAAACACCAAACATTATACACTAAACGCTAAACACTCAACATCGGTTGGAGTACCCCTCTGGGGTAGAAATCGCTCAAATCTTTACAAATCAAACAAATATTTTGATAGATTTGGTTAGATTTGTAAGATTTCTCGCCGTTGGCGACTGCCTCGGGATGTTATCACCACATTGATTTTAACATTTAACATTCAACACTAAACGCTAAACACTCAACATTCAACATTCAACACTAAACGCTAAACACTAAACACTAAACACTCAACACTAAACGCTAAACGCTAAACACTCAACACTCAACATAACAACTCCCTTATCACCAAATCTTTGTTTGTTATGAATGCCAGCATGTCGCGATAGATATAGCAGTCGTCGTAAGTTGTGGTTTTCAATGTGCTTTCCTCTGCCACAAAAATCTCTGCATCGGGATAGGCAAGGATTACTGGAGAGTGAGTAGAGATAATGATTTGCGAACCAGCCTTGACCGCTTCTTTCATCCACACCAAGAAACGGAGTTGATTCATATAGGACAATGCAGCTTCAGGTTCATCAAAGATATAAAGTCCTTTGCTCTTCAACCTATTAGTAAATAATGACATAAAGCTCTCTCCATGTGATTGCTCATGCAGGCTTATTCCACCATAACTATCCAACATACTCCGATCTTCCCGTGCAATTCTATCTACCTCAGAGGCTACATTATAAAAACTTTCTGCACGAAAGAAGAATGCATTCCTGTAACTCAAATCGGCTCTCACGGCACGTAATTCCTCATAGAGAGAAGAATGAGTTTCCTGTGTTCGGAAGTTGAAGTTCTTACTTCCACCTTCCGCATTCAATCCTAATAGATTCGCTATGGCTTCTAATAGCGTAGATTTCCCAGAGCCATTCTCCCCCACGATATAAGTAACGCTTTTTGAGAACTCCAAGGTCTTTAGATTGCGAACAATAGGGAGATTAAACGGATAGCCATCATCTGCCGAAGGAACATGCTCATTCCGAATTGCCCTAAGAAATATTTTGACCGTTAATATTCATCAAAAATTAATCAAACAGATAGCGATTGTATAGATAATTAATCCATTCCAGATGTTCTTTCGTGCAGAAGTGATGTTTCAGTGTTTCAAATATTTTCTCGTAAGTGAAAGTATAAAAAGTAGCATTTCCATCTAATGTCAGCACCTTTCGATACTCCTCAGATGCCAAATGGAAGTGAGGGTTAGCATTAGGAAACACGGTAATTGAACAGAAATGACGTATATCACCATTCAGTACCATAGAAGCTCCCAGAATATGATTGCGCCATATTTGCCTTAGTATATCCGAAACCAATTTCATTTCACTATCAGGGAGATAATAACCAGACATACGTGTTGCTCGATTGTAGTGTTTAGACAATCTCACATTACCAGAATCATCATGGGTGTTTTTGTTTTCTGTTTCACCAATTTTGTATTCACGTTCAGTATATTTTACCTCAACACCAATACCCCCTTTGCTACCATCTTTATGTCGGTAAAGTACAAAAGTATCAAATGATGTACCGTCATTGAGATAGTTATATTTAGGCTGGGGAGCATATTCTATCTTTACTTCCAACACTTCTTCAATAATATCAGTACCGAGCAATTCGTTAAAGAAATCCTTTGTTGCCTCTTTGTTGCATTTCTTCATCATTGGGAAGAACAGGTTATATGGGATATGTTCACTTCTGAGGGCATTATTCAAAAGGTTCATCCCAATCTTTGTGGTACCATTATGATACATGTCCATTATTTCCTTTCGAAAGCCATCATAGAAGACAAGTCCTTGTAATGCATATTCATCCTTCAGCCATACACCATGATTAGGTCGTTCGTCCCAGATACAAGCATTATCAAATTGCTTTGCCCATTCTCGCACTATAGATTCTTGATATAGCCTTGCCTTGTTCATGAATACCGAATGCGAATGATTATCAGTATATGTGGGGGCTTTGTCATTCTTCACCTCGTCCGTACTTTGCTGAATTCCTTTCAATTCAATCTCTTCGCCTTCGTAAATCCAAGAGATTATCTGCTCTGCTATTTTGCGATAATGTTGGTCTATCAAAGTAACCCTATGCCATTTTCCACCAACCTTTAGTTCATCAACGAAAGGCCATTTGTTGGTATCAATCCATTTAACTTTGCGACAATGCCTGAAACGAGGTCTTGTCTCATCATAATAATAGTCGCTGGTTACAATGCCTATACCAATAATATTATCGAACTCACAACGAGCTATAACAAAGTCGCCAATATTCATTACGTTTGCGAACTCAAGCAGAAGTTTTTTTCCACCAACGGTTCTTCTTCCCATGCCATAAGCCTCTTCCAGAGCTACATCCAATCCGCCCTTCACGCTCATGATTTCATCCAAATCTCCAACTTCCCTATCTTCGGGAAGTCCACAAGCCATGAAGCCATTCTCCACATTATCCTTAAACTGATATGCTTTTTCACCAGGCCAATACATCCAAATGCGTTTTCCTATAAACTCTGGTCTCTTTTTTACATTCATATTTAGCTTTACTTATAATTTAATGATAACAATTTCAGAAAACAATTCTTTTACAATATTTCCTTTGCAATCCAAGCGCAAGCCTCTGCATCAGCAAGAGCATGGTGGTGGTTTGCCAATTGATAGCCACATTCAGCAGCTACGGTATGCAATTGGTGGTTAGGCAGATAGCGAAAGGCACGACGGGAAGCAGCAAGAGTGTCGTAAAACTCATAGTCGGGATAATCCATTTGATAGACGCGGAAAACAGCTTTCAGGCAACCTTCATCAAAAGGCTTATTGTGTGCTACGAGGGGTAGACCTTCAATTAGCGGTTCTATTTTTGCCCAAACCTTTGGGAAGACAAGAGCATCATCTGTGTCAGCACAACACAAGCCGTGCACTTGACTACACCAATAGTTGTAATAGTTAGGTTCGGGCTGAATCAAGGAATAAAACTTACCCACAATCTCGCCATTTCTAACAATGACAACACCAACGGAACAAACCGATGAACGCTCGTTGTTTGCCGTTTCAAAATCTATCGCAGCAAAGTCTTGCATTTGTTATCTCCTTATCAACATTTAGAGGTGAGTGGTGAGGTTTGTATGATTAGAATTAAGGAGCTAAGCAATAACTACTTAACTCCTTAATACTTTATTCAACAACTCTTCAACTCCTCGTTTCAGGGAATTGAGAGAATGTACTCGTGCATTATAAGTTCAGACTCTTCTTGATAGCCTCAATCTTCTCTGTTGCAGCAGCCATGCAACGGTCATAGCAACCAGCGCACTTGAAGGTTGGGTCTTTCACCTCAACATAGAACTTAATCTTAGGTTCAGTTCCAGAAGGACGAACAGATACTTTCGTGCCATCATCGCAGAACCACTGAAGCACATTGCTTGTTGCTGGCATATCCACCTTCTCTACCGTTCCGTCAATCTTCTTTGCCTCAAGGCTCTCGAAGTCTTTCCAAAGAACGATTTTCGAACCACCAAGTTCTGTTGGAGGATTCTTGCGGAAGTCAACCATCATCTGTTTGATTTCATCAGCACCTGTCTTACCTGGTTTCACTACGTTAATAGTAAACTCACGAGAGAATCCATATTCGGTATAGATGTCCATCAATAGATCATAAAGCGTCTTGCCATTGTCTCTTGCCCATGCTGCAATCTCGCAAATCAAGCAGATTGATGCTGGTGAATCCTTATCGCGAACTTTATCAAACGGCAAGAATCCGAACGACTCTTCACCACCGCCGATATACTTTTTCTTACCCTCGTTGATGCGAATCTCGTTGGCAATCCACTTGAATCCCGTGTAGCAGTCCTTATACTCTACGCCATTCTTCTTGGCAATCTCGGCAATAAGTTCGGTGGTTACAATGGTCTTCACGAGGAATTCATTACCCTTCAATTGACCAAGTTTCTTCTTGTTAGCGATGATGTACCATGAGAACATCATACAGGTCTGGTTTCCATTAAGGATTTCCCATTCACCCTTACTGTTTCTACAAACGATAGCAAGACGGTCAGCATCGGGGTCAGATGCGATAACGAGGTCGGCATTCAGTTTTGTACCCAACTTCATACCCAATGTCATTGCCTCTGCATTCTCTGGATTCGGAGAAACAACCGTTGGGAAATTACCGTCGATTACCATCTGTTCAGGTACTACATGGATATTTTGGAAGCCCCAAGAACGTAATGCTTCAGGAATAATTACACGACCTGTTCCATGCATAGGAGAATAAACAATGTTAAGGTCTTTCTGGCGTAAAATAACGTCTTGGTCAACCATAGCTTCCTTTACTGCCTGCAGGTAATCCCAATCCATCTCACCACCAATAATCTCAATCAGGTCTTTGTTGCCTTCAAACTTCACGTCGGCAATCGTTACCTTATTTACTTCGTCAATGATACCCTTGTCATGTGGAGCAAGCACCTGAGCACCATCATCCCAATAAGCCTTATAACCATTGTATTCTCTTGGATTGTGACTGGCAGTAACATTCACACCTGCTTGACAACCTAACTGACGAATGGCAAATGAAATCTCTGGTGTTGGACGAAGACTCTCAAACAAATACACCTTGATACCATTAGCAGAGAAGATGTTGGCAACTGTCTCGGCAAACAAACGGCCATTGTTACGACAGTCATGACCAACCACTACAGATAAGTCTGTACGGCCAGGGAATGCCTTCAGAACGTAATTGGCGAAACCTTGAGTAGCCATACCAACGATATAGACGTTCATACGGTTAGTACCAGCACCCATGATACCACGGAGTCCACCTGTACCAAATTCCAAATCACGATAGAAAGCGTCTATCAACTCTGTCTTGTCTTCATTGTCGAGCATTGCCTGTACGGCCTTGCGTGTCTCCTCGTCAAAGGCTGGAGAAAGCCATTGTTTTGCCCTTTCTTCACACTGGGCAATCAAAGCAGCATTATTTTCCATTTTTAATTGATTAAGTTTTTAGTTTACATTAAGATTTTGGCAAAGATAAAATAAAAATACGACAATGCCAAAGAATTATCGCGAATTTTTCAGATTTTTCTTTCATGAATCAAAGATAATGCATAACTTTATCCCCGAATTACAAAAAACGCATTAAATATGAAACGAATTGCTACCATATTCTGTTTGGCATTCCTACTCGCCAACACCGCATCGGCATCTATGTCAATGGGTCAGAATCAAGAAGAAGAAAAGTATTTCATCAACGTTGGCAATCTCCACATGACGATTAGTGAGAATGGAGGAAAAATCTTGTCATTGAAATACGACGAAACGGAAGTCATCTCTCAATTACGATGGCCTGAGTCATTCGGTAGCACATTCTGGACAAGTCCACAACGAGAATGGAACTGGCCGCCTGTATCTGAGTTCGACAAACAACCCTATACCGTTGAACAGAACGATGATGCAATCGTCATGACCAGTCACCCCTCATCACGTCTTGGTCTGCAAGTGAGCAAGAAATTTACGACAGATGAACAGCGTAAAGCTATCGTTATCACCTACTCCATCAAGAATGTTACCGATACGATACGTTCAGTTGCGCCATGGGAAATCACACGAGTACCAAATAGTGGACTAATCTTCTTCGATGCCTCTAAAGAAAGCATCACACCCGCCAACCTTCTTCCATTCCAATTTGCACATGATGCAGCATGGTATCAAGCAGATGCAACAAACGAAAACCGTAAGATAAACGCTGATGGAAAGGGATGGCTTGCATACGCCAACAATGGTCTGCTACTCGTTAAGCAGTTTACCGACCTTGATGCCTCTCAACCAGCTCCAGGCGAAGCTGAGGTTCAAGTGTATGTTAATAGAGGAACTACTTATATCGAACTAGAAAGCCAAGGAGCATATACCGCACTTAACCCAGGTCAACAACTCTCATGGACCGTTCGTTGGTACTTACTCCCTTGCAATACAGAAAGCCAACCTTCTCAATCAATTCTTGATATAGTTAAGAAGGTGATTCATTGAACATTAAAGATTAAACATTAAAGATTAAACATTGACAAAACAATAATTAATGTTTGATGGTCAATGGTCAATGGGGCTCAGTCGATATTTAGTAGGGAAATTAAGATTGAATCTTTATTCTTTTGCCGTAGTTTCATATCATTGAATTGGCTATCTATTTGAGAAAGAAGGAATGCCGTAGGCATTGGATAATAGTAGCCAGCTATGCAGAAACGCCTATAGGTGTTTCGAAATGGCTGGTTAGGAAGATACACATATTATTCCTTGCTGTTATGCAAGGTACGTGATGAAGCGTGTCGCAAACCTAAAGGCTTGCATTTTTATATATCTATATCTTACCCAGCCATTTCGCCATACCTATCGGCATGGCTGCATAGCTGGCTACTATCATCTGATGCCTACGGCATCTTCCATGCAAGCTTTGATTATCTAACAAAGTTTTTATCTCCTACGAAAAATCGACTGAGCCGCCAATGGTCAATGTTCAATATTCAATAAAAGAAAATATCTCCTCTATTCTTCCATAATTAAATAATTTTGTGTACCTTTGCACCAAAACTATAAAGAATGGAATTTCATTTCACGGGTGTCATCATTGCCATTTGTACGTTCTTGACCATTGGCGTGTTTCACCCCTTGGTCATCAAAGCCGAATATCACACAGGTACAAAGTATTGGTGGGTGTTTCTCATCTTAGGAATCGTGAGCATCGGTTGCGCCTTTTGCGTGGCAGACGTATTCTGGTCGTCTATCCTTGGCGTGCTGGGAGCCTCATTCCTTTGGTCAATAGGGGAACTGTTCTCACAAAAGAAGCGCGTGGAAAAGGGATGGTTTCCCATGAATCCCAAGCGCAAGCACGAATACAGTCCCATTGACAAGAACGAAACTCTCTGTCCTGTACACCACGGCAAGAGCATCTATGCTATTGAAGAAGAGGAAGAAGATAAGCAACCATAACCCACTCAACGAATGAAAACCGAGCTTATTCTTGTTAGCAAGACCACGGACAAGCACCTCGCGGCAGGTATTGATGATTATGTGAGCAGAATATGTCACTATCTGCCTTTCGCCATCACTGTCATTCCAGAGTTGAAAAACACCAAGAACATGACGGAAGATCAGCAAAAGGTTCGAGAAGGAGAACTTATCTTACAAAAGATACAACCATCAGACACCGTGGTACTCTTAGATGAGCATGGAAAGGAATTCAGAAGCATTGAATTTGCCGACTGGTTGCAAAAGAAACAAAACATGGCAAGGCGATTGGTATTCATCATCGGAGGTCCATACGGATTCTCGGAATCTATCTATAAAAGAGCAGACGAACAACTATCTCTCTCAAAGATGACATTCAGTCACCAAATGGTGCGCCTGTTGTTTGTCGAACAAATTTACCGCGCTTGTACCATCATCAAGGGAGAGCCCTATCATCATGAATAACCATCAACAACCAAAAATATCATACGAAACAATGAAAAGAAGACTATTTCATATTATCATCGCACTATCCATCTTTGCGCCCATCAGCGCACAGCAATGGCCCACACCCACCAGAGAATCGAAACCTGGTGCACGTTGGTGGTGGTTGGGTTCGGCAGTGGATGAGGAAAACCTGCAATGGAACATGCAGCAATACGCCAACCACGGTATCGGTGCCTTGGAAATCACGCCTATCTATGGCGTACAGGGCAACGATGCGAACAACATCCCATATCTATCGGAGAAATGGATGAAGATGTTGAGATTCGTGGAGAACGAAGGCAAGAAAGACGACATAGAAATATCGATGGCAACGGGAACGGGTTGGCCGTTTGGCGGACCGTGGGTACCTATTGAGGAAGCAGCATGTAAGGTAGTGTTTGTAGAGAAAGACTTCGAGGGAAAGAAAGTGAAGAATCTCGACCTATCGGTGAACGACAAGGAAAAGCCATACGCCAAGTTGGGTAAGGTCATGGCATTTACCGAGACACTAAACGGAGAACGATTCTGTTTCGAAGTTACCTCTAACGTTTTTGAGAATAAGTTGACGTGGAAAGCTCCCAAGGTAAAGAAGTCATCTAACAAATGGCACATCATAGCACAATACAACTCACGTACTCGCCAAAAAGTGAAACGTGCAGCTCCAGGTGGTGAAGGTTGGGTGATTGACCACTTCGACAAAACTGCCGTGAAGCATTACTTACAGCATTTCGACAAGGCTTTCAGTCAATATGGCATTGACTATCCACACACATTCTTCAACGATTCGTATGAGGTGTATGGAGCCAATTGGACACCTACCCTACTCGACGAGTTTGCAAAACGTAGGGGATATAAGTTGGAAGAAAACTTCGACCGATTAATACAAGGCGACAAGCAAGTGGTTTCTGACTATCGTGAGACCATAGGCGACTTGGTATTGGAGAACTTCACCGAGCAATGGACTGATTGGGCACACTCACATGGAGCTATCACTCGCAACCAAGCACACGGAACGCCAGGCAACTTGATTGATTGTTATGCTGCCGTTGATATTCCAGAGATAGAGGGATTTGGACTCTCTGAGTTTGGTATCAAGGGATTGCGCACAGACCCTGGAATGACGAAGAAAAACTTCTCAGACCTCTCCATGTTGAAATATGCACCGAGTGCCGCTCATATCATGGGTAAGAAATACACTTCGAGCGAGACATTTACTTGGTTAACCGAACATTTCCGCACTTCACTCTCACAGTTGAAGCCCGATATGGATTTGATGTTCTGCGCTGGTGTGAACCACATGTTCTTCCACGGAACTGCTTATTCACCCAAAGACGATGAATGGCCAGGGTGGAAGTTCTATGCTTCCATCGACATGTCGCCCACCAATTCCATTTGGAAAGATGCACCTTATTTTATGAAATACGTGGAGCGTTGCCAGAGTTTCTTGCAATGGGGAAAGCCTGATAATGACTTCCTCGTATATCTGCCCGTACGTGACATGTGGCAAAACGACACCAAGAATCTCTTGATGCAATTCGACATTCACTCGATGGCGAAGAAAGCACCTACCTTCATCAAGGCAATCCTCGACATCGACTCATTAGGTTACGATTGCGACTACATCAGCGAGAAATACCTGTTGACCACGCAATACATCAACGGAATGTTGCAAACTGCTGCTGGAACGAGATACAAAGGCCTCATCATCCCTGGCAACAATATCATGACTGACAAGTTGAAGGCACACATCGAATCGCTGAAAGCGCAAGGTGCCAACATCGTGTACGGAATTGACGGTGCGCAAATGGCTAAGACCGCCAAGGCAGAGATGATGAAAAGCAGATTCAGACTGAAGATGATTCGCAGAAGCAACGAGAAAGGTTATCACTATTTCATCGCCAACCTCACGCCACACGACATCAACGAGAACGTGAACTTGAGTGTGGACTACGCCAATGCCATGTGGTTTAACCCCATGAATGGTGAACGTTATATGGCAGAAACCAACAACGGAAAGGTACAAGTAAACCTACGTTCGGGCGAAAGTATGATACTGCAAACTTTCAATCAAGCAGAACCATCGGTCAGCGATTTACCCGTACGCAAGAACAAGCCATACGACAACAAGGGAAAATTGTTGAGCAACGGTTGGTATCTGAGTTTCACCGAGAGTACTCCCGAAATCAACAAGCAATACTTCATCGACGACTTGAAGACATGGGAGAGTTTGGACGAGAATACGGGAAAACTCATGGGAACAGGCGTTTATTCCGCCAAACTGAAACTCACGAAGAAAGACTTGGCAGGATGCAACGATTGGATTATCGACTTGGGCGATGTACGTGAGAGTGCCCGTGTCTACATCAAC
Organism: uncultured Prevotellaceae bacterium; assembly: GCA_900314715.1. Taxonomy (GTDB): domain Bacteria; phylum Bacteroidota; class Bacteroidia; order Bacteroidales; family Bacteroidaceae; genus Prevotella. Next base: position 19,935 of record OMWI01000048.1, on the reverse strand, counting down.
GACCAATATATCGGTTGTGCCTGGGCAGTACCTTATCTATTGCCATTCAGCAATGTCTTCAAGGAAGGTATCAACACCATTAGGATAGAAGTGACCAACTTGCCAGCCAACCGCATCGCACAACTCGACCGCGAGAAAAAGCCTTGGCGCAAGATGAATGAAATCAACGTGGTGGACATCAATTACCAAAAGACCACCTACGAGCAATGGCCACTCGTACCATCTGGGTTGAATAGTCGCGTGATATTATACCGTGTTAAATAAATATATAAAAAGTAACAGAATATCTTGGCACAATCTTTGCTTGATGAATTCATGATACATATTTTTGAATAATCATTTAAGGTAAAAGGACAACAACAATGACAAGCCAGTTTTCACATAAGGTGTCGGAGATACTCGCTTTCAGCAGAGAGGAAGCCACGCGCTTAGCCAGCAGGTCGGTAGGACCAGAACACTTGCTGTTGGGCATGATGCGTGATAAGGATTCCCTGTTGATAGATCTTATCAAGTATCACCATTGCGACATCAGGACTTTCAAGGAAGCATTGGAGAAGAAGGTGAGGGAGAATGAGTTCAACCAACCTATCCACACTTCTGAATTGGTCCTGAACGAGAAAGCCAGCAATATTCTCAAACTTGCTGTCTTGGAAGCACGCCTGCAAAGAACGCAGATGGTAGACGTGCAACATCTGATTTTGGCCATATTACATGACCAAGTTAACAACGGTGCAAAAGAGGTATTAGAATTAAACAACATGAATTACGAAGATACATTATTATTTTTAAGGAAACCCATCTCGCCCGTCAAGAGCGGATTGGAGTTGCCCGACGAGTACGAAGACGATATGGAATCACCCCAAGGGAGTCACTCTGGGATGAAATCCGACAATGGTACACGTACGGCAACGCAAAACAAGAAACCCAGTGGCAATACGCCAGTACTCGATAATTTCTCCACCGACTTAACCCAAGCTGCCATAGATGGGAAATTAGACCCCGTGGTAGGAAGGGAGAAGGAAATCCAGCGCGTCATGGAAATCCTCTGTCGCAGGAAGAAGAACAATCCCATCTTGATTGGTGAGCCAGGCGTGGGTAAGAGTGCTATCGTAGAAGGCTTGGCACAAATGATAGCCCAACATCACACTTCCCCTATCCTATTCAATAAGCGATTGGTAAACCTCGACATGACAGCCATTGTGGCAGGAACGAAATATCGCGGTCAGTTTGAGGAGCGCATTCGTGCCTTGTTGAAGGAACTGGAAAGCAATCCCGACATCATCATCTTCATTGATGAAATCCACACGTTAATCGGTGCGGGAAGCACGCCGGGAAGTATGGATGCTGCCAATATCATGAAACCGGCATTGGCAAGGGGAACTATCCAATGTATTGGCGCAACCACACTTGATGAATATCGTAACTCCATCGAGAAAGACGGAGCCTTGGAGCGTAGATTCCAAAAGGTCATCGTAGAACCGACGACTACCGAGGAAACGCTTGAGATTCTCCATAATATCAAAGATAGATATGAGCAACATCACCATGTAAACTACACCGATGATGCTATCAAGGCTTGTGTCAAATTGACAGAGCGTTATGTCAATGACAGATTCTTCCCAGACAAAGCCATTGATGCCTTAGACGAGGTGGGAGCACGCGTACATCTGCAACATGCGGAAGTACCACCCGCCATTACGGAAAAGGAAAAGGAGATTGGCTTTATCAAGGAGAAGAAACACGCTGCCGTGGGTAACCAGAACTTTGAATTGGCAGCAAGATACCGTGACAGGCAAACAGAACTGGAAAAGGAACTGGAAGAACTGAACAAGCAATGGTTGTCAAGTGACGCTGGAGAGCGCGAGACGATTACCGATAAGGAAGTGGCCGACGTGGTTTCGATGATGTCTGGCGTTCCCGTGCAACGCATGGCAGAGGCAGAAGGTATTCGCTTGAAGGGAATGGCCAACAACCTCAAGAACGTGGTAATCGGCCAAGATCCAGCCATTGAGAAAATCGTGAAAGCCATTCAGCGTAATCGTGTAGGACTGAAAGAGCCCAACCATCCCATCGGTGTGTTTATGTTCTTAGGACCTACTGGCGTGGGAAAGACCTATCTTGCCAAGAAACTCGCTGAGTTTATGTTTGGTTCTGACGATGCCGTCATTCGTATTGACATGAGTGAATATACGGAAAGTTTCAATGTCTCTCGACTTGTCGGAGCACCTCCGGGATACGTGGGATATGAAGAAGGCGGTCAACTGACAGAGAAAGTACGCAGAAAGCCCTATTCTATCGTTCTTCTCGACGAAATCGAGAAAGCACATGGCAATGTCTTCAACTTACTCTTGCAAGTGTTGGACGAAGGAAGGTTAACGGATGGAAACGGAAGGTTGATTGATTTCCGTAATACCATTATCATCATGACCTCAAACGCAGGTACTCGTCAACTGAAAGAGTTTGGTCGTGGAATCGGTTTCTCTTCCAACGGAACCATGGGATTGAGCATTGACGACAAAGACAAGGAATATGCCCGTTCCATTATCCAAAAGAGTTTGAGCAAGCAATTCGCTCCTGAATTCCTCAATAGGTTGGACGAGATTATTACCTTTGACCAACTCGACCTTGATTCCATCATGAAGATTATCGACATTGAGTTGGCAGGATTGTTCAAGAGAATCGACAACTTAGGTTATCATCTGGAAATCACCGATGTAGCCAAGGAATTCGTAGCCAAGAAGGGATACGACGTACAATTCGGAGCCCGTCCTCTGAAGCGCGCCATTCAAAACTATATTGAAGATGGCATTTGCGAGTGCATTCTCGGTGGCGAGTTCAAAACTGGTGAAACCATTTACATAGACAAACATCCCGAAAAGGAAGAATTAACGTTTAATAATACCAATAATTGAAAAGACGATAATGCCAAGTCGTCCTTAAAAAGAGATTGGCAAAAACAGCAATAGATAATCAACAACAATATGGAACTGATAGCAAAAACGTTCATGGGATTGGAACCCGTGTTAGCGAAAGAATTAATTGAATTGGGAGCCAACGACGTGCAAATCGGTCGTCGCATGGTGTCATTCTCAGGCGACAAGGAAATGATGTACCGTGCCAACTTCCAGTTACACACGGCTATACGTATTCTCAAACCCATTAGTCATTTCAAGGCTAAGAGCGCAGATGACATGTACGAGGAAGTGAAAAAGATAGACTGGAGCCAATACATAGAAAAGGGAAAGACCTTTTCCGTGGACTCCGTTGTCTACTCCGAAGAATTCCGCAATTCACGCTTCGTTACCTATAAAGTGAAAGACGCGATTGTTGACCAGTTCCGTGAGAAGACTGGAGAACGTCCCAACATTTCCGTCTCCAATCCTGATATCCGCCTGAACATTCACGTAGCGGAAGACAATGCCACCTTATCTTTGGATTCAAGCGGTGAATCTTTGCATCGTCGTGGTTACAGACAAGAGAGCGTGGAAGCACCATTGAATGAAGTGCTTGCCGCAGGTATGATATTAATGACGGGATGGCAAGGAGAGACCGACTTCATCGACCCGATGTGTGGTTCGGGAACATTGCTTATCGAGGCAGCGTTGATAGCCCACAACATCAGTCCAGGCGTGTTCCGCAAGAACTATGCCTTTGAGAAATGGCCTGACTTCGATGCAGAACTGTTCGACATGATTTACAATGATGATTCTCGTGAACGCGAATTCACCCATCATATTTATGGTTACGACGTAGACATGAAAGCCGTGGGTAAAGCGCGACTGAATGTCAGGGCTGCGGGATTTGCCAATGAGATAACCGTTGAGGCAGCTGACTTCAAGGATTTCAAGCAACCCGCTGAGAAGGCTATCATCGTTACCAACCCACCATACGGAGAGCGCATTTCCACGCCCAACCTATTGGCTACATATAAGATGATTGGCGAAAAGCTCAAACATCAATTCACGGGAAATGACGCATGGATTTTGAGTTATCGTGAGGAATGCTTCGACCAAATAGGTCTGAAACCTTCTATCAAGATTCCTGTTTTCAATGGAAGTCTTGAATGTGAATTCCGCAAATACTCCATGTTTGAGGGAAGGATGAAAGATTTCCGTCAAGATGGTGGTATCGTCAAGACAGAGGAAGAGAAAAAGGCGATGGCTGAAAAGCACCGTTTCAAGAAAAACAGGGATTTCAAGAAGCGCTTGGAAGAAGAGGAAGAAAACGAAGGACACGACATTCGTTCATTCAGATTCCTTTCCTTGGAACGTGCCAACGAAAAGGAAGAACGTGAACGTGAGGCAAAGATGGAACGCTCGCGCAGAAACTTCGACCGTGAAAAAGGCTTTGACCGTGATAGAAACTTCAATCGTGACAGGAACAAAGACTTCAAAGGCGAAAGAAGATTTGACAAGAAAGACAGGAAGTTTGGACAAGGCGGCAAGCGCTTTGAGAGAGACGGTATCCGTTTCAACGACAAGAAGAAACGAGGAAACAGGGATTTCGGAAACAATAATAGGAGATTCGACCATGAAGACGAAGATTAAGGTCATTGTTATTTGCCTACTTGCACTTCTCTGTCACATGGAAATCAACGCCCAAAACAAAACCTTTACGCTGGAAGACCTGAACTTCGGCGGAAACAACTATCGTAATATGGTTCCCAAGAACCAATATTACACATGGTGGGGCGACGAATTGATTCGTCAAGACTCAGAACAATGTTTTTTGGTAAACAAGAAAACGGGAAAGGAAAAAACACTCTTCACGCTGAGGCAAATCAACAATTGGGTGAAGAATAGCGGAATATCTCATCAAGTACGCAACTTGTTCCATTCCCAATTCCATTATGCCGACCAACCGATTGTTTCCGTGACTGGAGACAACGTGTTTATGCTCATTGACTTCAAACAGAAGAAAGTGGTTTGGGCAGATAGCACATCACGACCTTCGGCTCTTGAATGGACGAAAACTTCCAAGGCTACGGTAAGTCTTGAAGACAACCAACTTTGCGTGTTTGACGCACAAGGAAATAAGAAGCAACTTACCACCGATGGTTCGAGGGAAATCGTATATGGCCAAAGTGTTCACCGCAACGAGTTCGGCATTGACAAGGGAACATTCTGGAGTCCCGACGGAAAGCGGCTCGCTTTCTATAGGATGGATCAAAGCATGGTGGCAGATTACCCGCAAGTAAACATTGACGCTCGCATAGCATCATACGAACCTGACAAATACCCTATGGCAGGTGAAACCTCGCACGTTGTTACCGTAGGCGTTTATGACTTGAATACAGGTAAGACGATTTACTTGAAAACCGCCAATCCCATTAATCGCTATTTCACGAATATCGCATGGAGTCCCGACAATCAAACCATTTATATGTTTGAGTTGAATCGCGACCAGAATGATTGTGAACTCATCAGCTATGACGCAACAACAGGCGAAAAGCGAGAGACATTGTATCACGAAACGCACTCGAAATACGTGGAACCGCTCCACCCCATTCAGTTTTTGCCTTGGGACAACAACAAATTCATATTCCAAAGCGAACGCGATGGTTTTAACCACCTATATATATATGATCTGACCAAGAAAACATATACGCAACTCACGAAGGGAAATTGGGTGGTAATGGGCGTATTAGGCTTTAACGCGAAAGATAAGTCTATCCTCATTCAATCCAACGAAGCCTCTCCCATTCAAAAGAACACCTATTCCGTCAACACCAAAAACGGAAAACGAACACCACTCGACAATGGAAAGGGTTGGCACACGGCAACACCATCTACAAGTGGTGCATACATACTTGACAATTACTCAGAACCAGATGTTCCAAGAGTAATTGCCGTAACAAATTCAAAAAATCAAAGTAAGTCTCTTTTCGTTGCAGACAATCCTTGGAAAGATTACCAAGTACCTGAGTATTCATGTGGAACCATCAAGGCTGCCGACAGCGTTACGGATTTATATTACCGCATGGTTAAGCCCGTAAACTTCGATGCTTCCAAGAAATATCCCACCATCATCTATGTCTATGGCGGTCCTCATGCACATAATGTTGATGCACGTTGGAACTATTGTTCACGTGGTTGGGAAACATACATGGCCCAAAAAGGTTATCTCTTGTTTATCCTCGACAATAGAGGGAGCGAGAATAGAGGTCGTGAGTTTGAACAAGCAACATTCAGACAATTGGGACAGATTGAGATGCAAGACCAAATGAAAGGCGTTGAGTTCTTGAAATCATTACCTTACGTAGACGCAAACAAGATGGGCGTTCACGGATGGAGTTTCGGTGGTTTCATGACCATTTCCTTGATGACCAATTACCCAGACGTTTTCAAAGTAGGAGTAGCTGGCGGACCAGTTATCGACTGGAAATGGTATGAAGTGATGTATGGAGAACGATATATGGACACTCCGCAAGACAATCCTGAAGGTTATGAGAAGACTTCGTTGCTTAATAAAGCCAAGGACTTAAAGGGAAAACTACAAATCATCACGGGTTATAATGATGATACGGTGGTTCCTCAACATTGCCTGTCATTCCTTTCAGCTTGTATCGAAGCTGGAACACAACCCGATTTCTTCGCTTATCCTGGTGAGCCTCACAACATGAGAGGTCATAGTAGTGTGCATCTTCATGAACGAATCAGTAATTATTTTGATACTTATCTGAAATGAGACCTTCTTCCTTGCATCAACATCAGGTGATTTGGGGGTTCATCATCACTCTCCTCTTGTTTGTCCAACCTATTTGGGCAAGCAACGAGATTATCGAGAAATTGCAAAGTTTACCACAAGTAAGCGACGTAAAACCCATAGAGAGTGACTTCTACAAGGACAAGTTCACGATGTTCATCACCCAAGACGTTGATGCGAAGAATCCCAATGTTGGAAAGTTCAAGCAAAGAGTCATCGTTTGTCATGTAGGATTCGACCGTCCGACAATCCTCGTCACAGAAGGTTATTTTGCCGATTATGCCTTGAACAAATCATATCAAGACGAACTATCCAAATTATTGAATGCCAATGTCATATTCGTAGAGTATCGTTATTTCGGACAGTCTGTTCCACAACCCTGCAATTGGGATTACCTCACCGTAGAGAATTCCATGTATGACTTACATCATATCAACCAAACATTCCATCAAATTTACAAGAACAAATGGATTGCCACGGGTATCAGCAAGGGAGGACAGACAACAATGTTTTATCGAACGTTTTTCCCTGAAGACGTAGCTATTAGCGTTCCTTACGTTGCTCCTTTGAACAAGAGTTTGGAGGATGGAAGACACGAACCGTTTCTCTCGAAGATTGTTTCCAACAGTTCTAACCGTCAGCACGTCAAGGACTTTCAAATGGAAGTAATGAAGAGAAAGTCTCAACTCTTGCCATATTTCAAGCAATATTGTCAAGACCGACGCTTAACGTTCCGTCTTCCCATCGAAGAAGTTTATGATTATGTTGTCTTGGAATACGCATTTGCCATTTGGCAATGGGGAACACCGATGAGCGATATCCCTACACCAGAAGCATCGGATTCTGCCCTTATCAGGAATCTCATTATACATAGCGAACCCAATTATTTCTCCGAACAATCCGTTTTCTTGCCTTTCAACGTACAAGCCGTGCGAGAGTTAGGCTATTATGGATATGATACGAAACCGTTCAAGAAATATCTCTCCATCAAGACGGCAAAAGATTACATGCATAAGTTGATGCTTCCCGGAGAATTTAGCAAGTTGAAATTCGACAAGACTCTATATAATAAAACGAAAAAATTCTTGAAGAAAAACGACCCACGCATGATGTATATTTACGGTGGTATTGACCCTTGGGGCGCATCTGGCGTTGCCGACATGAAATTCTTGAGAAAGAAACGAAATATCAAGGTGCATGTTCTTCCTGAGGGAAGTCATAAGACACGCATCAACTCTTTCCCAGAACCTGAAAAGTCGGAGATTATCAATACGTTAAAAGCGTGGTTGAATGAATAATAAACTTTGCGTAAAACCCAAAAAGATAAGAAAATGAACATATTATTGTTAGGTAGTGGCGGTAGAGAACATGCTTTAGCTTGGAAAATAGCACAAAGCAAACAAGTAGAGAAACTCTACATAGCACCAGGAAATGCAGGAACCAGCAACGTAGGCGAAAATGTCAATATCAAGGCAGACGACTTCGAGAACATCAAGAAGTTTACTTTGGAGAATCATGTTGACATGGTAGTAGTAGGACCAGAAGACCCATTGGTAAAAGGCATCTACGATGAGTTTAAAAACGATATGTCTACGGCTCATATACATATCATTGGCCCTTCGAAAAGTGGTGCTTTACTGGAAGGAAGTAAGGACTTTGCCAAAGGTTTTATGCAAAGACACCATATTCCTACAGCTGCTTACCGCACTTTTGACGGAACAACTATCGAGGAAGGAATGGCTTTCTTGGAAACATTAAAACCACCATACGTATTGAAAGCCGACGGACTTTGTGCTGGAAAGGGTGTGTTGATTCTTCCCACTTTAGAAGAAGCGAAAGCACAATTCAAGGAGATGTTGGGCGGAATGTTCGGCAACGCATCCGCACAAGTGGTCATTGAGGAATTCTTGAGTGGAATCGAGTGTTCCGTATTCGTTTTGACAGACGGAAAGCATTATCAAATCCTCCCCGAAGCCAAGGACTACAAGCGCATTGGCGAACATGATACGGGATTGAATACGGGTGGTATGGGAAGCGTTACTCCCGTTCCTTTTGCCAACAAAGAATGGATGAAGAAAGTGGAAGACCGCATCATCCGTCCTACCGTAGAAGGTTTGGCGGAAGAAGGTATTGATTATAAGGGCTTCATTTTCTTTGGGTTAATCAACGTTGAAGGTAATCCGATGGTGATTGAATACAATTGTAGAATGGGCGACCCCGAAACGGAAAGCGTGATGTTGCGCCTAAAGAGCGACATTGTAGATTTATTCCAAGGAGTAGCTAACGGAACGTTGGATCAATATCAAGTTGAATTTGACGAGCGAGCAGCCGTATGCGTCATGCTTGTCAGCGGTGGTTATCCGCAAGAATACAAGAAAGGCTATCCTATCCACGGATTGGATGAAGTGGAAGATTGCGTCGTTTTCCATAGCGGAACGACCATGAAAGACGGACAAGTCGTTACGAATGGCGGACGTGTGATTGCCGTTAGTTGTTATGGAAAAGATAAGGAAGAGGCATTGGCAAAATGTTTCAAGGAAGCGCAAAAGATTCAATTTACCGACAAATATTTTCGATCAGACATCGGCAGTGATTTATAATGTCGCATAAAAGATCTCAGAATCACATTGCAGAAAGTAGGATTGCTCTACCGCTAACCATCGTTTACGGGTTGGCGATGAGCATTTTCTACGGTGCATGGGAACAACAATTGTGGATGCAAACCATCGTACTTGCCATTTCCACGCTTCTCATGGCAGAACTGAACAATTCCAACTCGCTCATTCGCATTTTCAGTAGAATGGTATCATGTTCGTTCTTGTTCATGTCCGTCATGGCTATATTCCTGTTGCATTCCATGCAAGCAACGATTGTTCAATTATGCTTCATTGCCTTTTATCTATCGCTATTTAAGGCTTATCAGAATCCCAGGGCCACGGGATGGGTTTACTATGCTTTCTTTGCCATCGGAATGGCGAGCGTCGTGTTTATCCAAATCCTTTATTTCGTGCCTATCATGTGGATTCTCATGATTTTCAACATCTTGGCTTTTGGTTCGCGTAGTTTTGTGGCTTCATTATTGGGGTTAATAACTCCTTATTGGTTTATCGGTGGTTATTTTATTTATCACCACCAATACGATTCCATTTTTCAACATTTTACGGACATCACGAAATTCGTGTCTCTATTCGACTATAGCTCTATCACCCAACATCAGATTGTGACTTTTGCCTGGATTGCCTTTTTGTTTTTAATAGGAACAATCCACTTCATACGCAAGCGTTTTTCAGACAAGATTCGTACGCGAATGCTTTACGACGTGTTTATTGCGATGGGCGTATGTACGATGATATTCATCGTCTTGCAACCACAACATTATGCCATTCTCTTGAGCATTCTCATCGTCAATACGGCTCCTCTTATCGGCCACTTCATCGCCACGACGCAAACACGATTCACCAATTTCTCTTTTCATTTCATCGTATTAGTAACCCTTGCCATTACCTATTATAATATATGGATGCCTTCATTAACCTTCTGATGCAATATGGCTATTGGGGAATGTTGATTTCCGCATTTACGGCTGGTAGCTTTTTTCCCTTTAGTAGTGAAGCGGTGATGTTTGGCTTAATGTCTGCTGGATTAGACCCTTTTACCCTCGCCATCTATGGAACCATCGGCAACGTATTAGGTTCGTTGGTTAACTATGGAATTGGCAGAATGGGTAAAATGGAATGGATAGAACGATACCTGCACGTTAGCAAGAAAGACTTGGACAAGGCCGAACGATTCATGGCTGGACGGGGCGCATGGATGGGATTCTTCGCATTTGTGCCTATTATAGGTAGCGCCATTACCATCGCATTGGGATTGATGCGGGCAAACTTGCTCATTACCACCATCAGCATTACGCTTGGAAAAATCGTGCGCTACGCCATTTTAATATGGGGTGGCAACATGATTTTATAAAACCAACGTGTATCAGCAAGGACAAAAGAAGAAATATCTTTATCCTTTTTTCATTATATCAATTATTTTCATTAACTTTGCACGGAAAAGTGCAGATGAGAATAAGCACTTCGGTATGACTAATATTTTTAAGGTTAAATCCATGAAACAATACAAATTAGTAGACAATATTATGGGCTGGCTGGCATTTGCCATTGCCGCATTCGTGTATTGCTCTACGATAGAACCGACAGCGTCTTTCTGGGATTGCCCAGAATTTATCACCACTGGTTACAAACTTGAAATCGGTCACCCACCAGGTGCACCTTTCTTCATGCTTACTGCCAATCTGTTTTCTCAGTTTGCCAGCGACCCAACTCAGGTTGCACGAATGGTAAACATGATGAGCGCGTTGCTTTCGGCAACCACCATCTTGTTCTTGTTCTGGTCAATCACGCACTTGACGAGAAAACTGATTATGAAAGACTGGAGTGAACTTACCACCAGCAAACTCATTGCCATTGAAGCATCGGGATTAGTGGGAGCGCTGATTTACACGTTTAGCGATACATTCTGGTTTTCGGCAGTTGAAGGTGAGGTTTACGCGTATTCATCTGCATTTACCGCCATCGTATTTTGGCTTATCCTAAAATGGGAAGACCAAGCCGACGAGCCTCACTCCGACCGTTGGCTGGTGCTAATTGCCTATATGACAGGCCTTTCCATTGGCGTTCACCTTTTGAACTTGCTTTGTATTCCTGCTATCGTATTGGTATATTGCTATCGCAGATACCCCAATATCGAGACCAAAGGTTCGCTTATAGCGTTGGCAATTTCGTTTGTCATCGTAGCTGCCGTACTTTATGGTGTCGTTCCTGGCATTATTACCGTTGGTGGATGGTTTGAATTGTTATTCGTCAACGTATTGGGATGTCCATTCAATACGGGTGAAATCATATACATTATCTTATTGGTGGGAGCCGTGATTTGGGCAATCTACGAAACGTATACCGACAAGAGCCAAATTCGCCAAAACATCGCTTTCTTATTAAGTATTGCGTTATTGGGTATTCCATTCTATGGTTACGGATGGTCTGCCGTAGTGATTGGCGTTATCATCTTAGCAGCCCTTTGGTTTGTGCTCAATCGCAAGGTGAAGGTTGAAAAGAAGCAAATTCCACTCATCAACGCCCGCATTAAGAACACCACGCTCTTGTGTCTCTTGATGTTGATGATTGGATATTCCAGCTACGCTCTAATCGTGATTCGCTCTTCTGCTAACCCACCGATGGACCAAAACTCTCCAGAGGATATCTTTACTTTGGGTAATTATCTTAGTCGTGACCAATATGGCGACCGTCCACTCTTCTACGGACAAGCTTTTACTTCGCAAGTGAAACTTGAACAAGAAGGTAATATGTGTCGCCCCGTCATGAAAGAGGGAGCTCCCATTTGGCAACGCAAGGAGAAAGCTTCTGCTGACGAAAAGGACTCTTACTTCGTCGTGAGCCATAAGAACAAGTACGAATATGCCCAAAACATGTTCTTCCCAAGAATGTATGATGCTGGTCATGCACAATCTTACGAGGAATGGATGGGAGGCGTAGAAGGTACTGAAGTGCCTTATGACCGCTGTGGTGAGAATATCTTGGTGAAGGTTCCTAACCAATTTGAGAATATCAAGTTCTTCCTCTCCTACCAATGCAACTTCATGTATTGGAGATACTTCATGTGGAACTTTGCGGGTAGGCAGAACGACATTCAAGGTAATGGCGAATTGGAACATGGTAACTGGATTTCAGGTATTTCGTTCTTGGATAATGCAAGACTTGGCGACCAGAGCAAATTGCCTGATGAACTGAAAAACAACAAGGGACATAACGTATTCTATTGCTTGCCTTTAATCTTGGGTCTTATCGGATTGTTCTGGCAAGCATGGAGAGGCAGACGTGGCATTCGCCAATTCTGGGTGGTATTCTTCTTGTTCTTCATGACAGGTTTGGCCATCGTCGTTTACCTCAACCAAACGCCTGTTCAACCGCGTGAACGTGATTATGCATACGCTGGTTCGTTCTATGCTTACGCCATTTGGTGTGGTATTGGCGTTGCTGCCATCATCGACTTAGTGAAGAAATACTTGAAGTTGCAAGGTGTGGTCGTTTCTGCCATTATTGCCGTTATCACGCTATTCGTACCTATTCAGATGGCTTCTCAAACATGGGATGACCATGATAGAAGTGGCCGTTATACATGTCGCGACTTCGGACAGAATTATCTGATGACTCTCCAAGACGAAGGTTATCCGATTATCTTCACCAATGGCGACAACGATACCTTCCCGCTTTGGTACAATCAAGACGTAGAGGGATTCAGGACGGATGCTCGCGTATGTAACTTGAGTTATTTGCAGACGGATTGGTATATTGACCAGATGTGTCGTCCTGCTTACGAATCTCCTTCTGTTCCTATCACATGGCCACGTCTTGACTATTGTTCAGGAACGAATGAATATGTAGAAGTACAACCTGCCGCTAAGGAACAAATTCTACAATATTTCAAGGAGTATCCAGAGGAAGCAAAGAAACAGTTTGGAGACGAACCATTCGAGTTGAAGAACATTCTCCAGTATTGGGTTCGCTCACGTAATGCCGACATGCATATCATCCCGACCGACACGGTATATGTAACGATTGACAAGGAAGCCGTGAAGAAGAGTGGCATGATGATGGCAAGCGACACTATCCCCGACAAGATGGTAATCTCCTTGGCTGGCAAACGCGCGCTTTACAAAGGCGACTTGATGATGCTTGAGATTATCTCTCAATGCAATTGGACTCGTCCTATCTACGTTGCCTTGACCGTTGGTTCCGAGAACTACATGAACTTAGGCGACAACTTCATCCAAGAAGGACTTGCCAACCGTATTTCTCCGTTTACCACGAACAAGGGTGGAGCTCGCAACTTCGATACGGAAAAGACTTACAACAACGTGATGACCAGATACAAGTTTGGCGGTTTGTCAGCCAAGGGCTTGTATATCGACGAAACGGTTATGCGCATGTGCTATACGCATCGTAACTTGATGGCTACTCTTGCTACCCAACTCATTTCCGAAGAGAAGAAAGACAAGGCTCTGAAGGTATTGGAGAAGGCAGAGAAAGAGATTCCAACTTACAACGTGCCTCACAACTTCAGAAGCGGTAGCTTGGATATGGCGATGGCTTATGCTTTGCTCGGCCAGAAAGCCAAGGCAACCGAAATTGTCAACGACCTTTGGAAGACTGCTTCTCAATATATGGAATGGTATCTTGCACTCGACCAGTCGCGTTTCATGCAATCAAACAACGAATGTATGACGCAAATCTATATCATGCAACGCCTCCATAATATCACGGAAATTGTTGACCAATCTCTCGCAGACAAGCAGATGAAGTTGTTGGAGAGTTATTATGCTCGGTTTACGGGTAGAGGTGGTTCTTTCCCACAAGGTTGATAGAGGATGTTTATTGAGCAACCCACCAAATGGATAAGGTGGATTTATTCAAAGGCAATCTGGAGAATGGATCCGAACGAACATGCAGTTTATCTGACGTTCGATGACGGTCCCATTCCCCAGTCAACGCCTTTCTTGCTCGAAACACTATCTAAATACGACATAAAAGCCACGTTTTTCATGGTTGGAGATAATGTTCAAAAATACCCAGAACTTTATCAACAAATCGTGGATGCCGGTCATCAAGTAGGAAATCACACCAACAATCATCTGGGAGCTTTCAAGCATTGGACAACGACATACGTCATCAATGCATTCAAAGCCAATGAGTTGATTCACTCTCATTTATTCCGCCCTCCTCATGGTATCATGAGATTCAGCGAATATTATTGGCTCCGCAAGGCATTCAAGATTGTAATGTGGGATGTGGTTACGCGCGATTATTCCAAATGGATGACCGCAGAAGATATTCTTAACAACGTGAAGAATTATACGCGTAATGGTTCTATCATTACGTTTCACGATTCACTCAAAAGCATCGACAAACTTCATTTCGCCTTGCCAGAGTCTATCAAGTGGCTCAAGGAACAAGGATATGAGTTCAAGACCTTTGAGTGAATCGTGATTATTTGTACAAGTTTCGCAAGCTCAACTTGCAGGGGTGAGTGGTGAGAGGTGAGTGGTGAGAGAATACCTTTCCCTATGCATGTTCCACTTCACTTTCTCAATGAGTCGAAACATATCTCTCACTTCTCACCTCTCATCTCTCCCTTCTAACTTACTGCATATCGTAAACCACTTGCATCAATTTCTTTCCCAAGGCATCGGCCTCTTCCATCGTAGCGGCTTCGCTATATACGCGGATGATTGGCTCGGTATTTGACTTGCGCAAATGTACCCACTTGTCGGCGAAATCTATCTTCACGCCGTCAATATCATTTACTTGTTCGTTGGAGTACATTTCCTTTACCTTTTCCAAGATAGCGTCTACGTCCGTAGAAGGTGTTAAGTCAATCCTGTTCTTTGCGATGAAATAATTGGGATATTCCTGACGAAGTTCGCTGACCTTCTTTCCCTTTTGGGCAAGTAATGAAAGGAACAAGGCAATACCTACCAACGCATCACGTCCGTAGTGACTCTCTGGATAGATAACGCCACCGTTGCCTTCACCACCGATAACGGCACCCACTTCCTTCATCTTCGTGGTTACGTTTACTTCGCCTACTGCCGCAGCCGTGTATTTACCGCCATGTTTCTCGGTAACGTCGCGCAAGGCACGAGTAGAACTAAGATTTGAAACCGTATTGCCTGGAGTACGGGAAAGAACATAATCGGCTACGCTGACCAACGTATATTCCTCTCCGAACATCTTACCATCCTCACAGATAAATGCCAAGCGGTCTACGTCTGGGTCTACCACGATACCCAAATCATATTTACCATTGCGCAACTCGTCCATGATACCCGATAGGTTCTTCTCCAATGGTTCGGGATTATGTGCGAAATCACCTGTGGGTTCTGCATTCAGGAACTTATAACTAACGCCTAATTCATCAAGCAATTTAGGCAGGATAACACCGCCCACCGAGTTGATGGAATCAACAACTACATGGAAGTGAGCGTTCTTGATTGCCTCTACGTTCACGAGATTCAATGCCAATACGCTGTCAATGTGGCGCTTGTCAAACGAATTGTCCTCGATATATTTACCCAAGCGGTCAACATCTACATATTCAAAGTCTTCTTTCTCGGCAATGGCCAATACCTCCGCTCCATCGGCTGCGGTGAGGAATTCACCCTCTGCGTTCAGCAATTTCAGCGCATTCCAATGACGAGGATTATGACTTGCCGTAATGATAATACCTCCGGCAGCCTTAGACATTCGTACGGCAAGTTCTGTGGTTGGCGTTGTTGCCAAACCGATATTTACCACATCGTAGCCAATACCCATCAGGGTACCGCAAACGACATTCTTTACCATCTCACCAGAAATACGTGCATCGCGACCAACGATAATCTGATTGCTGTCCGACTTACCGCTACGGCGAATGAATGTGGCGTATGCGGAAGTAAACTTCACGATATCCAATGGATTCAACGTATCACCTGCACGGCCTCCGATTGTTCCTCGAATACCAGATATAGATTTAATTAATGTCATAATAATTATTTGTTTATGATTTTGATTTCACCTTAAAAACTTGAAAGACCTTAGAGACCTTAAAGACCTTAAACCCTAAGAAAATAAGAGAGGTTTATCGACCTCTCTCATAAGTAATATCGTACAAACAAGGATAAACGTTTTGCGAAGCGTAGGCTTGTCCTTGCGTATGCGGAACGATGAGTCGCACCTTGGCAATCTCATCTCCTTCATTTATGGGACGACCGAGATTAATGTATGTCAATGGCACCAACCATCCCGCAGGAACGGAGGCACTCTGATAGATTCTATACATCACGCTCTCACCATTGATAAACGAGGCGGTAAACGTGCCTGCGGTATTCTTGACCGTCATCTTATCGCAAATGGAGGAATAGGTAGCACTCTCGTTCGTCAACTGGATGGAATCGGCTCCTCTCTTAAGGTTGCGTTCGATAAACCTGCACAATACGGTTGCCGTTTCTCCTTTTTTCAACTTGGTACCGCAACCTTTTCTGACAATCTGCATGTAAACGCCAGAGGATTCAAACAACACGAACTCGTTTTTGGCAAGATTGGTCGTACTGTCTTGACCGAAGAACTGGGCTTCAGAAATGACCGTCACCGACGAATCCGCAATATACTTGTTGATAAGAGCACGCTCCCTGTCTTTTTGCTCGGCGTATGTTTCCGTTTTATTGCAAGACGCAACGATGAAAATGCCAGCAAATACGACTAAAAGATATGTAAGTTTTTTCATATTTCTTTATATAATACAAATCTTCTGCAAAGGTAGTAATAAAGAATGGAAAAACGGCGGCTTTTTATTTTTTTTCAACTTTTCAATAAATCTTCATATTTGATGATGGCTTGTTTGACGATTTTTACCGCCTCTTCTACCGTACAGTTCAGCCTTCCTCCACTCGCGTTTAAATGTCCGCCGCCATTGAAGCAGTCTGCTGCCATCTGGTTGCAGGGGAAATCGTCTACCGACCGCAGGCTTACCCAAATCACGCCATCTCGCTGATTGTCCTCACGCAAAGAGATAGACAATTTCATACCCTTTATCTGCAAGGGGATATTGACAAGTCCTTCCGCATCGCCCTTGACGAAGTGAAAACGTTCCATATCCTCTCGGGTGATAACGAAAAACGATGCATGGTAATCATCCAACACGTTCATCTTATTACACAAGATATATCCTCGCAAGCGGATGGTCCAACTGCTATAGTTGTTGTAAACGTTGCGATAAATCTTGTCTTTGTTGATTCCTTTCGTCAACAACTGACCGATAATGAAGAAAATCTCTGGCATGTTGGAGTTGAAGGTAAACCCACCCGTATCTGTCATCATACCACAATAGATACAAGCGGCCATCTTACGATTCATCTCCTCAAACTTGCCTAATTGCCATAAAATCCTGAACACCAATTCGCACGTGCTGCACAAATCGGGATGCGAGATGATGAGCGCATCTTTCATGTCAGGATCTAAGTGATGGTCTATCATCAGTTTTTTGGCTGTGGCGGCATCCAGGGCATCCTTCATGGCATCCACACGGTCTGAAACGTTGAAATCAAGGCACAATATCAAATCGGCTTCCTTGATTTTGGCTTCTGCCTTCTCCGTGTGCTTGTCGTACCTGATTACCTTTTCCACGTTAGGCATCCAACGCAGGAAGTCGGGAAAGGCATCGGGCACGATGACCGTAGCATCCTTGTCATGTCGCCAAAAGTACTCTCCCCAAGCCAACGACGCGCCTAAGGCATCACCGTCGGGCGACTTGTGGCAACAGATGACGATATGAAGAGAAGCCGCTAACAACTCTTCTATGGTAGCGGCTTCTTGTTCTGTAAGGATATTAATTTGCATTAAAATAACTTTTCGGGATAAACGCCTTCGTCAATGAGCTTTTGTATCCTGTCTACCGTGTCTTGACGGTCGGCAGCGTAGGTAACGCCAAACCACTTGCTGGTAGTATCCAACACCTTGACGGTGGAAGTTCCATCGTTAATCAACTTGTTAACCATCAACGGGATAAAGAACTCAGCCTTCAGGTTCTCCATGTTCTTCGGGTCACTCAAGAACTCCTTGAAATAGCTCTCGCTATGCTCAAAGTAATCGGGCGTGAATCCCCACATGTTCATGCTCACGGGCACATTCTCTTCCAGCGGAATCCACTTACCTTCTTCGTCCTTATAGCAAATAGGACCATCAACGCGCATGATTTCGGTACGCTCCACCACGTCTGTCAAATGATGATTGTCATCATATACGCAAACACCACGGGCTACGGAACCGTTCTCTGACAACGTGTTGCAGCAACGGAATCCCACCATGGCGTAGGCATTGGTAGAACCCTCTGGTAAGTCAGCCAAGAACTTGCCGATGGTCATAAATGCATCGCGTCCGTAGAAGTCGTCACAATTGATGACGCAGAAAGGCTCCTTGATGACATCCTTACCCATCAATACGGCATGGTTGGTTCCCCAAGGCTTCACGCGTCCCTCGGGCACGGAGAATCCCTCTGGTAGAGAATCCAATGCCTGGAAGCACAACTCACAAGGAATCTTATCCTCATACTTAGACAATATTTGCGTACGGAACTGGTCTTCGAAATCCTTACGAATAACCCATACTATTTTTCCAAATCCTGCTTGAATGGCATCGTAAATGGAATAATCCATGATGGTCTCGCCATTGGGTCCTAAACCATCTAATTGTTTCAAGCCACCATAGCGGCTTCCCATTCCAGCTGCCAAAAGAAATAATGTTGGTTTCATATACAATACTATATTTTAGTTAAAAACGTTTATTGTGCAAAGATAATCATTTTTACTCGAAGAAACGAAGGTTATCTCACATTTTTTCAAGTCTTCGCGTTAATTGAAATCCGAATATCCCGTCCTTACGAAGGCAGTTCTAGGATCGCCAGCTTGTCCAGTTGTACCAAGGCCTCCATTCTCCAATCCTCGTGTGGAGCCACCTCCTGATACTGCGAGGATATAATACTCGTTTTGCATCTTCACCCTCATGGTGCGAGGTTTCATATATTTGCTTTTTTCCATAATAGATGTTTTTAGTTATTATTCAATAGTTTTGCAAAGATAAGAATAATTATTGAAAGTTGTCTCTTTTCAACGGATATTTTCAAAAATTGTTCACCCAACGACCACAATCACCCATTATTTTCCGTTTATCAGAAAGCCAAACAAAGCCAACTTACATAAGTTACATCTCACTCATTTGTAGCATACAAACCATTGCTTTACATGCTATAAACCATTCATTTGTCCCCTACAAACCATTCATTTGTATAGTAGAGAAGCATGAGATGTAGAAGCAAGAGAGTAGTTTTAGAAGCAAGAGAGTAAGAAGCAAGAAGCAAGAGATATGTCCTCCAATTGCAAAGCTAATCATACCTATTACCTATTAACTATTACTTATAACCTAAGAAAGAAGCAAGAGAATGCCCTCCATTGGAAAGACTAATCTCTTGCTTCTAACTTTCTTACTTTCTAACCCTCTAAAAGCCAATCTCTTGCTTCTTACTTTCTAACCCTCTTACTCACTTAGAGAAGCATACCACGCCCCTCTCCCCTTGGAGAGGGGTTAGGGGGTGAGGCTTTCCTCCTCCACGCTATACTTC
>OMWI01000015.1 GCA_900314715.1 uncultured Prevotellaceae bacterium | reverse complement strand
TGGGGACGAAAGAGCCAGCGGGATTTTCGTCCCTTTTTCATGCTCCTTGCTCACTTACTCCTTTAACACATTCGTTGCGTTATTAATTTGAATCCTGCGAAATATGGCTATTATTTAAGACTTTGCAACATAACAATACCACCAAAAAAGGGGGATGACATCCTTTTGAATGCATCCCCTTTCAAATATAGGAAATAAATAAAATTAGTTGTTTTCTGGACGAAGCTTACGAACAGTCTCACCAGCACGCCACATCTCCATGTTGCGCATAGCTTCAAGTTCTTTATTCAAGCCATCACGATAGTCTGCCTTTGAGTTGGCATCGATGGAAATTTGTGCCTCATTACCCGTTTTCACGGAATAATACAACCATTCCATCACAGGTTTAATAGCTGCACGGAAACGAGGAGCCCAATCCAATGCACCGCGTTGAGCTGTGGTTGAGCAATTAGCATACATCCAATCCATACCCTTATCACCGAACAACGGGCCAAGGCTCTGGGTCAATTCCTCAACGGTTTCATTAAATGCCTCTGATGGAGAGTGACCATTCTCGCGCAAAACTTCATATTGTGCTTCCAACAATCCTTCGATAGCACCCATCAAAGAACCACGTTCACCTGTCAAGTCTGAAGTTGCCTCGCGCTCAAATGTAGTCTTGAAAAGATAACCAGCACCGATTCCGATACCGAAAGCAATAGTCTTTTCCTCTGCTTTTCCAGTTGCATCTTGATAAACGGCATATGAACAGTTCAATCCACGACCTTCTTGGAACATGGTGCGCAAAGACGTACCAGATCCCTTTGGTGCTACCAAAATCACATCAATATCTTTTGGAGGAATCACACCCGTGCGGTCATTCCAGTTAATGGCAAATCCATGTGAGTAATACAAGGTCTTTCCTGCCTTGAGATATGGCTTGATTTTGGGCCAAACAGCAATCTGTCCAGCATCAGATAAAAGCATACAAATAATCGTACCTTTCTGCACGGCCTCTTCGATAGAGAACAAAGTCTTTCCCGGTACCCATCCGTCAGCCAAACATTTCTCGTAAGTCTTACCTTCACGCTGTCCAACGATGACGTTGAATCCGTTGTCACGCAGGTTGCAAGCCTGACCAGGACCTTGAATACCGTATCCAATAACGGCTATTGTTTCGTCTTTAAGTACTTCACGTGCTTTTTCCAATGAAAATTCCTTGCTGGTGACTACTGTTTCTATCACGCCACCAAAATTCATTTCTGCCATAGTTTCTTTGTTATTATTTTTAAATGATAATATTTTCGGACTGCAAAGTTATCAATTTGTAACGAGACCGCCAAACTTTCTATCAAAAATATACGTTTTTAGGCGTTTTTGCTGATAATTCATTACGAAAACTCATTATTCAACAAACTTAACCTTACATCGACATGCTTCCGTTTCATCACCTTTCGTGATACGAACGCAATAATCGCCATTGTCATCTTGCTCACGATAGAACTTGAGTTTGTCTCCTTGATGACTCTCCGCAACATACGCAATCTCCAAACGTTGAATATGATGTGCCTTATACCAATCCAAATCCCATAAGTCCAATACATGCTCGATGTATTTCACGCTATTCACATGACCATTCACGTCGATGTCACTATAATTGGTATCTATCGTACGCACGAGTTCTGCTTCTTCGCTCATTCTTACGCGTGAACTCTTCGCCATAGGACATTCCTTGTCGGATAAGATATAGTTTTTGATGTCTCCGTCATTAATCTCGAACAAATCAGCAGGTTGTCTCGTTTCCGTGTCAATCATTGCCCACACACTTTTTCCATAGCCATACACCTTACCGTCTTTCACGTCAGAAACCTTGAAATTACGGTTGGTGAAGAATCGTAATGCATTTTCCACCCATGTTTCAACATTAAATCGAGTATATGCCAACGGCATTTCCTCCATTTCTATGGCGAGGCGCGATAAAACCCATGTCTTGTTAATGGTATGGAGATAGTTCATTCCAAAATTACGGTCATTGCTATGGAAGTCGGCAGCATTAAGCAGATGATTTCCTAAATGTCCCATAAACAAACGATTGGAGAAATCGCAATGGAATGGTTCTGCCAGAAATTCGTATGTTCCTACTTTATCTAACATTTCTTGTTTCGTATAATTATTCTGCATCCTTAATCAAGTCGCTTACCAATTCCTCATGACTACGCGTCACGGCAATTCGTCCACTTCGAGTATATTGCAACAAACAACCGAAATCATCCAATTGTTTGTATAAATCCACTATCTCATCCGTCAAACCAGCCAATAGCACGGTGCTATACGTAGGGTTCACCTCCATCATACGTGCATTATGCTTTCTGATGGTTCGTGAAATCTCTGGATTCTCCAACAGTATTTGCGTAGAAATTTTATACAAGGCTATCTCATGTATAAACAGTTCTGTATCTACATAATAATTAGCCTTCACCACATCAATCTTCTTCTCAATCTGCTTGGTTATCTTGATGATTTGTTCTTCATCGCTCCATGCGGTAATGGTATATTTATGAATATCCTTGATGCTCGATGCAGAAACGTTCAAGCTCTCGATGTTCACTTGCCTACGCGTGAAAACGGCGGTAATCTGATTCAATATACCAGCGATATTCTCCGAGTAAACCAATAACGTATATAATTTCTTCTCCATGTTCTATCACTTTTCTACGATTACCATTCTGCTTCCAACGACATTTCATCTACGTTCTTGCCTGGTATAGTCATCGGCAAAAGGTCTTCTTCATTCTTAACGGCACATTCCAAGAGATATGGTCCATCAATGGTCAACATTTCTTTTATCTTTTCCTGCAAGTCCGCACGGTCAATAACCAAGCTATAAGGAATATGATAACCTTTGGCAATCAATTCATATTGAGGATTCAACATATTCGTGAACGAATGGCGATGTTCATAATACAAGTCCTGCCATTGGCGCACATTGCCTAAATAATTGTTATTGAGCAATATCATCTTAACGGGAGCTTGTTGTTCCATGATTGTACCCAACTCCTGAATGCTCATCTGGAATCCTCCATCACCCGTAAACACGCAAACGGTACGTTCAGGAGCGCCAAAGGTTGCACCCACCGCAGCAGGCAATCCAAAGCCCATCGTTCCGAGACCGCCGCTTGTGACAATAGAACGTTTCCTTAGGAACTTGAAATAACGGGAAGAAAACATCTGGTTCAAACCAACATCGTTCACCAATACTGCCTCGCCTTTTGTTGCTTCTGCCACGGCATTCACCACCTCACCCATCAACAACGGACCTTCCGTTGGGTGAATGGAAGGACGAATCACCTGTTCCTCTTCCATTTGATGGTAAGGTTCAAAGGAGTCGATCCACTCTTGATGATGATTCTTACGAAGCAAGCGCGTAATCGCTGGCAACGACATCTTACAATCGCCTACCACGGCTACATCCACTTTGATGTTTTTGTCGATTTCTGCCCTGTCAATATCTAAATGTATGATTTTCGCTTGTTTTGCATACGTTGATGTCTTTCCCGTTACTCGGTCGCTAAAACGCATTCCAATAGCTATAAGCACATCGCATTCTTGCGTCTTCACATTAGGCGCATAATTGCCGTGCATACCCAACATACCTTTATTTAATGGATGTTCGCTGGAAAGCGCAGACAATCCCAACAACGTACAACCAGCAGGAATGTCGGCTTTCTCCAAGAACTCAAGTAATTCATTATGCGCATTACCTAATTCTACACCTTGTCCTATCAACGCTAATGGACGTTGTGATTGGTTGATGATTTCCGCCGCCTTCTCCACACTACTATTCTCCAATTCGGGATAAGGCTGATAACTACGAATACTGGTTACGTTTACGGGATTCCACTCACACGTATTCATCTGTGCATTCTTGGGGAAGTCAAGTACGACAGGCCCTGGCCTTCCACTACGTGCGATATAGAATGCACGACTGATTGCCCAAGCCACATCTTCTGGTCGACGAATCTGATAACTCCATTTAGTGATAGGTTGAGATACACCTACCAGGTCAACTTCTTGAAAAGCATCCGTACCAAGGGCACCTATACCCACCTGTCCGCAAATCACTACAATTGGCGTGGAATCCATCATCGCATCCGCAACACCCGTTAAGGTATTCGTAGCACCAGGTCCACTGGTTACAATGCATACGCCTACCTCACCGCTCACCCTTGCATAGCCTTCGGCAGCATGGGCCGCAGCTTGTTCGTGACGAACTAATATATGATTAAACTTCTTGTTTTCGCCCCTCGTGTAGTGATAGAGTGAGTCAAAAACGGGCATAATGGCTCCGCCAGGATAACCAAAGATGGTTTTCACACCTTCGTTTACCAATGAGCGCATCAATGCCTCTGATCCCGATACAATTTCTTTCATCCTTCTATTCAATAATTCTCACACCACCTTTATCGGCAGAACTTACACTCTTGGCGTATGCACGCAAGGCCTTACTTACATAGCGTTCGCGCGTAAGCGGTTGTTGTTCGCGTGCAGCCAACTCCTCGTCGCTCAATAAAACGTTGATGGAACGACTTGGAATATCTATCTCGATGATGTCGCCACTCTTGATTTTTCCGATATTACCACCTGCGGCAGCTTCAGGAGAAATATGACCGATACTCAACCCCGATGTTCCACCCGAGAAACGACCGTCGGTAATCAAGGCACATTCCTTACCCAAGTGCATCGACTTGATATAACTCGTGGGATAAAGCATCTCTTGCATTCCAGGACCACCTTTAGGACCTTCATGTGTAATCACTACGCAATCGCCAGCCTTCACCTGTCCGCCCAAGATACCATCGCAAGCGACTTCTTGTGAATCGAACACAACGGCAGGACCCTTGAAGTGCCACAAAGCCTCATCCACGCCAGCGGTCTTTACCACACAACCATCTTGTGCGATATTGCCAAACAATACGGCTAATCCTCCATCTTTCGTATAGGCATGTTCAAGGTCACGAATACAACCATTCTCACGGTCGGTATCTAATGATTCCCATTTCGAATCTTGACTTCCCATTTCCGTAGAGAATTTCCATGCGGGTGCACTTTCATAAATCCGTTGTGCCTCATCGTCTATTTCGTCAGCGGTAATATCGTATTTGTTCAAAGCCTCTCCAAGTGTCATTCCATCCACTCGTTTGGCTTCTCCATTCACTAAGCCACCTTTATTTAATTCATTCAAAATGCCGAGAATGCCACCAGCACGTCCACACTCTTGAACACTATATTTCTGCGTGTTGGGAGCCAACTTACAGAGGCATGGAACCTTACGACTCAAGCGGTCGATGTCTTCCATCTTAAACTCCGTACCTGCTTCCTGAGCTACTGCTAACAAGTGAAGAACGGTATTGGTAGAACCACCCATGGCAATATCCAAAGTCATGGCATTGAGGAAAGCATCTCTTGTTGCGATATTACGTGGTAATACGCTCTCGTCGCCATCCTCGTAATAAGCAAAAGCATTATTGACAATCAATCGAGCCGCATCCTTGAACAATTGAATACGATTCTTGTGCGTAGCCAATATCGTTCCGTTTCCTGGCAAAGAGAGACCGATAGCCTCAGTAAGCGAATTCATGGAGTTGGCGGTAAACATACCCGAACAACTACCACAACCAGGACAAGAACAATGTTCAATCTCATTCAGTTCTTCATCGCTTACAGATGGGTCGGCACCTTTCACCATAGCCGTAATCAAGTCGGCATTCTCTCCACGCCATCTTCCTGCTTCCATCGGACCGCCACTACAGAACACCGTAGGGATATTCAGTCGCATGGCAGCCATCAACATGCCTGGCGTTACCTTATCGCAATTAGAAATACAAATCATCGCATCAGCCTTATGAGCGTTAACCATGTACTCTACAGAGTCGGCTATGATGTCGCGAGAAGGCAATGAGTACAACATACCATCATGTCCCATTGCAATACCGTCGTCAATGGCAATAGTATTGAACTCTGCGGCAAAGCAACCAAGACTCTCTATCTCACGCTTCACGATTTGTCCTATCTCATGAAGATGTGTATGTCCTGGCACAAATTGGGTAAACGAATTGACAACGGCAATAATCGGTTTACCAAATTGTTCTTGCTTCATTCCTGTTGCTACCCATAGCGCACGCGCTCCTGCCATGCGTCTTCCTTCCGTACATACGGCACTTCTCAACTGATGTTTCATCTTTCTTTTTGCTTATTTCTAAATGAAAGTGCAAAGTTACTCAGTTTTTACGAAACAGCCAACAATAATTTGTTTATTTTTCCCGAATATCTAAAAACCGTAAGGAATATCAAGCAAAAAGTTTCAATCTATAAGTGAGAAGTATGGAATCAAGAAGCGAATAATTGAGATAAAAACAAGCAAAATATCATACCGTTTCGTAAACATATCATTTAGAGAGCGTAAATGTATCATTTAGCGACCGTAAATGTATCATTTAGAAAGCGCAAATATATGTGTTACGAAAGCCAACTTAAATAATAATTGGTGAAAAGGAAAAGAAAACCAATTATTCTTATTATTTTTGCAACTCAAAACCCACCCATGAAAGATACGATGATTACAATGATAAACAGAATACACCAATGGCTATCAACTTGTCATTGGCAATTGATAATGACTATCATTCTCCTTGCTACATCCCTTAACGTAGCGGCAGAAGATTTCATATACGACGGAATTGCCTATCAGATTCTACCAAACGAGTCATCTTCAGTAGAAGTAACGAGAAGTGAAGACATTACCTATTCTGGCACTATTACCATTCCTGCAAAGATTACATATTCTTCCAAGACCTACCAAGTGAAAGGGATTGGAGATGGTGCTTTCCTTTGTTGCGACAAACTTCTATCCGTGTCATTACCCAATAGTTGTCAACAAATATCAGACAGAGCGTTTTACGGATGTACTTCGCTCAAGGAGATTCAGTTTGGGAACAATTTGGAAACTATAGGCAACTACTCTTTTCATGATTGCAAGTCGCTTACCTCTATCACTCTCCCTGAGACAATAAAATCAATAGGTCGAGCATGTTTTAAGAATTGCATAGGTCTTCGTAATATTTATGTCAACGCCATCAACCCACCTGTTCTTTCAGAAACCGCCTTTCTACATAGCTACAATGGTACTATGAAAGACCAAATAGTGGTTTATGTTCCTACGGGAAAAGCCGATGCATATAGGAACTCCGATGAATGGAGCACCTTTACCCATATCATCGACCAGTCAGACAACAATAATGTATTGTTTTCCACTATCGTAGAGGGCGACGGAAAGATAGTTTACAACGACCATGATTATGATAAATCAGAAACATTCCCCATCATTTCTGGCTCATCGATTACGTTGCAAATCAAGGAAGGCAATGATTACTCCCTGTCTCGACTCACCTTGAACGACGAAGATATCCTTCCACAAGTTGCGAACAATACCATTCAGATTGGCCCAATAAATCAAAACATGGTGTTGAAAGCAGTTTTCGAGAAACGGAAAGCATATCTCACTCTCTGCCATAACAAAAACGGAAACCTACAGATAGACATCAACGAAGGACAAACCGTCAATCTCAAGATTAATGCCAATGATGGTTGGCAAATCTATTCTGTAACTATTGACAATGAGGATGTTACATCTCAAGTAGATAAGGACAACTGCATCAAGATTCCCAAAGCCAAAAGTGGAATGAGCATACGAGTAGTACTGGAAAAGAACGGTCAGTTCTCCATTTGGAATGCAGATGGTGTGCAAACCAATTGCAACATTGAGAATCCTATCATAATTCCAGAGAATGCTCTTGCCGCTGACCTCACCGATATTCTTACGCCAACGGTCATACCCAACGCTAATCCTAACACCATTTTCTTAGCAGATAACGGAACTATCATGGAAGAAAAACTGAAAGGAAACAATGTTGTGTGCGACGGATACGCAAAAAGTATTCATCTATACGACGGAAACGATGTCTTTATTCCTTATGATATTGAAGCTGAGGAAATAGAGTACCATCGTTTTTCTCCAACTAATACAGGGCAGAAATACAGTTGGGAAACCATCTTTTTGCCGTTTTCGGTGGATTACATCACCACAAGCGAAGGAAACGAAGAGATAGATTGGTATAGGGACAAAAATGATAAGGACAAAGATTTCTGGTTGTGTGAATGGGAAAGCACATCTGATGAGGGTTTGCAATTTAACTATGCCAACCAATGGAACGCCAATCAGCCATACTTGATGGCAATTCCATTTACCGAATATGGAACGCCCCATCATTTACAAGATAAGGAATTAACTTTCCACGCTAATAACAAGACTCTTTATCATACGGAAAAAGCTGTGCAAGAAATGTCTCCCTATTCGTTTCATGGCATATTGGCAAAGGCAGAATTGAATGATGTTTACACTCTCAACGCAGAAAAAGGTATTTTTGAACTACAAGCAAGAGAAGAAATAGATGCCTTTCGCGCCTATTTCAAGAACAATCAACAAGACAAACCAATGTCTTTACCCATATCAGGGATTGCAGATGACATTAAGAATTTCAATAATGACGACATATCTACCATCAACAAAAATGCCTTTAACCCCATCATCCAGCAGGCTTACAATCTCAAAGGTATGAGATTGCCCGAAGAAGCATCATCTATACACCATGGAATCATTATTCAAAACAAGAAGAAGCATGTCGTTAAATGACCACATAGCAAATAAACACATCATGAAGAAACCGATAATATTTCTCATAGTATTCTTTATATCCGTTGTTTGCAATAGTCAATCTTCCAAACAGGATATTATCGATAACATTTACTTATCGGGTGGATCTTTGACCGCATACACAGGACCTTTACAAGATACACTAACACCTTCACCCATAGGGAAAAAGCCATTTTATATCAGTACATATTGTAGACATGGTTCTCGTCATCTCATGGAAGCTAACTATTACACGGCTCCCATTGATGCACTCAAGGCAGCCAAAAACGCTGGTGCACTAACGAACTTTGGTAATCAAATCCTTGAACGAATGGAAATCATGAATGAGAACTCACTCAATAGATATGGGGAATTAACAAAAATAGGACTTGACCAATGGCAAGGTATTGCAAAAAGAATGATTAGGAACTTTCCTGAGATTTTCGCAGACTCTTCATCCGTTGACGGACGTAGTTCTATTTTTATCAGATGTATTTTGTCAATGGAAACATTACTACAAGAACTGAAAGCATTCAATCCACAATTGAAAATCTTTCATGATGCCTGTGAAAACGACATGTCCTTCATCCTCCCTGGTTATTCTCCCAGTAAAGTACCTACAAGGAATGAAGCTCCTATTGCCAAGACTATCGCATTACCAACTATCAATGGCGACCGTATCGCAGAAGAGTTTTTCAGTAAACAATACATTAAGAAAATCAACACAAGCAATTTCATGTTGTATTTGTTTGATTTGGCTTCTCAAATTCAAAACACGGAACTTCGTGATAGTTTTTCTCTTTATGAGATATTCAATGACGATGAACTATATGATGTATGGAAACGCAAGAACGTATCTGCATACAACAGTTATCATAAAGGAGGAAGCACAGGAGTGTTGTTGAAAAGAATCCTCGATGATGCCGACAAAGCCATTGCCAACAATTCACCTTGCGCTCATTTTAGGTTCGGACACGAATCGGTATTACTGCCATTAGTGTGTAGAATGAGTTTAAACAATTACGACAAAGAATATGACAGCGTTGAAGAACTTGAAGCGGCTAATTGGAAAACTTATCGCATCTATCCGATGGCAAGTAATATCCAAATCATCTTTTATCGAAGCAGTCCATCCGACTCAGATATTTTGGTAAAGATATTACTCAACGAAGGAGAGGTAACATTGCCTATTGATACAGACATTCCACCTTATTATCATTGGAATGACGTGAGAGAATACTGGAAAAACAAACAATAGAAAGATAAAAAAGATTCACAATCCGCCATTATCCAATCGCGAATTGTGAATCTTTATGAGAAATGTTTAGCATATTGGCTCGTATGGCAAACCAAATGCGTCGGCAACGGCTTTGAAAGTAATCTTTCCTTCTACGATGTTCAAGCCTTTTGCCAATGCTGCATCATCCTTGCAAGCTTGCTTCCAACCCTTGTCGGCGAGTGCAAGAGCATATTTCAATGTGGCATTTGTCAAGGCAAGCGTAGATGTATTTGGCACGGCACCAGGAATGTTAGCCACACAATAATGCACGATTCCGTCTTCAATGAATATTGGGTCGGTATGCGTCGTTGGTCGAGAAGTCTCGAAACAACCACCTTGGTCGATTGCCACATCTACCAATACCGTTCCTGGTTCCATCAAAGGCAACATGTCTTTAGAAATCAGTTGTGGAGCCTTTGCACCTGGCACAAGAACAGCACCTACCACTATGTCCACATCTTTCAATTGCTGACGAATATTGTGTTCAGATGAATAAAGCGTATGCACGTTACCGGGGAGTTCCAAAGCAAGTTGGCGTAAACGAGGCAATGAAATATCAGCAATAATGACATTCGCTCCCAATCCGGCCGCCATCATTGCGGCAGCCTCTCCTACTACTCCACCACCAAGAACAAGTACCTTAGCTGGAGAAACGCCAGGAACACCACTAATTAACTTACCCTTTCCGCCTTTTGTCTTCTGCAAGTAATACGCCCCATTCAATGTTGCCATTCTTCCAGCTACTTCACTCATAGGTTGCAACAAAGGAAGATAGCCATTCGGCATTTGCACCGTTTCGTAAGCAAGACAAACGCCACCGCTTTTAATCATCGCGTCTGTCAACGGCCGATCGCAAGCGAAATGGAAATACGTAAAGATTAATTGTCCTGGTTTTACCAAATCATACTCAGGTTCGATGGGTTCCTTCACCTTTACAATCATGTCTGCCTCACGATAAACGCCATCGATAGAAGGCTGGATTCGCGCACCTACGGCTATATAATCCTCATCGCTAAATCCACTACCCTCTCCAGCCGTGTGTTGAACACTCACTTCGTGTCCATGCTTGATAAACTCGGCCACTCCCGCTGGGGTCATTCCCACACGGTTCTCATTGTTTTTGATTTCTTTTGGAATACCTATTCTCATAGCTATATCGTTTTTAGTTAAACTATTCATGTACATTTCATGCCGTAAAGTTACAAAAAAAATTGTTTGATTGATAGAAAGACAACAAAAAATAACGCCAAAACGTTAATAATCCGTATTCATACCATTTTTATATGACTTTTTTCAATGATTTTATATATCTTTGTAACCGAAAAAAGAAATTGACATGAGGATTGCAAAAATCATTTTTGTTTTATTATTTGTGTTGTGTACACCCTTGCTTGCCCAAGAAAGCTATGAAGATGTACTAACAACCTACTTAGCAACTAATCCATCGGGTGATTTTTCTTCTGCAAACTTATTGAAGCCTAGTTTATATGCCATCAACCAACGAGCATTAAAAGATTTCACAAAGAAAAAATCAGACGAATTGGTAAACACCTATTTAAGTCAGCAATGGAAAAAAGATGTCATCTCGGGATTGAAAAAAATCTATGAAAAACATGTATCAATAGATGAGTTAAAAGAACTTACCACACTTCTCTCATCAAAAGAAGGCAAAAGTTTTTTACAAAAAAACGAACAACTTACTGATATGACATTCAAAGATGCCAGTCAATTGACTGAGAATTTTTATAAAGCTTTTGTTGCCCATAAAAAGCCAAAGGCAGTACAAATCGACAAATCCTGTCCAAAAGACTATGCAGAACTCTTTGACGCTTTCTATGAAGCCTTCAACTTCCAAGAATTGTTAGAAATGGGTATGAACATTTCGAAAGGTAAAGGGAACGATTCTAACGAAGATTCCCTAGTGACAAAAAGGTGTATAGAATATGTGTTAACGAACATGAAAAACATGACGCTCAACAATAGTTATAAATTAATATCAAAAGAAGAATTGCTATTAGGCACACAAATAGGTCAAACAACTGGTTGGAAACATCAATTGGCTGCAATCAATGAAATGACTGAAAATCCCCAATTTCTGGGGAAATATATCCTTGAAAGATATATTAATTGGTTATCCAAGCAAAAAACACCATTGAGTAAACAATAATTCTGTATTAAAATCCATGAAAACAATAAAATTACTTGCAATTGGATTGCTCTTAGCAACATGCACTATGACAACAAAAGCACAACCTAAATTGAGTGCCGATAATATTGATGAGGTACTTAATGCAATGACATTAGAAGAAAAAGCCAAACTATTGGTTGGCGGTGCTAACAACTTTTTCAACGACGGAGCTGTCGTTGGCGGTGAAGCAAACCTTGTAGCTGGTGCGGCAGGTACCACTCCTGCCATTCCCAGACTTGGCATTCCTGCCACCGTACTTACAGACGGTCCTGCTGGCGTACGCATCGACCCCACACGTAAAGGCACCAATGAAACATTCTACGCTACAGGATTCCCCGTTGGCACATGCTTAGCGAGTACATGGAATACGGAATTGGTAAGCAACGTGGGTAAGGCTATCGGAAACGAAACCAAGGAATATCGTTGCGATGTCATTCTGGGACCAGGTATGAACTTACACCGCAATCCACTTTGCGGACGTAATTTTGAGTATTATAGTGAAGACCCCGTACTGACGGGAAAAATTGCCGCAGCATATATTAAAGGTGTACAGAGTGAGGGCGTGGGTGTTAGCGCCAAGCACTTTGCCGTTAACTCGCAAGAAACAGACCGTACGAAAGTAGATGAGCGTCTTTCCCCACGTGCTGCACGTGAACTCTATCTTCGTGGTTTTGAGATTGCCGTTCGTGAAAGTGACCCTTGGACTATCATGGCTTCATACAATGTCATTAATGGACAATTTGCCCAAGGAAGTCATGATTTGCTAACGAAAATCCTTCGTGATGATTGGGGTTATAAAGGAATCGTGATGACCGACTGGATTGGTATTCGCGATGGTTTGGAAACCATCACCGAAGTATATGCTGGAGACGATTTGATGGAACCAGGACAAGAAAAACAAATTGAGGAAATCATCGAGGGCGTCAAGAAAGGCAAACTTGCTATTGCTGATGTTGACCGTAATGTCCGTCGTATGCTCGAATACATCGTGAAAACCCCAAGTTTCCATCAGTATCCAGTTACAAATAAGCCCGACTTAAAGGCACATGCAGAGATTACTCGTCAAAGTGCAACGGAGGGAATCGTATTGTTAAAGAACAACGGAACACTTCCTTGGAATACTCAAGCATCGACTATCAAGACCGTAGCCTTGTTTGGCGAGAACTCTTACGATTTCCTCTCAGGAGGAACAGGATCTGGTTGTGTGCATACACCATACGTAGTTGACATGGTGGAAGGTTTGAAAAACGTAGGCATCAATTCTTCAGAGACTCTGACAGACATCTATCGCAAATACATCGACTTTGCCAAGGTGAAATTCCAAGCTGAGCGTCACCCTGCTAAATGGTATCAATTAGAAATGTTCGGACAACAGAAATATCCAGAAATTTCCATCAGTCCGATTCTCATCAACAATGAATCGCAAAAGGCAGATGCAGCTATCGTAACTATCGGTCGTCAAGCAGGAGAAGGTGTTGATAGGGATATTGCCACCGAATTCAACCTTATCAACGACGAAAAACAACTCATTTTCGATGTTTGCCAAGCCTTCCATTCGGTTGGAAAGCCCGTTATAGTTATCATCAACTCTGGTTCCGTCATCGAGACCGCTTCTTGGAGCGGTTATCCTGATGCCATTCTTTGTGCTTGGCAACCAGGAGAAGAAGGTGGAAACTCCATTGCTGACATCTTGACAGGCAAGGTGAATCCGTCGGGAAAACTGACGATGACTTGGCCGATTGCTGCAACCGACCATCCTTCAACGAAGAATTTCCCAGGTATGCTCGACTTCTATTCATACCAAACCATGAAGTCTGATAGCAAGCAAATATCTGGTTACGATTACACCAACCACGAAGAAGACATCTATGTTGGTTATCGTTATTTCGACACCTTCAACAAAGCCGTTGCCTATCCATTTGGTTTCGGTCTCTCATACACTACGTTTGAATATGGTAAACCTATCGTTAAGGTGAACGGAAACGATGTGTTTGTAACCGTCAACATCAAGAATACGGGAAAGGTAGCTGGTAAGGAGATTGCACAAGTTTACGTTTCCGCGCCAAAAGGCACTATTGAGAAACCAACTAAGGAATTGAAAGCCTTTGCCAAGACACGTGAATTGCAACCAGGAGAAAGTGAGACGCTCACGATGAAATTCGCTAAGCGCGACCTTGCATCATTCGACGAAACCAATAGTCAATGGTTGGTTGAAGCAGGAACCTATACCGCCCATATTGGCACAAATATTGCAGACATCAAGGGAACAGCAACATTCAAAATGAATACATACACCGAGAAAGTGAGTGAAGCCCTGAAATTGCAACACCCATTGAATCTGCTCAAACAAAAGCAATAAGAACCCTAAGGACTTTAAAGACCTTAGAAACCTTAAAGTCTTTAAAACAATAATGACAATTAAAAATATAAACATCATGGATAAACTCAAGAAAGCATTCGCATCAAAATTGCTCAACATCAAAGCCATCAAGCTTCAACCCAACAACCCATTCACTTGGGCATCTGGGTGGAAATCACCATTTTATTGCGACAACCGCAAGACATTATCTTTTCCCGAATTGCGTAATTACGTAAAGTTGGAAATCGTTCACGCTATTCACGAGCACTTTCCCGATGTGGAAGCCATTGCTGGTGTTGCCACGGGAGCTATCCCACAAGGTGCTTTGGTAGCAGATGCTTTGAATCTTCCGTTCGTTTATGTTCGCTCTAAACCAAAAGATCACGGTTTGGAAAACCTGATTGAAGGCGAACTGAAACCCAATGCAAAGGTTGTAGTGATAGAAGATCTCATCTCTACAGGTGGTAGTTCACTCAAGGCAGTAGAAGCCATTCGCGCCAAAGGTAATGAAGTTATCGGTATGGTTGCTTCTTACACCTATGGATTCCCCGTAGCCATTGAAGCATTCAAGAATGCCAACGTGGAATTGATAACATTAACCGATTACGAACATGTTGTTGCAGAAGCTTTAGAGACTGGTTACATCAGCGAAAGCGATATTACCTTGCTCAACGAGTGGCGTAAGGACCCTGCACATTGGAATCAATAATTAGTCAATCATTACATATATATAATATATGAGTAAATTTGAAAGTAGCATTCGACAAATCGACTATCCCCAACAAATAGTTTTCCAAGGTTTGAGCAATCTTGACAATCTTTCGAAAGTTCAAGACCGCATTCCAGAAGATAAGGCGAAAGACCTTTCGTTTGATAACGATTCCGTTTCCATTAACGTACCGCCAGTGGGAAAGATTACATTAAGAATCGTAGAACGAGAAGAACCTAAAACCATCAAGTTTGAAACGGTTGAGAGTCCGCTTCCATTCAACTTTTGGATTCAACTCCTTCCTGTTACCGAGACATCATGCAAGATGAAACTCACGATAAAAGCAGAGCTCAATCCATTTATCAAGGCTATGGTTTCCTCACATCTTCAAGATGGAATAGAGAAAATCGCCGATGTGTTGCAAATGATTAAATACGAATAAAGATGGCAAGCAAACTTTGGGAAAAGAACTTTGAAATCAACCAAGAGATTGAACGATTCACGGTAGGCAAAGACCGCGAGATGGATTTATACTTGGCAAAGTACGACGTGCTGGGAAGTATGGCGCACATTACCATGCTTCAATCCATCGGTCTTTTGCAGGCAGATGAATTGGAACTGTTGCTCGACGAATTGAAGAACATCTATCAAACTTGTGAGCAAGGTGAATTCATCATCGAAGATGGCGTTGAGGATGTACATTCACAAGTGGAATTGATGCTTACTCGTAAGTTGGGCGACATGGGAAAGAAGATTCATAGTGGTCGTTCACGCAATGATCAAGTATTAGTGGATCTTAAACTATTCACCCGTGCTAAGTTGCGCAGAATCGTAGAACAAGTTCAAGTACTCTTTGAAGAGTTGATAGCCAAAAGCAATCAATACAAAGACATCTTAATGCCTGGCTATACGCATCTGCAAATAGCCATGCCTTCATCCTTCGGACTTTGGTTTGGTGCTTATGCAGAGTCGTTGACAGACGATATGCTATTCTTACAAGCCGCATATAGAATGACTAATCGTAATCCATTGGGTTCCGCAGCTGGTTATGGTAGTTCTTTCCCTTTGAATCGACAAATGACAACCGACTTATTGGGATTTGACACCATGAACTATAATGTGGTTTATGCACAAATGGGACGTGGAAAGATGGAAAGAAACGTTGCCTTTGCAATGGCTTCAGTAGCAGGAACATTGGCGAAGATGGCTTTTGATGCTTGTTTGTTCAATTCCCAAAACTTCTCGTTCGTGAAATTGCCCAAGGAATGTACGACAGGTTCGAGTATCATGCCTCATAAGAAGAATCCCGACGTGTTTGAACTTATCAGGGCAAAGAGCAATAAGATACAAGGATTGCCACAACAGGTGATGCTTATCATGAACAATCTCCCCGTGGGATATTTCCGAGATTTGCAAATTATCAAGGAAGTATTCCTACCTGCCTTTGACGAATTAGAAGATTGTTTGCAAATGGCTGCCTATATCATTAACAAGATGCAAGTGGATGAACACATCCTCGACAATCCCATGTACGACCCCATCTTCTCCGTAGAGGAAGTAAACAAGTTAGCCGCCAACGGAATGCCTTTCCGTGACGCTTACAAAACAGTAGGTTTAGCGATTGAAAACGGTACGTTTAAGGCCGATAAACATATTCATCACACTCACGAAGGAAGTATTGGTAATTTGTGTAATGATCGTATTGCCGAATTGATGAATAATATCATCTCTCAATTCCATTTCGAGAAGGTAGATGAAGCAGAAAGGAAATTACTCCAAAGATAATATTTAAATACGACAAATGAAATTGCATTGGAAATCATTCTCGATAGTTGGCTGCTTGCTCTACACCTTATTTATATTAGTAGCATGTGGCAATACGGAGTATGAATTTAGTTCAAAGCCCTGCTTCTTCATATTTGACAACAGCACGCATAACGACCCTACGTTAGCGGCTGCCATGACTCCCTATTCAGGAACTTATGCCACCGTGACATTAACCAATCACGGTGGTGCGCGATATTTCAAGTTTTCCAGTAATCAAGGAACATCATCAGAATCAATATTTGATGGTGTCGATTCAAGAAGGAGTTTGATTTTAGGAATGAACGATGGACTCATCGTTGGTTATGGAGTATTGACTGATCCTGTTACATTCTATGCATACGACCGCGAATGTCCCAATTGCTTTTCACCCGACGCATTACCCGTAAGAAGTTACCCCTTACACATTAACAGTACAGGGATTGCAACTTGCAATACATGCAATCGCAAATACGATTTGAACAATGGAGGAATCCTTGCAGAAGGTGAAAAAGGCAATAAAATGACACGTTATCGTGCTTCCACAACAGGTCCTTACGGCATTTTATCGGTAAATTGAGGAAATATTTATATTAAAATTCGTAAATTTGTTGGCAGTTCGGATAATTCAAGTTATCTTTGCACCTGCTAATGCGGAAATAGCTCAGTTGGTAGAGCACAACCTTGCCAAGGTTGGGGTCGCGGGTCCGAGTCCCGTTTTCCGCTCTTTTTTTATTTGCAAGGTTATAAATCAATTGCCGCAATGGTGGAATTGGTAGACACGAGGGACTTAAAATCCCTTGGCCAGTAATGGCTGTGCGGGTTCGAGTCCCGCTCGCGGCACTTTTAATAATATATTCCTATGAAAAAAAATCACATCCTTGCTCTTTCAGCATCCGCTTTATTTATCCTTTCATCTTGTTCATCTAAACTTGGCGCTTTATCGGCAGATAATTTTGTCGTTACACCCGACCCATTAGAAGCAAGAGGAGGACAAGTTTCCGCAACTATCAATGGTACTTTCCCTGAGAAGTACATGAAAAAGAAAGCCGTTGTCACCGTCATTCCAGAATTGCATTACGCTGATGGACAAGTGGCAAGAGGTGAATCCGCAACTTTCCAAGGTGAAAAGGTAAAAGACAACAATCAAGTTGTGTCTTATCGTCTTGGTGGAAAATATAACATGAAGACCGCTTTCAACTATGTTCCTGACATGTTGAAAAGCGAAATGTATTTAGCTTTCGATGCTAAAGTGGGAAAGAAAGTCGTTAAGGTACCTTCTGTCAAGGTAGCTAATGGTGTACTTGCAACGGCTGAACTATACAGACAAGCCATGCAAGGAGATGGAGCTTGCATTGCTCCCGATGCTTTCCAACGCATTCAAGCTCAAAAGCAAGAGGCAAACGTGAAGTTCCTCGTTAACCAAGCTATCCTTCGTCAAAGCGAATTGAAGAACAACTCCGTTCAAGAGTTCATTAAGTTACTCAAGAACATCAATGCCGACCGCGAGAAGTTGAACATCAAAAACGTAGAAGTTGCCGCTTACGCTTCTCCCGAAGGTGGTTTTGCCTACAATGAGAAATTGGCTAACAAGCGCCAAGACGTTTCCGAGGATTACGTAAAGCAACAACTGAAACAAACAAAACTCGATGCTGACATTGACGCACACTATACGGCAGAAGACTGGGAAGGCTTCCAACAATTGGTACAAGCATCCAACATCCAGGACAAGGATGTTATTCTCCGCGTGCTTTCCATGTATAAAGATCCTGAAGAGCGTGAGAAGCAGATTCGTAACTTAAGCGAAGGTTTCCGTGAATTGGCAGACCAAATCTTGCCAGAACTCCGTCGCTCTCGCATGATTATCAACTATGAGGTTGTTGGACGTAGTGATGACCAAATCAAGCAACAATTCGCTACCGACGCTTCACAACTCAACAATGAAGAATTGCTTTATGCTGCTGCCCTTGAAAACGACGCCAACAAGAAAGAGGAAATCTACAAGGCAACTACCATGTATTGTCCTAAGGATTATCGTGCTTTCAACAACTTGGCTGCTCTTGAACTCAACAAGGGAAACATCGATAAGGCTAAGTCTTACATCGAACAAGCCAAACGCTTGACCTCAAAACCATCTGAGGCATTTGCCAATGAAGCATTCATCGCATTGACCAACGGAAACGTGCAAGATGCAGAGACAAGTTTGTCGAAGGCTATCGACGCAAATGGTTACAACCAAATGGCAGGTGTATTGAGCATTGCGAAGGGTGACTATATCCAAGCAGAGAAGTATTTGGAAGGCATCAACTCCAACTCTTCCGCTTTGGCAAAACTGTTGAATAACAACCTGCAAGGTGCCCTTAGCACACTCGATTCCATGAAGGAAACAAGTGCTATCACCAGTTATTTGCACGCTATTATCGCTGCTCGCAACAACAATAAGTTTGCCACGAAATCTTACTTAGAGGAAGCTTTACAGAAAGATCCGTCTTTGAAGTCGTATGCAGACAATGACTTGGAATTGTCTATCTTGAGATAAATGAAGCAACTTTCAATAGTTCTACTGCTCACCTTGATTTTGGTTTCATGCGGAACCGACAGCCAGCATTTTAAAATTGATGGCAGGTTCCTCCACCTAAATCAAGGTGAGTTTTATGTTTATAGTCCTGATGGAGGCATTGACGGATTGGATACCATCAAGGTACAAGCGGGAAGATTCGTCTATGAAACGCCGTGTACTCGTCCTTGCATCCTGATGATGGTGTTTCCTAATTTCTCAGAACAACCCATCTTCGCCGAACCAGGCAAAACCGTTTCTGTACAGGGTGATGCTTCTCACCTAAAGGAAATGGAAACAACGGGAACCAAATCGAATGAATTGATGACTAAGTTTCGTAAGGAAGTGGCTAACTCGTCTCCACCTGAAACCAAGAAACAAGTCGAACAATTTATCAAGGATTACCCCGACTCTCCCGTTGGAGTATATTTGGTAAGCAAATACTTCATGCAAGTAGAACCAAATTACAAAAAGGCAAACGAATTGATTGAAGCCATGCTCAAAAAACAAGAAAGGTATGGATATTTAATTCGTTTACATCAATTGTCACAATCACTTGCCAATTCTACGCCAAACGGAAAGTTGCCTTCATTCAAAGCTACAGATATAGAGGGTAATGCCGTTTCATCATCTACGTTAACTAATGCGAAAGTTGCCGTTATCACCCTATGGTCATCATGGAATTACGACAGTATGAGCATGCAACGCGAACTAAAGAGCTTGAAACGAAAGGCGGGCGGACAACTGCAATTGCTAAGCATTAACATTGATGCCGGCACGTACGAGTGCAAGAGCATTATCAAGCGTGATTCGATTTCGTGGCCTAACATCTGCGACGGAGAGATGATGGAGGGAAGTCTTGTTCGTAAGATTGGCTTTGCTTCCATTCCAGATAACATCATCCTTCATCAAGGAAAGATTGTCGGACATAGCATGAATATCCAACAACTGAGAGAGAAAGTTGAGGAATTACTACATATATAACTTAAAAAAATAACATTTGCCGCATGGGAACACTTTACATTTCATCCACGAAGAAATTAGAAGTTTACAATAAAGCGATTA
This sequence comes from uncultured Prevotellaceae bacterium, assembly GCA_900314715.1. Classification (GTDB taxonomy): domain Bacteria; phylum Bacteroidota; class Bacteroidia; order Bacteroidales; family Bacteroidaceae; genus Prevotella. The sequence goes on along the minus strand of OMWI01000015.1, from coordinate 46,975 downwards.
TCCTTCTTGTTTCCATCTTGTTTTTCCCATTAACCGTTTCGTCAAACGACGACGGAAATCTATACATCTATTTCAAGGATGGAAGGGTGGAAGCTTTCCCCAATAATTGGATTACCAGTCGGAGCATTTCTGGTGGAGTGTTGAGAATGGACATCAACGGCAACTATTTCAATTATTCCACCAATGAATTTGATTCTTTGAGCTATATTGCTCCAACGAACTACCCATATCTTTCATCTTGGAAGTTCAATAACAAATACAACGACCAACTTTTCGTTGACGCAGAAGCCTCTATTACTGGGGATAGTATCATCGTTGCCACTATTGGCGCAATCGGCAAATGGCTTACCCCATCGTTTCAACTATCTTCAGAAGAAGCTGTTGTTGCCGTCAACGAAAAGATTATCAAGAGCAAGAAGTCACGTGTCAACTTTGCCAAAGACACAATCATAACGGTTTCCGCTCCTGGTTATACCGTCTTGGACAGAAACAAAATTAGTGATGCTGTTTATAGTACACCCGAAAAATATCTCAGGAATAAGGTAGAACTAACAGAGGACATGTTTTCTACCAATGCGCCAACCAACGAAGGTGAGGGGATTGCCATGATGCTTGACAACAATCCAGACACTTATTTCCACCCTTCCAATGGCGACGATACGAATGCAGATAAACCTTATTTCGACATTCATTTAAAGGAAGAAGTAACTTCCATACAATTTGAATATTCATTGCGCAGTAACATCAGTCGCTATCCCAAGGAAATCCAACTTTTAGCGAGCAAGGATGGAACGGAGTGGAATTTAAAGGAAGTCTATACACAAAGCAACGGATTACCTTATAAGGTGGGTTCTACTTTCACCTCTCCCATCATTGACTTAGGCGATTCATACGCTCATCTGCGCATTCTCCAGACAAAGGCGAGTTACAAGAATAATTTATTCTTCACGGAATTCGGTCTTTATGAGATATTCGAAAATCCCGATACGATACCTGTTATTGTTGAACCAGAAAAGTATGAGTATTTCATGAAGCCATTCGGACGCGAGTATAAGATGCGCATCAACTGGTTGACCGACCAATCGGAAAACGTACCTCGCATAGACATCAGGGTTGAAGACAACAAGTTCATCAGCAGTAAGGATTATTACCTCAATGCGGACATTCAAATCAATGGCGCTGATGTTTATCCATCCATGAACGGACAAGTACAAATCAAGGGTCGTGGCAATTCCAGTTGGAGCAACAATTCATGGGATAAGAATCCCTATAGGCTCAAGTTTGCCGAGAAAGTGAAACCTTTCGGATTGACAAAGGGAAAGAATTGGGTGTTACTCGCCAACAAGATTGATGGTTCCATGATGACCAATGCCTTGGGAATGAAGATTGCTGGCGTCGTTGGAACGGCTGGTTTCAACCATATCATTCCTGTCGAACTCTATATAAATGGTTTTTATTGGGGAAGTTATAACTTTACGGAGAAGGTGGGATTCCACAACAACAGCATTGATTTGGAAGATGATACAAAAGCAGCCTTATTGGAATTAGATTCTTATTATGACGAGGATTTTCGTTTCCATTCAGATATTTATCGACTTCCCGTTAACATCAAGGAACCCGACTTGACCGAACGAGTGAGCTTACTTGAATTCTCCATCATTAAGGATGATTTCAACGCTTTCGAAAAAGCGTTGTCTGAAGGAGAAGATATCAACAAGTGGGTAGACATAGATTATTTGGCGAAATTCTTGATGGTGAACGACCTCATCTGCAATTACGAAATCAATCATCCCAAGAGTACATTCTTATATAAAGAGAACTACTTCGATGGAGGCAAATACATCTTCGGACCTGTCTGGGATTTAGATTGGGCTTTCGGATACGAACATGGGAAGGATTATTGCAAGACCGATGCCTTATCTGATTTCTACAAGAGTTCAAGCATGGAATGCAGTCAGTTTATCTACGACCTTCGATACGTTTGCGAAGATGTAGACAAGGCTTACTATAAAGTTTGGACAGATTTCATGCAAAACCACTTGGAAGAGGTGTTGGATTATTGCGACGAGTATTACGCATACGCAAAACCTTCCTTTGAGCACGATGGCAACGACCTATACTGGTGGGGAGGTGGTGTTGACTATCAAGAGATTTCTACACGAATGAGGCAATGGATTAAGCAAAGGGCAGAAAATGTCTACTCGAAACTTACCCCATACGAGATAGATGACGAAGACGACGAACCCAGTGGAATTGAAACGCTGAAAACCCAAGAAGGAAATCAACCTTCGCTTACGGATGTTTATGACATCAGAGGTGTGCGTGTAAAGACAAAGGTTCCCGTTACCGAACTTCGTCAACATCTAACACCTGGTCTTTACATCGTAAATGGCAAGAAGATGGTGGTGAAATAATAAAATGGTTTAAAGGACCAGAACACCTATAACCCAGGCTGCTTAGTTACACGCATAACTAAGCAGCCTTTCTTTATGTAATACGTATTATCTTACAAAGATAATCTCAATTTTCAATCTATCACAAACATATCATTTAACCATCGTAAACATGCCATTTAGCACCCGTAAATATGGCATTTACCTTCAGCATATAATATGTTCGCATAATCATGCAAAATGAATCGGCTCAATAGAAGAGACTTTTCCTAAACCTCTGCTCAACGATTCTAACGCTTCATGTATAATCTTATGCTGAAATATCCATGAAAAATGATGATTCTCCCAAGACCTCCCGTATTTTTAGTTAACTTGTTTAATATCAACGGATTGAGCAACAAGAGACCTCATATAAGACCTCATGTAAGACCTCACCTAACACCTCATGTAAGACCTCACGTTTGGCAGAAGATAAAATCAATCTTTACCCAATGATTTTTACCAATTATCTATCTCGCCAAAATATCAAAATCCCGCTTCTTACACTTCCGATTTCACCAACTTTTCCAAGCCCTAATGTGAGGTCTTACATGAGGTGTTAGGTGAGGTCTTACATGAGGTGTTACATGAGGTCTTCTGAATCTTAATCATTTGGCACATAGGTGTTTAAGGAAAAATACGGGAGGTCTTGAGCAAGTCATCATTTATTAGTGGAAAAACCGAATTAGATTGATTTGCGTTAATCTAATCAAAATGCTTTCGTATGTCAGCATTTTTTCGTAACTTTGCACCTTATTAAAAACTCATACACATACATGAATATAGAGGCTCAGATTTGCAATGCCGCATTGGCAGCAGTTAAGGAATTATACGGGCAGGACGTACCTGCACAGATGTTGCAATTACAAAAGACGAAGAGTACATTCGTCGGGAATTTCACGTTGGTGGTATTTCCCTTATTGAAGATCTCAAGAAAAAAGCCAGAAGATACAGCTGAAGATATAGGTAAATATTTACAGGAGAATTGTCCTGCCGTTGAGAGTTACAACGTTGTTAAGGGATTCCTTAACTTGGTTGTTTCACCAGCCGCATGGTTGGGATTGCTCAACGATATTGATGCAGACCCAACGTTTGGAATGCGCCAAGCAACAGACGAGAGTCCTCTTGTCATGATTGAGTATTCTTCTCCCAATACCAATAAACCTTTGCACCTCGGTCATGTGCGCAACAACCTGTTAGGTTGGTCGTTGGCACAAATCATGGAAGCCAACGGATGGAAGGTAGTAAAGACAAACATCGTGAACGACCGTGGTATTCACATTAGCAAATCCATGTTGGCTTGGTTGCGTTGGGGAAACGGAGAGACTCCTGAATCAAGCGGAAAGAAAGGCGACCATTTGATTGGCGACTACTATGTAGCTTTCGATAAGCATTATCGTGAAGAGGTAAAGGCTTTGAAAGCACAATTCATCGCCGATGGAATGGACGAAGAGAAGGCTGAAGAGAAAGCCAAGAACGAGGCTCCACTCATTAAGGAAGCCCATGAGATGCTCGTTAAATGGGAACAAAACGACCCAGAGGTTCGTGCTTTGTGGGAAAAGATGAACAATTGGGTATATGCAGGATTCGACGAGACATACAAGGCGCTCGGTGTTTCGTTCGACAAGATTTACTATGAATCCAACACCTATCTTGAAGGAAAGAAGAAAGTGGAAGAAGGACTTGAGAAAGGTTTGTTCTTCCGCAAAGAAGATAATAGTGTATGGGCAGACCTCACCGATGAAGGACTTGACCAAAAACTTCTATTGCGTTCCGATGGTACTTCCGTATATATGACACAAGACATCGGTACCGCAGATATGCGATTCAAGGACTATCCTATCGACAAGATGATTTACGTGGTAGGAAACGAACAAAACTATCATTTCCAAGTATTGTCTATCTTGCTTGATCGTCTTGGTTTCAAATGGGGAAAAGAATTGGTACACTTCTCATACGGAATGGTGGAACTTCCCAATGGAAAGATGAAGAGTAGAGAGGGAACGGTTGTTGATGCCGATGACCTCATCGAAACCATGATTGCCAATGCCAAACAATTGAGTGATGATAAGGTCAACAAGATTGAAGGCATCAGCGAAGAGGAGAAAAACGAGATTGCTCGCATCGTAGGAATGGGCGCATTGAAGTATTTCATCCTAAAGGTGGATGCAAGAAAGAATATGCTCTTCAACCCAGAAGAGAGCATTGACTTCAACGGAAATACGGGACCATTTATCCAATACACCCACGCCCGTATCCGTTCCATTTTGAGGAAGTCTGCTAGTGAAGCTAGTATTTCTAGTATTTCTAGTACTACTAGTACTTCTAGTATTTCTAGGGAAGCTAGTCTCAACGAAAAGGAAATCGAGCTCATCCAAAAGATGAACGAATTCGGTGCAGCCGTTGAACAGGCTGGTAAGGATTATTCGCCCAGTGGAATAGCTAACTATTGCTATGAACTGACCAAGCAATTTAATCAGTTCTACCACGACTATAGCATACTCGGTGCAGAGACTCCTGAAATCAGAAACGTCCGATTGGTATTGGCAAGAAACGTAGCGAAGATTATCAAGAACGGAATGGCTCTGCTTGGTATTGAAGTACCAGAAAGAATGTAAACAATGGATATTGTGAACCCTCCATCTTACCGCCACGACACCGTGCTTCCTCTTCCCATGGAAGTTCGGGCTGAAGCGTGGGCGGTAGATGCAGCTTGTTCTGGCAATCCTGGTCCGATGGAATATCGCGCCATAGACTTACAGACAGGAGCGCAAGTATTCCATTTCGGCCCGATACATGGCACGAATAACATCGGTGAGTTTCTTGCAATCGTTCATGCGTTAGCTCTCATGGACAAGCAAGGAATCAAAGATAAGGTCATCTATTCCGATTCATACAATGCCATCTTGTGGGTAAACAAGAAACAATGCAAGACAAAATTGGTACGCAACGAGCAAACGGAGAAACTCTTCCAAATCATCGCTCGTGCAGAAACTTGGCTTCGCACTCATCCTATCCAGATACCCATTATCAAATGGGAAACATCGAAATGGGGAGAAGTACCTGCTGACTTCGGGAGAAAAGGCTAACTCTGATTATAAACATATATACCATAACTGCCCATGAAAAACTATGTTTTTTCACGCCTAACCATCTTGTTCTTATGCTTGGTTTGTATGTCCAACACCTGTCGAGCAGAAGAATGGATAGACGTAACCGAGAAATATCTCACGAACCCATCTTTTGTAGATAACTCTAACTACGGTTGGACGTATAACTATAGGAATGGAACTTCCACGTTGAGATGTGAAACGATGGAATTTTGGAATGCCACGTTTGACGTTTACCAAACACTCAATTTACCAACGGGGAAATACCGTCTATCGGTACAATCGTATTATCGAATTGGAGACAACAGCAGTACTTTATACTCAGACTACAAAAGTGGAAGGGATAATATCACCGCCGTGATGTATGCAGGCGATACTACCAAGAAACTTGTTAGTGTTTATTCTTTCCATTTCAATCAATGGGTAGACGGATGTTGGAATTATTACGGGATGTATTTCCCAAATACGATGGAATCTGCTTCCAAAGCTTTCGAACAAAATGCTTATTGGAATCAGATGGAGTTCAACACCAATGGCGGTAATGTAAATCTCGGACTAAGAAACAACACACATACCTATAGTAATTGGTGTATCTTCGATAACTTCAAACTTGAGTATTGGGGAACGGTCATCAAAGCAACATCACTAACTCTCTCCCCCACCACAGCAAACTTGGTAATTGGAGAGACATTGCAACTGGAAGCTACGTTCCGTCCCACAGATGTAACATATACAAAACTCACTTGGTCGAGCGGTAATAATGCCATAGCAACCGTAGATGAAAACGGACTTGTCACGGCAACAGGTGAAGGTTCTACCTATATTATTGCCAAGACAACCGACGGAAGTAATATCTCCAGAGCCGTTCGTATCAACGTAAGCAAGGGTACGCCTACGACAGAATCGCTGGTTGTCAACGAGATAATGGCTTCCAATTACGACACGTTCATCAGTCCTTCATGGAATTTTGATGGATGGATAGAATTATACAATCCTTCCAACACTATCGTATCATTGGCAAACATTTACATCAGTGATGAACCAGGAAACCTAACCAAATGGCAAGCACCTTTTTACATGGGATTGCTTCGTCCCAATGAATTCAAGACCATTTGGTTTGATCACGATTTGCTTTCCAACTTCAATGTAAACTTCAAACTCGATATAGATGGTGGTACCATTTATATCAGCAACTCAGATGGACAACTCATTACGCAACAGAGTTATCCTGCCGCTTTGGGACGTATCGCATACGCAAGAACCATTGATGGAACGGGAGATTGGGGACTGACAAGTACACCAACACCCGACAAGAGCAATACATCTGCTATTTTTGCTAATGGTCAATTGCCTGAACCTATAGTCAACGAAGACTCCAAGTTGTTTGAAAGTACGCTTAACGTACAAGTAACCATCCCAACGGGAGCAACTTTACGTTATACGACAGACGGAACCCTACCAACCAATACTCACGGAAGTATCAGTACAACAGGTGTTTTCAATATTATTTCAACAAAATGCTATCGTTTCCGATTATTCCAAGATGGCATGTTGCCCAGCAATGTTGTCTCGCGTACATATATTTATAAGGATAGAGATTACACGTTACCCATCATATCCGTCGTGTCTGATCCCGATTTCCTCTACGATGATTCTATCGGTGTCATGGTGAGAGGCGTAAACGGAAGACCAGGTAATGGACAAAGTACAAAATGCAACTGGAACATGGATTGGGAACGTCCCGTCAACTTCTCCTATATATTGGAAGATGGTCATACAATGGCACTCAACCAAGATGCTTATTTGGAAATGTGTGGTGGTTGGAGCCGTGCATATACGCCTCATTCATTCAAACTAAAAGGCAACAAGTCTTTAGGTGGAAACAAGAACTTGGATTATCCATTCTTCTCAGCAAAGCCATGGATTCGAAACCGTACGTTACAAATACGAAATGGCGGAAACGATAACTATTGTCGCATCAAAGACCCTGCTCTTCAAACGATTGTCCAGACATCGGGTATTGATGTTGACGTACAAAGTTATCAACCCGTTCATGAGTTTATCAATGGACAATATATTGGTGTGCTCAACGTTCGCGAACCCAACAACAAACACTATGTTTATGCCAATTACGGTTGGGATGAAGAAGACATCGACCAATTTGAGATTTCTCCCGATTCATTCTATGTGCAAAAATGTGGAACCGATGAGGCATTTCAACAATTGTTGAGTTTGTCGGCAAATGCCGCCAATAGTAACACATACGAGGAAATCAAGCAATTGTTGGATGTTGACGAATACATTGCTTATATGGCGATGGAGTTCTATTTGGGTGGATCTGATTGGACACGCAACAACGTAAAGGCTTTCCGAAATCGGAATGGCGGAAAGTTTAGGTTTGTGATGTTCGACCTTGACAGTTCTCTTTCACATGGAAATAGTATGTTCACCAACTTCTTCAACATGGAGAAAAACTATACATTTGACGAACTCTATCCCAGCAAGACACGAATAACCACAGATAATACCTTGGTGACTTTATTCAAGCAGTTGTTGCAAAACGATGAATTCAGGAACAATTTTGTGGATGCTTTCTGCATTGCAGGAGGTAGTGTATTCACGCCTGAAAGATGTACAAGCATTATTGATTCATTGACTGCTCGCATCGGTCCTGCTATGGCTATCACTGGTGAATCTCCCTATAGCACAGCAAACGATATGAAAAATGCATTTAACAATCGTCTTTCTACCATGATGAATGCCATCAAGAACGAAAGTCGTATGCAATTGGGAGGAAAAACCATGATGAATGCGGTCATCAAGAGTAATGCCAGTGGTGCAAAACTGTTCATCAACAACACTAATATTCCTACGGGGTTATTCAATGGAAAACTCTTTGCACCAACTACATTAAAAGCTTATGCACCAGCTGGATATGCATTCAAAGGATGGTATGACACCAATACGGGAAATTGTTTGACAACAGAATCAGAAATAAACATACCTACCAACGACTTCAACTATACGGCAACGTTTGAGGAAATGCCTAACGCAGAAAAACTTTCAAAAGGCATTACACCCGTAAGAATCAACGAAGTCAGCGCTTCAAATAGTGTTTATGTAAACGACTATTTCAAGAAAAACGACTGGATTGAATTAGTCAATACGACCAACGAACCACAAGATGTGGAAGGAATGTATTTGTCTGATAATCCATCCACTCCTACGAAATACCAAATCACAAGTGGTGGTTCACAAGCAAGCACCATTATTCCACCGCACGGACATCTGTTGATTTGGTGTGATAAATTATCTCCCAACAAAGAATTACACGCTTCATTTAAGTTAGGAGCTGAAGGTGATGAACTAACACTTATGGCTGCCGATAAGAGTTGGACCGACCATTTCACTTATCCTGAACATGATGGCAACCAAAGTGTAGGAAGATACCCAGATGGTTGTAATGATATTTATCTATTTAATGTTCCAACGATTGGAAAAGACAACCGAATGACAAGTTATGCGGTGGCTCAAGAAGAAAACTTCTTACTTGGAGACGTAAATGATGATGGAGTCGTAAACATCACGGATGTGATTTACTTGGTAAACTACATCATGCAACCAGAATCCACAACCATTATTCTCAAAGCTGCTGATGTTAACATCGATGGAAACATCAACATCACGGATGCGGTTGGTATTATCAACCTCATCTTGAGCAATTAAAGTCAACTAACAACCTCTATCATACCATACGATGGTATTCTCATCCCATTCCTCCCGATGGTTTTCACAAGCCTCGGGAGGAAGAACGGGAGAGGGAGTTCCATCGGAAACAACAAACGGAGCAGTTTCCACGCGAATCTCATCCCATAGATTTGCATCAATAAAAGATTGCAAAGTCTTTCTTCCACCTTCCACAATCAACGATTGGATATTATCTTCGTATAAATCGGAGAGTAATTTCTGAATCCCCATTCCATGTTGGAGAACGATTCGTTTAGGGTCTTTACCTTTCCATTCACGTACATTCAACAAAGGATGTTCGCGTTCATTCGTTACCCTTCCAACCAATATAGCATCTTCTTCCGCACGTAAACGATGATTTAGCATCTTCGTAAATGGTGTGGAAATGGCAATTGCTTGTCCTTGATTATCAATAAATCCATTGGCGGTTTGCGCCCATTTCAAGATAATGAAAGGTCGTTTCTTTTCGTGAAAGGTAAAGAATCGCTTGTTCAAGGCTCGACATTCTTTTTCCAACACACCAACTGTTACGGGAATTCCAGCTTCTTGAATTCGTTGAATGCCTCTTCCTTGCACCTTATCAAATGAATCCGTACAACCAACCACCACTCGTTTTACACCTTTATTTATAATAAGGTCGCAACAAGGAGGTGTTTTTCCGAAATGCGCACATGGTTCGAGACTTACGTAAATAGTAGCTTGGGACAACAAATGTTCGTCTTTCACCTTCACCGAAGCAAACGCATTCACTTCCGCATGTCCTTCTCCACACCGAATATGATAACCTTCGCCGATGATACGGTCATCTGCTACTATCACGGCACCAACCATAGGATTAGGTCTGGCGTTCATCAACCCATTCTTGGCAAGTTGAATGCACCGACGCATATATTTCTCGTCTATCTGCAATTGATTTTCCATCAAATCTACAATTTATCTTGCAAAGATAACAATTTTTCTCATTTTTGCTGAAAAATCGTGCACAATTTGGCGTTATTACAAATATTACATGTATTTTTGTTTGCGAAAAACAAATATGAACTATCAGGAACTTACACAAAGATTAACTTCCGTCTATGATGCTGGTGAAGCACGAGCATTGGTAAGAATGGTATTCGACATTCAATTCGGAATGTCGCTAACAGACCTATTGTGTGGCAAGATAGATGAATTATCCGAAGAGGAAAAACAACAGATAGTACGCATTTTCAATCGCTTGGAACAAGGCGAACCTATTCAATACGTATTGGGAATAGCGGAATTTGGCAACCGAAGATTCCATGTAGAAAAAGGAGTATTGATTCCGCGACCGGAAACAGTATGTTTATGCGAGCTAATCAGTATGTTTGCAACGTCTAAACGATATGTTTACCCATCGCCAATACGCATCTTAGATATCGGAACAGGTTCGGGTTGCATTGCCATTACATGTGCGTTGGACATTCCGAATGCAGAAGTAACCGCTTGGGACATTATGCCCGATGCTTTGAAAATTGCTAAAGAGAATGCGGAAACACTTCATGCAAAGGTGACATTTGAGCAGAAAGACATCTTAAATACTCCAAATTCTTCGATGAAATGGCACATTATTGCATCTAATCCACCCTATATCTGCGAAAAGGAAAAGCAAGAGATGGAGCGAAACGTTTTGGATTACGAACCAAGTATTGCCTTGTTCGTACCCAATGATGATCCGTTGTTATATTATCGAGCCATCGCAATATTTGCCCAAAACGCTCTCTACGATGGAGGACAGCTATTGTTTGAAATCAATCCTCTCTATGCAAGCGAATTGGAAGAGTTGATGAAGAGCATGAATTACAAGGAAATTAAAATTGTAAACGACACCTTTGGCAAGAAGAGATTCCTCACTTGTCAGAAACAATAAAGAAAACTAATACATGAAAAAGGAAGAAGAAATACAACAAGCATTCAAGAAATTGGCTGCACTATGCGCCAAAGGCGAACATTGTTCGGGAGAAATGCTCAACAAGATGCGACTATGGGGATTAGACGAAGAAGCGCAAGCAACTATCATGTCTAAGTTGGTTGCAGGAAAATACATTGACGACGAAAGATTTTGTCGATTCTTTGTCAACGATAAAATCAAATACAACAAATGGGGCAGACGGAAAATCGAACAAGCCCTTTGGCAAAAGCAAATGGACGATTCCATCTCGCAGAAAATCCTCGATGAAATCGACGATTCTGACTATTTGCAAGTTCTCAAGCCATTATTGAAAAGCAAGGAAAAGAGCATTAAGGCCAATAGTGATTATGAACGCAAGATAAAACTGATGAAGTTTGCTATCGGTAGAGGCTTTACAATGAATCTTATTCGCCAATGTATAGACGGGATTGACGATGAGGATTGACACTTACAACCAACAAAAGTCACAAAAACCCAATAGTTTCTGGAGTAGATTACTCGACATGATAGCGCCACGAGCATGCGCAATCTGTGGCAAACGATTGGGTATAGAGGAGGAAATGATTTGTAGTGTATGCAACGTTCACCTTCCGCGCACCGATTTTGCGCAAGATGCCTACGAAAACGAAATGGCAAGATTGTTTTGGGGAAGGATTCCCGTTGAGCGATGTGCAGCTTGGATGTATTACCAAGCACATTCAGCGTCAGCAAACCTTGTCTATAATTTAAAATACCATCAACGACCGGAAATCGGAATCATCGTCGGAAAGATGATGGCACAAGAGTTTCACCAAGAATATTTCTTTGACGACATCGACTTGCTTATCCCTCTCCCACTCTCCCACGAACGAGAACGCGAAAGAGGTTACAACCAAAGTATGATGATTGCGCAAGGAATAGCCGAAATTACGGGATTACCCATCGTAAACGACGTGGTTATCAGAAAATCATTCATTTCCAGTCAAACGCAGAAAGACCGTTGGACAAGAACAGAGAATGTTGAGGGTGTTTTCGAGTTGGTAAATGGCGATAAGATACAAGGCAAGCACATCTTATTAATAGATGATGTGGTCACTACCGGAGCCACCCTTTGTTCTTGCGGAGAGGAATTGGCAAAAGCGGGAAACATCCAAATCAGCATCGCCTCTATCGGCTTTGCAAAACCGTAGACTAATATGGTCAATAAAGAACGTTATTTTGCAAAAGACATATCGGAAATGAAGCATTTAACGGGATTTAGTATAAAAATGACACTAAAAGGCAATAAAACAAGTAAAAAGTGAAATTAACCAAGAGAACCAACACGGTAAATGTTAAAATTCATGCATTATCGTGTAGTTTTTATAATTTTATTTGTTCTCTTAATAAATTTACATTAATTTTGCACAACATAGCTCTAAATACGTATTCTTAACTAACGAAAATCAACAGATACGAATGGTGACGCGATAACCGACAAGAAGACGAAAAAACATCATTTCGGTGAGCACTTTGCGATCATTAAAAAAAAGAGAACATAACATTAATAACAATTAAAAAATAACCAAAGAGAGAGAATTTATGGAAAAAAGACTAACAATGTTGTTTGCCTGCCTGTTCCTGAGCATAGGAATGGCAGTGGCACAAACGAGAGTCTCTGGTTCCGTGTTATCTGCAGACGATGGTGAGCCGATTATCGGTGCTACCATCCGAGTTGTAGGAACCAGTGTAGGAGCCATTTCAGACGCTGATGGTAAGTTCAGCTTGTCAGCTCCCCAGAGTGCTAAGAAATTGGAAGTGTCTTATGTTGGCTATCAAACGCAAACCGTTAACATTAAGCCAAACGTGACCATTCACATGCAGCCCGGTGAGACAACGCTCGACGAGTTTGTTGTTTTAGGTTATGGTTCTGCAAAGAAACTTGGTACGATTTCAGGTTCAGTAAAGACCGTGACCGCAGAGAAGTTCGAGCACCGTCCTATCGCTAACATCGGTGACGCTCTTCAAGGTCAGGTTGCCGGTGTGCAGGTTTATACATCATCTGGTGAGCCTTCAGCATCAGTCAGCATGCGTATTCGTGGTGTGACATCTATCAATGCTTCTACCACACCTTTGTACATCCTTGACGGTTCTGAGATTTCATCAACCACGTTCCGCACATTGAACCCGAACGACATCGAGACAATGACCGTGTTGAAGGATGCTTCCGCAACAGCTATCTACGGTTCTCGTGCCGCTAACGGTGTAGTAGTGCTCACATCTAAGAAAGGTAAGTATGGCGTTGCTCCAGACATCACCATTTCCGCACAATACGGTTTCTCACGTATGACAGGCGACAAGGTGACGATGATGAACGCCAGTCAATGGTTTGAATTCCAAGAGATGGTTGACCCATCCAATAAGACCAATGCTTCATTCCAAGCTATGAAGAACTACTATAACAAGTATGGCATTTCTACAGACTGGGCAGACGTATTCTTCGGAAAATCTGCTCCTACCGCAGAAATCAATGCCAGCATGATTGGTGGTTCTGAGAATGTTTCTTACATGTTGTCATTTGGCCATTATACCGCTGATGGTATCATGGACGACTCAAATATGCGTCGTGAGACATTCCGCGCCAACTTGGAGACCAACGTGAACAAGTGGTTGAAGGTAGGTGCCAATACCAACCTCTCATTTACGAAGTACGGAACTACCGCTTTCGGTAACTCTACTAACTCAGTATATAATAAGGTGTATGCATCTCGTCGTTATTTGCCAATCCAGACAACTCACAAGATTATCGGTCTTGACCGTTCGGATTACGCGAACTCTACGTTCCAAGGCTATGGCGATCGTTTCGAAATCTACGATTTGCAAAACTATTACAACCCATATTATCTGAGTGAGATTCAGCCAGGCTCTAACAATACTGTCAGCCTCAATGAGAACGCATTCGTAAACATCAACCCCATCAAGGGCTTGAACTTACGTTCTTCACTCGGTTTGGAAGCATACGACTACAGAGCTTCTTCTAAGGCTCTTCCTGTTGGCCCATTCGTTGGCGACGGTGATACATACGAAACATTCCAACGTTTCTACACTTGGACCATCACCAATACGGCTGAGTACAAATTCAACTTTGACAGACATGAGTTCACGGCTCTTCTCGGTCATGAATACATGAACTACAAGAACCAAACATTCCGTGCAAACGCTCACGGTTTGACCGATACTCGTACCATGTTGTTGAGCGCTGGTGCTACAGCTGATGTTCCAACACACTCCATGAGTCGCGAAGAGCGTCTGTCATGGTTCGGAACATTGAGTTACAACTTTGCTGAGAGATATTTCATCGACCTCTCTATCCGTCGCGATGGTAGCTCATTGTTCGGTGAGAATCACCGTTGGGGTACTTTCGGTGCAGCCGCTGCCATGTGGAACATTACAAAAGAGAGTTTCATGAGTAGTACCAAGTCATGGTTGAACGACCTGTCATTAAAGGTTAGCTACGGTTCTGTGGGTAACTCAGGTATCAGTCCTTACATGGCTCTCGGTTTGGTAGGCTCTGGTCCTATCTATTTGGAAAAGGCTGGTAAGGCTATCAACAATCCTTCTAACCCCGAACTTGGATGGGAAACCGTGAAGACATTTAACTTGGCTCTTGTCGGTAAAATTTTCAATCGTTTCACTTTCGACCTCGAATACTACATCAAGACCACGTCTGACATGTTGATGGAGATTCCTTACTCTTATACCACAGGTTTCTCTGGCGGTTGGGGTAACGTAGCCGAAATGTCGAATAAAGGTTTCGACTTCACCATCGGTGCTGACATCATCAAGACAAAAGACTGGTACTGGAACGTTTCTGTAAACGGAAACTACAACAAGAACAAGGTGACCAAGTTGTTCCAAGGACTTGACGAATTGGTTGTTGGTAGCACAGGTATCAAGTATGTTGTTGGACATCCTGTTGGAGAATTCTTCATGGCTCGTTGGGATCACGTAGACCCACGCGACGGTCAGAACGTATGGCTCGACAAGAACGGCAACCAAACGAAGATTTACTCTGATGACCATGAAGTGATGACTGGCAAGAACCAATACGCACCTTGGTCAGGCGGTTTGAACACCACAGTAATGTGGAAGGGCATTCAGCTCGACATCCAGATGACTGGTATGTTCGGTCGTTATATGTTGAACAACGAGCGTTACTTCACTGAGAACGCAGGTTTCTCTTCTAACGGTAACCAAAGCACAACCATGTTCAACATGTGGACAAAGCCTGGACAAATCACCGATATTCCCGCAGCTGACGCAGACATCGAGTTTGATACTCACTTGCTGGAAAACGCTTCTTTCGCACGCGTGAAGTTAATCCAACTTTCTTACACCTTCCCCAAGTCGTTGATGGCAAAGACTGGTTTCATCAAGGGTGCAAAGGTTTACTTCATCGGACGTAACCTCTTTACATTCACTGGCTATCAAGGATACGACCCAGAGGTTGACTCCAACCTGACTTTGGGTAACTACCCGAACACTCGCCAGTTCTCATTTGGAGCTCAATTCACATTCTAATAAAAGATGAAGGAGAAAAAGAATATGAAAAAGATATCAATTATATTAATGGCCGTATTGACTTTGGGTTTAACTTCATGTGACTTGGAGCAATTGCCATACAACAGTATTCCAGATACCGAAGCTCTCCAAAATCCCACTGACTTCGCTAACATGCGAGTAGGATTGTACAGTTCTCTTCGTGGAATGAACAGTGGAGACAGCTTCATCAACGCTACGGAATTGATGACCGATGGTTTCAATGGTGTAGTGGGATGGTCTAACACGCTCGGATTGATTCACCGTTGGCAAGTGAATGCACAAGACGGAACATTTGAATCTGTATACTCAAGCTACCAAGGATTGATTGCACGCGCTAACTACATTATCCAAGGTGCCAGCAAATTAGATATTACTGAAAAGGGTGGATTTAAAGAGGCCGACTCACTCAGCGCCATACTGACAGTAGGTGAGTCTTACTTCATCCGTGCATACTGTCTCTTCAACTTGGCACAATTCTTCTGCGCCGATTATGAGGCAGCTACCGCTTCTGAACCAAACTCTGGCGTTTCTTATTCATTAGTATACGCTCCTACCTCTGATGCTTCCAAGTATCCTGGTCGTTACACCTTGGCTCAAACCTACGAGCAAATCAAGAGCGACTTGGTTGAAGCAAGAAAACGCGTATATACGAAAGGTGGAACGTCTCTCGGTTACGTTACCGATGACGTGATTACAGCATTGGAAGCTCGTGTTGCCTTGGCAATGGACGACTATGCTACAGCAGCAGCAAAAGCTACCGAACTGATTAAAAACGGCAGATACATGTTGGCTGGTGATGCAGAGAGCATCAATGCATTGTGGGTAAGCGACGGCAGCGGTGAAGCTATCTGGATGATTCCTACACCAAGCGGAACGCAAAACGAGTTGTCTGGTCAAACAGGACTTCGCTATCAGCCATACACAGCAGGTAGCACGCCAGACTTCATTCCTACACAGGAATTAATCGACATCTTCAGCGATAAGGATATGCGCTTCAACACCTATTTCTTGAAGTCTACCTTGACCACAACAAACGGTGTGACTGCTGATGTATATACTTTCAATAAGTATCCCGATCACACAGGTATCTATGAGGCACAAAGTGGTGAGAGCTATCGTTTCCGCTATCAACCGAAAGTATTCCGCATCGCAGAGATGTATCTCATCGCAGCAGAAGCATACGCAAAAAGTGGCGACTTAGGACAAGCTACTGTATATCTGAACGAATTGGAAACTAACCGCATCGAGGACTTCCAGGAACGCAGCTACAACTCAGTTGACGGTTTCATGACAGAGTTGAAACTTGAGCGTCGTCGCGAATTGCTTGGTGAAGGTATGCGTCTGTTCGACTTGAAGCGTTGGCACGAAGGATTCACCCGTGGCACACCTCAGCAAATGAACATTTGCGTGTTCCCAGGTTCTAACGCAACTACCGCAATGAAAGTGGATGCCAACAACAAACGTTTGGTATGGCCTATCCCACAGAGCGAAATGGACTCTAACCCACAAATGGTACAGAATCCTGGCTACTAATCAGTAAGATATTTACATCATTAAAAAGAAACTGAAATATGAGATATATCAAATTATTCATGTTATTTGCCGTAGCATCGCTCTTTGCTTCATGTAGTGACGACGAGACGATTAACAGCAACAAAGTTACGGCTGGCTTTGTCAACGATACCATCGTTGTGAAAGAGAACACGGGATTCTTCAACATTCCTATCAAGATTGAAGGTGCTCGTAACGGCGACGTCAAACTTGAAGTTTCCGTTGCAGAAACTGGCACTAATCCCGCCAAAGAAGACGAGAACTACCGTATCACGGGCAAGTCTTTGCAATTGCTGACTGACACCTTGAAATCTTCTACCTTAAACGTGGAAGTACAAACTGTTGACGACCAAGAAATCAACGAGAACAGAGAGTTTACGGTGACTATCAAGAGCCAACAAGGTGTTACCCTGACTGACCAAGTAAGCGTAGTGGTTGTCATTCGCGACAACGATGCTGCCTTCTATGAGAAATTCTTCGGTAAGTGGGAATTCACCGCCATTGACTCTGATGGTAACGACGTGAAGAGGAACATTACCATTTCTGGTGTTACTGATGAATCAGATCCTTGGTATGACTATGTATTGTCTGTCCATGCACCTGCATTCCTCAACGTGGGCGTAGACCTTGACTTCGATTGGTACTTCTTATATGAGTTCGACAAAGAAACGAAGACTGGTTCACTCACATTCGTACAAGGTGAAACCATCTCATCATACGGAGGTGTATACGAATGGTGTTGGCTGTCTAACGCACAATATTATACTACGGAATGGGCATTAGGTGAAGGCGATTCCTTCCCAACGGAAATCTCATTCTCGACGGAAGACAATGGTCCGCTCTACTTCTATGCTACCGCTCCATCTGAAGGATGGTGGGAACGTTATTCAGACATTAAGATCAGAAAGATTCAGTAATCAACTCTTATACATTTAAAAAGAGGGAAGGTTGAAAAAACCTTTCCTCTTTAACCGTCTTATAAGCAACATGAAAAAAACACTATTATTTTTATCCCTATTCCTCCTCGGATTTACCAACGCTACACAAGCTCAACTACGTACAGATGCTGAAATGATGGCAGCTGCCAAGTCTGCTTTGTCTAATTACCCAAAAGCTAAACGACTGATTAAGGAAAAAGGAACCAACTTGGAGAAATTGATGACGAAATCGCAAGTCACCATCTTCGGAAACGAGGAAACGGGATTTGCCGTGATTGCCAACGACAAGCGAAATCCTGCCATAATGGGTTATTCAGACAGCAAGATTGACGTAAACAACTTGGCCCCAGGGTTTGTATGGTGGTTGGAAGGCGCCAATGAGTCATTGGAAAGGATGATAGCAACGGGACAAAGACCGAAGGCTCCTGTTATCAAAGCTGCTTACAGAGATCATGTGGATGAACTATTGATTACCAAATGGGGACAGCAGAAACCATACAATCTCATGACTCCTGAATATAACGTGATTGGAACGATATACGCCCACTACGTGACTGGATGCGTGGCAACAGCTATGGCGCAAATCATGTATTACCACAAATATCCTACAAGGGGAAAGGGGCAAATCAGTTATACGATGGTGCCAAAGGCAGGTACTGCTATTCAGATTAACGGAAACTTCAATACGAAGCTTGATTGGGACAACATGCTGCCTGTATACAAGGAAGGTTCGTACACCGACACACAGGCAAATGCCGTGGCTACCCTCATGAAACTTTGCGGAGCTTCCGTTAAGATGCAGTACACCCTTACGGGAAGTGGTGCATTTACGAGTGATGCCAGTCGCTCCATGCGCAAGTACTTCTTGTACGACGAGCACATGCGCTATTTCTTCCGCGATTATTTCCCCGTTGAAGAATGGATGGACATTATCTTCAACGAGATTAACAATGGCTTCCCAATCCTTTACGGTGGTGTTAATTCTTCAGGACATGAATTCATTCTTGACGGTTACAACAGTCAAGGATTGGTTCACGTGAACTGGGGATGGAATGGTGACCAAAACGGTTTCTTCGACATTGCGAGTCTGAATGGTTATAGCAAACAACAAGAAATGGTGGCTGTTCATCCACCTCACGATGATTCCAAATACGTTTCACTCTGGGGAATGGATAACGGATTTTACGTTACACAGATTGGTAGCAATTTCAATGTAACCAATACCATAGCCTACAATTTTGACGTAGATGTGTTTAACGGAAACTTAGGACTTTTAGCCAAAAACCTGGAAACAGGTGAAGAATCCGTTCTGTTCACTCAACCAATCAAAAATGTGGAATGGTTAAAAGGTTTAGAGATTTCCAATACAGGAAACATCAGCACGGCATTATGGACACCTGGTCAGTATAGAATATATTGGGCTTCCAAGGGAGATACGGAAGAGGAATGGCAACCCGTACGCTGCCATGAAACCTCATACAACAGCTATATCCTCACCAAGACGGGAACGGGTATTAAAGTTGAAAAAGACCCCAATGCCAATTGGACGGTCTCTGCCATCGATGGTGTAGAATACAAAGATAACAACGTTATTCGCGTTTACGATACTACGGGTAAGATGGTATATGCTTCACCCTATAAATCATTCCAAGTTGACGACATCCCCGCAAAGGGAATCTTGATACTGAAGAATGGTTCGATAGTAAAGAAAATCATCAAGTAAATCCTCTGAATGTTTTTGGCATAACGCCTACATAAACGCCAGAGTGTATGTAAGTACACAAAAGCATTAATGGTAATTGATTGTGGCGATACTTTTAACACAAGTATCGCCATTTTTTTATTATTGTTGTCCGCTAAACGGCGGCCTGGAAGGCCAACAAGCTTATAGCCTAGGGCAACGCCCTAGGTAATAGAGTATGTGGAATCTGCGCGCTGTAAGCGCAAAAACATTGATAGTTAGACTCTTTTGCTCTTTCAGAGCGAAATATGTTGGTGCTCTTTTTCCTGCAATTGAGGCTCAGTCGATATTTAGAAGGGGGATTAAGATTGAATCTTTATTCTTTGCCGTAGTTTTATATCATTGAATTGGCTATCTATTTGAGAAAGGAGTAATGCCGTAGGCATTGGATAATAGTAGCCAGCTATGCAGAAACGCCGATAGGTATGGCTGCATAGCTGGCTACTATCATCTGATGCCTACGGCATCTTCCATGCAAGTTTTGATTATCTAACTAAGTTTTTAACCTCTACGAAAAATCGACTGAGCCATTCTTCCATATATCATAAACAATTGATTTGTATGCTATAAACAATTGATTTGTGCATCACAAACGAATGGTTTATAACAAACAAAGATATGATTTACAACGTCTAAAGATATGGTTTAAGCATTCAAAATGCATGAATTTTGTTGTTTTAGCCAAGACCTCCCGTATTTTTATTTAAAGACCTTATTATCAATCGATTATGTTTTTCAAGACCTCACCTAAGACCTCCCGTAAGACCTCCCATAGACCTCCCGTCTTTGCTTAGGTAAGTTGGCGAAAAGAAGAGTTGAAGAAAAAGTCATCTGATGAACATGAGATGAGCGAAAACGAGAAATATCAACCAAAAAGCAAGACAACAAAACGGGAGGTCTTAGGTGAGGTCTATGGGAGGTCTTACGGGAGGTGTTACGGGAGGTCTCGCATGGTCTACTGATTCTTAACTACTTGATTATTATTGCTTTAGTAAAAACGACGGGAGGTCTTGACAAAAATGATATAATTCACGAATGTGAAGAACGAAAAGTGCACTAAACAACAACACCAAATAAAATTGTCCGCAATGCGACTAACCACATTGCGGACAAAAATTAACTAATTAACAAATAGTGAATATAAAAACTTCAATTATTCGTAATAGAAGAGTTTCAAAGGAGTATATCCTTCACCCGTGAAGAGCAAGTGTTGATCGTCAAGGGAATCAAGAATCGGGTCTCCTGAGAAATTAATTTCAATGGTAAACGTTCCGTCATCATTGAGGACAAGCCGCTCATCACCTTTGCCAATGTCTGCACCTGTCCAAGTGGTGCTCCACCATCCAGTAGTGATACGTAAGTTATACCAATCTGCATCAGCTGATGCCGTCATATAGAATGTGCCATTCTTGACCTTGTCCCAAATATCCTGTGGGAGAGTGGCTATACACTCGTTGTTTCCATCTTTGCCATCTAAGCCAAAGCGATAGGTACCATTCCAGCTGATGGAACCGGCTGATCCGTCATTCGTCCAGAATACTACTTCTTTTGGACCTCCGCCAGGAACGAGTTTGATGAAGTAGATTTCCTCTACTGAATAACCACTACCCGTGAAGAGCAGATGTTGTTCATTCATCACGTCTAACAACGGGTCGCCTGCAAGGTCAACGGTAAGCGTCCACGTTCCATCGCCATTGTCAGATAACAGGTCATTACCTGGTTGGATGTCTTTACCTGTCCATGTGGTGCTCCACCATCCTGATGTTACACGAATTTGAGGATTAGCACCCTTGATGGTCACGAAGAAGGTCTCAGACCTCAGTCTCTCCCAGATATCGGCTGGAACAACATAACATTCCTCACCCGTAGAGAAGCCTTCGGTAGCGAAACGATAGTCACCACTCCAATTGATATCACCGAGTTTACCTCCGTTCGACCATACAATATCTTTCACCTCTACGTCGCCAGGTCCATCAACCCAAACTTCTTCTTCGAAGTAGAGTTCCATTGGAGTATATCCGCTACCCGTGAAGAGCAGATGTTGATCGTCAAGGGCATCGACAATCGGGTCACCATCGAAGTTAACCTCAATGTAGTATGTTCCGTCTTCATTATCCATAATCCGTTCTGACATACTCCAAGGAGCAATATCTTGGTCTTTACCAAGCCATTGAACAGACCACCAACCAGTAGTTACACGGATTTGGTAAGAGTCGCCATCTGGACGATACTTCATATAGAACGTGCCCGTCTTAATCTTATCCCAAACATCTTGTGGGAATGTAGCAATACATTCATTGTTACCATCTTTGCCATCTAAGCCGAAGCGATAGGTACCACTCCAGTTGATAGAACCGTTTCCTTCGGGATCATCGTTCTTCCAGATTACGGTCCTTACAATCTCCATGTGACCACCATCGGCACTTGGTTCGTAAGCCAGTTCTGGCAGAGGAATCTTCTGTCCGTCGTAAGTATAAAGATAACCCACAAAAGTACCAGTATAGATTTTTTTCGGAGGAACACGGAACACGAGGTTGCTTGTGCCTTTACGATAAAAATCCTTATGGTCAATTAACTGAGGAACAGAATCTGGATCGAGGAGTTCAACAGCATTGATAAACTCCAAGTCTGTACCATAGACGGTAATTAATTCACCTCCGATAGCACTCTCTCCAGGCTGTTTAGAGAATCCCGTCACATTGGTATGTCCAATGGTCAACGGCAAGCGCGACTCTGCCTCATCGTTAGCGGTACGTACTTTAATCTTACCGCCCTCAGCAGGAAGTCCAGCAGGAGCATTCACCCTAATCATATCGAAACTGACAATCTCGAAATTGGTCACTTTCAAGCCACCAGGGAATTCTATTTCAGTAACAGCATCGAAACCTGAACCATTGATGGTTATCGGCTGGTTGGTGACAACCTTCGTCGGGAAGAACGCTTTGATGCCCAGTCCGACATTAGCCGACCCGTTATCATCGTCATCAGAACACGCCGTGAAAGTGGTACCGATGAGAATCACAGCAAGCAATGCGCCTAAATAATTGATTATATGTTTCATAATTTTCAATTTTCATTTTACGTTTATCAATTCATCTCACCATCCTGGATTCTGGGTAAGGTTGGGATTCTTTTTCAGTTCCGACTGCGGAATGGGATAGAAATTAAACTTATCATCCCATTGGCGAGTAATCGTAGAGCGTGAAAGTATCAGACCACTACTGATGGTTGCCGTCTGAATGTTCTTGAAATATTGTGCACCTTTCTTCCAACGGCGTACATCCCAGAAGCGATGATTCTCGAAAGCCAACTCAACAAGGCGCTCGCGCTCGTAACGCTTCACCCATTCAGCACCATCCTCGGTGAACTTGGGCATCTGAATGTCTGGGCGATTGCGCAACACGTTGATGGCATCGTTAGCGGTCAAACCGTATGTGTCATCATTGGCACTTCCAGTAGCATTAAATACTGCCTCCGCATAGTCGAGATAGAACTCTCCCAAACGGAACAATATCCAAGTATGACGGCGAGTGGTCTGGTTGTCAGTCGTGGTGACACACGAACCATCTACGTATTTGCGCAGATAGTAGCTCGTGGGGGTAGCTCCATACTTAGGAGCACCATTGAATCCACCAACGAACGTTTCCATTGTCTTCTTCTGAGCACCATTGCTGGGCCACTCATCACCATTCTTCACTACAGTTAGGGCAAAGCGTGGGTCAAGACCTTCGTATGGATCTTCCGCGTTGAGGTCGATGTTACCCGGATGGCGTTCACCAAAAGTCTCGCCATTATCCTGATATTCATATTGGTCTACCAAAGTTTGAGTAGGACAATTGCCCGAAGAACCATTCTCCACACCAACGGGATAGTTAGCCATCTCAAAAGAGTTGCTTTCACCACGTCCGAGTCCGAAGATGAGTTCTGGATTGTAGAACGCATCATGTCCCCACAATGCAGAGTAAGAACTGAGCTTCAATCCCCATACGGAAGCATTGTCGAGAATATACTTGCAAGCCTCGGCAGCCTTTGCCCACTTCTCCTTGTCGTTTGATGGGTTATGAAGTGGTGATGCAGCATAGAGCAAAGTACGAGCCTTGAGTGCAAACGCAGCGATACGAGTAGCACGTCCGATTTCAGAGAACACCTCCGTATCGTATGATACAGGCAGGTAAGGCGCAACAGCATCACACTCGTCAACGATGAACTTAACAATCTTGTCTGCTGGAGTGCGCTGCATGTTATTGGCTTGCGCATTGGTCAATGTGGTTGTCACAAGGGGTACGTCTCCGTAAGTCTTGAACAACTCAAAATAGAAGTATGCTCTGAGGAAACGCAACTCGTATGGGAACAATTCCATCTGAGCCACCCAGTTTTTGTAGTCAGGGTTATACTGCCAGTCCGTGATGTTGGTCTCGTCTAACTTCTCGAGATACATGTTCACATCGGCAATGGCCGTATAAGCCTTTGTCCAAGTATTGGAATAGGGATTGGCAGGGCTCCATCCACCATTCACGTAATTGTTGACAGCACCCGTTTCAAGTGCATACTGAGCCTCGTCGGTAGCACCGGCAAGGAAATAGGCACTATTGGAGGCCAACTCATTATTATATATTTGCGCATAGACATCGAACACGAGGTTCTTGATGCCGTTTTCATAATACTCGTAAGTCCACGCCTCGTCGCGAGTTGTCTCTTCCGTGTAATCAAGATCAGCACATGAAACAAAGAAGCAACTGAGCAGACAGAGGACACACAACCTACCGGTAATCTTCATTATATTTATTGTCTTCATAATCTTCAATTATCAATTATCGTTCATCAATCAGAAATTCACAGAAAGACCAATATTAATACTCTTCATCACCGGATAGCCCGTATTGAGATTCTCGGCATCCATGGCCTTGATATTGTCGAAAGACAAGAGATTCTGTCCTTGTACGAACACCTTGGCACCTGTAATCTTCAAAGGCTCAATGACTTTAGTAGGCAACTTGTAGTAGATTTCGCAATCGCGAAGCTTCAGCCAACTGATGTTGCGATACCATATCGTGGAGTTCTGAGCATTGTTAGCTACATTCTCTGTTGACAGACGTGGATAGCTTGCATTGGCTCCAATCTTGTCGAAACAGTTGTTATAGTATTCCTGAGAGAGGTTGCGGTTGTCGGAGAGAGCTCCCCAAACACCGTCAACATAGCGAAGGTTCTTCACCTGATGAGCAGCTCCTTGGAAGGTGGCATTGATACCAAATCCCTTATACTCTGCACCAAGACTGAAAGCGTAGTTGAGTGACGGGAAGGTGTTGCCATAATCCTGAGCCACGTAGTCATTCTCGTTGATGACACCGTCGCCGTTGACATCCTTATATTTAATATCACCCACTTTCACTTGTCCAAATTGCTGGATAGGACTATTGTCGATGTCTGCCTGGTCTTGGAAGAATCCTAAAGCTATGAGTCCACGTTCGGCATCAGCAGGACCGTCAATCACAGAGAGGTTAGGATAAGCGGGATTCTCAATCCATTGCAGAATCTTGTTCTTCACCGTTGAGAAGGAAGCACTTGCATTCAGGTTAAGGCCATTCTCCAAGGTCTTGGCATAGCGAAGTCCCAATTCGAAACCGTAGCTGGCTACACGTCCCTTATCATCGTAAGACGACTGGATACCAACCACGTCGGAATTGAGCGAGCTGGCGCTAACCAAGATGTTTCTACGTTGCTGATAGAAGATATCGAGCGTAACGTCAAGTGAGTTGGCTATTCTCAAGTCGGTACCGATATTTGCCTTATAAGCAGCTTCCTGTGCGAAATTATCCGTTGGGAACTGAGTCAAGAAAGCACCCCATGAGTTGGCGAAGTTAGTGCCATACCAGAACTGTCCGTGAGAATTATTCCAACGAGGAAGCCAAAGGCCTGCTGCTGGCACATAATCGGTGTGTTGAATACCACCAGAGAGACGTACCTTTCCATAATTGAGAATGCTACCTTCTGGATTGTTCACGTAGATATAACCCAAACCGATTGTCGGTGAGAATGCCCACTTGGCTGGATAACTACGGTTAGAACCATTGGCTGCCAACACGATGTCGGCCATTATCTTATTGGCATGGTCATAATGCATAGCCAACTGCCAGTTAGCACGGAACCACGTATTATTCTGACCGTCGCGAATCTCGCTCTTCATGTTATAGTTGGCATTAGCGGCTAGGTTGTCTCCATTATTCAACTGTATGCCATACTTAAAGCCAGCCTTGAAGGTAGCGATACGCCATTGCGTGTCAACCCAGTGGTTGAATACCAACTTATCCTCTACTGTACCCATTACCGTCTCTTGCATGGCACCTGCGGCATCATAGTAATTCCAACCATATTGATAACCCTTTGTGCGATTCTCAACGGTGATGGAAGAGTTGTCGTAAGAAGCGCCGACGTAGAATTTCAAACCTTTCGTAATGACATCAAGGTCTTGCTCCAATGTCATGTTAGCCCAAATCTGACGTTGATGGGTCTTCATGAAACCAGTACCTTGCGACTTAGCCAAGAGGTTAAAGTCACCGAATGTCTGACTACCACCCCATACGCCACCAGACGTCTTGATGGGGAATGCTAAGGCAGGAACCTTATACAAATGCCACCAAGCATCGTTTGAGCTTACGTTGGGTACGCCATTGGTTTCCATCAAGATACCCAATACATTGGCACTTACCCTTGTGCTTGGACTTACCTCGAAGTCTACATTGGCACGGATATTTGCCTTTGAGTATTTCAATTGAGAATTCCAATCGCCTTGATCGGGATTCTTATAGAGTCCGCGGGCATCGGTATAATCAAGTTGTGTATAATACTGAACCTTATCTGAGCCACCAAAGAAAGAGAGGTAAGCATTCGACTCGTGAGCAGTTTTCTTAAACACTTCATCCTTCCAGTTTACGTTAGGATAAACCAAAGGATCACTACCGTCTAAGAACTTCTGAAGCTCAGCATCCGTATAGGCGGCTGAAGCACCATCGTTCAATCGTGCACGGTTGAGCGCATTGGCATAGTCGTGGGCACTTACCATATCAGCCATCTGTGGATTGAACTGGAATTTGTGTGAAGCACCTACCTTAAAGTGATATTTACCGTCCTTGCTACCGTGCTTGGTTTTCACCAATAGCACACCATTAATACCCTCATGTCCGTAGAGAGCCACGGCAGCGGCATCTTTCAGTACGGTGACACTTTCCACTTCCTCTACCGTCAGACGGTCGATAGGACGCTCCACTCCATCAACAAGAATCAGAATGTCTTTCTCACCAGTCGTCTGGACACCACGGATGTTAAACGTTGCACCACGTCCTTCCTCACCCTTGAAACCAGTGTTCTGGAAGGCATTCAGGCCAGGGAGCTTGCCATATAGGGCATCTGCCAGGCTGATGGCTGACGTACGGCGAAGCTCTTCAGCAGTGATAGTTGTCGTTGCCGCCGTAGTGAGAAATTCAGATTGCTCAACGCCATAGCCTAAATCTACCTTCTGCGACTCTTTATCGCTCAGCGTCACCTGGGCAGATACTGCCATCGGGGCGGCACAGAGTCCCACCAAGGTATATATAAATATGTTTCTTATTTTCATAATCTTGAATTATCAATTGTCAATTATCAATCTTCAATCTTACCAACCAGGATTCTGTGTAAGTCCATAACCCTTCTGAATCTCAATACGAGAAACAGGGTCAAGATACCACTTATTGGTCCAGTAGCCAGGATCCCACCAACGACGATGACCAACGGCGATTTCTGGCTTCTCATATTCAAACTTCGGCCAAGGATTACCTTCTTTATATTGCTGGTCTCCCTCTGTCAGGCGTTTGCCAGAGGCATCGAGGCAATAAATTCGAATTTCATGAAGCGGCTTGGTGAACAAGTCCTGACGCTTGCGGCGTACCATGTCGTAAAGACGGTCACCACACTCAGCACCGATTTCGCAATTGCGCTCGCGGAGGATTTCGTTAATGAGGTTCTCCTTGTTGGTGAGCAGGTTCAGACTTGGGTTCTTCTCCTCCAACTTGCCTAATCCAACACGACTGCGAACGATATTCAATTCATTCAGGGCTTCCTGGTTTCTTCCTAACTCAGCAAGAGCCTCAGCACGTATCAAGTACATTTCTGCCAAACGGATGTAAGAC
Organism: uncultured Prevotellaceae bacterium; assembly: GCA_900314715.1. Classification (GTDB taxonomy): domain Bacteria; phylum Bacteroidota; class Bacteroidia; order Bacteroidales; family Bacteroidaceae; genus Prevotella. The sequence goes on along the minus strand of OMWI01000015.1, from coordinate 18,801 downwards.
ACACCGATGAGGTCGTCATCATAGCGACTTCCACCATAGTAGTCGAGCAACCACTTGAACTTGCAATAACCTGAAGCAACGTCGTCCTTGTTGGTAACATTACTGTTCTTCTCCAAGAATCCACCAACCCAAGAGTCCATATAGTTCATACCTGCGTAGTCAAAGCCTCCAGGAACCGATTTCCTTGGAACCACAATCGTCTCATACAGACGTGGGTCGCGATCTGCGAAGATATCGATACCATTGGGATTCTTGCCTACACCATAAATATCTGAATAGGGGAAGTTGCGACCATCTTGCATTCCAAAACATTCCATCAACTCGTTCGTTGGAACGGCACCACCTTGGCGGAGACAGTCGAGGGCAAAACCTCTCCAACCCCAGCCCCAGCCTCCGTCTGAGAGGGTAAGAGTAGGATGAGCGTCGAAGAGTTTTTCATGACGTGTCTCATTGTTACGATAGCGGTAAGCACGACGGTAAGCCATGCGGTAGCCTGCCTCGTCTTGGGTTTCTGGTTGTACCAACTGATAATAGTTGCCATTGGCTGCATTGTCTGCGAAGAATTCATCGCAATATTGCAAGCAACGATTCCATAATGAGGGATCTTCCTTGCCAAACCAAACATGCTCCTCATTCTCAAATCCAGTCGGTTTATTGGTATACCTCATATAAGGCTCATTACTATTGAACAACGGGGATGCAGCAAACATCCACACCTTTGCACGCAAAGCACGAGCTGAAGCACGCGTCAAACGACCAGACCATTGACCGATATCTGCATTAGGAACATTCCAAATGTATCCAGGCTCGTCGATGGCACATTGAATCAGAGAGTCAATGAATTGTACGGTTTGCCAAGCAGTAGAACGACCTTCAGTAAAGTCTTCACCCACGGCAAATGCCTTTTTCACGAGGCACAATCCACCGAAATTACGGAATGCGTCAAAATAACGGCTGGCCATAATCGTATAGGCCTCGCCACGCAGACGACTTTTCTCCGCATCATTCATATCGGGAACACGGTTGATATTCTCGATAATCTGCCAACACTTGCGTACGGTCTCGTAAATAGATACACGACCGCCAGCATCGCTATCCAAACCTCCAGGTTTCGTAGAATAAGAGAATTTACCTTGGAAGTTACCGTTATCCGTATCTTGTGCATCCTCGGTCAAACCTCCAGGATAGTAACTCTGAATAGGACCGCCCCATCCCACATAGCAATGGTAGGAGTCGGAAAGCACGTCGATAGGTGCACCGTTCATCATATTTCCAGAAGTGTAGGTACAATAGAGCTGACCGTATGCACTCCATAGGAAATTGCGGGTGTATTCAGCCTTGGAGAATACGGTGTCGATGTTGACATCTACACCAGGGGCTTTCTCCAAGAAGGCATTACCCACATTGATATCGTCCACACATGCTGAGAAGATGCCAGTTGCCATCCCCAAAGCCAATATGTAATTAAATATCTTTTTCATAATCTTCAATTCTTCAATATTTTGGGTTCATCAGAAGTTTACTTGTAGGCCAAAGTTATACACACGTGTCATAGGATAACGTACACCGAAGTCAAGTCCTGAACCTGGAGCCTCGGGGTCGTTGCCCTTGAAGTCAGCGAATGTCAGCAGGTTTTGACCTGAAGCATATACTCTCACGTAGTTGAGCAATGGCAAGAACTTGGGTTTGTTGATGGTATAACCAATCTCCACATTCTTCAGACGCACATATTTAGAGTCGATAACCCAAGCACGCGAATCACGGTTGTTATGAACGCGGTTGGTGAACGAGATACGGGGCAGGATGGCCCCTGGATTATCTTCTGTCCAAGAGTTATCGGCTACCCACTGTGCCAATGCTGACGTATTGGTAGAACCGAATTGGTCACGGAAGTATCCGTTTAATGCGCGGCTGGTGTTGTCGGCACCTACCCACAGCATAGAGAAGTCGAGTCCTTTCCAGTTCAAGCTGGCATTGATAGACCAAGTAATTTCTGGGTTGTCAGTATAGCCGAGTGGTTTCTGGTCGTTTTGGTCGATAACACCGTCATTGTTCAAGTCAACATAGACAGCATCACCATATTTCAGGTCTATCTTCTGGTCTGGCAATTTGTCTACGCCATACGCTGCCTTGTAACGGTCTTCGGTACCTTTCTGGTAGAATTCAAACAAATCGTAACCGAAACGTTGACCTACTGGCAATCCCGTATGTCTCAGGTAGTCATACATAGGCGGTACCTCAAGCATCTCAATCACCTTATTTCTGGCAAACGAAATGCTGGGGCTGATGCTATAACGGAAGTCACGAATCTGATCTGCCCACTTCAAGGTCAACTCATAACCGTGATTCTTCACGCGTCCCTTGTTCACATAGCTTGAAGGAAGACTGGTCACGGCAGGAAGTTGAGAGGCATTTGACACCAAGATATCTTTGCGATCTTCCCAGAATAAGTCAAGGTTCAACGTCAGTCGGTCGTTGATGAAAGCAGCGTCCAAACCAACATTAATCTTAGTGGCGGTTTCCCAAGTCACATCGGGATTACCTGCTGTCAACTCTTTCACGGCTTGCAACCATCCGCCACTCGTACCGAAGTTGGCTCCTCGGTTTTGTGGGTTGGTCGTCGTCGAACCTGTATAGAATTGCCATGCACCTGGCAGATAGAGGAAGCGGGCTCCGTTGGTATTGTCATTACCTACCTTACCCCACGATCCACGCAACTTCAAGTAGCCGATATACTTCTTGACGGGCTCCCAGAACTTTTCGTTGGATGGAATCCAACCTACTGAGAAAGATGGGAATGTACCGTAGCGCTTACCTTCGGCAAAGTTCTCTGAACCATTATAACCGATATTGAAGTCAATCATGTAACGGGTGTCATAGTCGTAAGTCACACGTCCTACGAGTCCTACATAACCCTTTGGAATTGATTGGTACAGACTGCCGTCTGAATCCCAAGGATAATAGGTCTTGCTTTGGTTATAGAGAATCAATGCGCCAACATTGTGCGCACCAAACTTACGAGCGTAGTTGAAACTTGCCTCTGCATACCAGTTACGACTTCCCCACTTGGCTTCATCGTAAGGAATTGGCCAAGTGATATTCTCTTTGCGAAGCACCTCTTTACCGTCAACGAGCGTTGCCACATAGGTGACACCTGTACCAAATCCGTTTTGGCGATTCTTTCGTGCGGTATATTCCGTATTGTACGAACCCTTAATCTTGAAATCCAAACCTGGCGTGAGGAAGCTCATGTCGAGTTTGTATTGCAAGTCGAGGTTCAACACGTTGGTGCTCTCATTCACGTAACCTAAGTCATAATAGTTAGAAAGGGCATCACGGTCGTATGGACCTACGAAGTTCTCATCTGCAACGATATGGCGACCTTGACCGTCAACACCGATACCTGCGTATGGTGTGGCTCCTTGCAGATAGCGGAAGAGAAATCCCTCACCACCACCCATCGTGGTACGGTTCTGAACGCGTCCGCCCAACGTCAAAGCCAATTGACTATACTTAGACACGTCAATATCCAAGTTGGCACGATAGTTGAAACGGTTGTATTTAAAGGTCTCATCTTTATTACTTGAGAACGTCTTAAAGAGTGAGTTCTGGTTCAGGAAACCAGCTGAAACGAAGTACCTCATCTTCTCCGTACCTCCATTCACGTTCACGTTCACTTGTTCCTGCCAAGCCGCATCCTTCATGATATAATTAATCCAGTCGGTATTGGGGAACGTAACGGGCATATCGCCTTTACGGAAATGTTCCATCACCTCTTGGCTGAAACGGATACCTAAGTCAGCGTAGGGAGTGTAATCGGCAATCGTAGCACTTCCTGGCCACTGGCTCATCGGCAGTCCATCGGTAATCATCGTGTAGTTCCACATCTTTCCATACGTGTAAGAGTCAGCGAAATCCACGAACTTGGCAATTTGCTGGACGGCTGCATTAGCTGAAACGGTTACCGAAGCCTTGCCTGCCGTACCACGCTTGGTAGTTACGAGGATAACACCATTAGCACCACGCACACCGAAAACGGCTGTTGCGGAGGCATCTTTCAAGATAGAGATGTCAGCGATTTCATTGGGGTCGAGCTGTCCGAACGAACGTTCTACACCATCGACGAGTACCAATGGTTCGGCACTATTCAACGAACCGATACCACGCACACGAATAACGGGCTCATCTGCACCAGGCATACCTGAGGGCTGTACTACCGACATACCAGGCAACTTTCCTTGCAAGGCGTTGGCAACACTGGCAACTGGTGCCTTGAGCAGTTCTTCACCACCGACCGCAGAAACGGCTCCCGTAATGGTTACCTTCTTCTGTTGTCCGTAGGCAATTACCACCACTTCATCCAGATTCTTGCGATCGGGCTCCATGGTCACGTTAACAGTCCTGCCCTCTACCTTGTGAGTCATTGTTTGATAACCCACATAAGAGAACTCGAGTGTTGCTCCTCGCCTCACCGATGGAATGGTGAAATGACCATCCAAGTCGGTAATGGCACCAGTACCCACACCCTGTACATGGACAGTAACGCCGACGAGGGGTTCTCCTATCTCGTCCTTTACCGTACCTTCCACCGTCAGATTCTGGGCAAACAGCACATTAGGCATCATGCAAAAAAGCGCCAAGATACCTAATAGATAAAATTTACTTTTCTTCTTCATCTGGTCATAATTATTAATAAATTGTTTGAAAAATCTCTTTCCCAAGAATAGCGAAAATGCTTTTAGCTACTATTTCTTTGCAAAAATAAATACAAAATTGCATTTATTCACTCTAAATCACATTTGTTTTTCTCCATTTTATTTTTTTAACACTTATAGGGCTAAAAACGGCTTGTTTTAGGCGTTTGTTGTAAAAAGACACTTAAAAAATATCAAAAACAGACCATCATTCTACTATCACAAATACAAGTTTCATCAAGTGATAAGGTTATTAGGTTGTTTTGCCTAAAGATTTTTAAATGACATTTACGAAACTTCAAGTCATTGTTTTATTCTTGTTAAGAAATGCACTTTCATTGGATAGACTTCTACATAAAAGTTTTTCAATTCCCCCATTCATTATTTATAAATAGTCCATTGAGAATTATTCATTGCGAATTGTGAATTTGTTTATCATCCTCTACTAAAAACTCAATAATATAATGTCTCATAACAACTTGCAAATTTTACATCCTCTACTTTTTCTCTACTAATCCTCTACCTATTCTCTACTAACCGTAAAGCATATAGTTAGAAGACGTAAAGCATATGTTTAGAGGGCGTAAAGCATATAGTTAGAGGACATAAAGCATATAGTTATGGTCGTAAAGCTACCTAAAAACCTCATCACTTGAAGAAACCATTTGGGAGGAGTGTTGATAATAGTAGAAGATTAGTAGAAAGTAAGTAGAGGGTTAGTAGAGAATAAGGTAGAATTAGATTTTTCTCAAACCTTTTATTATCAGTAGTTTATCTATAAATAGTAGAGGATAATTGGGTTATATACTTCACCTCTTCTATTCTGTCAGTAAAGTATTCATCTTCAACGATTGTTCCGAATTTAAAAGGATTATCCATATTACGACTTTTTTCGTTACGACTTTTTTCGTAGTCGTTGCAAAAATAAGTTTTTTAGTTAAAAGTCCAAATCTAAACAGAACTATTTTAACTATTCAGCACTTATCGTTTGATTATAATCCTCTCTCCGCCCAATCGCCTCGGTCAAGATTTTTATAACCGATGGCTTCGGTAATGTGCATGGATTGTGGTTTCCTCTTCGCACTCTTAATCAGAAACTCATTTGATTTCTCCAATTAACTTATCGAAATCAGAAAGAAATGTTTTGTCTTGTATTCTACGAAATTTTTCGTATTCACCGATAGCCTTTATCTCAGCTTCTTCTTGAGAGACAGAACCAGCATCGGTGAGAATGTCGTGTTCGCTGATTTTCAAGTATTTCTCTAAGTATGCTTTCCATTCATCCATCGTCGTAAGTATATGGCGGAGAGCTCTACTTTCTGCCAAATCGAGAAAAGCATTTGTCAAAAGATTAAGACTTTCTACTTCTTGTTCAGAAAGATAGTTCTTTGCGATAGTAACATCACTTTTGACAACTCGACCATTGGGAGCATTCTTCCACGTCATTAAACCCATCTGAGGCTTGTCTGCATCAGCTCTATCATAGATGATTTCAGCAGCCGTCTGATGAGTAACGGCATAGTGCATCATGTTTTGTACGGTCTTGTAGAAAAGTTTCGTAATGTCTGACTTCGGGTCGTAATCACTACTGCACTCGGCATAGATATCTGTAATCTTCTGATAATAGCGACGTTCTGAGGTGCGAATTTCGCGAATGCGCTCTAATAGTTCGTCGAAGTAATCAGTACCAAAAATGTTCTTGCCTTTCAGACGTTCATCATCCAAAGCAAAGCCTTTGATAATAAATTCTTTCAAAACCTTTGTAGCCCAAATGCGGAATTGAGTAGCCTCATAGCTATTAACACGATAGCCAACGGCTATAACGGCATCAAGATTATACATCAGGACGCCCTGTTCATCGCAATTGTCCGAGGGAATTCGAATTTTTCGAACTGCCGTGGACAATTGTACTTCACCGCTTTCATCTATCTGTTTCAGATGGTAATTGATTGTTGAAACTGCTGTACCGAACAACTCAGCCATTCGCTTCTGAGAAAGCCAAAACGTTTCTTGATTATAGACAACCGAAACATTTATTTTACCAGTTGTAGAGCGATAAATCAACACGTTGCCTTCCATACTGGTTGCTAACTCTTTTGAGGTCATCCCACCCATAAAATAATCCTGAGCTGCTTTAACTAATGTTTTTTTCTTATCTGCATTTAAGGCAATTGCAAGACATGCTGTACGAGAAAGCAACACGGATTTAACATGACGGTAGCCTCCATTATTGAGTTGTGCCATTTCCTCAATCTCCATCATGTGATCTTTTAAATCAAGTCCTTTTTCTTGTTGCAAGAAAGGAGCCACCTTATCCATCAGCCGCTCAAAGTTCCAATACTTGATATAGCCCATAAGTCGAGCTAACTTACGGGAATTCCACCACTCACGTCCTTCTTCATCAGTTTCCTTGATGTTATCAAAGGGTGACAGCATTTCTTTTGGCGAAAACAATTCGTTCTCCATATTGCATCTTTCTTCGAAGTACCTACAAAGATAAGGTCTTTCCATCAAAAGTCCAAATCTAAACAGAACAATTTTTACTATTCAGCACTTATAGTTCCTTTACATCCCTCTCTCAGCCCAATCGCCTCTGTCAAGATTTCTATAACCGATGGCTTCTGCAATATGCATGGACTCTACTTTCTCTGAACCAGCAAGGTCAGCGATGGTTCTGGCGACCTTTAAGATACGGCTATATGCACGGGCGGAGAGTTTTAAGCGCTCCATCGCCATGCGAAGCATTTCCATGGAAGCAGCATCGGGTTCGGCATATTGGTGAAGCATCCGTTCGGTCATCTGTGCATTACAGTAAATACCTTTATGAGATTTGAAACGCTCTTCTTGGATTTTGCGGGCAGCGATGACGCGTTCGCGAATAACAGATGATGGTTCGCCTGGTTGCATCGTCGATAGTTCGGCGAAAGGAACGGCTTGTATTTCGCAATGAATATCGATTCTATCAAGAAGCGGACCTGAAATCTTGTTCATGTAACGTTGTATTTGTCCTGGCGTACAACAACAATGATGCGTCTTATCACCATAATAACCGCAAGGACAAGGATTGCAAGAAGCCACCAACATAAAGTTACAAGGCAAATCCACACTATACTTGGCTCGGTTAATGGATATTTTCCTGTCTTCAAGCGGTTGTCGCATCACTTCAAGAGTCTGTTTGTTGAATTCCGTAAGTTCGTCTGCAAACAATACTCCATTATGCGCCAATGATATTTCCCCTGGTTGGGGTGTAGAACCACCACCTACCAAAGCCACTTGTGAAATCGTATGATGAGGACTACGAAACGGGCGTTGCGAGATAAGCGAAGTATTACTCCCAAGTTTACCAGCCACCGAATAAATCTGCGTGGTTTCAAGACTCTCATGCAACGATAGCGGCGGTAAAATGGTTGGAAGTCGCTTTGCCATCATACTCTTTCCACTACCAGGAGGTCCCACCATAATCAAATTATGTCCTCCAGCAGCAGCTACTTCCAATGCTCGTTTCACGTTTTCTTGTCCGCGCACATCGCTATAGTCCATATCGAAATGACATTGATGCTCATAGAATTCCTTACGAGTATCCACTATTGTCGGTTCAAAATGTTGCTTTCCCACCAAGAATAGAATCACGTCCTCCAAAGATTCCATCCCATAAACGTCCAGTTGATTGACAACCGCGGCTTCTCTCACATTCTGCTTCGGAACGATGAGTCCCTTAAACCTCTGCTTACGTGCCAAGATGGCGATAGGCAAAGAACCACGAACAGGTTTCAACTTCCCGTCCAGTCCCAGTTCTCCCACCATCATATAGTCTTCCAACACATCGCTCTCTATGCTTCCGTTGACCGCCAAGATGCCTATTGCAAGCGGCAAGTCATATCCGCACCCTTCCTTCTTCACGTCCGACGGACTCATATTGATAGACAAGTCGGCCACGGGCATACGATAACCATTATTGGACAATGCCGAACGAATGCGATTCATACTCTCCTTCACCGACGTATCGGGCAATCCCGTGAGATGAAATTGCACACCTCTCGTCATGTTCAGTTCTATTGTAATGGTCATCGTTTCCAATCCCATCACCGAAGCACAATAAGTCTTTATAAGCATAATGTTCTTTCCATAGTATTATCTGCTTGCAAAAGTACAAAATTATTTGCCAATCACCCCAAAGTTTATTCAAAAAAAGTGGGATGTTTTTCTTTTATTCCAAACAAATTTATGGATACGACGGGAAAACGTATCGTTTAGGCTTCATAAACAGTATATTTACGAGTCGTAAACCTATGGTTTAGCAAGCCTAAACATGGTGTTTACGCAATCGGCGATATACATATATAAACGCTGGAATCAAAAACAAGTCTGCCGATACCCATGCTACGGGGTCTCCATAACATACACCCAAGAAATGGAACATCGGTACAATCCACAAGCTAACGCCACATCGGGCAATCATCTCCATCACTCCCGAAAGCATGGAGAGATTGCTGTAACCCATCCCTTGTATGGAATAGCGCAAGATAGTGAGCAATCCCAACACGGGATAGAAGTAATTGGCTATGCGCATAAACATGGCGGCATTCTCCACGATAGCCGTTGACGAAACAGAAGAATTATCTACGAATGCCATCATCATCTCATCGGCAAAAGGATAGATAATCAACATGGTAAAGACGAAGTACACTAACATGATGATGATAGCCGAACGAACACCCGTGATGATACGTTGCAATTTCCATGCACCTACGTTTTGACCGCAATAAGTTGCCATAGCCACACCGATATTCTCAAACACGCACGTGAAAAGATACTTCACGCGCATGGAAGCCGTAAATGCGGCAACATAAACCGTACCTAATGCGTTGTTGGCACTTTGCAACATGATAATGCCAATGCCCGTAATGCTGAATTGCAATCCCATCGGAATGCCCGCATTGAGCAAACGTCCCACCATCTTATCCTGATAAGCCCGTTCGCTTCCCGTAGGAATCAACACTTGCAAATGCTTGCGAATATATATCACACACAACAATGCCGAAAACAATTGCGACAACAAAGTGGCGATTCCCGCACCCTCAACACCAAGTCCTATCACAAGAATCAACAACACATCCAACAAAACATTCAACAACGACGCGGCTATAAGGAAATAAAAAGGTTGTCGCGAATTACCCAAAGCTCGGATAAACCCCGCTAACAAGTTGAAGGCAATGGTAAACGGAATCGTCAGGAATTGCAAGAAGAGAAATACCGACGCATCATGGAAAATGTCTTCAGGCGTATTCACCACCCGTAAGATACGATTGCAAAAGATACATGTAATGACGGTCAACACCACGGCTATCACCGTCGCCACACGAAGCGCATTTGCCACGTAAGCGCGCATCATGGAATAATCCTTCGCACCAAACGATTGCGCTATCGGGATAGAAAAGCCAGCGCACGAACCATTGCAGAAACCCATAATGAGAAACATGATTGACGAAGATGCACCTACCGCCGCTAAAGCTCCCACGCCTATCCATCGTCCCACGATGGCTGCATCGACAATGAGATACACCTGCTGGAGGATGTATCCCATTATCAAGGGAAGCGCAAAACTCACTATCTTTGCGGTTGGCTTCCCCACCGTCATATCATTAACATGTGTCATTGTTGCAAGAAATATTGATGCACGCGTGTATCGTGATTCAATTCTGGATGAAATGCCGTTACCAGTTGGTTTCCTTGTCGTGCAGCCACGATGCGACCATCTACCTCGGCAAGCACTTCGCATTGCTCCGACAATACATTATTTATATATGGTGCACGGATGAAGGTCATGGGGATTTTCTCCCCCACTCCCTTCATGGAATGTTCTGTATAGAAACTTCCCAATTGTCTTCCGTATGCATTACGACGCACGTCAATGTCCATTGTACCCAACCAAACATCCGATAAAAGTATCAATCCCGCACACGTACCAAATACGGGAAGTCCGTCGTTGATGGCTTGTCGAATGGGTTCGAACAATCCGAGTTCATGCAACAATTTCCCTTGCACGGTAGATTCTCCTCCTGGAATTACCAGTCCATCCTTCGGTCGATTCCAATCCGATAGTTTTCTCACCTCGAAAGTCTCCACGCCCAAGCTTCTGAACATCTGTTCATGTTCTGCGAAAGCCCCTTGCAAAGCCAATATGGCTATTGTCTTCTTCATGGTCGTCTTCCTTCTTCGTTATTATTTTCCCCTTTCTGCCATCAACAATTCTATTTCTTGTTCGTTGATGCCTACCATCGCCTCGCCTAAGTCTTCACTCAACTCAGCCAATACTTTGGGGTCGTTATAATTGGTAACGGCCTTCACGATAGCTGCTGCTCGCTTGGCTGGATTACCACTCTTGAAGATACCACTACCAACGAAAACACCTTCAGCACCGAGTTGCATCATCAAGGCAGCATCTGCAGGAGTGGCCACACCACCTGCCGCGAAATTCACGACAGGTAGTTTTCCGTTCTCATGAACATATTTCACCAACTCGTATGGAGCTTGCAATTGTTTGGCGGCTTCATATAGTTCGTCTTCCGACATGGAAACCAAACGTCGAATCTCACTCTGCATCAATCGCATGTGACTAACCGCCTGAACAACATCGCCCGTACCTGGTTCGCCTTTCGTTCTTATCATCGTAGCACCTTCGGCTATCCTTCTCAATGCCTCGCCTAAATTCTTGGCTCCGCAAACAAAGGGAACGTCAAACTTCGTCTTGTCGATATGATAGATGTTATCGGCAGGACTCAACACTTCGCTCTCGTCTATATAATCAATCTCTATGGCTTGCAACATTTGTGCCTCGGCAATATGACCGATGCGACACTTAGCCATAACGGGTATTGTCACCGCTTCCTGAATACCCTTAATCATCTTCGGGTCGCTCATGCGCGACACGCCACCTGCAGCTCGTATGTCGGCAGGTATTCTTTCCAACGCCATTACTGCACATGCACCTGCTTGTTCGGCTATTCGAGCCTGTTCGGGTGTTGTCACGTCCATAATCACTCCGCCCTTTAGCATTTGCGCCAAATTGCGGTTCAATGTTTGTCTGTCTTGTTTCATAACTTTCTGAATTTTGTAGGACTTATGTTCTTCATCTTCTTGAAGAACTTGGTAAAATGTGCTTGCGAAGAGAAGCCACAGCTGTAGGCTATCTCTTGCACGGTTTTATCCGTAGTATGGAGTTGCAACTCTATTTCTTGTATCAATCGATCGTCAATGATGGTTTTGGGAGCCTTACCGCTAATGCGCTTCGTCACTTGTGCCAAGTATCTCGAACTCACATTCAATCTATTGGCATAATAATGTACGTCGCTATTCGTCCTTACGTGTTGCTCAAGCGCGTCGATGAAGTCATTGTACAACTTACTGCTTCGTCCTTGCCAACCCTCTGCTTTCACCACTTGCGCATTCACGTATTCCTTGGCTAATTGCAAGGCTTTTTGCTCGCTCTCTCCCCTATTCAGGAAGACCGCAACGGCACTCGAATAGCGATTGGCAAGACCATGCATCGGCATAGGGTCTAATTGTACGACGAGCGTACAAAGGGGAAGCAATCTATCAGTTATCTCTCGCGCCACGTTAACGGGAATCAACGCGTCGCCACTACTCGACTGAAATACGGGGTCGAAGATAACGTGCTTAGGCTTATACTTCTCCAACGCGCGAACAATCACGTCCAACACGTCAACGCTCCTTATCATTCCAATCTTCACCACGTCGGGTTCTGCATCGTTCATTGCTGCCTCAATCTGTCCTTCCACGATATTGGCAGGCAAGTCGTGAAACTCTTGGATACCCAACGACGTTTGCACCGTTATCGACGTAATGGCAGACACCGCATATCCTCCCAATGCGGAAATCGTCTTGATGTCTGCTTGTACGCCTGAGCCACTCGTTGAGTCGCTTCCCGTAACCGTCAATATGGGTTTTGTCTCATTCACGATGCAAAGAAAATACTTTTTTGCGAAACTACAAAAACGAGTTCGCTTTATGACAAGGAAATCTTCAATTTATGCAAATATACGGAAAGTTTTTCAAAAAATCCGTATAAGATAGACATAGATTTACATATTTTTTGTACTTTTGCACTTGTATGAAAATTTTTACGAGTGCTCAGATTCATGAGCTTGACAAATATACTATCCAAAAAGAGTCTATCCGTTCGATAGATCTCATGGAACGTGCAGCCAAAGCGCTAACCCATGCCATCACGGAAGAATGGGATGCCAGCACGCCTGTCGTGGTATTTGCCGGTCCTGGCAACAATGGCGGCGATGCATTGGCTGTTGCAAGAATGTTAGCGGAACTGAACTATAAGGTTTCCGTATATCTCTTCAATATCCACAACCAACTATCCGAAGACTGTGCAGCCAACAAGAAGAGGCTCACCGACACAAAGAAACTGAAGGATTTCAATGAAATCACACTCGATTTCGACCCTCCCAAGTTGGACGCTTCTACCTTGGTGGTTGACGGATTGTTTGGTACGGGATTGAACAAGCCTCTCAGCGGTGGCTTTGCCTCATTGGTGAAGTACATCAACCAATCTCCTTGCAAGGTGGTGAGTATCGACGTGCCTTCGGGATTGATGACGGAAGATAACACGTACAACATCAACGTCAATATCATCAAGGCCGACCTCACCCTAACACTACAGTTGCGTAAGTTGTCGATGATGTTGACCGACAATCAACAATACATTGGCAGATTGCGCGTGTTGGATATTCGCCTTTCGCAAGAGTTTATTCAAAACACCAAGACGCCTTTCACCATCGTGGAGGAGCAAGATGTCAGGAAACTCCTTATTCCTCGTGGCGACTTCGTTCACAAAGGACAAATGGGAACGGCATTGGTGATTGCGGGTAGTTATGGTATGGCTGGTGCAGCCGTGCTTACCACTCGTGCCTGCTTGCGCGCTGGCGCAGGCAAAGTGGCCGTTCACACGCCCAGAAGGAATTACGAAATCATGCAGATGTCGGTTCCTGAAGCCGTATTGCAAATCGACCGTGAGGAGGTGTATTTCTCTGAGGCAGTAGATACCAGTGATTTCGATGCGGTGGGTATCGGTCCTGGCATCGGCATTCACGAGAATACGGCCATTGCATTGATTGCGCAGATTCGTCGTACGCAATGTCCTACCGTATTGGATGCTGACGCCTTGAACATCCTTGCCAATCATCGTGCTTGGATGCAACAGTTGCCGAAAGACTTGATTATGACTCCTCATCCCAAGGAACTTGATCGCTTGGCTGGTGGGGCTGGAACGAGCGACGGATGTTATGAACGCCTGTCGAAAGCTCGTGAGTTAGCACAACATATCCGTGCTTATATCCTCTTGAAAGACCATTATTCTGCCCTTTGTATGCCCGACGGACGCGTGTTCTTTAACCAGACCGGCAACTCGGGAATGGCAACGGCAGGAAGTGGCGACGTTCTTACGGGCATCATCACGGGTCTATGCGCGCGTGGATATAAACAAGGTGATGCTTGTATATTGGGTATGTATCTTCATGGATTGGCTGGCGACCTCGCCGCACGCGACTTGGGCAAGGAAAGCCTTATCGCCAGCGACATCATCAACTATCTGCCCAAAGCCTTTAAACAATTAGAAGATTGAATCGCATGAAAAAATTCGTTAGCGCATGTTGCCTCTTGTTGCTTGCAACACTTTCCGCACATGCTCAGTTGCCCTTCGAGGGAATGTCGTATTACCTTCCCAAGACCGAAATCCAATTCACGTTCCTCGTAGAAAAGACTTCTTACGAGCCTGGACAACTCTCCATGTATGCTGAAAGATACATGAAAAAGAACGATGTTGCACAACGTCCGTTCGTGGAATATCGCATCATCGACATGCAAATGGCTCCCGTAGGAGTGCCAGACACGGCGAAGCATTTCACGTTGACGATGGATAAGAAGTATTCCGTGGGTGAAGTGCATCTCTCCGATAATGGTTTGTTGCTTGCCATCAACGACCAACCGAAGAAGATTGCGCAACACAAGATGTTTATACCTGCTCCAAAGGCACCGCGATTGAATGCAAAGGACTTCATGAACGAGGACATTCTCACAGCTGGAAGCATGGCTAAGATGGCAGAACTGACCGCACAAGAGATTTACGACATTCGCGAGAGCCGTAATATGTTGTCGCGCGGACAAGCGGAATTCATGCCTAAGGACGGAGAACAATTGCGTATCATGATGCAAGGACTAAACACGCAGGAACGTGCATTACGACAGGCATTCGAGGGAGTTACCATCAAAGACACGACAGAGGTCATCATGACTTACGTTCCTACGAAAGAGGTAGAAAAGGAATTGTTTTTCCGTTTCTCTAAACGATTGGGCTTTACTGACGCAGACGACTTAGGAGGTGCGCCTTTCTATATCTCTATCGAGGTAGAACAAAAGAATGAGGCAGCACCTGAAGTTGGCAAGAAGGACAAAGACGATATTGGACTGAGGGTGAACATGCCCGCCAAAATCAAGGCTACGCTCTTCCAACAAGAGAAACCTATCAGTTCGCACACGCTTTACGTAGGACAATTAGGTACTATAGAAAACCTCAGCGGCGCTCTCTTCGGTCGTAAGCAAACGGTAAGACTAACCTTGAATCCCATTACTGGCGCCTTGGAAAGCATCAAGGAAGAGAATCTTCAATAAAACACCATATTTAGGTGAAGTAAATACCATGTTTAGGTGGGCCAAACGATATGTTTAGCTCACCTAAATCATATATTTACAAAGAGGATTAGAAGAATACAGGAGGCATTTTTTGCATATCATTGAATAGGCGTAACAGCTCAGCACCTCATGGCATGAAGACAAAAATCTTCAAAAATCATCAATAATCTTACGAAAAACTGTACTGGAATCTGTACAGAATCATCATTTTTGTTAGATTTTTGAAGATTTTTGTTCGTGGTAAAGGAGGGGTGCTGAGTTGAAAATGTCAACTCCGAGTAACACTTAACTAAAACTCTCAAAACAGTTAAGCATAACTATAGAAACACTTAACCAAAACTTTCAAAACAGTTAAGTGTTTTTTAGTTACCTACTTACGGAATAGTTACCCGCTTCCTATTGCCCTAAAATTATTGGCTCATAAAATGCCAAAAACCGAGAATTTCACAAAACTCCTCAAGACCTCCCGTATTTTTAGCCAATTCACTTATTATCAATAGTTTAATATAATCAAGACCTCATGTAAGACCTCACCTAACACCTCATGTAACACCTCATGTAACACCTCATGTAACACCTCACCTAAGACCTCATGTCAAACAGATGCTCAATCAATCCCAATTCAATTCCTATCATTTGAATTTTCGAAAGCTCCGCTTCCTCTATCATCCTCCATTTTCTTCCATTACCCATCCGATTTTGACGATTATTCCCAAGTCTCAACATGAGGTCTTACATGAGGTCTTAAAAAACTCAAATCATTGACAAACAATACTTTATCTAAAAATACGGGAGGTCTTGCGAAAAGACAACTATTTCTATAAATCTAAATCGTATGAACTACGTCATTTCTAAATAAGATGTTTTCTACACACATCTCAAGTTGTGTGTATCTCAGTGTCTACAACAGAGCCTGCTTCGTGCTCAGTCCTTCACTTCCACTATGTACAGATCTTCATAAAGGCATGTGTCTGGATGAGGCTTATAGTAATTGTCTATAGCCCTCTGAGCTTCTTCCCTGCTATTATAGTATTCCCAGTGGTAGTCACTATCATCACCCCACTCGTGACATCTAACTTCGAACTTCGCCATATTTGTGTTATTTATAGATTGTCAATTATGTTATCTACCTTTTCTTTAATTTGCTCATAAGTCAGTTCCTTACCATATCTTTCAATATTCTTTAGTTTTTTCAGACTGAGTACCTTTTGATTATCAAACAATTCGTTGATAACCTTGGTAGGAACGACATAGAATTCCCAATTCTCAAGATTCAAGGGATTTGAAGACAATTCGTCCTTTCCTTTATCAAGACAGAATATGTAAATATCATTTTGACGAGCCTTCTCAGACTTGTTATTTTGATAATCCACATAAGTCTTTCTAATACTAAAATTACGTTGCTCAGAGATTATATGACTCTTTTTCCATGACTGCCAATAAGAAGTTGCTTTTACTTCAATCCTCTTTCCTTTATATATCAAATCATAGATAGTCCATCCATTACAATTGTCGGGCTCTTCTTTTCCTAGTGCTTGAGCTATCAAAAATTCTGCAACGAAACCAAGATTATCAATTAGATTAGAGAATTGAAAACGCCAATAATTCATGACATTAAATCCTAAATCTATACCATCATACTTAAAAGGCTCATTTCCATATAACAACTTTGGTTTCTCTGTAGTATGTTCTTTGCCCAACTGATGTTTTGTCTTTTGCTCCATTATTATCAATATATTATCACTTCCTGCAAAGATAGCATTTTTTTTCTTTCAACCATTAGAATCATGGGATAGTTCTCCTATCTGCCATTCATAGTTCCATTATTATCTCCAACAGATATTGCTTGATACAGTCTTCATCCAGTAACTACAAGTTATCGTTTATTCAACCACTATTTTTCCAAACATAAATTTGGATGGTCATCAATTGAAAAAAGAATATTATTATTTGGCAATTACTTTATTTCATTTTCCGTTGTATCAGGTAGTAGGAAGTCGCTGGCCTTGGATTTGGATATGATGGAGCGACCTAATTTGCTTTCCAGTTGATTACGAGCAACCTTGGCAACACTCCCTCCTTCTTTAGCTACTCTGGTTTGTTGCTGGAAACCTTTAGGGTCACATTGCTTAGAGATTTCTGTGGTTGAAGCTTCGGCAAGAATATTAAGGGCAATTTCGAGGTTAGTCATGTTATCGCGCAGGTTTTCCTTTTTCAATCCCTTATGATGTTTATACTCCTTGGTAGAAAAACCGCTCCACTCACGAGTTATGATGTCTGTAAGTGAAGCATATTCCATTCCTTCATGTACACCTGTGCGTTTCCATTCATCCGTCAATTCCTTACGCACCTCTATACTCTTGATACGTTGATTAATCCACGCATCACTATAGCCTAAACGCTTGTAATCAACAATAGCTTGGTCGATGCTCTTTTCTGGGTCTTGCATCTGGTCGATTCGTTGACTTGCTACTTGAGCCATCCATAGTTTGAAAGGCTCTGCCTTAGGTGAAGGGATTGATTGGATTAGTCGGAAAAGCTGTTCTGTATCAGCGACATCCGTCATTCGCATTTTACCGTCATCTGCACGGAGTTTCAACTGGTTACAATTTGTAACCGTTTGATTTCCCTCTTTTAGTAGTCGATGTTTTAACACCTTCCAATAGTTACGAGGGTTGGGACTGTCAGTAAGTACACCACAGACATCCACTATTGAGAAATACCATTCCTCCTGTTCATCGTCCCACACTGTACGGACTTTTTTCTCTTCAAATAATTGAATTGCTTCTTTCTTTGTCATTTTTCATTATGATTAATTGGTTAACGCTTGGGCTATTTTCTTACGATGTGCAAATGTAACAATTATTTTCCAAACCTAATTACTGAACATGGATTAATTTTGATATTTTGAGAACGACCAATCTATTTTCAATGTATTGCTGAATAAAATGATAGACAAAAAAAGGATGAATTTGTTTGGCAATTAAAAAGAAATCACTAACTTTGCATTGCACAAAAGGTGTTACACCAAAAGTGAAACGCTAAAAGTAAAATGAATTATGGCAAAGAAAAAGTCTTATCAACCCAAGAATCCCTTTATTTATGAGGGTTATGAAGGACCAGATTATTTCTGCGACCGAACAGAAGAGACGGAAAAAATCATCTCTCATCTTCAAAATGGGCGAAATATTACGCTTGTTTCACCACGAAAAATAGGGAAAACAGGGTTAATCAAACATGCTTTTAATCGAATTAAGCAAGAAAACAAAGACGCTATTTGCATCTATGACCTTAACTGAAAAAGGTTGTCACTTTTTGGAGAGTTAAACTTAACTGGTTATTACTATAATTACTATCTCACTAAAAGCGTTTACCTGTTCTGATT
>OMWI01000047.1 GCA_900314715.1 uncultured Prevotellaceae bacterium | reverse complement strand
CTCATTGATGCGATTCACATCTTTTGAATAACGACTTTCGCGGGGGTGTTTCACCATAATTCTTAAACTTTTGGTGTCAACCTTTTTTAAAATAAGACAGTTAGAAGCAAGAAGCAAGAGATTACTCTTAATTCTCAATTCACAATTAGACTATTTACTCACTCAACACTAAACACTCAACACTAAACACTCAACACTAAACACTCAACACTAAACATTTAACACTCTGCCTTTGCTTGCTTGTGACAGATGTGACAGAAGAAAACATAACTTTCTCTATAGGAAATTATTTACCCCCGACCTAAATGTTTTTTCTTTATGCGAAAGTTATATATCTATCTGTCACATCTGTCACACACAACAACAAAGGGATTCGAAAAAGAGCTATTTTTGCCACATAAATGTATCGTTTACGCTATCTAAGTGTATCATTTACGAGGCGGAAATAAGTACAATAAGTACTATGTTTCAACGGTGAAGGAAGTGAAGGAAGAAATAGTAACTTTCCTTATAGGAAATTATTTACCCCCGACCTAAATGTTTTTTCTTTATGCAAAAGTTACTATTCTATCCTTCACATCCTTCACCTCCTCGCTCAGAAAGGTTACACTGACTCTTGAAATGTTGAGCAAAATCGCTGTCATCGGGCGATTCTTCGTCTATCATTGCCAGTGAAAGTTGAATCCCATTGAGGGGATTCTTAAATCTCCCTCTCCTTGGGAGAGGGCAGGGGAGAGGCCTATATACATCAAAGAAGTCGCAGGGAATTGCCCTGCGACTTCATACTTTCTTTGAATCAAAGAGAAAAGTTGTTTACCAGTCTTCGCCGATTGGACCTGGCTGAACAGAATCAGCAAGAATTGATTGGAGTTCCAATTCAACCTCTTTGATTTCGGGTTTTTCGTACTTTTTCATAATCCTTTAATTAAAGTGTTAATAATTTATTTATTGCAATGCATGCCTTATTTAAAAATAGTACGGAAGTAATATTACTCCCACACGTTGATTTTTTTCAAACCTGGTGTTTCGGAATCTTCGTTTACTGAAGGTTCGTTGTTACCGCTTGTTTCACCTTGGTAGTCAGATCCTGCTAAAATCTCATCCAATTCAATTTCGGATTCCTTAACGAATGGTTTTTCGTACTTTTTCATTATTATTTATTTGTTTAATTATTACTTTTCTCTTTAGTTTGCTGCAATTATTTTGCAAATCAGGAAATAATCTGTCAATTATTATTGTTAGATATAATTTCCTTTGTTATACTCTATAAGAA
This sequence comes from uncultured Prevotellaceae bacterium, assembly GCA_900314715.1. Lineage (GTDB taxonomy): Bacteria > Bacteroidota > Bacteroidia > Bacteroidales > Bacteroidaceae > Prevotella. Next base: position 29,152 of record OMWI01000047.1, on the reverse strand, counting down.
TTATAACGTTGCAAAATTAATCAAAATATTCGTTACCTCCAAAAAAAACTAACAAAAAATTCTTTGAATATTGAATATTTCTACTAAAGTTGAATTCATATTTCTATTTTTCCAATTAAAAAGAGCATCCGTCATTGGATGCTCTTTTGAAATATGTATTAAGAACGTAATTATTCGTTTTCTTTCTCTTCTGCCTCGTGCTGAGCGATAAGTGCCTGCTGGATGTCGTTGGGCACAAGTTCGTAGCTTGAGAATGAGGTGGAGAATGATGCACGACCACCAGTGAGAGAACTCAGGGCAATAGAATAGCTTGAGAGTTCCTTCAAAGGAATCTTTGCGGTCAACTTCTGATAACCTGCTTCGCTGTCCATACCCATGATGATGGCACGACGACCTTGCAAGTCGCTCATTACGTCACCCATGTAGTCGGCGGGTACCAATACCTCAAGGTCATAGATTGGCTCAAGAATCTTTGGACCTGCCTCCTTGAAGGCTGCTGAGAATGCTTGACGGGCTGCCAACATGAATGAAAGTTCATTGGAGTCTACTGGGTGCATCTTTCCGTCGTAAACGATAACGCGAACGTCGCGAGCGTAAGAACCAGTAAGTGGACCTTGCTCCATACGTTCCATGATACCTTTCAAGATGGCGGGCATGAAACGTGCATCGATAGCACCACCCACTACGGAGTTGATGAATACGAGCTTTCCACCCCATTCAAGGTCAATTTCTTCCTTGCCCTTGATGTTCATCTTGAATTCCTGACCATTGAACTTATATACAACAGGATCTGGCATTCCTTCTGTGTAGGGCTCAACAATCAAGTGAACCTCACCAAACTGACCAGCACCACCAGATTGCTTCTTGTGACGATAGTCGGCACGAGCAGTCTTTGTAATGGTCTCACGATAAGGAATCTTTGGCTCCTCGTATTTCACTTGCAACTTCTCGTTGTTTTCCAAACGCCACTTCAACGTACGAAGGTGGAACTCACCTTGACCGTGAACGATGGTTTGTCTAAGTTCCTTGGATTGCTCAACTACCCAAGTCGGGTCTTCTTGGCGCATCTTCTGAAGGGCTGCCATCATCTTCTCCATGTCAGAAGCACTAACCGACTTGATGGCACGTGAATACTTAGAGTTTGGATATTTGATATAGTTGAAACTCCAGTCGCAATCTTTACCATTCAATGTGTTGCCAGTCTTTACGTCTTTCAGTTTTACGGTACAACCGATGTCGCCAGCCTTCATCTCATCAACAGGAATACGGTTGGCACCAGCGCAAGCGTAAATCTGTCCCATACGTTCCTTAGAACCACGGTCGGCATTTGTCAAGTCATCACCTGGTTTTACGCTACCACTCATCACCTTGAAGTAAGAAACTTCACCAATGTGTGGTTCCATACCCGTCTTGAAGAAGAAGATTGACTCTGGACCATTGGAATCTGGCTTGATAGCATCACCATTGGTATTGGAAACTGTAGGCATGTCGTTAACGAAAGGAACAACGTTGCCGAGGAATTCCATCAAGCGGCGTACACCCATGTCTTTGCCTGCGCAAACACAGAAGATGGGGAAGATAGAACGAGAAACGAGACCCTTACGGATACCTTCACGCATTTCGTCTTCTGTCAAAGACTCTTCCTCGAAGAATTTTTCCATCAAAGCATCGTCGTTTCCAGCAGCAGCTTCTACCAAAGCAGCATGCAATTCTTGTGCCTTGTCCATTTCCTCAGCAGGAATATCCTCAATGATGGGTGCTCCACCTTCGGGCTTCCAACTGTATTTCTTCATCAACAATACGTCGATAACGGCATTGAAACCAGGGCCTGTTGCAATAGGATATTGTACGATGACGCATTTTGAGCCATAGATTTCTCTCATGTTAGAGATTACCATGTCGAAATCGCAATTCTCACGGTCGAGTTGGTTGATGAGGAAGATAACAGGTTTCTGGAGCTTCTCGGTGTTGCGGAAAGCATTCATCGTACCTACTTCGGGACCATACAAGCCATTAACGAGAATGACAGCTTGGTCGGTTACGTTCAAAGCGGTGATGGCTCCACCAACGAAGTCGTCAGAACCAGGGCAATCAATGATGTTCAGCTTTTTGTTGTTCCACTCTACATGGAATACGGTTGGAAACACGGAATAACCATATTCCTGTTCAACTGGGAAATAATCACTCACCGTGTTTTTTCCTTCTACAGTACCACGGCGTTTGATAATACCACTCTCAAAAAGCATAGACTCGGCAAGAGTGGTCTTGCCGGAACCCGCACTGCCAATTAAGGCAATGTTTTTAATTTCATTGGTTTGATAAATACGCATATCAATAGATTTTATGTTATTAGTGAAAATTCAACTTTTTAGACGACATTTTTGCATATCGCCGTTAAAAGTACACATTTTTTGACGAATGGCAAAAGAAATCCTAAAAAAAGGTTTTCTTTTTATAACTTATTAGTATTTTTGCACCAAAACAGATAGAATTATCGTCATAAGATGGCAGGACTTTACATACATATCCCATTTTGTAAAAGTAGGTGTATTTATTGCGGATTTTACTCTACAACACACCTATCGTTGCGTGATTCTTACGTAAGTGCATTATGCCATGAAATGGAAATGAGAAGTAGGAATGTGTTGTTTCAACAATTATCTACTATATATATAGGTGGGGGTACACCCTCGCAATTGTCCATAAGTCATCTTCATGACATTTTCAAATGTACAGATAATCATTTTCATGTGGATGGTGATGCTGAAATAACCATCGAATGTAATCCTGATGATGTAACTCCTTCGTTTGCCGAAGCCTTGAAAGAATTGCCGATTAATCGAGTGAGTATGGGCGTTCAAACATTCAACGATGAACGGTTGAAGTTCTTGAGAAGGCGACATTCTTCAGAACAGGTGTTGGAAGCCATTGAAAGATTGAGAAAAGTAGGAATTGGAAATATCAGTATCGATTTGATGTTTGGTTTTCCGAATGAAACATTAGAAGAGTGGGAGAGTGATATAGAAGAAGCCTTGAATCTTCATGTAGAGCATATCTCCGCTTATAGTTTGATGTATGAGGAAGGTACACCTTTATATAATATAAGGAGTAAACAAATCGAAAATGGATTGGTGAATCAAGATGAGGAAGATGAATTGAGCGTAAAGATGTATGAACTACTCATGGAAAAACTGGAAAAGGCTGGTTATGAACATTATGAAATCAGTAATTTTGCTTTGAAAAAGGAGCATGGCAGTTATTGTTCTCGCCACAATAGCAGTTATTGGCAAGGAATCCCTTACTTAGGAATAGGCGCTGCGGCCCATTCATACGACATCGATTCCAGACAATGGAATGTGGCTGACATTCAGCAATATATACAAGCTATCCAACGTGGAGAAATACCTGCGGAAAGAGAATTCTTAACGGATGACATGCGTTTTGATGATACGGTAACAACAGCTTTACGCACAAACGAAGGAATCAATTTGGCAAGTCTCACCGACCGCCATAGGGATTATCTTATGGCGCGTGCCCAGAAATATATCAATCAAGGTTTGCTCGCTCAAGAAGGAGATAGCATTAGACTTACAAAAAAAGGATTGTTTGTCAGTGATTCTATTATGGCAGATTTTATGTATGTGTAATTATTCTAATTTCCCAGTTTTCTCATAATTAGACTTACAACGTGCTTTTATCTCTTTTTCCACTTCATCAAGAGAACGATTGCCTGAAATAATGGATTTGATCCATACGCATAGAACAAATGTAACGATGGCTGCGAAGGCACCGATAAGCCAATTCACCAACTCTCGTTGAAATGGATTCCAATCTAAAATGATGATGGCAACAACGGCAGGTAAGGCAAATAGCAACCAATCTGCGCCACTGTTCATTTTGTAACTATCAATTATCTTTCGATATTCGGGGTCTGCTTCGAGAATCCTTTTCTTGTTTTCCTTCCAAAGTGTTTCGAAATCCTTTTCCATATTGTTAAAATCTTCCGCAAAAATAGAAAATATAATCCATAAAGAGAATATTTTCGGGAAATAATTCGGTGGTCAACTTTTTTTTCTTTAATTTTGGGCACTCAAACGGACTATTTTCATGATAAATAAGAATTTTAGTTGGTTGTTTTTGCTTTTTGTGTTGTTTTCTTGCAATGAAAACAAAGAGGTGCAACCTGAAGATCCTATACAGATGGTCGTTGGTACTTATACGAACGGACATAGTAAAGGTATTTATTCATACGTATTTGACCAAGAATCTGGAAAAGTGGAATCTTTATCGTCATTAGAAATACAGAACCCATCTTATCTAACCTTTAGTCAAAATGGTAAAGTGCTTTATGCAGTCAGTGAAACTAATGACGAAAATGCATCTGTTTACGCCATTTCATACGAGAAAGGAACTGGTAAGATGAAGGTCATTAATTCGATGAAAACGGGTGGGGAAGATCCGTGTTATGTGGAAACAGATGGAAAACAGGTGTTGACCGCTAATTATTCTGGTGGTTCGATGAGTGAATTCATGCTGAAGAACAATGCCTTGGATAGCGTTATTACTTTGGCAACGGGTAGTAGTGGAGGTCCTGATACTATTCGACAAAAAGAACCGCACATACATTGTGTACAGTTTTCGCCAGATGGGAAATACATTTTCATGACTGATTTTAGCGGTGACCAACTACTAAGACTTGATAACCATAGATTGGATTCTGTTCGTGTTTTCAAGCCATTCAACGTCAATCTTGGCACTGGTCCTCGTCATTTTGTTTTCAGTAAAGACAATCAATATATGTATTTAATGGGCGAATTGTCGAGCAAGGTGACAGTTCTCAAATATAATTCAGGCGAATTGGAATTTGTCCAAGAGATTTCAACGGATACAATCAATGCAGGAGGTGGGGCAGACATCCATTTGTCGCCAGATGGGAAATTCCTTTATGCAAGCAATCGACTTGAGCATGATGGAATTGCCATTTTCTCTGTTGACAAGAAAACGGGAAAGATTAAAAAGGTAGGTTATCAAGAAACGGGAATCCATCCCCGTCAATTCAATATCACTCCCAATGGAAAATATCTTTTGTGTGCTTGTAGGGACGATAATGTAATCCAAGTTTATGAACGGAACGAGAAAACGGGAATGCTCAATAAGACTCGAAAACGAATCAAAGTGGATAAACCTGTATGCATTCAGTTTTACAAGTAGTTTTCATGATAGAATTACTTGTATAAACACACAAGCGCCTAATAAACGATAGAGGAAGAATCATAAAGAATAACGAAAGTATCAAGTTGCATATTTTAGTATTTTATATTTTTTCTCATATTTTATAATACAAAAACCTGTAATAAAGCAAAGAATGAAAACTATGATTGTATAAAAAAGATCAACATGCATAATTTGTCTTAATACCATTAAAAATGTTCCATGTGTGCAATAAAAAATAATACTAAGTTTTCTAAGTACTTTGCTTCCTTTTATTTGAATATCTTTATGGTGGATGATTAATAATATTAGAGTTGGACATAACAATAACAATGAAATATAACAATCATTTGCCATTATAGGGGATAGATATTTTTTTATTAAAAAGAATTCTATATAAATAAGGATAAACGAAAGTATAACAACACATTTAATTATTTTGTGTGATAAGCTAAATTTGTGATAAGCTAAAAATTTACCAAATGATATCCATACAATTCCAATAACAAAACTACAAAATGGATCACCCAACCAACTTCTGTAAATATTATAATAATTATAGTATGGATAACAATCTATGATTAAATGAGAATAATTAGAACACATACAACATATTACATATAATACGATACACCAAACAAATAACGTTCGATCTTTTATCTTAAATTTATAACACAATATATAGATAATAGATGTTGCTATAATAGTTGCTGATATAAACCATGAACCCTGAAATGTACTACCTATAAAAATGGACTTAATAATTGAATATATTATATAGGGGAAATGCATTTCAATCCAATGATTACGAATGCAATTTGGAATTATAAATAAAATACTCCAGAATAATAGTAAAAAGAAATTTCTTTTTAAATAATGAAATAATAATGCATTTCTTTCTTTGTTGTTACTTGTAATCTTCAATTTTGAAAAGAAAAAGTATGAAGTAATTATAAAAAAAAGTGGTACGGCAACACGAAATATAGGTGTAAATATATTTGGAAATGAGTTTGAATGTAGACAAATAATTAATATAGAGAGGATGAATTTTGTTATGTCAAATTTGTTACCTCCTATCTTTTTTCCTGATTTAGATGGGTGGGGGCTATCATTCATTTTATACTCCATAATAAAAAAATAGTTTAATCAATAGTGCTAACAAAAATATCAATTGCAAAATTACAAAAAATAAGAAAAAAACTCAATGGATATGAAAAGAAATAATGGTTTTCTTTGTTTAGTACACATATGATAACAAAATGTTTTTTTTAGCTTCTTTTATCATATTTGATAAAAGGAAAATAGTTTACTTTGCAATCACATAAATAATAACAGGGGCTCCAATTAATGGGGTGACAGCATTAAGGGGTATGATGCCGTTGCTGCCAGGTAAATAGCAAATGATGTTGCATAAAAGAGCAATGGCAGCACCAGTGAGGATGGTGATGGGGAGTAATAGTCGATGATTGTCTGTTTGCAGAAGGAGGCGAGCGATATGTGGAACGGCTAAGCCAATAAACGAAACAGGACCGCAAAAAGCGGTGGTTATGGCGGTTAACACACCTGTGACTATCAATAATAGATTACGTACACGAACCGTATTAATACCTAAATTCTCTGCATATCGTTCACCCAACAATAAAGCGTTTAGTGGCTTTATTAACAGGCAAGCCCCAATGAGTCCAATGACGACAATGGTCGTAAAAAGAGGAAGTTGTGATAAAGAAACGCCTCCAAATGATCCCATTCCCCATACCATGTATGAACGTACTCCCTCTTCTGTGGCAAAGAAATTGAGTAGGGAAATGCCTGAAGATGACAAGTATCCTATCATGATTCCAATAATAAGTAGCATAACATTGCTTCTCACTACCATAGAGAATAGAAAGATAATGCCTGTTACAGTCATGGCACCAATAAATGCAGCGATGAAAACCGCTAAAAAACCTGTGAAAGTGAATGATAAGGTACTCACCGTACCACCAAATAACAACATGACCAAAGCAACACCAAGTCCTGCTCCTCCAGAGATTCCGAAGATTGATGGTCCTGCCAATGGGTTCTTAAAAGCAGTTTGAAGCATTAATCCACTGACCGACAAAGCTCCTCCACACAACATGGCTGTTATCGCTTGGGGTAATCGTGTTTCCATGATGATGAACCGCCAAGATTCTTTACCGTGATAATCAGAAAAGAGAATTTCAAAGATGTCGCGAGTAGGGATTTTGATAGAACCTACGGTTATATTGGCTATCAATAACAAGATGATGGCAATGGATAATATGATGAAACACTTTGTACCTTTTGTAATCATGACTTATAATGGCTTGAAATATTTAAGGTTACCCAATTTCAAATCTGGATGTAGAAGGATGATATAGTCTCTTAACAACCAATCAGGACGAAAAGATACTTGTTCAAAGTAAGGAACAGTCATGGAATTAACAACATATACTTGTTTTCTTTGAAAAGCTTTCATTGATGTATAACCATGAAATTCTGAAGACAATCGTTGGTAAGTCATTGGAGTAGTACCACTATCGTTAAATATCCAGACATCTGCATCGCCAGCTTTGTCTAATACGGCCTCAAATGGTAATGCCAAACTTCCGCTATGGGTATCTAATGCCCACGCATAAATACCTTTTGCATCTGCTATTAATCTACCAACGGAACTCTTTCCACCTGCAATATACCATGTTGAACCTGTCATTCTTTCTGTAACGATTGAACGATTGATTGTAGATTGTTTTGCTTGCATCATCAATTGATGATAAGCCTTTTCCACTTCTGCGAAAAGAGAATCCGCCTTCTGTTCACAACCATACAAAAGGCCATAGAATTTCATCCATTCCGCTCTCCCTAATGCCGATGTTTCCATGTAGTCTGCACATTCTATAATAGGAATGCCAATTTCCTCTAATCTTCCATATCCACCACTGTTTTCAAATGGTGATAGTAATATGGCATCGGCCTTTATGTCGATGATTCTTTCGATATCGGGTGACATGGAATTTCCACAATCAGTAATTTCATCTTGAGAAACGAGATGATGAATTTCTGGTAAGTTCATGTATTTTAAGTCACATACTCCCTTGATTTGCTTGGTTGATTCAAGCATTCCCAATAAAGATGCGTGTGCAGTGTTGAAAACGATGCTTTTTTGGAGTGGAAACAATATGTATGTACCTTCTAAATATGGTGCTTGCTTTTGACCTTTTTGCGTTAAGATATATGTATGTAAGTAACTCCCTTCATTCCAAGGATTCTTCAGTCGAACGATAGTATAATCCGGATATTTCACCATTTCAATATTTTCTGCATATTTGAAATGGATGGTATCTCCTTGCTTCGATACGTAATCAACTTTATTGCCCTTACAGGAAAGCAAAAAAGATAAAATGATAAATATTTGCAATATATTTTTCATATATTGATGCAAAAGTACTGAAAAAACATTATTTTTGCAAATGATTAAGCTATGATTTAATTATAGAGACAAAAATGATTGGATCTAAAGAACCTATGGTAAGCGTGCTGGTTCCTGTATGGAATGTTGAAAAATACATCGAGAGATGTGCTCGAAGTATTTTTGAGCAGACTTATGATAATCTTGAGATTATTTTTGTAGATGATTATACACCAGATAATAGTATCCAAATTATTGAGCGTATATTATTAGAATACCCCCAAAGGGTTAAACAAACTCAAATTATCCATCATGAACACAATAGGGGATTGAGCGCAGCAAGAAATACTGCAGTAGACGCTTGCAATGGAGAGTTTATTTTTCATGTGGATTCTGATGATTGGGTAGAATTGAATGCAATTGAACTTTTGTTGAAAAAACAGCAAGAAACATCTGCAGACATTATAACTGGACGTGCATATTGTCATTTAAATGATTACGTGCAAGAATATAATGATGGAGGAATTAATTTAAACAGGAATGATGCAATAATGGCATTCATAGAAAGAAAAACCAGCGTTACAATTTGGAGAAGGCTTATAAGAACGTCATTATACATAGATTTTAATATTAGATGTATAGAAGGTATAAATATGGAAGAGGATTGTCAGGTTATTGTACCTCTTTTTTATTATTCAACAAAAGTTGCAGGAATAACTGATTATATATATCATTATAATCGCATGAATGTGAGATCTTATGTTAATAATTTGCGAAATAATTCATTTTTACAGGATCAATTATTAAAGTCTAGATTATCAGTCGTAGATTTTTTAAGCGATAAAGAATCTATTTTTAAATTAGCAATAAATAAAAGAATAATTAAAGATTATTATTTTCTAATGTTACTTGCTGTTCGAAGTAATAATAAAAAAAGATATTTCAAATTTCTCGATATGATAAATAGTGAAAAAAACTATTGGGAAGAAATTGGCTGGGATTCAAGATGGAAAAAAACTATAGATAGCAATTATTATTTATTAAAGATTTGTTATCCAATAAGAGTCATAATCTCTTTGATGAAATACCAATCGTTTACTTATATATTAAATCTTATTCTTGTTAGGATTAAAATAAAAGGAATGTTTTTTTTAACAAAATTTAAAAAGATGAGAGATTCTAAATAAATCCCTCATCTTTTTTCTATTTACTTGTGATAAGAATGCTTATAACAAAGCACCGATACTTACGCTACTCAACCAGTCGTATACATACGAGCAGATTCCGAACAAGGCAACACCTGCCGTGCAGATAGCAAGGGCGAACTTGGTGCTGTCATCGCTTTCAAACGTAGGAAGTGGTCTTTCCGACTTCTTAATATACATCGCTTTCACGATAAGCAAATAGTAGTAGAGTGAGATAACGGTGTTAATCAAGGCAATAAATACTACCACATACGCAAAGATACCTACAGGATTCTCAAGCGTGTGTCCATTGACAGCAGCCATGAATACAAAGAATTTGCTAAACATACCTGCGAATGGAGGAATACCTGCCAAGGAGAACAAAGCCAATGTCATGAGGAATGACAACTTGGGATTGGTCTGGTAGAAACCATTATAATCGTCCATGTTTGTTGCACCACCATTGTTTTGTTCTACCACATTAATTACTGCAAATACGGCAAGGTTTGCGGCTACATACACTAATGTGTAGAACATCAATGCTGTTACGCCCATTGCTGAATTTCCTACAACTGCCAACATAATATAACCTGCCTGTGAGATTGAACTGAATGCCATGAAGCGTTTGAGTTCGTTTTGGCGAATGGCAAATAAGTTGGCAATGGTAATAGACAGCACAATAACGATGAATAACAAATACTCCCAGTATAGTACCATCGGTGCGAATACCTTAATGAGGATAGCATACAACGCAAATGCTGCTGCACCCTTAGAAATCACGCTCAAGTAACCCGTAACAGAGGTAGGTGCACCTTGATAGGTATCAGCTGTCCAGAAGTGGAATGGAACGAGAGAAAGTTTGAAACCAAGTCCACTGAACGTAAATACCAATCCTGCGATAGTCAATGGAGTAGCTGTCAAGTTCTTGGCAATGTCGTCAAAGTAGAGTGTTCCCACTGCTCCGTAGATAAATGAGATACCATAAAGCATGATTCCGCTTGAGAAAGTGGCAGTCAATATATATTTAGCTGCAGCTTCTGCGGAAATCCTCTTCCATTTATCCATGGCTACCAAACATGACATTGGCACGGAAGCCATTTCAAGTCCGAGGAAGAACATCAGGAAATGTCCACTCGACATCATCATGTACATACCTAATAGGGTAGAGATGACAAGCATATAAAACTCGCCCTCATATCGTTTGCTGATTTCATGGTTTTGCAACCATGATTGAGCCATAAGCAATACGACAAATGTACCACCAGTGAGGATGACTTTCATTGCACTTACGGCTGGAGTCGTGAAATACAAACCGCCAAAAGCTGTAGATGATTCTGTTACGACACATGGAATAATTTGCAATCCCATGAGTATCAGTGTCATCGTGCGCAAAATACTATGCTTCTTCTCGCTATTGCTCAGCGCAAAATCAGCGAAGAAAACAATTATCAAGATAGCAACAAGAGTTGCCTCTGGAACCATATTTAGAAATTGTCCGTAATTCATATCTTTCTGATTTTACATGGGATTAATAACTGAGAGAATAGGTACAAGCGCATTATCGATAATCGGCTTGAAGAAGAAGGGAGTAAGACCGAGACCTGCTACACAGAAAATGAGGCAAGCAACAGCAACGCGTTCATCCCAAGTAGCATCCGTCAATTCCTCATAGTGAGGATCAGCCACCTTACCCATCAAAATCTTACCAGCCACACGCAAAATGTATACGGCTGTTACAACGATAGATGTACAGGCGATGATGGTACAAACACGATGGAATGTGTCATTGTTCTCAAATGAACCAACAAAAATGGTCATTTCTGCGGTAAAACCAGAGAAACCTGGCAAACCGAGGTTAGCCAAACCTGCAATGAGATAGCCCACGGCAAGGAAGGGCATAATCTTCATCAATCCACCCAATTTGCGAACGTCACGGGTGTGAGTCCTACCGTAAATCATACCGATTAAGGCAAAGAACAAGGCTGTCATCAAACCGTGAGAAAGCATTTGCAGGATGGCTCCTGAACAAGCGGTCTGCGTTGTCATGAGAAGTGCGAAAAGCACCAAACCACAGTGAGATACGGATGAATAGGCGTTGATGTACTTCAAGTCTGTCTGTACGCAAGCAGAAAGCGCACCATAAACAACGGAGATGGTAGTGAGGATTAAGAAAATCCATGCTAACTCTTGTGCTGCTTCTGGCAATAAGTACATTGCTACGCGGAAACATCCGTAACCTCCGAGCTTCATCAACACTCCGGCGTGCAACATGGATACTGCTGTTGGTGCGGAAGCATGACCGTCGGGAGACCATGTGTGGAATGGGAACATAGCACCAAGTACTCCGAAACCGATGAAGATGAATGGGAAGAATACCTTCTGTATGGCAACTGGGATATTGTGCATCTCGGCAATCTCAATGATATTCATCGTACTTGCACCAGAGAAGAAGTAAATGCCCAAGATACCAATGATGAGTAGGGCAGAACCTCCCATCAACATCAAGGTCAGTTTCATGGCAGAATATTCTTTCGCTCCACTTCCCCAAACACCAATCAATAGGTACATTGGAATAAGGGCAACCTCATAGAACATGAACATGGTGAAGAGGTCGATGGAGATAAAGAAACCATAAACACCAGTAGACAAAAGGGTGAACCAAAGGAAATACTCCTTAGTGAGTGGTTTGAGTTGCCAAGAGGCAAACGTTCCCGTGAAGACAATGATGCTTGAGAGCAGCAACATTACCACGGAGATTCCGTCTACACCCGTTGCGTATGCAATGTTCAATGGTTTGAACCAAGGAGTGCTATAGGTGAGCAACATCACGTCGGTGTTTCCTGCCGCACGTTGCTGAACAAAATACACAGTCAGCCAGATGGAGAGAGCCAACAAACAGGAAGCTCCCACTACCATCACACCACGAACCTGTTTTAAGTTCTTGGCTAACCACAAACCAAGTAACATCAGGACGGGAATAACTACGAATAAACTTAATGTGTTCATTTTTCTTATGGATTAAATGCAAAGCAGGATTAATGTTAATGCTACGGCACCAGTAAGGAACCATACTACGTATTGGCGAACATCGCCACTCTGCCATGGACGGATAGACTCTCCAGCCTCGTTGGTTCCCCATGCCATGAAATTGAACGTACCGTCTATGACGCGACGATCGAACCATGCGATAGGCATAGAAACACAACGGAAGATAATCTTATGAGTCACGAATTGCCAAATCTCATCTTGGTAGAAGCGTTTATAAGCAGCACGCCACAAATTCGGGAACTTCTTATAGAGATGATCGGCAATGGGTTGCTTTTCACCTTTATATATATAAGTAGCCAAACAAATGCTCAAGATGGCGATGATGGTTGATGTCAATGCAATTTGATGGTCGAAGTGGATGGTATAATCCTGACCACTTGCGCTGACATAACTACCGAATGAGCCACCCCAACCGAGGAAGCCACCGAGTGTGGTGTAAATACCAACTCCCACAGTGATACAACAGAGGATAATCAATGGAATTGTCATAGACGATGGAGCCTCATGTGGAGTATGATGCTCGTGAGCCTCTTTGTTCTCCGTACCCCAGAAAATACCGTAATACAAACGGAACATATAGAAGGCTGTCATGGCTGCAATACCTGTCATAATCCATCCTACAACTGGGCTGTAAGCAAAACAAGCAGTGATAATCTCATCCTTCGAGCTAAAGCCAGAGAAGAATGGAATACCCGCAATTGCCAAGCACGAAATCAAGAAAGTGATATGCGTGATAGGCATGTATTTGCGCAAACCTCCCATCAAAGCCATTTCATTGGAGTGAACGGCGTGGATGATACATCCAGCTGCCAAGAACAAGCAAGCTTTGAACATGGCGTGAGTGAACAAGTGGAACATTCCAGCCATGTAACCCAATTGCGTGTGATTGTCAAGAACACTTTCATGTCCAGGAAGACAAACGCCGAGAGCTACCATCATAAATGCAATCTGAGAAATGGTAGAGAAGGCGAGCACACGCTTGATGTCTGTCTGTGCACATGCTACAGCTGCAGCATAGAAAGCGGTAAATACGCCAATCCATACGATGACCGACATGGCTTGTGGAGCATATTCAATCCACAATGGGAACATACGTGCTACTTGGAATACACCAGCAACCACCATCGTAGCGGCGTGAATCAACGCTGATACAGGAGTTGGACCTTCCATGGCATCTGGCAACCAGATGTGCAATGGGAACATTGCACTCTTACCAGCACCACCAATGAACATCAATACCAAAGCAGTAGGAAGAATGAACGCCCCTGCTGTTACGGCCTTGGCAGCACTACCTGCTATGAATGGAGTAGTGCCCGAACCCATGACGATGTCAGGTACAAATGAGAAACTAAATGACTCCGTGTAATAGCCGAAGATTAAGATACCGATGAGGAAGAACATATCCGCGAAACGCGTTACGATGAATGCTTTCTTTGAAGCAGCCACGGCAGCGTGCAATGGATAATAGAATCCGATGAGCAAATATGAACTTACGCCCACCAACTCCCAGAACATGTACATCTGGAAGATATTGGTAGCCAATACAAGTCCGAGCATTGACATCGTGAAAAGGCTTAAGAACGCATAGTAACGTTGGAAACCTTTTTCGCCATGCATGTATCCGAAAGAATAGATGTGTACCATGAGCGACACCGTGGAAATGACGATTAACATCACTACCGAGATGGGGTCGAGCAAGATACCCATGTCAAAATGCAAGTTGCCCAATGGCAACCATGTGAAATTATAAGGCACAAAGGTTTGGTATATGCCTTCAGCAGTACGGGCAGCCGTAAAATATTGATAGGCTGCATAATAGCTGAGAGCAGTAACCACACCAAGCGTACAGGTACCGATGAGGCCTGCAGTCTTGTGCGACATCTTCATTCCCGCAAGTCCTAAAACGACAAACGACAAAAGCGGAAGAAGAAGTATCAAAAATGAATATTCGTACATAATCTTAGATAATTACCATTTCATGTTTTCAATACTGTTCACCTGATCACTCTTGAAGTTGCGGTAAACGTTGATGATAATAGCGATAGCAACGGCACTCTCGGCTGCACTCACGCCAATGGAAAACAGCGTGAAGAAGAAACCTTCGAGTTGACCGGGGAAGAGGATGCGGTTGAACACGGCAAAGTTGATATCTACTGCATTCAACACGAGTTCTACGGAGATGAGCATCGCAATCAAGTTGCGGCGTGTAACGAAGCCGAAGAAGCCAATGAAAAACAACATGGCACTCAGCGCGAAATAACACTCTACAGGTATCATTGCTTATCCTCCTTTCTTGCAATCATGATTCCGCCAATGATGCAGGCGAGTAGGAAGATGGAGATAAACTCGAAGGGCAATACCCATCCGTACTTGTCGGCACCTACCATGGCTTTACCTATCTCAGTCATAGGCACTTCGGTACCTTCTCCCATAGGCATCATGAGGTCGAATAAATTGTTCTTGAAAAATACGATCATTACCGTTCCGAATCCGATAAGAGCAGCCAAAGCTCCCGCGAGAACACGATTGCCCTTGATGTGCTCCTGCAGTCCTTGAAGCGTACGCTTCGAAACCAACTGGATAGCGAAGATATACATCATTGTGATACCTCCAGCATAGATGCTGATTTGGGCTGCACCGAGGAACGTATAGTCGAGCAGGAAGTATATACCTGCCACGCCAAAGAGAACAAAGAGCAGGAATGTGGCAGCTCTCATAATTCTCTTGGTCGTTACGCACATGATGGCTGAACCTATGATGATGACAGCCAAGATGCAAAACATTACTAATTTTGCCATATTCCTTACTTTGTTTTGGTGTTAAACTTACCGATAGTGAGAGGTGCGCCACCGTTAATGAGATTTGGCAACGAACCACCTTGATACACCTCTTTGTCAAGATGCAGGACAAGTGCGTTGCGGTCGAACGTAGCGTTCTCGAAATCGTTTGTAAACTCTATCGCATCGAAGTTGCAAGCATTCGTACAGAGTTGGCAGAACATGCAATCGCCAAGGTCGTACTGATAGTCGTCAAGCAACCTCTTCTTCTTGCCAGTTTCGGGATCTTCTGCCATGTGGGCCTTGATCTTGATGCTTCCGTTGGGGCAAGCTTTCTCGCACAATGTACAAGCCGTGCACTTGTAGCTTCCGTCTTCGTTGCGCTTGAAAACCAAGCGACCGCGATGGCGACTTGCTATGTGCAGCGTTGTCTTGCGATTCTCTGGATATTGCTCGGTAGACTTTGCGGTGAAGTACTCTTTCATCGTTACTTTCATTCCCGTAGCCAATGTCTTCACGCCATCCAAGAGTTCGCCGAAATATGATTTATTTTGTTCCATTGTAATTCTAGTATTTCTAGTTATGCTAGATATTCTAGTATTTCTAGTATTTTCTAGTTTTTATTAATTAATATACCATCCCAATGCTACGATGACGGTCATCAGCACAAGGTTGATGAGCGACAATGGCATCAGATATTTCCACTCCAACTTCAAGATCTGGTCGATACGCAAACGGGGGAATGTCCACTTCACCCACATGAGCAGCCAGACAACGGCGAATGCCTTGCCCAAGAACCAGACAATACCAGGGATATAGTTCATTACATTGTCAAACACCTCGATACCGATGTTGATAGGTGCCCATCCTCCCAAGAATACGGTGGTGGCAATACCGGAAATGATAAAGAGGTTGAGGAATTCAGCCAAGTAGAAGAAACCGAAACCCATACCGGAATACTCCGTATGGTGACCGGCTGTCAATTCACTCTCTGCCTCAGCCATATCGAACGGACCACGGTTTGCCTCTGCATTACCTGCAATGAGGAACACGATGAATGCGATGATGGCTGGAATATGACCACGAACGATGAGCCAATTCCAAGGACCTGTCTGATAATCAACGATTTCGCTTACCTGCATCGAACCAATCAGAATGACGGCGGTGATGAGACAGAGACAAAGCGACATTTCGTATGAAATCATCTGTACGGCAGCACGCATGGCTGACACAACGGAATACTTATTGTTACTACTCCAACCTGCAAGGAATACTCCCAATACGCCTATAGAAGAAATGGCGGTGATGAGGAAAATGCCTACGTTGAAGTCGAGCACGGTGGCTCCCTTGTTCCAGGGCAAGAATGAGAAAGTACCCACCGAACCGATGATAACGAGGAATGGAGCCAATGCATAGAGGAACTTGTCGGCTTTGTCAACGAAGAAGATTTCCTTGATGAGCATCTTCAACACGTCGGCAAACACCTGAAAGATTCCCCAAGGTCCTACACGCATCGGGCCTAAACGGCATTGGAAGTAGGCGCAGACCTTACGTTCCATGAAAATCAGTGCGATGGCAAGCAAGGCGTATGCTGTCAGGATGATGACTCCTACCAGTACGCACTCTATGAGGATCGCCCAGAAATCACCGAGACCCAGCGTGTTTCGGAGAAGACTGTCGAACCATTGTGATACTATTGAAAAATCGAACATATATTTTTAATTTTTCATTGATGAATAATAATTCCGATTAACGGTCGATGTCTGGAATCACCACGTCGATGGCTGCACAAGTAGCGATAAGGTCGGCTATCTTCTGACCACGCAACATCGGGTCGAAAGCACCAACAAGCGAGAGTCCCATGGGGCGCATCTTCATGCGATAAGGACTCTTGTCGCCACGAGAGTCGAGATATACACCAAACTCACCAGCCACACCTTCCACAGAGTAGTACCATTGTCCTTCGGGCACCTTGATGATAGCCTTTTGCTTTACGTAGAAGTCGCCTTCGGGAATGTTGTCAATGAGTTGCTCAATGATGTTCAAACTCTGGTACATCTCATTAATGTGTACGAGATAACGATCCATAGAGTCGCAACCAGTCAATGTGCATTGTTCCCATTCCACCTTATCATACATATCGTAAGGATGGTTCTTGCGAACGTCGTTCTTCCAGCCAGATGCACGTCCAGCAGGACCTGTCACGGCATAGTTAATACAATCTTCAAGACTCATCGGGCCACAATTCTCAAAACGGTTGTGCGTAATGATATTATCGCCAAACACGTCCATATACTCTTGAATCATCGGACGCAGATACTTCACCAAATCTTTGCAGTTCTTTACGAAGTTTGGATCGATGTCGTCCTGCAATCCGCCGATTCTATAGTAGTTCTGAATCAAGCGTCCACCGGTTGTCTCTTCCATCACGTTGAGTACATGTTCACGGTCGCGCATTCCATAAAGGAAAGCTGTCAATGCACCGAGGTCTTGAGCGCAACAAGAAGTATAAAGCAAGTGAGAGTCAAGACGTTGCAACTCGTCCATGATAGTACGGATGTACTTGATGCGGTCTGTCAGTTCTATACCCATGCCTTCCTCGATGACGCCTACCAACGCATGACGGTGTTGCATAGCACCGAGGTAATTTAAACGGTCGGTCAAAGCCAACGTTTGTGGATAAGTCATCGACTCCCACATCTTCTCTATGGCACGATGGATATAACCGAGGTGCGGATAGATGCGCTTTACGGTCTCGCCGTCGAGTACTGTTTGCAAGCGGAGCACACCGTGAGTAGCAGGGTGTTGCGGACCGATATTGATAACGTAGTCTTCATCGGTAAAGAGAGCATTCTTCTTAACAACGAGTTCTCCGTTCTTGTTAAGGTCATACTGCAATCCGTAGTCGGGTTCCACATCCTCCTCAAGAGAATATTTATCGTCGCCTTTCCAGTCCTTACGGAAAGGATGTCCCTTGAAGTCATTGCGCAAGTAAAGACGACGCATGTCGGGATGGCCTAAGAACAAGATTCCATAGAAATCGAATACTTCTCGTTCCAAGAGGTCGGCAACACGCCAGATGTTGATGACCGATGGGATAACGCTTTCGCCATCAACGACCTTTGCCAACATCTTTACCGAGCAACGCTCATGCGTGTTGGTGTTCTCCAAGATGTAGATACAGCCAAGTCCCTCATCTGCACCGAAGTCTTCTCCGACGATGGTAACAAGATAATCAAAACCTTTCTTGTCTTTCAGATTTGCCATCTCAGAGGCAAATTTATCGAAATCGAATGTCAGAAATTCCAGTTTCATGCGTTCTCCTCCTTCTTTTTAGCCGAAACTTCCGGCACGACCGGCTTTTCCGGGGTTACTTCTTTCACAAATTCCTCGGGCACGTCAGTAACGACGATGGTCTCGCGCTTGTGGTCGCCATGCTTCTCGCGGAATGTTAGTTCCTCATTGGAAACGCTCAGTTCGCGTTCTTCCTTCGTCTGTTTGTGGTTGGCTCCACCAAAGAACTTCTCAACCTTCACCTTGCGCTGAAGTTGCATCATTCCATACAGAATGGCTTCGGGGCGCGGAGGACAACCAGGGATGAATACGTCTACAGGCACGATTTCCTCAATGCCTTTTACCACATGGTAGCTCGATTTAAACGGACCGCCGCTGATGGCACATCCACCTACGGCTACCACATACTTCGGCTCTGCCATCTGGTCGTAGAGACGTTTTAGTGCAGGAGCCATCTTGTGCGTGATAGTACCTGCGCACATGATAAGGTCTGCCTGACGGGGAGAGTTACGCGTTACCTCGAAACCGAAACGAGCGAAGTCGTAACGAGCACATCCACATGCCATGAATTCAATACCACAGCATGACGTGGCGAAGGTGAGCGACCAAAGTGAGTTGGAACGACCCCAGTTGATGACTTGGTCGAGCGAACCTACCACTACGTTTACGCCTCCCTCGTGTAACTCGTCAACAAGTTTCTCTAATCCGGCATTATCCTTAAACTCGTCATAAGGAATACTCTTGATGTGTGGCTTTCTTACTTCCATTCCAGTGCTCCTTTCCGCCATGCGTAAGCAAGGCCAAATACCAGTACTAACAGGAAGAAACCGATGCTGACGAGTGCCATCGGGCCAAACTGCTTAACGACGACTGCCCATGGATAGAGGAATACGGTCTCAATGTCGAACATCAGGAAAAGGATAGCGAAGAGGTAAAAGCCTATCGATACGGGTAGCCACGAGCTACCGCGGGTAGGAATACCACTTTCATAGGGTTCTCCTTTTACCGTGTTGTACGAGCGCGGACCGATTAGCTTGGCGATGACGTATGCAGCAAGCACCAAGGTAACAGCCGTCAAGAAAACGGTAATTAATAAAGTGTTGTTCATAAAAATTATAACGTTATAAATAATTTTTTAAATGAATATGCAAAATTAACAAAAAAATCCGAAATAACTATCTAAACAACTAAAAAAATCAAATAATCAATAGTTTATTTATAGAGGGTAATCTTTTTTCTATTTGCGGTTTGTCATGCTATTTCGCAATTTTGCCTCAAATTCTAGCCGTTATTTCAAAATATTTTAGAAGTGATTCGAAATAATGAAAAATAGCGGCTTTTCATTAATCAATTGATTGTCAATTGTTTATGTTTTACTGACGGATGAAATGAGTACTAAAAACCATCGATTTCATCGAAAAAAGCATGATTTTGATGCTCGTAAACCATAGCTTTAGCCCTCATAAAGCATATAGTTACGTCCAAAAATGATATATATTTTCTGCCAAAACTCATTATATCTTTCAAAATAACGTATAATTTCATCCATTCTAACCCATTTCCTCGCACTTCCAATCCTAGTTTACAAGAAAATCCAAACAAAACTTTGTAAAGATGTATGAATTAGGAATTACGAAGGAGGAAGTAGTGTGACAAAGTCACAGGATTAAAGTATTGAAGTGTTGAAGTAAGAAGTACTTCTTACATTAAAACTTCATACTGTGACTCTGTCACACTACTTCCTACATCGTAATTCCACCTTCCTACTTCATAATTCATACTCGCCGATAGGCGAATACTTCGTAATTCCTAATTCCTAATTCATACATCTCGATACGCTTGCGTAGTCATACCTGTCATGCGCTTAAAGTATTTGCAGAAGAATGATGGATTGGGGAAGTTCATTTCATCAGCTATTTGGGCTGCACTTTTGTTCGTGTGGCGCAATTCTGCTTTGATACGAGTAATGATTGCATCGTCTATCCATTGCTTGGCGGCTTTTCCGCTGACTTGTTTCACCAATGTACTCATATATCGGGGAGAGAGGAAAAGCCTTTGTGCATAGAAGTCGATATTGTGTTCTTGTGTAGCGTAACGACTAACGAGTTGAACGAAATCGGTAAACAATCTTTGTTCACGAGATAGTGAACTACTGTTTTCATTCATGTGGCGTTTCCATAGATAATCAGCTTGCCAAAGAAAGGCAGCAGTCAGACTAAGCACCGCTTGCGTGCTAATCTTTCCATGATGCGTTGAGTTATATAATATGGTATGCAATTCCTCCACTTGTTTTATCTCCTCCGTTGTCAACGTGAAGCAACAATCACGTACATGACCATCCATCAGTTGGGGAATGTCAGTTGGGAAGGCAAGACTCAAAATCTCGTTGGTAAGTGACAAACCGAAACCACTCAGATTATCGGTATAATTTTGAGGTTGCACGATACTATTCTGACTTAGAAAGATCATTTGTTCTGCTTCAAAGAAGTGCTCTGTGAGATTGACAATGGGATTGGCGTGACCTTTCGTGAGTATGATGACGCGCATCTCGGGCATAATGACCGTGTCTCCTTCTAATCTCGACATCAGTTGTGCAACAGGAGGATTGCGTGCTATGAGCAAATGTTTGGATAGATATTCGCTTACCAATTGTTCTTCCTGATTGTCATTGGGGTTGACATGATAGTTATTACTATCCAGAATACTGCTCAATTGGCTCAAGTTGAATTGCTTTAATCTTTTCATTCGTTATGCTTATTATGATGCAAAGATAATGAATATTTCCAAATAAACTATCAAAATTGTTGAAATTGTACGAAAAGGACATATATTCATCGAAATGGATAGTATAGATGTGCAAATAATATCGTAAATTTGCAACATACAAACATAACAAGCATTGATATGAGAAAAATAGTAAGCATATTGTTGACGGTTGTTGCTTTGTCTGGAATGCATGCTCAAACGAACGAACGAGTAGAAGAGGGGCGCACGCAAACCTTAGAGGAATGTCAACTGGCAGCAGAAAAAAACTATCCGTTGATTCAACAAATGGATTTGATACGGCAGACAACCGACTTGACCGTACAGAATATCCAAAAGGGTTGGTTGCCACAAGTGTCTGCTACGGCTCAAGCCACTTATCAAAGTGCTGTAACGGCCTTTCCAGACCAGATGCAGTCGATGTATCAACAAATGGGAATCAATATGCAAGGGTTGAAGAAAGACCAATATCGTGTAGGGATAGACGTACAACAAACGGTTTACGATGGTGGGGCTATCAAGAATCAGAAAGAGGTGATTCGACAAAAAGGAAATGTGGAGGCAGCTCAAAATGAAGTAAATTTATATAATGTACGCAAGCGTGTGAATGAAATGTACTTCGCCTTATTGCTGTTGGATGACCAGATACAATTGAATCGCGATTTGCAGGAATTGTTGAATGGAAACGAGAAGAAACTTTCTTCAATGTTTAAGAACGGAACGGCAGCAGAGAGCGATTACCAAAATATCAAGGCGGAAAGACTGAATGTTATTCAGCAATTGACCAACTTACAATCGCAACGTCAGACAATGGCAAGAATGCTGAGCATATTTTGTGGAATGGAGATAACAAATCCCGTCAAACCAAAAGCCGTTAGCTTAACACAAGGAAACAATCGCCCAGAACTACGACTGATAGATGCACAGATTCGTTTGGTTGATGCGCAAGAAAAGGCTCTCAACTCTGCACTGATGCCTCGCTTTGGTGTTTTCGCACAAGGCTTTTATGGCTATCCTGGTTATAATTTGTTTGAGGACATGATGCATCGTCAATGGTCGCTCAACGGTATGATTGGCGTGCGTCTCTCATGGAATATCGGTGCGCTTTACACTCGCAAGAACGATAAGACGAAACTCAATGTTCAGCGTTCGATGTTCAATGTTCAACGTGATGTGTTTTTGTTCAACAATAATTTGGAAAAGATTCAGCAAAGCGAGAGTATAGACCGATTCCGTCGGTTGATGGCAGACGATGAGGAGATTATCACCCTTCGTTCACAAGTTCGCAAGGCTGCCGAATCAAAACTTCGTCATGGTATTATTGATGTGAACGACTTGTTGCGCGAAATAAACGCTGAGAACACGGCACGTGTACAACAATCTATGCATGAGATTGAGATGTTGAAAGAAATGTATGAATTGAAGTACACGGTAAATGAGTAGTGAGTGATTCGTTTTTTAGAAACAACAAAAATAATATACGATATGAAAAATTCAATAATGAAAGTGCAGGACAAACGTGTTTGCAACGCCAAGCGTGAGATATTGATGTTGGCAAGTGCTGTGCTGATGCTTTGTGCTTGCGGAGATAAGGTAAAAGAGTACGATGCAACGGGTACGTTTGAAGCAACCGAAACTACCGTGTTTGCCGAACAGAGTGGCGCATTACAGTTCTTCAACGTCAACGAAGGCGACAACATCGTATTGGGACAGGAAATAGGATTGGTAGACACGACGCAGATATGGTTGAAGATAAAACAATTAGGTGCTACGAAACAAGTCTATCAAAGTCAGAAACCCGACATGCAGAAGCAGATTGCAGCTACTCGACAACAATTGGCAAAGGCACAAACAGAACAACGCAGATATAAGGAACTGGTCGCTGATGGTGCCGCACCCAGTAAGATACTTGATGATGCCACTTCGCAAGTACAAGTGCTTCAACGTCAACTTGATGCGCAGATTTCATCGCTTTCAACCAATACGCGTGCACTCGACAAACAAATGGCTGCAACTGACGTGCAGGTGAGTCAATTACGAGACCAACTCAAAAAGTGTCATGTGAAAGCTCCCATCAACGGAACCGTATTGGAAAAGTATGTAGAACAAGGTGAGTTTGTGGCAACGGGAAAGCCATTGTTGAAAGTGGCTGATATCGAACACATGTTTATCCGTGCTTATGTTACTTCCGCCCAATTGCAAAATATCAAAGTAGGACAGAAAGCCAAGGTGTTTGCCGACTATGGAGACGGAAAGAAGAAGGAATATGAGGGAACTATCTCATGGATAAGCAGTCGTAGTGAGTTTACTCCCAAGACCATCCTGACTGATGATGAACGTGCCGACTTGGTCTATGCGGTAAAGATAGCGATTAAAAACGATGGCTTTGCCAAGATAGGCATGTATGGAGAAGTGAAATTCACGGACGTAAAGAGTGAAAAGTAATCAATTTGCTACCGCCATGCAAGCAATAGAAGTGAATCAGGTATCTAAGTCGTACGGCAAAGTGAAAGCCTTAGACAATGTTTCGTTCTCCGTAGACAAGGGCGAAGTGTTTGGGCTGATAGGACCTGATGGTGCAGGAAAGTCCACGATGTTCCGTATCCTTTGCACTTTGTTGTTGCCAGATCAAGGAACGGCATCTGTAGATGGCTTTGACACCGTTCGCCAGATGAAGGATATTCGTCGGCGTGTGGGATATATGCCTGGTAGGTTTTCGCTCTATCAAGACTTGACCGTGCAAGAAAATTTGGAATTCTTTGCTACACTCTTTGGCACGACGGTAGAAGAGGGTTATGATAGCATTCGTGCCATCTATTCGCAAATAGAACGCTTTCACAATCGCAAGGCGGGTGCTCTCTCTGGTGGTATGAAACAGAAATTGGCATTGTCGTGTGCATTGGTGCATAGTCCCAGCGTGCTTTTCCTTGACGAACCAACTACAGGAGTTGACCCTGTGAGTCGTAAGGAGTTTTGGGAAATGTTGGGAATGTTGAAAGAACGTGGTATTACCATCGTTGCCTCTACGCCTTATCTGGATGAGGTGCGTCGTTGCGAACGTGTTGCCTTCCTCGACCAAGGTCAACTGCGTGGTATAGACAAGCCCGAAATCATTCTCGACCGCTTTGCCGACATCTTCAATCCACCAGGAATCAACAGAACATCAGATAATGCTCAATCCTCAACGGTCAATGACTCCGACAACGTGATAGAGGTTCAACACTTAGTGAAAGCATTTGGCACTTTCCATGCCGTTGACGACATCAGTTTCAACGTGAAACGTGGTGAGATATTCGGTTTTCTTGGGGCGAATGGTGCGGGAAAGACCACCGCTATGCACATGTTGACAGGATTGAACCAACCTACGAGTGGTACGGGTACAGTGGTTGGTTATGATATTCGTACCCAACATGAGCAGATAAAGAAACATATTGGTTATATGTCGCAGAAGTTTTCGCTTTATGAAGACTTAACCGTAGCGGAAAACATTCGTCTTTTTGCTGGTATTTATGGTATGAAAAGTGAGGAGATAAAAACGAAAACCGATGAACTGCTACGTCGGTTGAAGTTTGAAGAACATAAGGATGATTTGGTGAAGAGTCTGCCATTGGGATGGAAACAAAAACTGGCTTTCTCGGTTTCTATCTTCCATGAACCAGGAGTGGTGTTTCTCGACGAACCGACGGGTGGGGTAGATCCTGCTACTCGTCGTCAGTTTTGGGAACTCATTTACGATGCTGCCGACCGAGGCATTACCGTCTTCGTCACTACTCATTATATGGATGAGGCTGAATATTGCGACCGCATCTCTATCATGGTGGATGGAAAGATTAGTGCTCTCGGTACGCCCGACGAACTGAAACGTCGTTTCAAACAACCTGATATGGACCATGTGTTTACTTATTTGGCTCGTCAGGCAACACGTTCGGGGGATTGACGTTTCTTTCGGTTATTACGATATTACGATATTACGTTATAACGTTATTACGAAAAGTCATGAAACAATTTGTATCATTTGTCATCAAGGAGTCACATCACATCTTGCGCGACCGTCGTACGATGCTTATCCTCTTCGGAATGCCCATCGTGTTGATGTTGCTCTTCGGCTTTGCCATTACCAATGATGTGAAGAATGTACGCCTTGTGGTTGTTACCTCACAGATGGATCACTTGACTCAATCAGCCGTAGAACGCCTGTCTGCATCGGAATATTTCAATATCACGGCAACTGTAAATACAAGTCGTGAAGCCGAACAACTCATTCGCAATCAACGTGCCGACATGGCGATAGTATTTGGCAAGGATTTCGCCTCGAAGAAAAGTGGCTTACAATTCATCGTTGATGCTTCCGACCCCAATATGGCTCAACAATGGTCTGCCTATGCCACCCAAATCATCCTCAATGGTCAATCCTCCACGGTCAATATCAATCAAAAGATGCTCTATAATCCGCGGATGAAATCAGCTTACAACTTCGTACCAGCCATTATGGGTATGTTGCTTATGTTGATTTGTGCCATGATGACCTCTATCAGCATCGTGCGCGAGAAGGAGAGAGGTACGATGGAAGTGTTGCTTGTTTCGCCCGTTCGTCCGTTGATGATTATTGTCGCCAAGGCGGTACCTTATCTGATATTGGCATTTCTTATCCTTATCAGCATTTTGCTCATGGCTCGCTATGTGCTTGGCGTTCCGTTGGCTGGTTCCATTGTCTGGATTTTCGTTGTGAGTGGTATTTATATTCTCTTGGCTTTGTCGCTCGGATTGTTCATTTCCAATATAGCCACCAGTCAACTCATGGCTTTGTTGCTCTCTGCCATGGTGTTGCTCATGCCGATTGTCATGCTTTCAGGAATGCTCTTCCCCATAGAGTCAATGCCTACGATTTTGCAATGGATATCCGCCGTTGTTCCACCACGTTATTATATTGAGGCGATGCGAAAGCTGATGATTATGGGTGTTGGCATTGGCGAGGTGATGCGCGAGGTGATCATCCTATCTGGAATGACCCTCCTGTTGCTTGCCGTTTCGTTGGCTAAGTTTAAGACACGATTGGAATAGTTCATGTAAAAAGTTCATTGTTATGCTAAAATATCTTTTACAAAAAGAATTCTTGCAGATACGTCGCAATCCATTTCTGCCCAAACTCATCTTCGTGTTTCCCATCGTGATTATGTGCGTAATGCCGTGGGTGATGAATCAGGAAGTGAAAAACATCCGTGTCAGTGTGGTTGATAATGACCGTTCTACCATGAGTCAGCGATTGGTACATAGCATTGAGCAAAGCAATTATTTTATCTTTAGCGGACAAAAACCTTCGTATGATGCTGCCTTGAAAGAAATAGAGAAAAGTCGTACTGATATCGTATTGGTCATTCCACCAAACTTCAGTCGCGACCTAACTCTTAGCAATGGTGGGGGAAACACATCCCCAACCGTGTTGATTGCTGCCAATGCCGTTAATGGTACAAAGGGAGGAATCGGTAGCAGTTATCTTTCACAAATTGTGACGGCTAACGTGAATCCCGAGATTGCAGCTATACAATCCAAGGTGTCAACGTTATTTCTTTACAATAAACACTTGAATTACAAAGTATTCATGATTCCTGCCTTGTTGGCTATCGTGATGATGTTGATGTGTGGATTTTTGCCTGCCTTGAATATTGTGAGTGAGAAAGAGACGGGTACCATTGAACAAATCAATGTTACGCCTGTATCGAAGTGGGCTTTTATCTTAGCCAAACTCATTCCCTATTGGCTTATCGGACTCTTCATCGTTACCGTATGCCTCTTGTTGGCTTGGGCTGTTTATGGTATCACCTGTCAAGGGCCTTTGTGGTTAGTCTATTTATTGGCCATGCTATTGGCTTTGTTCTTCTCTTCGTTAGGTCTACTCATTAGCAACTATAGCGACACCATGCAACAAGCCATATTTGTTATGTGGTTCTTTGTGGTTTGTCTGATGTTATTGAGTGGTCTTTTCACTCCCACGCGTTCCATGCCCGATTGGTCGTACGCCACCACTTACGTTAATCCCATGCACTATTTCATAGATGCCGTTCGTACGGTATTCGTTCGTGGTGGAGGATTTAGTGGAATCGCCCATCAAGTGCTTGCTCTCACATGCTTTGCCCTCTTCATGGGCTCATGGGCGGTTGTTAGTTATAAAAAGAATTCTTGATGCTATCGCCGAATTATTAAGAGTGTAATGGTATGTATTTTACGAACTAATCAGGGGGCAAAAATGGGTATGGAAAAGACATTTTAACACAGCCCATAAACGAATAATGTAAGAAAAATCTTAACTTTGCAGATAGATATATCGGAATAGTTATGAATAGGTTGAAGCATCTAAGATTTCTATTTGCCCTTTTCGTCGTGCTAACGGTGATTTTTGGCATTTTGCTCACTGTCGAGGATTTGAGGGACAATGTACTTGGCAGAATAGGGCTGTGGTGTGGTTTTATCTCACAACTACTTCTTGCAGTGGTTATGTATTCTGAGATAAGAAAGGCAAAGAAGGGACAGAACAACTAACCCCCATTCTATTTTACTGAAAAAGCGAGGCCATACAGCTTCGCTTTTCCTTGTTTGCATGATATAGATACCGCAGACGGCAGATGATAGTAGCCCAGTATACAACTCACCCTTGAGTAACTGCAAAATGACTGGTTAGATAATGATAAATAGCCAGCCATTAGGTTATAAACATTAGCTTTATATGCTATAAATCATTGATTTGTGCGTTACAAACGAATGGTTTATGGCAAACAAACGAATGGTTTTCAGCGTCTAAAGATATGGTTTGTGTTGAGGCCTATCCCCAGCCTTCCCCAAGGGAAGGGAGCCTTAAGTGATTGCGAGAGGTTAATTGTGAATTGTCTAATTACAAATAGTCGATTCTTTATTCTTCATTCTACATTCTTCATTTTTTCAAGACCTCCCGTTTTTTAGGTTAATTCGTTCTTTATCAGTGACTTAATATTTTCAAGACCTCACCTAAGACCTCCCGTAAGACCTCCCATAGACCTCCCGTAAGACCTCACCCAAATGCAACCTTGATTTTCGGTTTTTCTCTCGCATTCGGTCAATATACATTCAACTGATAATACTTCATCAAAATCAAAATCCTTATATTTGTAAAAAATTAAGCAAGCATCGGCGGGAGGTCTTACGGGAGGTCTTAGGTGAGGTCTTGAAAATACTAACTCGTTGGTATTGATTGGATTATCATATTTTAGGGGAGGTCTTGACAAATTAATGAAAATTGAAGATTGTAGATTGAAAAATGGGTGAAAAGACAGAAAACATTTAGTATATGATAAGTTGTGAAAAACGATAATCATATATGAAATTATTGTTGTCCGCTAAACGGCGGCCTGGAAGGCCAACAAGCTTATAGCCTAGGGCAACGCCCTAGGTAAGAGTGTATGTGGAATCTGCGCGCTGTAAGCGCAAAAGCATTG
>OMWI01000020.1 GCA_900314715.1 uncultured Prevotellaceae bacterium | reverse complement strand
GTACACTCTTCGAAGTTCATGTCGTAGAGTGCATCAAGTATATTGTCACTTAAGTTTAATTCGTCGAAAAACATTGTTTTGATGTGTGAAGTGTGAATTTTGATGGATGAAGTTGTGCGCTTCGCGCAGTTATCAAGTTATTATGTGAGATGTATGAAGTTATTATGATGTATGATGTTTGAATTATGAAGGATGAAGTAGTGCGCTTCGCGCAGTAATGAAGGTTTAATGGTTGAAGTACTTCTTTCCTTCATACTTTTTTCCGCAACTTTGTTGCTTACTTCCACCTTCATAATTCCTCCTTCCACCTTCATAAACCTCCTTCCTACATGTTAATTTGGCGCTTTACGATAGCAGAAGTAGGCTATTACGGCGAAAATCATATTAGGAATCCATGCTGCCAACATCGGTGATGCATTGGCATTGATGGCGAATGTGGAAGAGACGGTTTGCAACATGATATAACTGAAACTCAATGCCAACCCTATTCCTAAGTACAATCCCATACCGCCCTTGCGCTTGCGAGATGATAACGACAAACCTATCGTGGTGAGGATGAATGAGGCGAAAGAGGTGGCAATACGCTTGTGATATTCCACTTGGTATTGCGCGATATTGCTACTTCCTCGGTTTATCTGCTTGGAAATGTATTCCTTCAATTCAGGACTGGTAAACGTTTCTTGTTGTCCCTTAGAGTAAACCAAGTCGGTAGGTTCCATCATGATGACCGTATCTTTCAATGCGCCGTTGGTGATATATTCTCGTAGTCCCCTCAATTCACGAATCTTCCAATTACGTGCTTTCCAATGATACTTCGAATCAGAGATGGTATCGTATTGAATATCCATGGCGGTCATGTGACTCACTAACTTCTTGTTTTCAAATTTATCAAGTGAGAATCCATAACCCCTTTTAATCTCGTTGTCATAATGTTGTATGTGTGCGATAATACCTTGACCAACTTGTAATTGTACGTTATCGGCAGACATAATCTTCTTCTTGTTCTTGTATATCG
Source organism: uncultured Prevotellaceae bacterium (assembly GCA_900314715.1). GTDB lineage: Bacteria > Bacteroidota > Bacteroidia > Bacteroidales > Bacteroidaceae > Prevotella. The sequence goes on along the minus strand of OMWI01000020.1, from coordinate 88,777 downwards.
ACTCGAAGTTTTGACGAATCACGGTGCCGTGCGGAATCACATAGGCACTCAGATAGAACGAGAGCAAGGAAATGAAGATACAAGACAACATGTAGGGTTTCATGAGTCGCTTGAACGAGACACCCGCCGCCAACATGGAGATAATTTCAGAGTTGCCAGCCAACTTAGACGTGAAGAAAATCACGGCAATGAAGACAAACAAGGGACTGAATAGGTTGGCAAAATACGGAACGAAATTCATGTAATAATCGAAAACGATGGCTTTCAGCGGCGCATGGTATTCCGTGAATTTCGCTAAGTTCTCGTTGATGTCAATGACAATGGAAATGGAGATAATCAAGATAATCGAATAGAAATACGTTCCGATGAATTTCTTGATGATGTACCAGTCGAGTATTTGGATATAGTTACGAGGGTTGAGAAAACTGAGTTTCTTTCCCAACCATTGGAAGATAGGTACAAGCCAACGCATCTTATCGCACAGCGTTGCCCATAGTCGTTTCATTCGGGCATAGCCATTCTTGATGAATCGAACCGTATTTCTGTACCACGTCTGATATTTCTTCTCCATTCCTTCGAGTAGTGAGTTATATTCTTTTTCCTAATTGGTCGATGATGGAATGCTTCCATGCCACAAAATCGCCATTGATGATATGCTGTCGTGCGTCACCTACCAATCGTAAGTAGAATGCCAAGTTGTGAATGCTGGCAATCTGCATCGCCAAGAGTTCTTGAGCCTTAAACAAATGGTGGAGGTATGCTTTCGTATAGATGCGGTCAACATCACAACCATCTGCATCAATGGGAGAGAAATCCATTTCCCATTTCTTGTTTCGCATGTTCATTGTGCCGTTGTATGTAAAGAGCATTGCATTGCGACCGTTTCGAGTAGGCATCACGCAATCGAACATATCCACGCCGCGTTCAATGGCTTCCAAGATATTTTGTGGCGTTCCCACACCCATCAAGTAACGAGGCTTGTCTTTAGGCAGGATTTCGTTCACCACCTCAACCATCTCATACATTACTTCCGTTGGTTCTCCAACTGCCAGTCCGCCAATCGCATTTCCGTCTGCTCCCTTATCAGCCACATACTTCGCTGCCTCTTGTCTTAGGTCTTTGAATGTACACCCTTGAACGATAGGGAACAAACTTTGTTCGTATCCGTATAACGGTTGTGTTTCGTTGAATCGCTTGATGCATCTGTCCAACCATCGTTGAGTGAGTCCTAAGCTATTCTTCGCATATTGGTAATCGCTCATTCCTGGAGGACATTCATCGAGTGCCATCATGATGTCTGCACCGATAATACGCTCAGTATCCATCACGTTTTCTGGCGTAAAGATATGCTTTGAACCGTCAATGTGCGAGCGAAACTCACAACCCTCCTCTTTCAACTTGCGTATTCCCGTCAACGAGAAAACCTGAAAACCACCAGAATCGGTAAGGATAGGGCGTTCCCATCCGTTGAAGCCATGAAGACCACCAGCAGCTTTGAGAACCCCTAATCCAGGACGTAGATATAGGTGATATGTGTTGCCCAATATGATTTGCGCTTTCACCTGCTGACGAAGTTCTTCGAAATGTACGCCCTTCACCGACCCGCATGTTCCTACGGGCATGAAGATAGGAGTCTTGATGATTCCATGTGCCGTGGTAATCAAGCCAGCCCTTGCGTCAGACGCATTGTCTGTATGTTGCAGTTCAAATGTCATGATGATAAACAACGGGATGAATTATGCATTACTCTTCTTTTCTTCCTCAATCTTCAATTCGATGGGGTGCTCCACAATTTCATCAGTAAGGGCAAATTCCCAAACGTCTTTCACGTTCTCTACATAATGGAAGGTAACACCCTTGAGATATACATTGGGAATCTCGTCAATGTCTTTCTTGTTGTCCTTGCACATAAGAATATCCGTGATACCAGCACGTTTGGCGGCAAGAATCTTCTCCTTGATTCCACCAACAGGCAACACCTTTCCACGAAGCGTTATCTCACCCGTCATGGCAGTATTCTTGCGAACTTTGCGTTGTGTGAGTGCTGATGCGATAGACGTTGCGATAGTAATACCAGCCGAAGGCCCGTCTTTTGGAGTAGCCCCTTCAGGAACGTGGATGTGAATGTTCCATTGTTCGAAAATGCGGTAGTCGATACCCAAGATGTCTACGTGTGCTTTCACGTATTCCAAGGCAATGACAGCCGATTCTTTCATTACTTCGCCTAAGTTTCCAGTAAGGGTGAGTTTTCCTGCTTTTCCCTTAGAAAGAGACGTCTCGATGAAAAGGATTTCACCGCCAACACTTGTCCATGCCAATCCCGTTACTACGCCAGCATAGTCGTTTCCTTGATAAATGTCGCGATAATACGGAGGCTTACCGAGCAAGTCGTTGATTTCATTGGGCGTAATCTTGGTGTAAGGCAAATAGCCATCGCGAGCTCGCATGAATGCCAACTTGCGCAATGCTTTGTTGATTTGCTTTTCCAATTGACGAACACCACTCTCGCGAGAATATTGCTCAATGATTTTTTCAATAGCAGCCTTAGAGAAAGAAGGAACACTCCCCACATTCTTCAATCCATTATTTTCAAGTTCCTTGGGTATCAAGTGTCGCTTGGCAATCTCGATTTTCTCTTCCGTGATATATCCACTCACCTCAATGATTTCCATACGGTCCAACAATGGTCGTGGAATGGTATTCAAGTCGTTTGCGGTGGCAATGAAAAGCACTTTAGACAAATCGTAATCCACGTCGAGATAGTTATCGTGGAAAGCATTGTTTTGTTCAGGATCCAATACTTCCAACAATGCAGATGACGGGTCACCGTTAATGGTGTTTTGCGTCACCTTATCAATCTCGTCCAAGATAAATACGGGGTTTGACGAACCCGCTTTCTGAATGCTCTTGATGATTCTACCAGGCATGGCACCGATATAAGTACGTCTATGTCCGCGAATCTCGCTTTCATCGTGCAATCCGCCAAGACTGATTCTCACGTACTTGCGCTTCATGGCTTCGGCAATACTCTTTCCGAGAGAAGTCTTACCAACTCCTGGAGGGCCATACAAGCAAATGATAGGCGACTTCAAGTCACCACGCAATTGCAATACGGAGATGTACTCAAGGATTCTCTCCTTTACTTTTTCCATTCCGTAGTGGTCTTTATTGAGTATCTTCTGCGCACGCTTCAAGTCAAGGTCGTCCTTGGTATATTCGTTCCAAGGAAGGTTGACCATCGTTTGTAGATAGTTGAGTTGCACGCTATATTCAGGACCTTGCGGATTCAAGATATCCAACTTATCAAGTTCCTTGTAGAAAGTCATCTGAATGTCATCTGGCCATTTCTTTCTCAACGCTTTTTCTTCCAACTCATGGCGTTCAGGCGAACCTTCCCCGTTTCCTAATTCCTCCTTAATGTTCTTAATTTGTTGTTGGAGGAAGTATTCTCGTTGCTGTTCGTCGATTTCCTCACGCGTCTTTGAAACGATGTTGTGATGAATTTCAAGGAGTTGGATTTCCTTGTTCAATACCTTGAGGCAGATAATGACACGTTCGAAAAGAGAGTCTGCACGCAACATCTTTATCTTGTCGGTTACGCTAAACGGCATCACCGTACAGATATAGTTGAGCGACAAAATCTCATTGTGGATGTTACGCAAGGCAAATTCAGATTCATCAGGAATCTCCTCATTGGCACGAATGTATATTTTCGTTTGCTTCCGCAAGTCGTCAATGGCTGTCTTGAATACCTTGTCGTTCTTGGAAGGTATTTCCTCTGGTAAGCTTTCAACGATACCTTTCAAATAAGGCTCGTCATCGGTAATCTTAATCAAACGACAACGACCAAACGATTGGACAATGGCTGTCATGGCACCTTCATTTCCAGGCATTTCCAATACCCTAGTCAGCTTGGCGAATACGCCATATTCGTATAAGTCATCTTGCAAGGGATGGTTTACTTCCCTTTTCTTCTGACAGATTACGGCAAACACCATTTCTGGATTCTTGTTTGCCTTCTTGATAAGGTTCGTGCTGGTTTCCCTACCAATGATGATAGGGTTAATGACTCCAGGGAATGCAACCATATCGCGTGTTGCAAGGATGGGCATCTCGCCATCAAACTTCTCTTCCAACAATTTGGAAATATCTCCTTCAAAGTCTGCTATCATTTGAATGGATGTATTGCTTTTCTTGTTCATGTCTAAATTTTGTTTATGTCCACATAACCGTGCATCACCGCATAGATAGTCAGGGCAGATACGCTCTTCATTCCCAACTTGTCCATGATGTTTTTTCTGTGCGTAATCACGGTGGTAATACCTATGTTTAATTGGTTAGCTATCTCTTTATTGATATATCCTTGTACGATTAACGAAAGCACCTCTATTTCCCTATCCGACAAGATGCGCTCCTGCGGATTATCCATCATGGGCATGTTTTTACCATGTCTGTGACCATGTTGCTCCAATATCAACAACGAACGAATGAGTTGCTTTTCGGGTACGTTCACGCAGATGCAATTGAAATCACTCAATTGTGTATTGGGATTTACCGACGTAGTCAATACGATGGTCTTGCGACGATAGGTAAGGAAAAACGTACGATTCTCCAAGACGAGGTGCATAGATACGAAATAATGCACGTATTCCTCATAATGGGTTGACTCGAATTCGGAAAACGAACCAAATGTGTCGATTTCTATAATCGGCATTACGTTTTGTAGAATCTGTCGCAACCCCATTGCAGCCAATGTGTTAGGGTCGATGATGGCAATTTTCGGTCTTTCCAATTGATTGATATGTTTCGTTAATACTTATTTCTCTCTAAAGGAATGGAGCCAATAGATGGGCAAACCATCCCACAAACTTATTCCATGGCGTTCGGAATTCATCCCAACTTTCTTCGGTCAACTTGAAACAGTCTTTCTTGTCGGTATCGAATAGGTTGCTCAACTCACCGGTTGTACATGGATCTATGATAACGGCATTCTCCTCATAATCCCATCTCAAACTACGAGAGTTGAGGTTAGAACTTCCCACCGTACAAAACTTCCCGTCTACCATGATAATCTTGGAATGATGGAAGCCTGGTTGATACATCCACACGTCCACGCCTTTCTTCATGAGTTTGTGAATGTTGTAGAACACACAATCGGGTGTCAATGGAATATCGCTATGCGTTGACACCATGATTTCCACCTTTACGCCCCTCTTGACAGCATTCTTCAAAGCCTTTTTCAATTGATGGTTCAATGTGAGATAAGGATTGATAATCTTGATGCTATCTTGGGCAAAGTTGATGGCGTTCGTATAGAACTGACGGATGATTTTATTGCTCGTACGAGGTTCACGGTTGATGATGCCCACCATTTTCTTACCAGCCGTTTCGCAAGTGTCTTCAATTAACCCCGTGAAATACTCTGGCGTTCTGATTCCACGATAGTATTTGGCACCATGAACGTTTTGCTTGGTTGCCTTGTTCCATATTCGCAAGAATATCTTTTGCAATTCATTCACTTCATCACCTTCTATTCGGCAATGCATGTCTCGCCACGTACCCACTTTTTTTGTGCCGTTGATGTAATAGTCAGCCACGTTCATTCCACCTGTATAGGCGATTTGACCGTCAACAATCACAATCTTTCGATGGTCTCTTGTAAATACGTGATTAATCCAAGGGAAACACAGAGGGTCGTATTTCACGATTTCCACGCCCTTTTCTCGTATTGCTTTAAGATGTTTGCGCTTCAAGGGTCGGTTGTTGGAGGCATTTCCAAAAGCATCAAACAATGCCCTTATCTCTACGCCTTCCTTGGCTTTTTCTTCAAGTATCTCGAAGAGACATCTTGCGATGGAATCATTCCTGAAGTTAAAATATTCCAAATGAACAGAACTTTTGGCGTGGCGAATGGCTTCAAACATATCATCGAATTTCTCTTGTCCACTTTTCAGTAAAACTACTGTGTTGTTGGAGGAAAAACGAACACCGTCTTTCCGCAACTCGTTGACAATAAGAGAATCCGATGTCTGAGCCATCGCCAATATGTTAGTTGCCATCAAGGCAAAAAACAAGATAAGCCTGTTCATTGTTATTCTCATTCGTTCTCTCTCTTTAAATCATACAACTATAATGGTCGACTACACCCAACAGATGCAACTCTTCATCAACAACCAAAACGGTATGTACCTTGTTTTGGTGTATGATGTTCTGTATTTCCGTTATCTTGGTGTCAGGCAATACCATCTTGGGGTGTCGTGTCATGATGTCGCTCACCGTCTTGTCGAAGAATTGGGCTTGCCATTTTTCCATCGCACGACGGATGTCTCCGTCTGTAATCAATCCTATGACCTTGCCGTCTTCCAATGAAACGCCCAATCCTAACTTACCTTTGCTCACATGAATAATGGCTTCTCCCAAATGCATTTCTTGTGGGATGATAGGCAAATCATTCGAACGCATCACGTCGGAAGCGGTTGTCAACAATCGCTTTCCAAGTTCTCCGCCTGGATGTAAGTGTGCGAAGTCTTGCGGTTGGAAATTCCTTACTTGCATCAAGGCGATTGCCAATGCGTCGCCCATTGCCAACATGGCAGTAGTGCTACTGGTAGGAGCAAGATTCAACGGACAAGCCTCTTTCTTGACTTTCACCTTGATGTGCGAGTCACTATATTTGGCAAGCAGAGAATTACTGTTTCCTGTCATACTGATAATCGGCACGTTCATGTGAAGAACGATTGGAATGAAACGCAACAACTCGTCTGTTTGTCCTGAATTGCTCAATGCAAGCACAATATCATCTTTGGTGATGACACCCAAGTCGCCATGATAGACATCCAATGGATTGACATAAAAGGCGGGTGTTCCCGTAGAGGCGAGTGTTGCGGCAATCTTAGCGCCGATATTTCCACTCTTGCCAACGCCAGTAACGATAACCTTTCCCCGACAATGATGCATCATCTCAACGGCTTTGTCAAAATGCTCGTCAAGTTGAGGAATCAGGTCGAGTATAGCATCTGCCTCTTCACGAAGACAACGTTCGGCAAATCCTCTTACATGATATTCACTATATGTTTCTTCCTTCATAATAATTGTTCAATCAGTTGTTCCAAGCGAGCGAGTTCCAACATGTTTGGGCCATCACTCAAACCTTCGTCAGGATTAGGGTGTACTTCGAAGAAATATCCCGTAGCGCCAAATGCTTTTGCCGCAAGAGCCATCGCGGGGATATATTTACGGTCACCGCTTGTCTTTCCATCTCCAGCACCTGGACGTTGTACGCTATGAGTACAATCCATGATGACGCGAGGAACGATTTCTTTCATGTCAGGAATGTTCCTGAAATCAACTACCAAATTGTTATAGCCAAATGAATTGCCTCTTTCGGTCAACCATACTTCCTTTGCGCCTGCATCCAAGGCTTTTTCTACGGGATACCTCATGTCTTTTCCGCTGAGGAATTGAGCCTTTTTGATGTTCACGACTTTCCCCGTGCGTGCGGCAGCAACCAATAAGTCGGTTTGCCTACATAGAAAGGCGGGTATCTGTATCACGTCGCATACTTTTCCAACGGCGTCAGCTTGCCAACTCTCATGAATGTCGGTCAAAATTTGTAAGCCGTATTTGTCCTTGACATCAGCAAGCATTTGCAAACCTTTGTCAATGCCAGGTCCACGATAGGAGTGGATGGATGTGCGATTGGCTTTGTCAAACGAAGACTTGAATACAATATTCGTGCCAAATTTTTGGTTGATTCTACAAATTTCTTGTGCTACGTTATCTAATAATTCCTTCGATTCAATTACGCAAGGACCCGCAATGAAAATTGGTCGTGTCATTTCTTTTTGGTTTTGAATGGCAAAGTTACTGATATTTTCTTTCTTACGGAAATAATTTATTTAAATAATGTTGAATAAACCTTATTTTCATGACCTTCGTAAATATTTGGTGACTCATATCATATCTGGGAAGGAGGAAAGCGGGGCGTTTTTCGGTTATATGAGTCGTAAACGTTTACGTAATTTAATTTGCAAAAAAACGCGTTTTTTTTGATTTTTATCAATTTCATTTCTAAATTTGCACATTGAAAATTCGATTTTCGAAGCATAACTACTCTAAGGAATGTACCAAAACAGCAAAAATGTTAAAACGTCTCTATCAACATAGAGGCGTTTTTTACTTTTATGGCTTACTTGTTTTCACGTCTCAAACTTCTTGCTATTGTTTCTTGCTTTGTCATGTAATTTCGCAATTTTGATGCAAATTCCAGCCGTTATTTCAAAACTTTTTAAACGTAGTGTGAAATAATGAAAAATAGCGGTGGTTTATCAATCAATTGACAATCAGTTACTTGTGTGTTTTGAGTGATATAATAGAGGAATGAAAACCATCTTTTTCCTCGAAAAAAGTACTGTTTTTCCGTTTGTAAAGCATAGTTTTAGCACGGATAAAGCATATATTTTTGCCCAAAAAATGATATGTTTACAATCGTAACTCATTATTTTGTTCTAATAGATGAATCATTTGAGACGTTTTAACCCATTTTTCCGCTTCCCGGATTCTATTTTGCAAGAAAAACCAGACATAAATTTGTTGTGATGTTTGAAGTAAGAATTTGGGATGAAGAAGTATTTCTCTTAACGGTGAGAAAGAATTATGAAAAAAAAATTAGAGTTTTTTTTGTTGTCAGAAAGGAATAATGTATCTTTGCAGTAGATTTTTTAATAACATAACACAAAATAAAAATGAGAGTAATTATTGAACCGAATTATGCGCAAATGTCTAAGTGGGCAGCAGAGCATGTGATCAAACGTATCAACGAGTTTAACCCAACGCCAGAACGAAAATTCGTGCTTGGCCTTCCTACGGGTTCTTCACCAGAGGGAATGTATGCAGAACTGGTAAAAGCTAACAAGGAAGGACGTGTATCTTTCAAGAACGTATTGACGTTTAATATGGATGAGTATGTAGGATTGCCAGAAGAGCACCCCGAAAGCTATCATTCATTTATGGCTCGCAACTTGTTTGATCATATCGATTGCCCCAAGGAGAATATCCACATTCTCAATGGCAACGCAGAAGACTTGGAAGCAGAATGTGCACATTATGAGGAAATGATCAAGGAAGCAGGTGGTGTAGACTTGTTCTTAGGTGGCATCGGTCCTGATGGACATATTGCCTTCAATGAACCAGGTAGTTCTCTGTCATCTCGCACTCGCGTAAAGACATTGACAACAGACACCATCATTGCCAATAGTCGTTTCTTCGACAATGATATTAATAAGGTGCCAAAGTTGGCGCTTACTGTTGGTGTGGGTACCGTTATGGATGCTCGCGAGGTGATGATTTTGGTAAACGGACATCATAAGGCTCGTGCTTTGCAGGCTGCCGTAGAGGGTGGTGTTTGCCAAATGTGGACTATTAGTGCTTTACAAATGCATCAGCATGGTATCATCGTTTGCGATGAGGCTGCTACTGATGAATTGAAAGTTGGTACGTATAAGTATTTTAAGGATATTGAAAAGAATAATTTATGAGACTTAATCTGAGTTCTCAGATAGTTTTAAACAAAATTCCCGAGGAGTTCTATAAGCCGAAAACGGCTATAGAACGCTCGGAAATTACAAGATTAGAGAAACTTCCCACAGACATCTTCCCGAAAGTGGATGAGGCTGTCAAGAGTATTGTTGATGTTATTGAGGATGAAATCCGACTGAAACAACGTGTGGGAAATTATTGCGTGTTGGGATTAGGTACGGGAAATTCCCTCACGCCAGTGTTCAACGAGTTGATTCGTCGTCACAAGGAAAATAATCTTAGTTTCAACAATGTGGTAGTATTCAATGCCTATGAGTATTTTCCACTTTCCCCAACATCCCAACACAGTGCTATTAACCAGTTGCGTGATCGTTTCTTGAACTTTGTTGATATTGAACCGCAAAACGTGTTTTCTCCTGACGGTACTATTTCGCAAGAAGACGTACAGCAACATTGTAGACGATTTGAACAACGTATCAAGACTTTTGGCGGTATAGATGTCATGTTGTTGGGCATCGGTCGTATTGGTAACATTGCTACGAATGAACCAGGTTCGGGACTTACCAGTACGTCGCGTATCATCTTGATTGACCCAACGTCAAGAGAGGAAATGACCATGAGTTTTGGTACGAACGAACCCGTTCCGCCTTGCTCTATTACGATGGGTATTTCCACCATCCTCTCGTCAAGGAAGATTTTCCTGACGGCATGGGGTGAAGAAAAGGCTGACATTATTCGTAAAACGGTGGAAGGAACTATTACGGATGCTATTCCGGCGTCTTTCCTTCAGACACATAACGATGCGCATGTCGTTATCGACTTGGCTGCTGCCTCCAGATTGACGCGTATCGTTCATCCTTGGTTAGTAAAGTCTTGTAATTGGACTGATAAGCTTGTTCGTTCAGCATTGGTATGGTTGTGCCAACTGACGGGAAAGCCTATTCTGAAACTAACCAATAAGGATTACAATGAAAATGGCTTGAGTGAATTGCTTGCATTGTATGGTTCTGCATATAATGCCAACATCAAGATATTTAATGACTTGCAACATACGATTACGGGATGGCCAGGCGGAAAGCCTGATGCGGATGATACGTATCGTCCAGAACGTGCCACTCCATTCCCCAAACGTGTATTGGTATTCTCTCCTCATCCTGATGATGATGTCATTTCCATGGGAGGAACCATTCAAAGATTGGTGTCGCAAGGTCATGAAGTACATATAGCTTACGAAACGAGCGGTAATATTGCCGTTGGCGATGAGGAAGTTACTCGTTTCATGCACTTTATCAATGGTTTCAACCAACTCTTCGGTAATTCGGAAGACAAGGTGATTATCAAGAAGTATGAGGAAATCAAGGCATTCCTTGCATCGAAGAAAGAGGGTGATATGGATACGCAAGACATCCTGACTATCAAGGGATTGATTCGTAGAGGAGAGGCTCGCACGGCAAGTACTTTCAGTCATATTCCTCTTGATCGTGTACATTTCTTGGATTTACCATTCTATGAGAGTGGTAAGATAGAGAAATTGCCGATGGGTGAGAAGGATGTGAGAATTGTACAAAAGCTTATCGCGGAAATCCAACCACATCAGATATACGTGGCAGGCGACCTTGCTGACCCGCATGGAACGCATCGTAAATGTACGGATGCGGTCTTGGCAGCCATCGACGAGGAAAAGAATGCTGGTGCCGAGTGGTTGAAGGATTGCAGAATATGGATGTATCGTGGCGCATGGGCAGAATGGGAAATCGAGAATATCGAGATGTGTGTTCCTATGAGTCCAGAGGAATTGCGCACCAAGCGAAATGCCATTCTCAAACATCAATCGCAGATGGAGAGTGCACCATTCTTGGGCAATGATGAACGATTGTTCTGGCAGAGAGCCGAAGATAGAAATAGAGGAACAGCCGACCTCTACGACCATTTGGGGCTTGCTTGCTATGAGGCAATGGAGGCGTTTGTGGAATACAAACTTTTGTAGACATTTCTTTTTTCTCCCTTCTCCTTGAATAAAAGGGAAGGGAGATACTCTTTTTATGCCTTTTGTGAGAATCTTTTGTTTATTACCTTATTACTAACCTATACCATGCGTATAAATAGGTTTTTCTTTTGTGTAGTTTTGTTGGTTTTGCCAATCGCGAATACATTGGCGAAAGGCAAGGTTCGTGTTGCTTGTGTAGGTAATAGTGTGACTTTTGGATACGGACTTGCAGAACGAGAGACGCAAGCTTATCCTGTGGTTTTGCAACAATTACTTGGGGATGATTACGACGTGAGGAATTTTGGTCATTCAGGTACTACGTTGCTCAAGCATGGTCATCGTCCGTATGTGTTACAAACGGAATTTCGAGAGGCTATGAACTTTAAGGCTGATCGTGTGGTAATTCATTTGGGATTGAATGATACGGACCCTCGCAATTGGCCTGATTATGCGGATGAATTTATCACGGATTATCTCTCGCTTATAGATTCCTTTCGCGTAGCCAATCCCAATGCAAGAATATGGATTTGTTTGATGACTCCTATTGGTCATCGTCATCATCGGTTTCAAAGTGGAACACGTGATTGGCATGCTGCCATTCAATCGGCCATTCGTAGAGTTGCCACCAATGCAAGAGTGGGATTGATAGACTTACATACTCCCTTTTATACTCGTCCTGACCTTTTTCCAGATGCCTTACATCCTGATGCAGAAGGCGCAAAGATATTGGCTCGTACCGTGTATCAGGCTCTTTCTGGCAACTATGGTGGTTTGCAATTACCAGCCATCTATGGTTCGGGTATGGTCATTCAGCGTGATGTGCCTATTCATTTCAATGGAATAGCGAATGCCAATGAACAAGTGGAGATTGTGTTTAATGGAAAGACACATGTTGTTTCTGCGAACGAGAATGGTCAATGGGATATAGATCTTCCGCCGATGAAGGCTGGAGGACCATATACTTTGGATTTTAAGACTCGTCAACGTCAGGTTCATTTGACCGATGTGTGGTTGGGTGAAGTGTGGTTGTGTAGTGGACAATCGAATATGGAGTTCCAGTTGGGAAAGACAACTACTGCGTTAGAGGATTTGGAAAAGGCAAACAATGCAAATAAAGTGCATCTCTGCAATATGTCAACTCGTTATCCTACGGATAATGTAGAGTGGGAGAGTGATGTTCTTGACTCCATTAACAATCTACGTCTCTTGAAACACCCTCAATGGCAAAGGGCAAATGCGGAGACAGTGAAAGACTTTTCCGCTATAGCTTATCATTTTGGTACGCTCGAATGGCAATTCCCGCAAATACTCTATGATTGGTATCATGGTGATTTCGGACAACCTTGGGCGCGTGGAAGGGCGTTGAAGAATATAGCTAAAGCCACGAATAAACTACAGAGACATCCCTACGAACCGTGTTATATGTTTGAGGCAGGAATGTTGCCATTGGCTCATTATTATATAAAAGGTGTAGCTTGGTATCAGGGGGAGAGTAATGCGCATAATATAGAATTGTACGAACGACTATTCGCTTTGCTTGAACAAAGTTGGAGAAACTATTTCAAGCAACCCAATTTACCTTTTTATGTCGTTCAATTATCAGGACTGAATCGTCCTTCTTGGCCACGATTCCGTGATAGTCAACGACGTTTATCTGCCCATCTTCCAGATACATGGTTAGCCGTTTGTCATGATTTGGGTGATTCTCTTGATGTTCACTTCCGCAATAAACGTCCGCTTGGTGAACGGTTGGCTTGTCAGGCTTTACAACACACATACGGTTTCAATCTCATGGCAGATAGTCCTACGCCTTCCATGATTACAACGGATGGTCATCGTATGATGATTGATTTCCCGGAGAATGAAGAATGTTATGTTCATGGAAATGAATTGCTGGGCTTTGATGTTGCTGGTCAAGATAGTATTTATTATCCAGCAACAGGTAAGATAGATGGAAATCGGGTTTATCTCTCTTCTTCACAAGTTGACGTTCCTATCTATGTGCGATATGCTTGGCAACCTTTTACGAGAGCCAATTTGATGGGGAAAGGTGGAATGCCTGTATCTACGTTTTACGATAGGTCTTCATTGGTAGTGGAATCTTTGGATAATTTTCCTGCTGCCGAGAAAGGTATTGAAAAAGGTGTCTCTGCCTGTTATGCAGGTACTATAGGTGATTGCCTATTGATGGCGGGAGGTTGTAATTTCCCAGAAAAACCCGTTGCAGAGGGTGGAAAGAAACGTTATTATCGTGGTATTTATATAGCTCATCTTAATGGTGGCAACCGTTTAGATTGGCAACGTGTGGGATATTTACCTGTTGCTGCTGCATACGGTGTAAGCGTGAGTGTTTCAGATGGTGTTATTTGCGTGGGTGGTTGCAATGAAAAAGAATCTCTTCGTTCTGTTTTTAAGATTAAGTTAAAAGGGAGAAAGACGATGATAGAATCGTTGCCTTCCTTCCCCGTACCACTTGATAATTTTACGGGCGCTTTGCAAGGAGATAGTCTCGTAGTTTTTGGAAACAATCAAGTTTATGCTCTCAATATAACTAATTCTCAAAATGGTTGGCAACTGGTAACCCAAACAAATGTCGTTCGCCAACAACCAGTGAGTGGTTTTGTGGATGGTGACTATTGTGTATGGGGCGGTTTTTCTCCTAAACAAAAAGACGAAAAAGCAACATTGTCGTTAGATGGATTACGTATTCATGATAATAAGGTGTTGTCTTTATCTACACCGAATAATCCCTATGATGGGGAGTCGGTATTCTTGGGAGGTGCAACTGCTGTTAATGATGATTCTCATACCGTTATCGTTATGGGAGGAGTGAATAAGGACATCTTCTTGGAGGCATTGAATAATCCTGCTGATGATTATCTCACATGGAGCCCAGAACGCTATCGTTTCAATGGGAAAGTCTTTGCATTTGATGGTCATGATTGGTCATTTGTAGGAGAGAATCCGTTATTGAAACGCGCAGGTGCTACTTTGGTTTTTCATCGTGGTGCTTATTATTTAATAGGAGGAGAACTGAAACCTGGTATTCGTACTCCATCGGTGTGTAGGATTACGTTGAACAAGTAATAATTGTAAAAAGAAAGATGAAAGAAAAAAGATATTATCCGTGGCTCGTCGTTGCCCTGCTTTGGGTGGTTGCTTTGCTGAATTACATGGATCGTCAGATGCTTTCGACGATGCAAGAGGCAATGAAAGTTGATATCTCAGAATTGAACCGTGCCGAAGCATTCGGTGCATTGATGGCTGTGTTCTTATGGATATACGGTATCGTGAGTCCTTTTGCTGGCATTGTTGCCGACCGTGTGAGTCGTAAGTGGTTGGTTGTTGGTAGTTTATTCGTGTGGTCAGCTGTGACATTCCTCATGGGATATGCCGAAAACTTCCAACAACTCTATTGGTTGCGGGCATTGATGGGCATTAGTGAGGCACTTTACATTCCTTCTGCCTTATCGTTGATTGCCGATTGGCATGAAGGACGTTCTCGTTCGTTGGCCATCGGATTGCACATGACAGGTCTTTATGTAGGTCAAGCTGTGGGTGGATTTGGTGCAACATTAGCAGCTATGTTATCTTGGCAATCTGCTTTTCATTGGTTTGGTATTGTAGGAATAGCCTATTCTATTGTTCTCGTATTGATGCTTTACGAAAATCCTATGCATGGACGAACACAAGTTGCACCTAATCAAGACACAAAAAAAGTGTCTATATTCAATGGGTTAGGTGTTGTCCTTTCCACTTGGGCATTTTGGGTTATCCTATTCTATTTCGCAGCTCCCAGTCTACCTGGTTGGGCAACGAAAAATTGGTTACCCACGTTGTTTGCACAAAGTCTTGACATTCCTATGTCGAGTGCAGGACCCATTTCTACCATAACGATAGCCGTATCTTCCTTTATTGGTGTAATATTCGGTGGATGGTTGAGCGACCGTTGGGTGCAACGTAATCTTCGTGGACGTATCTATACCAGTGCTATTGGTTTAGGAATGACCATCCCTGCCTTGCTCTTATTGGGATTAGGTAGTAGTTTGGTTGCCGTAGTTGGTGCAGGATTGTTGTTTGGCGTAGGATATGGAATGTTTGATGCCAATAACATGCCTATTCTCTGCCAGTTTATCTCAGCCAAATATAGGGCTACGGCATACGGTATCATGAATATGACTGGTGTCTTTGCTGGTGCATTGGTGACGCAAGTGTTAGGTCGTTGGACGGATGGCGGTAATCTCGGTATGGGATTCGCGCTATTGGGTGGTGTAGTAGCATTGGCTCTTGCCTTGCAGCTCTTCTGCTTGCGCCCAGTGACTGATAATAAGCTCTGAATTTTCAGAATATTCTGATTATTCCGATTCCCCTAATCAATAATCTTAAAACTCTCAAATATATGGAAAAAATCAAGGGATTAATCGATGCTCCATTTACTCCATTTTATCCCAATGGAGATGTAAACTTGGAGCCAATAGCAGCATACGCTGCCATGTTACAGAAAAATGGATTACAAGGTGTGTTTATCAATGGCTCTTCTGGTGAAGGCTATATGCTCACTACCGAAGAGCGCATGGCTTTGGCGGAAAAGTGGGTGAGTGTAGCTCCTCAGGGTTTCAAGGTCATCGTACACGTAGGTAGTTGTTGCTTGCGCGAGAGTGTACGATTGGCTGAACATGCACAACGGATTGGAGCATGGGGAATCGGTAGTATGGCTCCACCTTTCCCGAAAATCAATCGCATAGAGGAATTGGTCAAATATTGTGAACAAATAGCCGCTGCTGCACCTTCCATGCCTTTCTATTATTATCATATTCCTGCCTTCAACGGTGCATTTCTTCCGATGCTCGATTTATTAAAGGCCGTGGATGGAAGGATTCCTAATTTCGCTGGTATTAAATATACCTTTGAAAGTCTGTATGAATACAATCAATGTCGCTTGTATAAAGACGGAAAGTATGACATGCTGCATGGTCAAGACGAAACAATCCTACCGTCATTGGCTCAAGGCGGGGCACAAGGTGGCATTGGAGGAACCACTAATTATAATGGTAGAGAATTGGTGGGTATCATAGAAGCATGGAAACGTGGTGATTTGGAAACTGCTCGTGAAAAACAGAATTTCTCGCAAGCAGTCATCAATGTCATTTGTCATTATCGTGGCAATATCGTTGGTGGTAAGCGTATCATGAAACTTATTGGATTTGATCTCGGTCCTAATCGTTTACCTTTTCAGAACATGACGGATGAAGAAGAGATAGCCATGCGGAAAGAATTGGAGAGCATAGGCTTTTTCGAACGTTGTAATGTCTTTTAATACTAAACATGAATGAAATGATGGCTAATCAATATTTACAATCTTGGGCGAATCGATACAAAGATGATTTAATCAATGATATCATGCCTTTCTGGATGAATCACGGACTTGACCGTGAACATGGAGGGGTTTTTACATGCCTTAATCGTGATGGTTCACTTATCGACTCTACTAAATCGGTATGGTTTCAAGGACGTTTCGGTTATGTCTGTGCATTCGCTTATAACAACATAGAACAACGACAGGAATGGCTCGATGCCTCTCGTAGTTGTATTGATTTTATTGAACATCATTGCACGGATGCAGACGGACGTATGTTTTTCGAAGTGAAAGCAGACGGTACGCCTCTTCGTAAGCGTCGTTATCTCTTTTCGGAGTGTTTCGCTGTCATTGCCATGTCTGAATATGCCATAGCTACACATGATGCAAGTTATGTGGAAAAAGCATACCATGTGTTTCAATTGATTCTCCATTATGCTGAAACGCAAGGACTTTTACAAGCTAAATATCTACCAGCTTTAGAATCACAAGGTCATTCTCTGACAATGATTCTCATTAATACGGCTTCGAGATTGAGAGAGGCTTGTGAGGTTTTAATAGGGGGATTAGGTGATGTAGGTGGAGTAGGTAGTGTAGGGTTTAAGGAAATGGTTTCTTTGTTAACTGATAGAATCAATCAATCAATTTTCTCACTTGAACGTTATTTCCTCCATCCAGAGTTTAAGGCAGTCTTGGAAACTGTTGGTCCTCATGGCGAGTTCATTGATACTTGCATGGGCCGTACCATCAATCCTGGCCATTGCATAGAAACGGCTTGGTTTATTCTGGAAGAGGCGAAGCATCGTCAATGGGATGAACATCTCACGGAATTGGGATTGACAATCTTTGATTGGTCATGGCAATGGGGATGGGATGAGGCATACGGTGGAATCATCAACTTCCGTGATTGTCGCAATCTACCACCTCAAGATTACTCGCAGGATATGAAATTCTGGTGGCCTCAGTGTGAAACTATCATCGCTTCGCTCTATGCCTATCAAGCTACTGGCGACGAAAAGTATTTGGAACGCCACAAACTCATCAGTGATTGGACATATTCACACTTCCCTGATAAGGAATATGGAGAATGGTATGGCTACCTGCATCGTGACGGAACGGTTGCCCAACCTGCTAAAGGCAATATCTTCAAGGGACCTTTCCATGTGCCACGAATGATGATAAAGAGTTATATGATTTGTCAGTCTATAATATCAGAATAATCTGAATATTCAGAACACTCAGAATCTTCAGATTACTCTGAAAAACTCAGAATTGCCCATGAAAGAATCATTTGATCTAATTACAACCACTTTTGGTAGAACCCGTGAACGACAATATGATGTGGTATTATTGCCGTGGGGAGCTACTGAACCACACAACTTGCATTTGCCATATCTGACGGATTGCATCTTGTCGCATGACATTGCTCTAGACGTTGCTGATACTTTGTTCAAACAATCTGGTGTACGTTGCATGGTAATGCCTCCCGTCAATATGGGAGCTCAGAATCCTGGACAACGAGAATTGCCGTTTTGCGTTCATGCGAGGTATGAGACACAGAAAGCTATTCTCACCGACATTGTTGCATCGTTATATACACAGGGCTTTCGTCGTATGCTTATCGTCAATGGTCATGGCGGAAACG
Source organism: uncultured Prevotellaceae bacterium (assembly GCA_900314715.1). Lineage (GTDB taxonomy): Bacteria > Bacteroidota > Bacteroidia > Bacteroidales > Bacteroidaceae > Prevotella. Next base: position 70,252 of record OMWI01000020.1, on the reverse strand, counting down.
TATTCAAACCGATGATTCGTGATTTATCACTCGACTATCCCGATTTTATGATTGTTAGCAGTGAATGGTACAAACAGGCTAATCCTAAAGACTTCTTCGAAAACCCAGGCGACCATGCTGATGAGATAGAAACGTCGGTAATGATGTATTATCATCCCGAACTGATATGTTTGGAGGAAGCAGGAGAAGGTCGTGCAAAAGGTTTTGCCATTGATGCATTGAAAAACGGCAAGGCTTGGTTACCCCGTAATTGGAGTATGGTAACGCAAGATACGGGCATCGGAAACCCCATGAAATCTACAGCAGACAAAGGTAAGCGTTTCGTAGATGCCGTTATTGGTGAGTATGTGAATTTCTTGCGAGATTTTGCTAAGATTAATCAAATATCAGAATTATATTTATGAGAAAACTATTATTTTCTTTGGCGTTCATGATGTCTGTCACCGTGATGGCAGACGATAAAGTGGTGTCTTCACCAGATGGACGACTCGTGGTGACAATCTCTTGTAATGATGGAAAGGCATCGTATGGTGTGAAATATGATGGTATGGAAGTGCTGAAGACTTCCTCCCTTGGATTGAAAACCAATGTAGGGGATTTCACGAAGGGTTTGAAAATGTTGGCTGACGAGCAACGAGAGACGTTACGCTATGCTTATTTGCTCTCTCGCTCTAAGTATTCCAGCGTATCGGTCGTGGCTAATCAGTTGAAGGTGAACTTTGAAACAGAGGCTAAAATACCCATGAGCATTGTCTTTTGCGTGAAAGACAACGATGTGGCGTTTAAGTACCAATTAGGTAGAGGACCGAAAGACAATCCCAAATGTGCCGTTGTGTATGAAGAGACCACGGCTTTCAATTTCCCTGATGAAACGCGTACATTCCTTTGTCCTCAGATTACGCCAATGACAGGGTGGGAGAGAACCAAGCCAAGTTATGAGGAAGAATATGAAGCCGATGCTCCCATGAATCAAAAGTCTAAGTTTGGCGTGGGTTATACTTTCCCATGTCTGTTCCGTGTTCCACAGATTTCATCTGTAACGGGAAAATTGGTTCCGCAAACAAAACTATGGATTCTCATTAGTGAGACGGGCATAAGTAGTGCATATTGTGGTGCTCGTTTGAGTGATTATGAATCTGGACGTGGTTATACAGTCGCATATCCACAAAAAGGAGAGAATAATGGATTTGGTTCTGAATTTGCGGGTATCATGCTTCCTGGAGAAACGCCTTGGCGTACCATCACAATAGGCAATAATTTGAAACCGATTGTTGAGACAACCGTTCCATTTGATTTTGTGAAACCGCTCTATGAGCCATCTATCAATTACCAACCTGGTCGATATACATGGAGTTGGCTCGTATGGCAAGACAACTCCATCAATTATGATGATCAAGTGAAGTTTATCGACCTTGCAGCCGCCCAAGGATATGAGTATACGTTGGTAGACAATTGGTGGGATACCCAGATTGGACATGAGAAAATAGAGAAACTATCAGAATATGCACAATCGAAGGGCGTACACTTGATGTTATGGTTTAACTCCAATGGTTTTGAAAATGATGCTCCGCAAGGTCCCCGAAACATCATGAGCAATTCGATTGCCCGTAAGAAGGAAATGGCATGGATGCAAAAGATTGGCGTTAAGGGTATTAAGGTTGACTTCTTCGGAGGTGACAAGCAAGAGACGATGCGTCTATATGAGGAAATCCTCAGTGATGCCAACGACTATGGCATTCAAGTGATATTCCACGGTTGTACCTTGCCACGTGGATGGGAACGAATGTATCCTAATTATGTGGGAAGTGAAGGTGCGTTGGCTTCAGAAAACGTATACTTTACCGATTATCATGCCAAGAAAGAAGGCTTTGAAATGACGATGCATCCATTCTCCAGAAATGCCGTGGCTGCTTTCGATTGGGGTGGCGTTATCATGAATCGTTATTTGAGTAGGGACAACAAGAGTAGGCACCAACGCTTTACATCTGATGTGTTTGAGATGGCTACTGCCATTACCAACCAATGTAGTGTGAATTGTATTGCTATGCAACCGAATAATCTGAATGAGTTGCCACAATTTGAACTCGACTTCCTTCGTCAGATTCCAACGTCTTGGGATGAGACGCGTTTCATCGATGGTTATCCCACACGATATGCGGTGATTGCTCGTAGAACGGGAAATCAATGGTATATAGGTGGACTCAACGGAACTGACCAACCCATTACACTAACGCTTCAACTTCCCATGTTTGCAGGAAAAACTGTTCAATACTACATGGATGAACCAAAGAAAGCAGGTGAAATTCTTCCAACGTCAGTATTGAAATCATTAAAGGTGAATAAGAAAGGTGAGGCAAAAGTAACTATCCAACCTATGGGAGGAATTATTCTTAGGTAATCTTTTATAGGTAATAGGTAACAGGTAATAGGTATGATATGCTTTTTTCGTTGAGAACCAATCTCACAAAGCAAATCATACCTATTACTTATAACCTGTTACCTATTACTTGCGCAAGTATTTCGTCCATGCGTATGGTTTGCGCTTGATAAGATAATTAGGGTCATACATGTTTTCGTATGCTTCCCTTTCCATAGAGATATTCAGGTAGGCACGACCTTTCATCGGTAGTCTAATTAACCACTCAATGACGTACCATAAATAGAATCCCACTACCAATAGTTCCCACATCTGACGGGTATGAATACGTTCATGTTGGATAATGTCAGTCGTAATGGTTGTTCCTTTACGGCAAAACAATATGCCAAACAAATTTATGGCATCGTATTTCTTGAATGGCAGGAATGGGTTATGAATGATTTTCATTGAATGGCTACGTGCTAAATTCTTGTCAAAGGTAATAATTAATTTGTTATTAAGCAAATTATGTAGTCATATTTTCTTTTCATTTCATAGCCCTATTTATTATTATTGTTGTCCGCTAAACGTCGGCCTGGAAGGCCAACAAGCTTATAGCCTAGGGCAACGCCCTAGGTAAGAGCGTATGTGGAATCTGCGCGCTGTAAGCGCAAAAGCATTGATAGTTAGATTCTTTTGCTCTTTCAGAGCGAAATATGTTGGTGTTCTTTTTCCCAGGGCGTTGCCCTGGGCTATAGGCTTATTGGCCCTTCGGGCCGCTTGTAAGCCCCTATATGATAGAACATTATTGGATTGTATGCAGACAAAAGCTTTTCGGACGATTTTGAAAAGTTTTAGCGGACAACAATAATTTATTATATAGTGAGATAGAATGGCTCAGTAGAATTTTCATGAGGGAATTTGGATTAAATATTTATTCCTTTGCCATAGTGTCATATTATTGAATTTGCACCAAAAACAAACCTGAATTTGCTCCAAAATGTCAACTGTTAGTAACACTTAACTAAAACTCTCAAAACAGTTAAGTATAACTTTTGAAACACTTAACTAAAACTTTTGAAACAGTTAAGTGTTTTTTAGTAACCGTCTTTTCATGCCAGATAATATAACCTTGATGCCTATTGATGAAGCATAACAACGTAAAAGGGGCAGGTCTTTATTGTACCTGCCCCTCTTGCTTATGGAAGATTTTTATAAAAATCTCTTTCTTTTCATTTTACTCGTCCCAAACGCTAATGCCTTTTGCACGGCCGTCGTCCTCTGAAGGGTCGGTAGGATCATCATCGCCCACACCACCTTGTGACCAGTGGTTAGGATCATTGGGATCTTGACTCAGATTCTGGAGTAAACTCTCGATCTCTACGCTTGTTAGCGTGGTCTCTGGTACAAAATATGTTTTCTTCATAATTAAAATATGTATTATCGTTTAATTACTTAACCAATACTTTCTTGCCATTGACAATGTTGATGCCCTTCTGAGCCTTCTGGAGCTTCTGACCATTGAGGTTGTAGATGTTGCCAGAGAGGTTGTTCAAGAGTTCAACTGCCTCGATACCGTCAACAACGAATCCTCCGAAGTTGAATGCTACATTTGCAGGCTCTTCTGTACCAACAAACTGCAAGTATGCACGGTAAGCTTTCAGACCATTGCCACCCTTAGCTTTAACGAATTTTTCTGCACCTGCTACATAGTCGCCAGCAACGATAGGACTTTCACCCTTCTTCCATTCGCTATAAGTACCTCTGAAGTCGAACTTACCGTTCGGGTCAGTTGTTACACATTCATTATACCATCCACCACCAGGATTGATGTTCTTTGTTCCGAATGTCAAGTTTTCTGTTTGATCAGCAGCAACGAATACAGCGTATGGAGTGTTAGCTTGTAATGTAACAACACCGTCAACAGGAGCAACCTTTTGGAAGTTGAATGTCAAACCGTCAGCTTCAACTGTAGTACCTGTGTAAGCAAGTACGGTAGTTGCACCAAGTTCTGCATCAGTTGTCACGAATGGGAATATTACAGTGTTCAAACCTTCGAGCAACTTGCGGTCGGTAATCACAGATGTTGCAATTTGTGCTTCTGGAGCAGCCTCATCTGTACCAGCGATTTCAACAATATTCTGGATTTCCTGCTTAGAGAGCAATGTAGCATCGGCAATTGACATCCACTGATATTGTGTATTAGCCTCAGCGTAGAATGTCATTGTTACGTCTGTTGTCTCAGTCAAGGTGAAGGGGAGATAACGCCATTCCCAACCGAAACCAAGTCCATCGTGAGCGAAGTTGTCGCCTTCGAATGCAGCGTTACCGTAGAGGTCGATACCCTTAGCAGTATTGCCAACACTTGGCAAACTTACGGTGTTCTCGGTAGCTGAACAAGATACCAAGCTTGTGGTACCAGCAGAAGAACGAGCAGCAACCTTCAACATGTAGTCACCAGCTGGCAACTTAGCGGTCTTCTCATACTGAACGGTCCAACCATGTTCGTTACCCCAACCATTAGCAGCTTGCTCATAGTATGCGTGAGTTTCGCCACTCCAGTGCTCATAGTCAAGATAGTTAGGTTCTGCAGGTTGACCATCAACAGTAGCTGTAGCAGTCCACTCACCGAATGTACCGATAACTGGCTCATAGTCATGGATATAGTTTTCCTTAACAAAGTCAAACTCAGCAACCTTCAAAGCGTTTACGCCAGCGGCAGCAGCAGCAGCGTTTGCAGGTTCTACACCTGGGGTAACGCCAATCATCTCAGCGATAGCTTTCTCAGCTGCGTATGCGTCGTAAGCATAGCGGTAAGTTCGTCTCCCGTTACTTTTGCGTTAGCCTCATCTTCAAGGGCAGCATTAGCGGCAGCAACAGCCTCAGCCCATCTGTTCTCATATTCGGTAAGATCAATAGCTGTGCCGAAGTACTTCAATGTGAAGTTGCGGAAGATAGTCCAACGGTCTGTCTCCTCACCGTCGTTGTTCACGATACCAATCTTGATGTCATTGCTTTCGTTTTCGAGCACGAACATCAAAGCAACCAATCCATTGCCATTGTCGAAGTAAGTCTTAGCTTCTGCCATGCTGTTCACAACAGAATTCGGTTCACCATGAAGCAAGATTTTGTCATCGCCAGCATAGAAATATGTCTGATAGGTACCATCGCGGTGGAAACCACTTACGCCAAATTCGTATGTACCCATTGGGAGACCTTTTACCAATTGGTTGAAGTCGAATGTACTCTGATAGAACTCTGTCTCACCAAAGTTGGTGGTAGGACCAGTACTCCAATCCTTGGGACGACCTACGTTGTCAACATTCCAATAGTCAACGTTCTGGCTAACTGTTGGATTGTCGATGATAGCGTTGGTCAAGTCGATGAATCCACCTTCTTCAATCTCCATTTCGGGAATAACAGCAAGAAGAGTGGCACGAACAGCAGCAACGGCAGCCTCAACCTCTTCAGCTGTGGTAGCAGCGTTAGCTTGTTCATCAGCATCAGTGTACAAGAGCGGACAATTCTGCTGATGCAGTGGATATCTCCTCTTCAGTTGTCAGGGCATCCACATTAATGCCGTCAGCATATTCTTTGGCTGCATTGTAGGCAGCTGCGGGGGTAGTACCTTCGAGAGCAGGAACAGCGTTAATCTGAGCCTGGAGAGCTTCCTTAAGTGTAGAGAGGTCAAGACCCTTGTAGATGAGAACGAAAGAGCGCCATACCAACCAGTGGTCGCCAGTGGAATTATCGGCAATCAGGCCAATCTCGAGGTTTCCTCCAGCGTGGGTGAACTCAAGCTTGTTCAAGCCATTGGTGTCTTTGGTGTTGAACCAAGTGTTGGCTTGACTACGATTGTTAGCATCGCTTGTGCTGGCGGTGGCGATGTTCATGGTGTTGGGGCCTGCATAGAGGGTAGCCGTCATGCCAGTGCGGGTGAATGCTACAGCGATAAGCTCGTAGTTACCTGCGGGCAGGTTGTTCAAAGTCTGTTTGATAGAGGCACCACTTTTATTCCAATACTCGGCGCAGACCTGACCACCATCGAAGGTTGGGGTTTGGGAAGTTGTCCAGCCAGTAGCGTCATTTACGGGCATGGAATTTGTAATCCATGCCTTGAGAAGCTGCCAGCGGCCGTAGTCATCAGTCACCGCAGTTGCTGGGCCTACGATTGTGTTCTCTGCATTGGCTGTCATATATGAGCCAGCACCACCGCCATGGTTATCCTTGGAGACGATGGTGTAGATAGGTCCATTGCTACCATCGGCAACCTTCGTAAAAGTCCAGGTGGAATTCTTGCTGTGGGACTGGTCTGTGTAGATGGTTCCACCGTCAAGACATTCAAAACCATTGCCCGAGCCTTGAATATTTGTACGGAGTTTGTAGGCACCGTCGAACTCCTCAAGAGTCACCGTCAGTGCGCTCTTTGCGCTAATACTGGCCTGTGTACCCCAGCCATCACCTCTTGTTAGGAACTTACCAGTACCTACGTTGTTCGCCCGCTGCAACTTCCTCTGCTGTCCAGCTCTGTGCGTTAGCATTCAAGCCGAACACGGCTGCAATAGCAACCAAGAATAGTCGTAAATGTTTCATAAAGTTATAATTTGTTAGTACTAAAAAATAAAAATATTCAAAAAATTAAAACGTTTTGTATGATATATCAATTGATTCTGCAAATTTACATGTTTATTTTTAGATAGCAAAATATTTTTGTATATTATTTTAAGTAAATTGACATTTATTATATTTATGCCTGTGTACTTCCTTTTTTTGTGGTGAGAGGTAAGAAGTGAGTGGTGAGAGATATGTCATTCTGTTGCTAAGCTAATCATAACGTGAAACCGATGAAATCGAAATCTAACTGTCTGAATATTAAGAGGATTTCATAAACATATTGTTATTGATTTCTAAGTGTATCATTTGCGATGTCTAAATATATCATTTACGATTTCTAAGTGTATCATTTTTGAGTCGGAAATAAGTACTATGTTTCAATGGTGAAGGAAGTGAAGGATAGAATAGTAACTTTCCTTATAGGAAATTATTTACCCCCGACCTAAATGTTTTTTCTTTATACAAAAGTTACTATTCTATCCTTCACTTCCTTCACCACCTCTCTCAGAAGGAATACTAGAGCATTGAGCATTGTGCATTGCCCATTGATTTGCATAGCTAATCTCTTGCTTCTTGCTTCTTACTTTCTTACTCTCTTATTCTGGTCATAAAAAATGGGCGGGTTCAAATTGCGAACCTACCCATTGGATATAAAGATTAATCAATCTTTTTCGTTATCTTACTCGTCCCAAATGCTGAATGCGGACTTTGCCGTAGCTTCTTCATCATCTCCTACTGGTTCGTTGATAACGGGAACGTTGTCACCACCACTTACTGTCTGCATGATGTTTTCCACGTTGATGTCAGTAACGACAGTCTCTGGTGCAAAATATAGTTTCTTTTCCATATCTAATTTTGTTTGATACACATTATTAAATTATTTAATGACCACTTTCTTGCCGTTCTGGATGAAGATACCCTTCTGAGCGTTGCTTACCTTCTGACCGTTGAGGTTGTAGATAGTACCATCAACGTTGTTGAGGATTTGAGCAGCTTGGATTCCGTCAACCACCTCGCCACCAATCATGATAGATACCTTAGCACCAACAGCTTCTTCTGACTTGTTCTTCAAGTAAGCGCGGAATGCCTTGAGTTGCTTACCAGCAGTAGCTTGTTTCAAACCAGACTTAACAGAGATATAGTCGCGGCTGGTAATTACGTCATTGCCTGCAGGCAGTTCTACGTATGTACCAACGAAGTCGAAGTTAGCGTCAGTTTTGATAGGCTCAGCAACCGTCTTGAATTCCTTCTCATTGAAAGCGAGACCATCTTGGTCAGCAGACATCTTTACGATGTAAGGAGTATTGGCTGCAAGATTTTCAACGGCTTGTGTGAAGTCGAGGTGAACAACGGCATTTTCGCCTTCACCTTCCTTGGTAGAACCACCGTAAGCATAGATAGCCTCAACGTTATCACCAAGTTCATCTTTAGTTACGTCGAATGGCAATACGAGTGTGTTGTAACCCTCAACGAGCTTACGACCGTATGTTACGTTACCGAATTCAGCAGTAGGAGCAGCAATGGCAGCGTCTTCCAAAACTACGTCTTCGATGACAGCTCTCATGACATAGAAGTCAGTCATGAATGTGTTCCTCAATGCACCAGCCTCAGTACAAGCTACACCGTTCTTTCCAAAGTTCTTAGTAGCAAAGGTAGCACCGTCTTTCAAAATAGTCAATGTAAAGTTGTTGTTAGACTCGTTAGCCCATGCGCAATATTTAGCTTCAGCACAATAGAGCACGCCAGCCTTCAAAGGCATTGTGTAACCAGATGTCTCACCATAGTTGTATGTTCCTGGATGTACGAAAAGACCAACTTGATCGTCTGCGTCTTCCAAACATGCCTTACCGCCATTGTCATTGTCTGCGCCCGAGAAAGTTTGACGCGTGTTACCGCTCTTGGTTACCCAACCTGGAAGAACAACATTCTCTGATGTTGCCTGGATAGGAGCATCTGCAAGTGTACCATCATAAACAGCGTTTACTTCCACTTCATTAGCCACCCAATAGCTTAATTTATCAATAAGTGCAATTACTTGATCCTTACCGTTTTCAGCATTTTGGTCAATAGCCTTAGCTTCGGCAAGAGCTTGCAATGCTTCAGTATTATTATAAGGAGCATATTCGCCAGCATCGAAACCAAGTTTGTTAGCCTCTGCTGCTTCAATAGCCTCGTTCAATGCTGCATAGTCAGCTGCGTCAGCCATTTCTTCGTTTAGAACAAGGCGAATCAGACGGAAGTCACCTACAGAGAACCATTGGTGATTGCCCTCTGTTGTAGCGTTAATCTTAATTGTAATATCTTCGCCCTGAGTCTCAAACTCAATGCTACCGTCATTCCATCCAAAATTGAATACATTGCCAGAAGCATTTACGTTAGGAAGAGCTACGCTGTTTTCTCCAACAGACATGGTAAGAGTTACGCCATCAGATGCACGACCCTTAGCGGTAAGCAGGTAAATACCAGCTGGGAGAGAAATCGTTTGTTCCATTGTAGTGGTCCATCCTGTTCCATTCCAGTTTCCACCGTCGAAGTACATATAATCGTGCTTGCCGTTAGAATCAGTCCAAGACTCAGTGTTACGTGGAGCGTTCTTGTTGCCAGTCCATGTCCAACCGTTGTTTCCGTCAGTAGCATTAGGATTTTTGATCAAATTGGTAACGTTGGTTGCTCCATCATAATTCTCTGCTAAAGCGTGGCTTTCATACGCTGCACGGAGTGCTTGGAAATATGCTGCCGTTTTTTCTGCAGCTTCAGCTGAAGTCGTGGGATACTCATACATAATATCACCCATGGCAATCCATTTCTCGCTGGTTCCATAATAACTATCAGCGGCATAAGGATAATCATTAATGGCATTAACGAAATTGTCATAATTGGTCTTTGCAGCTTTGAATGCAGTTGTTGCTTCGTCTAAAGCCCTGATAGCCTCCTCGAATTGCTCTGAAGTAGCATCACTATAGGTGTCAATAGCATTTTGAAGAGCGGTGAGTTCATCACCTGAAACATTGCTATAAACAGGATCACTAATAGCATCATTTGCAGCATCCAATGCAGCTTGATAAGCGGTGTCATCAATGTACAATTGAATAGTTCCAAGGAAGAAACCGTCAAGTTTGGAGTTCTCAGTCCATGAAGAACGGAATACTACGTAGTTAGTAGTTGCGGTGAAAACGTAATTGTTTTCAGTCCAAGCGTCGGTTGTTTGGTTAGCTCCAACTCCCCATTGTAATTGATAGAGTTGTGTTGTTTCATCAGCTCCATCTTTAGAAGCCCAAAGCTTACTATACTGTAAGTTATTTGAGTTAGGAGTTTTTCCACTTGTATAGCAGCGGAAAAGATAGGTTTCACCTTGACTAACAGGCCAAGAGTTGCGGATGTTTTTGTCAGAACCCACACCACCTGCCGAATATTGCAAGTATGCACCACCATCAAAACCACCTTCTGCTTGAAGTGTGTAATTAGAAGCGCTGGCGTTGTTCCATGCTCCAGAATACCATCCATCAACGCCATCCTCGAATGATGGGTTGTAAATTAAATTGTCACTTGTAACCTCATAGCGCTTACCATCAATCTCGATGATGTCGCCAATCGATTGCGCAGTTGCATCAGCTGCACCCATAAGTGCGAGAGACGCGAGTAGAAGTTTAAAATGTTTCATAAATAATTAAGTTAAAATTAAAATATATGGTGCAAAGGTACAATATTAATAAGAGATAATCGGAGAAATTTTATTAATATTTATTAATTCGATGTGCTTTTTTTGTTGCTATAAACGGCTATATGATGAAGAATATTGACAATATTGAAGGGCGGTGAATAAAAAAGTGCCATGAAATGGTGCTGTTTTGAATAATAATTCGTAATTTTGTGAAATCTTGAAAGGATAGAGGATTTTTTAGTTTCCGAAAACAACATAATTGATATAGGTAACCATAAATTGTACTATTGATGAAAAATGACGAGACATTCCGCCCCGATGAAAGTCAGCGACGAGTGATAGGCGCATACAACGGTTATCATTTGGTGCTGGCACCTCCAGGATGTGGCAAGACGCAAATCTTGACAGAACGAATTCAGCACGCACATGAGGAATATGGCGTGGAATACGAGGATATGCTTTGCCTGACCTTTACCAATCGGGCTGCTCGTGGGATGTTGGAACGTATACGGGCGTATATTGACGATGACAACGTGGAGAAGGTGTTTGTAGGAAACGTACATCGTTTCTGTTCCAAGTTCTTGTTCGAATACAATTTAGTGCCAGCTGAATCCTCCATTATTGACGAGGAAGATGCCGTGAGTATCATTGCACGATATTTGGATGAGGACGAAATGGAGGTGATGAACAATACGACAAGGCGCAGAACCTACGATGAAATCGTTCATTTTTCTCATTTCATGCACCAGATTATCCATCGTCATCCCAAAGCCTTGCGATTGCATCCCGAATGTGTCAATAGTGATGATATTGTTGCGATGAAGAACATCTGCGATGTAAGACAAATGGCTTTTGATGCCGATGGAATGGGCGATATTTATGAGCAGAGCGACTTTTACATGACTCAGTTTGATACCGAGGAACACGATTATGGTGAACGACAAGTAATCGGGCGATTGTTGCGTAAAATGAAGTTGGCTCGACAATATCAAGGTTATAAACAACAGAATAAATTGTTGGATTTCGAGGACTTGCTGATACTCACTTACGACGCGTTGATGGATGAGCGGTTTAGGTTGTTGACAGCTAAGTTCTATCGATGGATTCAAGTAGACGAAGTGCAAGACCTAAATCCGTTGCAATTAGCCATCATTGATGCCATTACTGATAGAGACAGGAAATTTACGGTGATGTATCTCGGTGATGAGCAACAAGCCATCTTCTCGTTTATGGGAGCGAAAGTCAGTACGTTGGATTCGCTTCGTGAGAAATGTGCCAAAAACCTCCATCATCTATACGTGAATCATCGTTCACCCAAATACCTTTTGGAAGTGTTCAATGAATATGCCATTACGGTATTGAATATCCCGCGCACTTTGTTGCCCAAGGCAAACAACGTGACAGATGCCACGGGAAAAGAATTAAGAATCTTGCGAAGTAGCGTGGTGGAAACAGAATTCTACGACGTGGCACGTGTAGCGCAAAACTTCTTCATGGATTTTCCCAATGAAACGACTGCCATCATCGTCAATTCCAATAGCGATGCGGATATGATGAGTACGGAGTTGAATAATCGGAAGTTGCGACATTTCAAAGTATCGGGTGTTGATTTATTCTCCACTCCTGAGATGAAATTGTTGCTGGCTCATTTGAATATCCTATCCAATGAACATAATTTCATCGCATGGTCGCGTTTGTTGAAAGGGCTACGCGTGTTTGATGCCAATGCTTCCGCACGTAATTTCATGCGGTCTTTGTTGAATCGTGCCATGTTGCCTAGTGATTTCCTGTTGTATCAAGACAGTACCTATCTGCAAGACTTCGTCCACGTGTTTTCTTCCGATGAAATCGTAGTTTTCGATACAGAGACAACGGGATTGAATGTCTATGAGGACGATATCATTCAGATAGCGGCTGTAAAGATGCGACAAGGGAAAATCGTTGACGGTTCTCAATTCAACATGTATATTTCCACGCGTAGAGAGATACCCGAGAAAATTGGTGACATCGATAATCCCGTGTTGAAAGAGATGGCAAGAAATCGTTTGTATTCGCCCGTGGAAGCATTACAGCGGTTTATCGATTATGTGGGAAATCGCGTATTAGTAGGACATAATGCCAATTTCGACTATCATATCTTGGAGAATAATTTGTCAAGATATTTGCCGCAAATTAAATTACGCGAGTATTGTCCGAAATACTTTGATTCATTGAAATTGATACGTTTGGTAGAACCAGATTTGAAGGAATATAAATTGAAGTATCTGCTTTCCGTATTGGAATTGCCTGGCGAGAATTCCCACTTGGCAGATGCAGACGTAAATGCCACTTGTGGGTTGTTGAATTATTGCTATGATAAGGCGCAGGATTTGATACCTTCTCAACAAGAGTTTATGGCTCGTACAAGAGTGATAGATAGAGTAGGGGTATTACGTAGGAATTATCGAGAGTTTTATTTAGATTCCTTAGAAAATCTATATGTTCGGCATGATGGCGAGAATCCAGATATTATCGATGAAATGGAGATATTTTACCAATATTTGGTGAATGAAGGTTTTATGAAGGAGATACCGAATCTGCATTATGTAACTCAATATATCACTCATGATATGGTGGATATGGAAAACGAACCGTCGCTTGCCGTTCAATTGAGTAACCATATCATTGAGATGAATACGATGAAGGAAGCTGACTTATGTAATAGCAAGAGTATTGATGATCGTATTTTCGTTTCTACCGTTCATAAGGCGAAGGGATTGGAGTTTGATAATGTCATTATTTTTGATGCCATCGAAGGGCGCTATCCTAATTACTATCATCAAAACAATGCCAATATGGTGGCTGAGGATGCGCGAAAGTTTTATGTGGCAATGACAAGAGCCAAAAAGCGATTGTATGTATCAATCTGCCAGACGCGCATGGATTATAAGAATCAACCGCAAATGCGAAAGATTACAAGGTTTATGAATCCGATAATGAAATATTTTGATTAGGGTTGGTAGGGTTGGTAGGTGTGGTAGGTTTAGTAGGGAGCCCTACCGTACCTACTACACCTACCACACCTACCAGCCCTAATTACCCTACTTCTTCGAAGCCCTAATGAAATACGCAATCAATAGGATATAAGCTACCAATGAGCAAATCTCTGACATCGGATTCGCCAACCAACTCTCACTGATAAAATTAAATCCACCGAATCGTAACAAGGCACTAACAACACCCATCAAAGCACCACCAGCGATAAATCCACTGGCAATCAACGTGCCTTTCTCACCACGCTGCTTGTTCACTTCCTCATTCTTTGAACGACTTGTTACGTACCAGTTGATGGTTCCTCCTATTAATAAAGGTATATTCAATTGCAAGGGGATGAACATTCCAAGTGCAAAGGCGAGGGCTGGAATGCCGAAGTAATTCAGTATAATGGCAATCAATGCACCTATTCCATATAATACCCACGGTGCACCAGCTCCGTTCATCATCGGTTCGATAACTGCAGCCATGGCATTAGCTTGAGGTGCTACAAGATGTCCTTCGATGTTGGGATCAAAACCATATGTCTTGTTCAATAACATCATCACGCCACCTACGGTAGCTGCACTTACCAATGTTCCCAAGAATTTCCATGACTCCTGTTTCTTGGGTGTTGTTCCCAACCAATAACCAATCTTTAAGTCGGTGATGAAACACCCTGCCATTGACAATGCCGTGCAAACCACACCACCCATAATCAATGCAGCAAGCATTCCGTTTGAACCATTCAATCCAATGGCTGCCATGACCACGCTTGCAAGAATCAATGTCATCAATGTCATTCCACTTACTGGGTTAGAACCGACAATGGCAATGGCATTGGCGGCAACCGTCGTGAATAGGAATGCAATGACAGTAACCAATAAAATGGCTACGATGGCGAACAATAAGTTGTGCATCACGCCAAACCAGAAGAAAATAAACGTGATGATGATAGTTGCAATCGAACAAATGCCTATAAACTTAAAAGAAATATCCCGTTGCGTACGAACTTGGTCTTGTGTGGCATTGGTATTTCCCTTTAACTCCTTCGAAGCCAAACCAACGGCGTTCTTGATGATTCCCCAACTCTTGATGATACCGATGATACCAGCCATGGCAATACCGCCAATACCGATGCTTCGCGCATACGTACTGAATATCTCTTCGGGAGACATCTGTCCTACGGTTGATGTAACCATCGAACCGCCTATGTTGAGTACTTGGTCGTGGAACAAGATGGACATTCCTGGTACGATAAGCCACCATACAGCTACGGAACCTAACGTGATGAACATCGCATATTTCAAACCAATAATGTAACCCAATCCCAAGACGGCAGCACCTGTATTGACCTTGAATACCAATTTCGCCTTATCCGCAATGGTAACTCCCAAATCAGTAACCCTACTCGTGAAGTTTTCGTTCCACCAACCGAATGTTGCCACGATGAAATCGTATAATCCGCCAACCAATCCCGCAATCAATAATGGTTTTGCTTGGTCGCCTCCCTTTTCACCAGAAACCAATACCTGTGTCGTTGCGGTAGCTTCTGGGAAAGGATATTTGCCGTGCATGTCGCTGACAAAGTACTTGCGGAAAGGTATCAAGAACAAAATACCCAAGATTCCACCTAATGCGGAAGCCATGAATATCTTCACGAATGATGCTGTCATGTCTGGATATTTAGATTGGAGGATATAAATCGCAGGCAAGGTGAAGATGGCTCCAGCTACCACGGCACCCGAACATGCACCGATACTTTGAATGATGACATTCTCGCCCAATGCCTTGTTGCGCTTGGCTGCCGTAGAAACACCTACCGCAATAATGGCGATGGGGATAGCGGCTTCAAATACTTGTCCCACCTTGAGTCCTAAGTATGCTGCGGCGGCAGAAAACAAGATTGCCATCAATATTCCCCATGTAACAGACCATCCGTTTACTTCTGGATACACCTGGTCTGGTTTCATGATAGGTTCGTATTTCTCTCCTTCCTTTAATTCCCTAAATGCGTTGTCGGGCAGTCCTGCTGCCATCTTTTCATTTTCTTCCATAATTCATATATCTTGTTGTTTCTGCAAACATACACAAAATTTTTGAGATATGAATAAAAGTCTTTAAGAAATTTGCATAAACCTAAATTTAGTAGTATTTTTGCCCAATTAAAAAATGAACTAATGATTAAAAGGATTGCTTTTTTGATGACATTGGTATTGACGGCAGTATTGGTCAATGCCATTCCAGTACGTTTAGGTAATTGGAAAAAAATACCATTGGTTGACGGAACATTTGTGCAAGCCCAATTGAAAGGTGATGAGTCGCTTCATTATTGGGAATCGGCAGACGGAGTACGCTATGTGAAAAGCGAAAATGCGGAAACGTATGAACGTATTGATGCAAGCGAATTGCAAAGTAAAGTGCGGATGCGTCGTTCCCATCAGCGCGCGAAAGCTCCCCATCTCGCTCAAGCCAAACAACGCAAAAGTATCTATCAAGGTAAGAAAAAGGCTTTGATGATATTGATGGAGTTTAGCGATAGGTCTTTTGTCGCTGGACATAATGTCTCTACGTTCAGTAGGGTAGCCAACGAAATCGGATATTCAGAGTATCCCTTCGAAGGGAGTGTGAAGGATTATTTCTTGGCGCAAAGTAACGGACAGTTTGAGTTGGATTTCGATGTGGTAGGTCCTGTAAAAGTATCTCAAAAAAGTAGTTATTACGCTGGACGAGATGGTTTGGAACGTGTTACTGCCATGATTAGGGAAGCAACGTTGCTCGCTGAGGATTTGGTGAATTTCGCTGACTACGACTGGGATGGTGACGGTGAAGTAGAACAGATATATGTTCTCTATGCAGGTAAGGGACAGCACGATGGAGGAGGCAGTTCTTCCGTTTGGCCCCACGAATGGTCTATGACAGAAGATGGCGAGAGCAAGATACAAGTTGACGGCGTATGGGTGGATACTTATTCCTGCGGTTGTGAATTGGATGGAGAGAACAAATTGGCAGGTATCGGTTTGCTCTGTCATGAATATTCGCATTGTATGGGAATCATGGATATGTATGATACCAATGACGATGGATATTTTGGCATGGACTGTTGGGACATCATGGATTATGGTTGTTACAATGGCGATGGTTATCGTCCTTGTGGATATACGAGTTATGAGAAATGGGTTTGTGGATGGTTAGACCCCATAGAACTGAAATCAGACACCACGATTACGGAGATGAAAGCATTGAGCGACCATGGCGATGCATACATTATATATAATGATAACTGCAAAGACGAGTATTATCTGTTGGAGAACCGACAGCCAATAGGATGGGATGACTCTCTTGATGGAGCAGGCTTGTTGGTTTTGCATGTTGATTACGATGAGACGATTTGGATTAACAATGTAATCAATACGATTGGTTCCTTTAGAATGGTCGATGGCTATACGGATAATTTCTCTAATGATCATCAACGACTTACTATATTCCATGCAGACAATCGTATGGGTTCAAGTGTTTTCGACTTAGCTGGCGACACATATCCATACGGTACGAGAGATAGTTTGACTACGCATTCCGTACCTGCCGCAAAGGTATATAATGTCAATACCGATGGCTTGTATAATATGAATAAAGGCTTGAGAAACATCACGCAAAACGATGATGGTACTATCTCGTTTAATTTTGCCTTGTTGCCATCGGAAACCGAACAAGATACTATTCCTGTAGGTGGTAATATCTTTGCCGAAACGTTTGACCAGTGTAAGGGTACAGGCGGAAACGATGGCCAATTCTCAGGACAAGTGGCTTCTTCAACGTTCCTTCCTGATAATGAAGGTTGGGACTCGTCTAAATGTTATGGTGGCGATCAATGTGCTAAGTTCGGCAATTCCAGTGTTGTTGGGGTCGTATATTCTCCCCCGTTCTTTTTAAACGGTGATGCTATCTTGACATTCAAGGCTGCAGCCTTTGGTAAGGATGGAAATGGGTTGGATATCTATATTGATGATAGTTTTGTGGATGTAGTTTCCATGTCGAATACGGAATGGACAACCTATCAATATGAAATATCTGGTAACGGAATTACGAAGATTGGTTTCATTCCTGATAAACGATTCTTCTTGGATGAAGTATATGTCATCAAGTCGACTGATACAGGAATTCATGATGTAGAAATGAGTCAAGGCAATCATGACAAACGAGTATATAGTTTGGATGGTCAATGCTTAGGTACCTCGTTTAATGCGTTGTCACATGGCATCTATATTTATCAAGGAAAGAAATTCGTGAAATAAAAAAAGGTAGTGAGGGTATAGAGGCTTGGAAATTTAGAAGCACTATACCCTCACTACCTAATTAATTATCTTTAATTGCTAAACGTCAATCCATTCGCGTCAGCATCGATGCGTATCGGCTTTTCGCGCGTTACCTCTTCTGCTAACAACTTCTTCGACAATTCATTGAGCACATGGTTTTGTATGGCTCTCTTTACTGGACGTGCGCCAAATTCTGGGTCGTAACCTACTTTTGATAAGTAACTGATGGCGGCAGGAGTCCATTCGAGCGTGAATCCTTGTGGCTCCAACATCTTCTTGACTTTGTTCATCTGCAATTCCACGATGTTGGCAATCTCCTCTTGCGTAAGTTGAGTGAAGGTAATGATTTCGTCAATACGATTCAAGAACTCTGGACGCATGATTTGATGCAACATGGTTTCGGTGGCATTGCTCGTCATGATGATGATTGTATTCTTGAAGTTGGCTGTACGTCCCTTGTTGTCGGTCAACCTACCATCGTCGAGTACTTGCAACAAGATATTGAATACATCGGGATGAGCTTTCTCGATTTCATCAAAGAGCACCACGGAGTAGGGCTTACGTCTCACAGCCTCAGTGAGTTGTCCACCTTCATCATATCCTACGTATCCTGGAGGCGCACCAATCAATCGAGACACACTGTATTTCTCTTGGTATTCGCTCATGTCGATACGAGTCATCATAGTCTCGTCGTTGAACAGATATTCAGCCAATGCCTTAGCCAATTCAGTCTTACCTACACCCGTAGTACCTAAGAAAATGAATGAAGCGATAGGGCGTTTGGGGTCTTGCAATCCTGCTCTTGAACGACGCACGGCATCAGAGATAGACCTGATGGCATCATCCTGTCCGATTACTCGTTTGTGAAGTTCGTCTTCCAAATGCAAGAGTTTTTCGCGCTCACTTTGCATCATTCTCGATACGGGAATGCCCGTCCATCTGCTAACAACCTCTGCAATATCGTCTTCGGTCACTTCTTCCCTGACCATTCCTTCGCCACCTTGGGCATCTTTCAATTGCTTTTGGATATTGTCAATGTCGCTTTGCAAGGCTTGCAACTTACCATACCTGATTTCTGCTACTTTCTCGTAGTTTCCTTCTCGTTCGGCTCTGTCAGCTTCAAAGCGTAAGTTCTCCATTTCCAACTTGTCTTGTTGGATTTTGTTCACCAGTGCTTTCTCGCTTTCCCATTTGGCTCGGAATTGCCTTTCCTTGTCCTTCAGTTCGGCAATGTCTTTGTCGAGTTGTTCTATCTTGGGCACATCGTTCTCGCGCTTGATGGCTTCGCGCTCAATCTCCAATTGTTTCAATTGACGCGTAATGTCGTCCAATTCCTCTGGCACGCTGTCTCTTTCCATTCTTAATTTAGCGGCAGCTTCATCCATCAAGTCGATGGCTTTGTCGGGTAAGAAACGGTCAGAGATATAACGTTCGGATAATTTGACGGCTGCGATACATGCATCGTCTTGAATACGCACCTTGTGGTGATTCTCGTATCGTTCTTTTAATCCACGAAGAATGGAAATGGCCGATAACTCATCAGGTTCATCTACCATCACCGTTTGGAAACGACGTTCAAGTGCCTTGTCTTTCTCGAAGTACTTTTGGTATTCATTGAGTGTCGTTGCACCGATGGCTCTCAACTCGCCTCTTGCCAATGCAGGCTTGAGGATATTGGCTGCATCCATTGCACCTTCACCGCCACCAGCACCAACCAATGTGTGAATTTCATCGATGAAAAGGATGATTTCTCCATTTGAGGAGGTCACTTCCTTCACCACTCCTTTCAATCGCTCTTCAAATTCACCCTTGTATTTGGCACCAGCGAGCAAGGCTCCCATGTCGAGTGAGAACAATTGCTTATCCTTTAAGTTCTCAGGAACATCACCTCTGACGATACGTTGAGCCAATCCTTCTACGATGGCGGTCTTTCCCGTACCTGGTTCACCTATTAATATAGGGTTGTTCTTGGTTCGTCTTGACAGGATTTGCAATACCCGTCTGATTTCCTCATCTCGTCCGATGACAGGATCCAGTTTGCCAGAACGAGCGTCTTCCACCAAGTTCTTGGCATATTTGGATAATGCCTGGTAGTTCTCATCACCCGATTGCGATTGTACCTTTCCGCCTTGACGCAGGTCGTTGATGGCCTTTCGCATATCCTTGTCGTTGCAACCAGCATCTTTTAAGATTCTTCCAACGGTACTGTTGCTCTCAAGCATTGCTAAGAGAATGGGTTCGATGCTAACAAACTCATCGCCCATCTTTTGCGAGATGTCAACCGAGCGTTGCAAGATTTGGGAAGTGGCGTTGCTGAAATACGGTTCACCGCCTGTTACACGAGGTAAGTGGGCGATTTCTTGTTGAATCAACGTTTCGATTTGTCCACCGTTTACTCCTAACTTTTGGAAGATGAAGTTGACAATGTCCTTTCCTTTAGACATGATTCCGGCAAGCAAATGCGTAGGCTCAATCGTCTGTTGACCAGAACGTTGTGCCGTGTTGATTGCTTCTTGTACGGCTTCCTGTGCCTTGATTGTAAATTTGTCGAATGTCATGATAATTCTCCTTTCTTTTTTATTCTATCTTTCAGCCTTCAAATGCTGTGCCCATGGTAGAATCATGACATCATGTCGGTATGATACGACTAATTGTCAGTTATCAGTTCGACAAGGATAATAACATCCGTAATATTTACATTGCCATCTTCATTGAGGTCATCTATCAGAAGGTGAATATCTTCAGCTTCTTGTTGTAACACCTTGTTGACAAGACATACCACATCCGTGATATTGACTTCTCCATCTAAGTTGATATCGCCTCTGAGCAACTTATCATAACTTACGACATCTATTCGCTTGAGATTTGAAGGAGTGCCATTCATCACGCTTATGGCAGAAAGGTTGGGGATATAGGCATGATAATTACCTAACTCGAGGGTTTCCGTATCTTTCACCTTGTTCCATTTGTTGTTTGTCAATACATAATCCCCGTTCTTCACCAAGTCTTTGCTATTCTTGAATATACCAACAAGACCGTTATTTCCATTGGATACGTCTGAAATAATATCTCCATTCGTACCATAGAAATTGGCAGTTTCATTTTCCGTATAGAAGATGTATGGAATGCCAGGAGTGATTTCGTTCACCTCATTTAAGAATATTTGCGTATTACGAAGATTGATACCAGCAATTTCATAGAGTGTTACACCATTATCCGCCTTTGCTGCAAATGGTAAGCAAACAGTTCCCCATTGTCCTTCCATATCGGTTCGGCGATAGACAGGAGAATAATAGAGTTTAAAGTCTGTTGCGCACCACCAGCCCTCTCGGTTATCTGAGTAAACGGGATTAGACGTTTCTTTACCCTCTTTGGAACCAATGAATCCAATGGTTAACGAACCATCATCGTCCACCCAAACGGGTTTTGTGGCAAGTGACTCCCATACATCATCGTTCGTGATTCCTGGTGCATCGAATCTCTCGAAGGTTAGAGTGGGAGTAGTCTCCGTTGCATTTGTTCCTGTGATATATCCGTGTTGATCTGTGATGCAGAATGGTTGGGTTGTTGCTACACATGACATGCTATAATAGCCCATAGGCAAATTGGTGAGTGTCTGTTTCACTTCCATCGTACCAGCATTGGCTGTGCTCCACCACGCATTCCAACATGTTTTACCCCAAATGTTATTGAGACGCTGGTCTCCTCCAGTATAAGAACCAGCCTTTGTTGTCCATCCTGTTGATGCCGTGAATGTGGGATTTTGAATCAATGAGGTTTTGTCTGCCCATACGAGATAATCATTTAATGCGTTTCGCAACCCTTCGAGTGCTGTTGTGTATGCAGAAACTGTATTTGCGGAAGTGGCATTGTCAATCGCCGTTTGCAATGTGGAATATGCAGGGTGTGCTTCTTCCAAGACGGTGTTTGCCAATACCAATAAAGAATCAAGTGTCTTCTTGGTTTTCACTCCGTCAAATGCCTCTTGCAGAGCGTTCTCTGCTGCTTGGTAACGAGTTTTTGCTGTGGCTGTAGTGTTATGTGACATCGAGTAAGCGGAACTGATTCGGTTTGTCAATTCCGTATTGATGTCTACGTATCCATTGGTTGAGGCATTCCAAACCTTAAATACTTCTGCTTCATTTTGCAATTGAGAAAAACCATCGTCGTATGCCGCACGTTCTGTAGTGCATAGTTTGCGAAGTGCGAACTTGTCAAATTTGGCAGTTTTGTCTAACCATCGATATTTGAGAATAAATTGCTGATAAGAGCCACTGGCAAACATCGTACTCTCTTTTGTCCAATCAGTAGATTTTGAGAGGTTTAATACTTCAGAAGATTCATTATTACCATCAGTAGAGAGGCTACCTTTCTGCCAGCCACCGCCATTGTCCTTATGCCAAACCGAGAATTGATAGTTGGTGTTCTTAGCAATGGTAAACAATCCTTTCAAAGAACAATCGCCATCCGCACCCGTATTACCGTATGAACGCAAATAAGTCCCATTGTCTGTACCTGCCACGGGAATGATTTCCATTTTCGCCTTAGCTGGCGCATTGTTTCCTGTGCCATCTGTCCATCCGTTCCATCCATAATTGAAATCACCATTGGCAATGATGTTTCCTCCAAGATAATAAGTGATGTTGTTAAATGTAACTTTGCTTCCCACCTTGTCTTCTACGGTAACGGAAGACAATTCGCCAGAGTAATGGTCACCGTTACATCTGTCAACGGTATGAATGCGGAA
This sequence comes from uncultured Prevotellaceae bacterium, assembly GCA_900314715.1. Taxonomy (GTDB): domain Bacteria; phylum Bacteroidota; class Bacteroidia; order Bacteroidales; family Bacteroidaceae; genus Prevotella. The sequence continues at coordinate 47,546 of OMWI01000020.1, read as the reverse complement.
CGTACCTCCGTCGCTGCCATTGACAACCGCCTCATAGTTATGAGTTTCACTCTCTGGATAGATGTCCGTGAAAGTATGAACGACCGTCCATGAACCATTAACCTGTTTTTCTACGTACATTATTTTAATATACTCGCCATTGGAATCCGTCCATTTGACCGTTGTTTCATCTGATTGGCTATTGATTAAGACAGAACTTAACACGGGATTAGTCAAGTTAGTGCTATAAGCCACCGTACTGGGTACATACGTATTATACGATGCTTTATAGCCGATATTCGAAGCCTTATTCGCATAGTAAACACCCATTGGCGTAAGGTAATTAGTACTGCTAAGACTTGCATCGTAGGCATTGTACATATATCGACATTCTTGAACATCGTTGTAAACGGCATAACGCTCGATGTAATCCGTACTTTCCAAACCATCGATAATGGGTGCAAAGTGTTGTTTCTCAATATTGTAATTACTTGAAGAAGCACTTGTGTTGCTTCCTGGCCATCCTGTCCAGTTGGCACCATAGTTCATCTCGGTAATCCAGATTTGTCGCCCAGGGAAGAGATTATGCATGTCGTTGAGCCACGACTTCCACGTGCTCCAATCATTATACCAATAGCAATGTGTTACGATGAAGTCACAGCGGTATCCTCTTTCCTCTAATTTGTTGATGAATTTCTCCAACATACCACCTGAGAAATTGTTATTCCAGTTAGATACACATGGAGAACCCAGACGTTTGCCCGTAACAAGAAGGTCAGTCCAACGGTCTACTGCGGCATTGACAATAGCATCTTCGTCAGAACTACCTGCAATCTCCACTAATTTCTTATATGAGTCTTCCACGGTATTGTCAAACTCATTATATCCCAATGTGTTGGAACTCGCTTGGTCGGGATTAGGCCACCATGGTTGTTGGCGTATGCCTACATATTCACGGTCTGCGGAATTAAGTTCTCCGTTGTCATTCCAATTGTAGTACCAAGTGGTGTTAAGTAAGTTGTTCTGCGTTGCTTGTCCGCCTGCCCATCCCTTTTTGGATGTGTCATTCCATTTGTTGATGCGGATAAACGATGCTGTTCCGTCAAGAGGAGTACCAGCCAAGTCTACTTTGATGTTCCTCGTGTCTGCCACCCATATACGACTATATCCCAATCCGTTGGCTTTTGCCGAGAGACAAACACTATATCCACGTCTTAAAGTAAACGACCGAATACTATTGTCGAACGTTGTTCCTGCAAGGTTGTATTTCGTCTTCGGATAATATTTGTTGTTAGCTATACCTGTCCACTCATTTCCTTGATATACTACCAGAGGATAGAAAGAGTCGCCATGTGGCAGAATGATGGTTCCATCTCCATAAATTTTCACTTGGCAATTCGTTCCGTTGACAGCCGTAGAACCATTAATCTTAATATAGGGAAGCCATGAATTGATGACAGCACTCGGTTTCACGCTTGAAAAAATAACCGTAGCATTGTCATTCGCAATGTTGATGCTACCAGTTGTGGTGAATGGTGTTGCTCCGGTAATCTTATAGTCTATGGCTGTAGTGATATTCACGTTGGTTGTCACTTGCGTTCTTGTTGTGGTACTATTTTGTTCGTCTGAGACCACTTCTGGCGCTACGTAACCCTTAGATAATAATGCAATATTGGTTACACTATACCATTGATGGATAGTGTTAGTTGATGCAGAGATGGTAAAAGTAATCTCTTTGGAAGACCCTGTCACGCTGACGGGAATATATCGCCATTCCCATCCACGACCATTATTGCCATTGGTGAAAGTATCGCTTGATGAGAAACTTGTAACTCCTGTAGTAGTAATACCATATCCCACATCACCATTAGCGGGGATGATAGCCGTCGAACCATTACCTGAAATAGTTCCAGTTACGTTTGATGCAGCACGACAAGCTACGCGGAATACGTATTCTCCAACAGGTAAGTTTGTGGTATAGGTCATTGATGATGTCCAAGAAGATGCCCCCCAAGAACTACCAGACTGTTCGAAATATGTGGAACCATTCGTTCCGTCCCAATGTTGACTTGAATTCGTTACGATATTATTCGTTGCAGGATTTCCGAGCAACATAGATGCATCGTATGTATAATTCGTTGAGACATAGTTGTATTCTTTTACCTTCAAGTTGTTGATGGCATTCTGAATTTGTAGTCGATTAGCTTTTGTGTTGTTATATACATCTTGTTCTTCCGTCATGGATAGACCAAATGTGGAGGCAAGTGTCAGTTCTTTTTGCAATTCTGATTTTAAAGCCGATAAATCAGAGGCACCTCCAAAGGCTATGTCAAGGTCGTAAAGTTCAGTATTAGTAAGCGGAATAATAGAACCATGTCGAGGGGTAAATGCACCATGATTGGCACAATCGCCCCATTTGGTGAATGTGGTGAAATTGTTGCTCACCTCACACAATTGGAAATGAGCGGGATTGGCAGCATAGCAATCATAACCCAATATCCATTTGCCATCACTGATACGTTTGAATATGCTCGGTCCTTCTACGGCTTCCGATGTCTGCTGAACCGTTCCAGAAGGTGTACTCCATTGACTTCCAGTTGCTGCACCATTTGCTGCCGTCAAACTACTACACGTTATGTGACAAATGCCACCAGCACCCTCATTCTTGTAAAAACCATGGTAAAGACAATCTTCATCATTATACGCAATGGTTAAGTCGATGGTGGCAGAACCACGATCATATAGATGTGTTGGTTCACCCTCTAAGTCGGTGAAATTAGAATTGGCATAGCAGTAGTATTGCTTGTCGTAAGGGGCGGGTGCATTATTGCCAGTCTTTAATGCAAAATACACCATATACTTACCCACGGCGCGGTCATAGATAACTTCGGGAGCCCATACGTGAGTAACATTTGCCCAGTCTGTACCAGCATATTTTGTGGGGAAATGAACCGTTGAATGTGTCCAATTCACCAAATCGGTAGACTTCGACATAACGATTCCACGGTTACTATCCCATCCGTTTGAACTTCTCATGTCTGTACAAACCATATAGAAAGTACCGTCTTCGCCACGTAACACAAATGGGTCGCGGATATTTCCAGTAACGGAAATGCCCGAGAAATTGACAACGGCATTACCTCCATTGATTGGCGTATAATTCAATCCGTCGGAAGAGAATGCATAGAATAAATGCTCTTGTGTCGTAGCATTACCACGAAAATAGGCAAATAAATATCCCGCCATGTCTTCTCCTTTGGCAACGGTTGATAACAAACACATCGCCAATACGACAAATGTTCGAATGATATGATGTCTCATTTTTATTAATATATTAGTTATTAAAAGTTTGTTTAGCTATCTTTCATATTCGCTAAAAATATAAGAATGATTTCGTATAAGGGCTTTGTACCATTCGTACATGGGCCATGTACGATTCGTACATCGTCAATGTACGTTTAGTACATGCACTATGTACTAAATAGAAACGGCCTAAGAAGACGGGCAAAATGGCTTCCACATGCCCGCCATTTCTTATGCTGTTGTAATGCTTCTCTTATTGAAGGTTCAAATAAGTAATGCCTCAAATCCCTGGAAACGTTATACTCTTCTGATATTGTCTATCTGAAGTTCCACCGTAGTAAATCGTGTACGCTCCTTTCAACGGGCGCATGGTGTTGGTTTCCGTATCAAACCACTCTAACGACTTCTCGTCAAGCGTAAGCGTTACATTAACGGTTTGTCCCTTTGGAATGAATACTCGCTTGAAAGCACGGAGTGTTTGTACAGGGCCTTCTGAATCATTGGGACGACTCAGATAGACTTGTACAATCTCATCACCATCGCGTGAACCTGTATTAGTAACAGGAACCGTGAGTTTCATTCCATCAAGACGGGCTTCACCATAGGTAAAGGTGGTGTAACTCAGACCATAGCCAAAGGGATAAAGCGGCTTCTCGGTCATATAACGATAGGTGCGTCCTTTCATGGAGTAGTCTTCATAATCAGGCAACTGATTGGTATTCTTATAGAATGTTACGGGTAATTTCCCGCTGGGATTGTAATCGCCAAAGAGTACATCAGCAATGGCAGTACCACCTTCTTGGCCTGCATACCATGCTTGCACGATAGCATCACAACTTTCGGTCTCTGGAAGTAGGGCGATAGCAGAACCAGAACAGTTAACGAAGATTACTTTCTTACCTGCTGCCTTGAGTGCTTTGAGGAATTCACGTTGCACGGTAGGCAATTCTATATTGGTACGGTCGCCTCCTTTGAATCCTTCGATGTTGACAGGCATTTCCTCACCTTCGAGAGCAGAAGAAATACCACCAACGAAGATAACCTTGTCTATGCCATTCAGTTTACTGATAACTTCTTGGTAGTTGATGGGAAGTTCTTTGGCAACATTGATTTTAAGGTTGGCATTGTATGTATGGATGTGGGAGAAGCGCACTTCTATATTATAGCTCTTTCCCTTTTCTGCCTGAATGGGAACACGATTGGGCGTAGTACGCCAGATATGATGTTGGAATTTTTGTTCGCCATTGATGAATAGTTCGAAATGTCCGCACCCCTCAACATTAACCACATACTCTCCAGATTCCTTTGGAGTGAAAACGGTTTCATATTTAGCAGAGAAATCTTCGAGTTGTACTCCTGGTGCAAAGTTGTGCATACCTGCTGTGGTCACGGCAAGTGGAGTAGTGTAGTATTGTGTAATAACAGGTTTACCCTCCATTTTACGATTATTCCAGAATGTTCCCTTCAATCCTTTCTTTCCCTCGAAGCTACATTGTGAGGCAAACAGACAATCCATCACCTTATCGTAAGTAAGGTCACAACCAGGATAGTAGACTATTTTCTTCTGCTTAGCCTTTATTCCATCCAAGATAGTAATGGTGTGATTAGGCATTCCATTGTAATTGCCCCACATCATCGGTGCATTGTCGGCATTGGGACCAATAACGGCAATACGCTCCTTGTTTTTCGCCAAGGGCAAAATGTTATTCTTGTTTTGTAACAACACGATAGTTTGTCGTGCCATTTTAAGAGCCAATTGTCTGTGTTCCTTAGAGTCCATGGCAGAATAAGGAATCTTCGACCATTCCACAAGTGAAGGATCATCCATTTCTCCGAGATCGAAACGACCTTCCAAGAGACGAATGACGTGCTTGTCTACTTCAGCCTCGGTAATCAATCCTCGTTTCACGGCCTCGGGGATGCTGCGATAAGCATAACCGTAACCACATTCCACGTCAGTTCCAGCAATCGTGGCTTTGGCTGAAGCATGAACGGCATCTGATGAAGACTTGTGTGATTCGTAGAAATCGGAAACGGCACCACAGTCACTAACCACAAGGTACTTGAATCCCCATTCATCGCGGAGAATGGTTTGCAAGAGTCGTTGGGAACCACAACATGGGTCGTCATCAAGACGTTGATAGGCACACATCACCTCACGTACTTTCGCGTCTTGAACCAATGTCTTGAATGCTGGCATATACGTCTCCCAGAAATCACGTGTTGATATGTTGTTGAGGTTGGCACTATGACGAGTGTACTCAGGACCGCTATGTACGGCATAGTGCTTGGCACATGCCCAAAGCTTACGGTATTTCGCATCTTCTGGTCCTTGCAGACCTTTCACCACCGCTGTTCCCATCACGGATGTGAGGTATGGGTCTTCACCGTATGTCTCTTGTCCACGTCCCCAACGAGGATCACGGAAAATATTTACATTGGGAGTCCAAACGGAGAGACTATGAAACTTCTCGTCTTGTCCAGAACCGCGATACATTCGCTCATTGTATTGAGCGCGAAACTCTGTGCTGGCTGCATCGAATACTTGATACAAAAGAGTAGGGTTCCATGATGATGCCATAGCTATTGGTTCTGGAAAGACAGTTACATTATCCATGTTGGCTGCACCATGCAAAGCCTCGCTCCACCAAAAGAATTTCTTAATGCCAAGTCGGGGAATGGCAGGACTCTCATCGAGCATTAACATAGCCTTTTCTTCGATGGTCAGTCGTTTACAAAGATCTTCCGCACGTTCGCGTGCAGTCAGATTCGGATTCTGATAAGGAAACTCCTGTGCCGTGCCCGTTAATGAGGCAAATAGAGTCAGCACAATAATCAATGTTTTTTTCATGATATAGAATCTATTTATGTGAATTTGATGTCTTTAAAACGTTTGATGTTTATCATGGCTCTTTTAAGCCAGAAATGTCTTGTAGGATTCAATTATCGGGTTTATCATAAAAAACTATTAAAACGACTTACAAAAGTACGATTTTTTACCCAATTATTTGTAAATTTGCAATCATAATTACAATACTTTAGTAAATATGTTATGACCAATTATGGTGAAAATATATGATATAAAAATAAATAACTTATGAATAGACTATTATTATCAATTGCATTCATTGCATCCTTTGCAACGAGTTTTGCACAGAAAAGCCTTGTGCTTTATTTTTCAGAAACAGGTACAACCAAGACTGTAGCGCAGGAATTACAAAAGCAACTCAATGCCGACATCGAGAGTATTGAGGCTGTACAACCTTATTCTGGGAACTTCCAAGAGACCATTCAACGTAGTCAAAAAGAAAGACAAGACGGAAAAACACCCGACCTCAAACCTCTCAAGTCGAAGATAGCCAATTACGACATCATTTTCCTCGGTTATCCTATTTGGTTTGGAACATACGCCATGCCTATTGCAACCCTTGTCAAAGAATATAACTTCGCTGGCAAGACCATCGTCCCATTCTGTACCTTCGGTAGTGGAGGCTTAAAGACTTCTACTGAAGACTTGAAGAAAGCCTTGCCTCAAGCAAAAATCCTTACGGGTTATGGAGTGCGCACGGCAAGAGTGAAAGCCGCAGAAAAGGAACTCGACAGGTTCTTGAAAGAGAATGGTTACAAGAAAGGTACTGTTGTTAAGTTGCCCGATTACTCACCTCAGCAACCTGTTACGGATGAAGAAAAGGCTATCTTTGATGCTGCTTGTTCCAGCTATCAATTCCCTTTAGGCACTCCGTCAACCGTAGGCAAGCGTCTTACTCCCGATGGTACCGATTATCAATTCACCGTTAAGAGTCGTGGATTTGATGGGAAGGAAGCTACCTCTACCATCTACGTGACCGTCAGCAACGAACCAAATGCCAAGCCTGAATTCACGCAGGTCGTTCGATAAAGAGTATATCATAATAAATTGAACCCCAGAAGTTGGAAAAAAACTTCTGGGGTTCAATTATTTATGTCTTGGCTTTCACCAACTAATAAGCAACAAACATGCTCATCCTATTCTTTTTTCAATGTTTCGGCGATGATTTCAGCCATGCGCTTCACGCCTTTTTCGTTAGGATGAATGCCATCAGATTGAACAAAATCAGACTTGTCGGCAAAGAGCGTATGTAAGTCGATTACTTGAAGTCCGTATTCGCGAGCCACTTCCTGTTGTATGGGAATGATGCTGTTTGCGATAATGGAATCGTTGATATTCCATGTTGACTTAAAAGCTGGTATTGGCGTACATAGGATAATCTGAGGCTTAGCAGGTTGGACATTTTTACTTTTCTTTCCCTTTTTCTTTTGAGGTTGTGCCAAGTCTGGACGCAAAGTAGTAATCATCTGCTTTAGGTCGTTCTTAAACTCTGCCCCGTATTGCCAGTTCTGGGGTTTAGAGTCATTGGTGCCCAATTTAATGATGACAATGTCAGGATTGAAAGCCACCGCATCTTTCCATGCCATTTCGTTCATATAAGGATTATCACCCTTGTTGAGCATGGTACGTGCGCTCACACCAAAGTTTTTCACCCAATAATTATCACCCAACATCTGTTGCAACAAAGCAGGATACCCGAATTGTGTGGCCACGTCGATACCATGACCGTCGGTAATGCTATTGCCGATACAAGCCACCTTCACGGCATCTGGCTTGGGAGTCTTTCGTGCCTTCAACCAATTGCCAAGGTCGGTAAGCATTTGGTCATGATATTTGAACCACGTACCAAAGCCGAAACCATGATCACCTGTAGGATAGATATACATGGTACACTCGTTGCCTACATTGCGCATGGCCGAATAGTAAGCCACGCCATTAGTAACAGGAGGTACCAGACGGTCATCGTTTGCCATGATGATAATGGCAGGGGGAGTAAGGTGGCGACGCACGGCCTTATCAGTAGAGAATTCACGAACCAATGCGGGATTCTTTTGGCCTTCTTCACCAAGGAAATTGCGACACGACCATTTATGTGTTACGCGCTCGTCCATGGAAATCACAGGATAAAACAGAATTGTGAAGTCTGGGCGTACAGCAAAGTCGGCATGTGTGGAAATGACAGATGCCAAATGACCGCCAGCTGAGAATCCCATGATACCCACATCGTGTGGATTGATGCCCCACACCGTTGCTGAGTCGCGCACGATACGGATTCCTTTTTCCACGTCGCCCATCGGCAAAGTCCTGTCGCCATAGGGTAGACGATAATTCACAACGAAATAGGCAATGCCTTGGTCGTTAAGCCATTCTGAAGCCAAATAACCTTCATGAGTATTTGATAGAACCGAGTAGCCACCTCCAGGCACTCCAACTATAGCCTTACCAGAGGGAGTAGTGGGGAGGAAACAAACCATCTGCGCTTTCCCGTCATCGGTCAAGTCGAGCGTAAACTTTCTCGCCGTCTGTGCCTGCACCAAAGAAACGATGAGCAACAGAACTATTAACAACTTATTTTTCATGATGGTATCGTTTTGTTGTTATTTTTTGTATGCAAGAGGTTTGAATGTCACTTCGCAAGGTTGGCCTTTGTATTCAATAGTACTTTGCTGACCGTCAGGCAAGACGATGGTGAAGCGTCTTTGAGTTAACATACCAGGGTAGTTGCCTTTTGGTTCGCTGATGGTCAGCGTCTGACGACGGTCGTTCCATTTGAAGTCTATCGTAGCATAAACACCCTTTTCGTAATTGTAACCATCACCCTCGTCTTCATAGAGCGTGAAAGAGCCATCTGCACCAGGATAGATGCGCATTTCGAGATTATCCCATGATTTCTCGCCTACATATTGCATCTCAGGGCCTAGAGGTAAGATACTACCAGCACGCACGAACATGGGCACCATATCTAACGAGGTCGTTAACTTCACGTCTTGTCCACCTTTATAGCGTGCGCCAGTCCAGAAATCATACCAGAAAGTTCCCTTCGGCAGATACTTCACCGCATTCTTTGTGGAGGTGAAGTCGATGCTCTTTGCAGAAGAATCGTCTGTCGCATTCTGACGGTCCCAACCAGTCATCGCATTGGTGCGGATGATTTTCTCCTCTGTATATTGTGGGTCTACAATGGGTGCAGCAAGAATGCTACGACCAAACATGAACTCATCGTTTATGTTCCACACTTTTTTGTCTTGGGCGAAGTCGGCAAACAACGGGCGCATATAGCTGTCGTTGTTGCTCGTCACTTGCCAAGCGGTACTATATAAATAAGGTATAAGTCGATAGCGCAGGCGAATCATCTTTTCGATGATGTCGTAAACGGGTTGTCCTTTCTCGCCAAATTGCCATATCTCACGTGGAGCATCGGCACCATGACTGCGGAAGACAGGGCAGAACAATCCGTATTGCATCCAACGAATATAGAGTTCTTGGAATTGTGGATTCTTGGGTGCAGAACCACCTCCACGGGTGTTATACGAACCGCAGAAGAAACCACCAATGTCGGTGTTGAAATTGGGGTTGCCCGTTAAAGTGAAACTCAATCCTGCTGGTATCTGCTTGCGTAGCATATCCCATGACGAGTTCACGTCGCCACTCCACATGTTAGAACCATAATGTTGCTGACCGGCAAAACTGCTTCGCGTCATGATAAAGATACGTTTGCCTCTGTCGTCCTTGCGTTGTGCTTGATAGATACCTCGAACGGTCTCTAATGGGAAGGCATTACGTTGCGAGCGCCATGTGCCTCCATACACTTTGTGGTCATAATCACTTTCCTTGGGATTGAAGAAGTCGGGGTCTGTAGAGTCCATCCACCAAGCATCAGTGCCGTAGTCGTAGAGTGTCTTCAGGTATTTCCAATAGATGCTTCGAGCTTCTGGACTGAAAGCATCATAGACTTTCACACCAGAGGGATATTTCATGACGGGAGGCCAAACATGCGAGATACCACTCTGAGGCCATGTCTCGATAGGCAGCAGCAAACCTTTCTCATTCAGTTCGCGGAATTGTTGCGTCTGAGGACCGAAACTTGCCCAAATAGAAATCATGAAATGAGCATGCTTCTCATGTACGTTCTTTATCATCTGTTTGCCATTGCTAAAGTCTTCGGCAAGGAAGTCCATGGCATTCCACAAATAGTTGCTACCCCAATATTGCCAGTCTTGAATGATACCGTCCAAGGGAACATTCAACGAACGATATTTGTCAACGATGCCTTCCGTTTCCCGAGCGGTCTTATAGCGTTCTTTCGATTGCCAGTAACCGTAAGTCCAGAGAGGGAACATCGGAACGTCTCCCGAAAGATGGCGCATCTGGGCAATCACTCCGTCAGCAGAACCACCGTACATAAAGTAGTAGTCGATGGCTTCACCTACCTCTGACGTGAACGACATTCCTGCTACTGCATCGTCGTCAAAATTGGTTGGTGAATAGTTATCCCAGAAGATTCCCCAACCTTTAATGCTCTGCAAGACATTCTGGAAATCCTCTAAATTCGATTGTTCCATACGTTTGTGTTCACCACGGCGATTCATCTTTCCGTTTTGGATGGTGCCCAATCCATAGATGGCCTCGTCCTTATCAAGCGTAAAGGTCTGGCGAACCTTCCATTTCCCAGCATTGTTGCCTGATGTAAGAGCATCAAACGAATGGCTTTTCTCTCGAAGTAACACACTTCCCTTCGGGGTCATAAACGTCACGCATCCTGTTCGTTCATCGAGTTTGACACTCAATTCACCACTTGATATGGTGCTACCACGTTGCTGTAGTGCTACGTCTTCCTTTTGAGCCGTAACCACGAGACTCTTCTTTCCTGCGTAGTTGTCGTTCTGACTTTTCACGATGTGAACCACACGGGGCGTGAAAAACTCAATCTTTACACGCTGGGCATATCCTGCAATCACCGTAAGGAATGCCAATAAGGCTAAACATAATCGTTTCATATACTTGATGTTATTAGATATTATTAGATGTTATTCTCTTTATTTGGTCGTGTCTTCAAAAGGTGACATGAACATTCTTTCATTCATTTTTCAAAGAATACATCATGCTTCTTTTTCTTTTTGCAAAGTTACGCCTATTTCTCCCAATCACCAAAAAAACGGGATTCCAATTGGTGCGAAATTCTGTTAATAAATAGCCATCTTCTTGTTAATAAACCTAAACGATATGTTTACGGTGCGTAAACGATATATTTGTTCGATGCAAACACTATGTTTATGACCCCCAAATATATTGTTTGGGATTTTGAGGCTTATAGCTCAAAATGGTGGGATTATAATGGCTCTCAAAAAAGCATAATAAAGAAATACATTTTTCGTTATTAATAGGCAAAACGATTATTTAATAATGATATGGGAGAGGTTAGGCCTACTTTGGAAGATTTTACCATGTTCATCAAAAAACACATCAACCTAATTCCAATGTGCTTTGCAAGTTGGTTCGTCTGGTTAATGATAGACGACTCATTTATGGCCGATATGCTTCTCGTTTTTGGTTGGTGGTTTGTTATCCCATTGATAGTTTGGGCAATCATCGTGTTTCTGCGTTCTTTTTGGAAAAAAGGTCATCTGTGGAAGATATATTTGGTTTGGGGATGTGCTATCATCCTATTGATTGGAGCATATTTTCTCTCGCCCACAAGGTTCGGCACAATATGCAATCCTGATATCATGGTAGAGCATTATGACGAGAACAAGTCAGGATTACAGGACTTGATAGATTACACAAGCCAAAGCCTTGACAAAGGGGCGCAAATGCAACTTGAGTTCGAGCATGGAAAGATATCGATATTCCATGCAATGGGGAAAAATGATTCCATCTGTTCATATAATTGGGACGTTCGTTCTGAGGATAGAATCGACTCATTGATGCAAGTCGTTGGGTTGAATCATGAGGAACTCCAAAATATCCAACGGAAGTTGAAAAAACTGGGTTGCATCTCTATAGAAATTAACCCTCGTCTTTCCGATTACGTTGACATCGGTTTCCGAAGAGTAGATATGGGTATGTATTCCTATCGTATTTACAATCGGCCCTTGAATGCAGAGGAGAAAAAGGAATATTTTGAAGACCCTATGTTCATTCCATATACCGATAAAGTATTATTGATGTATGGCGGAGGAGCCATCGGTCCTCAATCATTTGGAGAAGATATCAAGAAAGATTTCATGAAGAAACATCCCGTGAAGTAAACAGACAAGATTAAATCTATGAGCAGTATGTATTGGATTCTTATTTATTTCTTATTCTTCATAGTTCTTGTGGTAATCTATACATAACCTAACACCTCCCGTCTTGCCGACCTGATTTTCGATTGATTCTCTTTCCGCTCGCTCATTCCAAGTGTGTTAGAGTATTGCTTCATCGAACACTTTTGTGCGAACTTACACAATCACCGACGGGAGGTCTTAGGTGAGGTCTATGGGAGGTCTTACGGGAGGTGTTAGGTGAGGTCTTGAAAAAACTAACTCTTTGATAATAATGTATTTATCTGAAAATACGGGAGGTCTTGGAAAAAACAACATATTTCATGTTTTACAGAAAAAATGCTAACACTATTTAATGCATCATTTAGATGGTTAGGCGGTAGTTATTACTCGCTTAGTAAATGGAAGATTGAGGTAAGAAACACGTCATTTGGAATGCATAAACCATAGCTTTAGACGGTGTAAAACATAGCTTTGTTTGCTGTAGACTATTCGTTTGTGGCGCACAAATCAATGGTTTGTAGCAAATAAAGCTATGGTTTCCAACCCAATATTGTGGCAGAGATATTGTGAGTGCGGAGAAAAAAGAAATCCAAACTACTTAAATCAGTAATTTGGATTTTCTTTCAGTCGGGGCGACAGGATTCGAACCTGCGGCCGCCTGGTCCCAAACCAGGAGCGCTACCGGGCTGCGCTACACCCCGAATGCGCAAGGTGTGTGTTCCTTTTTGCGGGTGCAAAGGTAACAACTTTTTCTGAACCTTGCAAATTTTTAGGCGTTTATTTTATGATTCCTTCATCTTTAAACACCTTTTTCAGTGCTTGAACACCACGTTCTACTTGTTCTTCGGTGTGAGTTGCCATCAAAGCGAAGCGAACGAGTGTGTCTTGAGGAGCACATGCAGGAGGTATTACTGGGTTTATGAATACGCCAGCATTGAAGGCAAGTGCTGTCACTTTAAAGGTCTTTTCTACGTCGTGTACGTAGAGTGGGATGATAGGACTCTCTGTATCTCCAATCTCAAATCCTTCTTCCTTGAAACGTTTGAGTGCATATTTGGTTACTTTCCACAATGCCTCGATACGTTCTGGTTCTTGTTGGATAATGTGGAGAGCTTCCCTTGCGGCAGCTGTTGCGGCAGGAGTGTTTGATGCACTAAAGATGTAGGTGCGGCATGAGTGGCGCAACCAGTTGATGGTGTCAGCATCTCCAGCAATGAATCCGCCAATTGAGGCAAGACTCTTGGAGAATGTACCCATAATGAGATCTATTTCGTTAGTGAGTCCGAAATGATCGCAAACACCACGTCCTTGACGACCGAATACGCCGATACCATGAGCCTCGTCAACCATCACCGAACAATTGTACTTGTGTTTCAGTTCGATGATTTCAGGCAATTTAGCCAAGTCACCTTCCATGGAGAATACACCATCCACTACGATAAGCTTAACGGCTTCGTAAGGCAGACGCTGGAGTACGCGCTCCAAATCTTCCATGTCGTTGTGCTTGTAATGGAGTTGCTTGGCAAAAGCCAATCTACGTCCATCAACGATACTTGCATGGTCACGGTCATCGCATATAACGAAATCGTCTTTGTTTAGCAATGCGGGGATTACGCCTTGGTTAACGGAGAAACCAGTAGAGAAACAGATGGAATCTTCTTTACCTACAAATTCAGACAGTTCTTTTTCCAGTTGAATGTGAAGGTCAAGTGTACCATTGAGGAACCTACTTCCTGCGCATCCTGATCCATATTTGTCGATGGCAGCCTTGGCTGCATCCAAAATACGTTGGTCGTTAGTAAGACCCGTATATGCATTGGATCCGAACATCAGGACTTTATGTCCCTCCATCTCTACTTCTGTGTTTTGCTTACTTGTAATGGCGCGGAAATATGGGTAAACACCAAGTGCCTTGAACTTCTGAGGTTCACGGTAGGCCTTGTATCTTTCTTGTAATTGTCCCATTTAGAAACTACTTTATAATTTTTTAAGGCTGCAAATATACAAAAAAAGTGTTATAAAACGTCCTTTTTTTCTAAGAATTTGTTCGTTTGCTTAATTTTAATGCTAAATATCTCATTTTTTCACGATGATTTTCGTATTTTTGTGCCATGAAAAAGAAATTGGTGTTCATCATGAATCCCATTTCGGGGACGTCAAACAAGGCAGCAATTCCCGATTTGATAGATACCACGTTGGATAAGGATTTATTCGACTATGAGATTCTGTTGACGGAAAGGGCAGGACATGCATGTGAGTTGGCTTCTAACGCTAAGGATGCAGGCATTGATGTGGTCGTGGCTGTAGGCGGCGATGGAACGGTGAATGAAGTGGCGCGTTCCATCGTTCATTCGAATACGGCTTTGGGCATTATTCCTTGCGGTTCGGGAAACGGATTGGCGAGACATCTGATGTTGCCGATGAATGCCCGTAAGTCGATTGAGATTATCAATCGCTTCGAGGTTCATGATTTAGACTATGGAATCATCAATGGTTATCCGTTCTTTTGTACGTGTGGAATGGGCTTTGATGCTTTCGTGAGTATGAAATTTGCAGAGTCGGGCAAGAGAGGACCAATTACTTACGTGGAAAACGTGTTGCGTGAAGGCTTGAAGTACAAGCCAGAGACGTATGTGATAGAAGATGAGACGGGTACTGCGCGTTATAAGGCGTTTTTGATTTCGTGTGCCAACGCTTCACAATATGGTAATAATGCCTATATCGCACCACAAGCTTCCATGAGTGATGGTTTGTTGGACGTGATTATTATGGAACCGTTTGACGTTTTGGAGGCTCCCCAAATCAGTATCGATATGTTTAACAAGACGTTGGATAAGAGTTCGAAAATCAAGACATTCAAATGCAAGAAGTTGAATATCCGTCGTGAGCGAAAGGGAGTGATTCACTATGATGGCGACCCAGTGATGACGGATGATAATGTGACTATCGAACTCAAGGAGAAGGGTATTAAGATTATCGTCAATCCTGATGCAGACAAGAGCCTACGCAAGCCAAATGCTGTGCAAACGGGTGCTGCGTACTTGTTTAATGAAATCAACGTGGTGAGGGAAGACTTGACCAAGCATACCAGACATATTCAGGCTTTGAGCAAGGTGCTTCAGAGGAAGCTGATTCATTTGTGACCTTATTATATTATATATGGGGTGAATGGGCTTGATGGGGTGAATGGGCGAATATAATACTGATTAGGCTTAAACGATCGTTACAAATAAAAATCTTTGGTGACCTTTTGGTACCAATCACTACGCTCACCCGTTGGCGTGAGTAAGTTGATGGTTTGCTCATCGATAGAGTGGGGAGGTTGTGGAGAGAATGCTAACAAGCAACGTTTGGGTTGTTTGGATGGTGTTGTCTTGACGTGGATAATGCTAATTGGATATAAGGCATTCAAATAAGCCTCTGCCATGAAATCTTTGATTTGTTCGGTGGGAATGATGGCACTAAATACGCCATCGGCGGTTAACAATTTACTCACCGAACGGAATAAATCAGAGAATGGGAGTGTGTCTGCGTGTCTTGCCAACGTTCTTTTCTGGTCGGGATTCTTGAGACTATTGACAAAAAACGGTGGATTTGACACGATACTATCAAACAATGGCTTTCTTTCGGACAACCATTGATAGCTGAAATCTTGTATTGAGGAATGGAAAACATGAATCCTATTCTTGAACGAGCACTCATCAACATTCTCGCGAGCTTGAATGCATGCGTCCTCGTCGATGTCTACGGCAGAAATGATTGCCTTGGAATAGCGTTGCGCCATCATCAAGGCAATCAATCCCGTACCTGTTCCTATGTCAAGGATATGGTTTCCTCCTTTTGCCCAAGCTCCCAACAATACACCGTCTGTACCCACTTTCATGGCACATTTATCTTGGTGAACGGTGAATTGCTGAAATTTGAACATGGTAGGCTATTTAACGATTTCTTCCCATTTGAATACGGCACCGTTCTTGCGTGCTGGGTCGGCACCTTTGAACTCTAGGGAGTATGGACTTCCATCTGTAGGACTCTTTCCCACGTATAGATGGCGCTTCATGGACAATAACATAAACTCTTGACGAAGCATGTCTTGCCACATAAACTCATCTGCCTTTGATGCATCTTTGGTCAGTTGAATGTCGCCAGCCAATCCTTCACCAGCCACAAACACGTATCTGCCGTCTACGCATTTTAAAGCCACCTTTCCATTTCCTCTATCCTCGATTTGGAATTGCGTGTGTTCCGACTTGTCATTAGGTCGCGAATCGTACATCAAACCATGAGGCGTAGCGTTCATGGGAAGATTAGAGGTAAGGTTGATAATTCTGAATGTCTTTCCGTATGGGATGTTGTTCGAACGGTCAGCCATTGGTTCATCTACCGTGAAATTATCGAATTCGGCAAATCCACCATTCTTTCCCTTGCTATTGAATGCGAAGAGCGACATACGAGAACCTTGGAACGTAACCAGTTGATAGCCCAACATGATTTGCTTTCCTGGTGTTTGGAAATTAACGCCATCGGTAGAGTAGGCATAATAACCGCAATCGTTGTCGAAATCACCCACGAAACGAAGCCACACCTTTTCGCCTTTCAACTGAATATCCGTGTCGATGGTGTCATTATGATGCTGGTCGAACCAACGCAAAATGTCTTTCTTGCCTTGTTTCACGATACCTATCCAAGAACAAGGATTATTGATATTTCCCAATCCTGCTACATCTCCATCTTTCAATTTACTAACATTCAATTCAACGGTTGTAGTAGATTCTGGTCCTATCACACGTTGTGTAAGCGTATTTCTTGCCCACATCAATTGCTTGGCAGGTGTGGAATAGATTCTCAATACACCCTTCTGCAATTTCCATTTGCTATCATCAGGATTGTGGTTCCATTGCCAGATACGTTTCAGTTGCTTGCCAGAGAAATCATCGTTACGTTCGTATGCGGCATGAGGTTCCACATTAGCACCCGTAGCTGGTTTGAACCATGTGCGAGGCGAACGACCAGGGTTTCCTGATAGTCCGTACATTGGCCATCCATCTTTCCACGTAATGGGTGAGAGACACACCGTTCTGCCTATGCTATGGAAATCTTGCATGGTAACCGACCACCAATCGCCATTAGGCAATTGCAACATTCCTCCTTGGTGGATATTGGCACATCCTACTGCATTCACGTCGGGTGGGGTAATTCGGAAATCATACCCGTCATCGTTGATACGACCTTGTTGTTGTGTCATGTGGCCAGGATGATAACCATACGTTTCGTTAGCACTTACCACACAAGTCTCGTAGGGACCATAGATGCTCTTTGAACGAGCACAACTCATCCTTCCCATCGGACGATAATCGGCGCTAAGAATGTAATACATCCCATCTATTTTATATATATGGTGTCCTTCTCCCACAGCACTACCCTCGGGAATGATGACACGTTCCGTTCCTTCTATCGGACCGCTCATGTCGGGCTTCAATTCGGTACACATCACCTTTCCATAACCGTGAATGGCATAGATTTTCCCGTCATCATCAAACAGTACGCTCAAATCGTAGATTCTTCCTTGCATATTATGGTGCTTCCACGGACCTTCTGGTTTCTCGCTGGTAAAGCATTGTAAACCTTTTCCGTTGACATTCGAGAAGATGTAGAACATACCGTTGTGGTATCTGATACATGGAGCCCAGATGCCTTGTCCATATATTTCCTTGCCGTTTTTCAAGGAAAAAGCATCGTCGTCGAAATCGAAACGGTCAAAGCAATAAGATATGTTCTCCCAGTTTACCAAATCCTTGGAGTGCATGAGCACCAATCCAGGAACGGCGTGCATTGTTGTGCCAGCCAAATAGTAATCATTGCCCACGCGAATCACGTCGGGATCAGAGAATTCATCGTAGAATAATGGATTGGTAAACGTACCGTTTCCATTGTCGGCGGTCCAACTCTTGTTGTTAGTCAATTGGTTTTGCTTGCCATCAGCCGCATACATGTTGATGGATAAAAACAATGCGGCAATAGAAATAATCAGTTTCTGCATATTGGTAAGTTATTTGATGATGTTGAATTTCGCAAATTTGAGTAGTAGTTGTTTAATGCCCGTGTTTTTGAATTCCACGGTGGCCTTGGTATTCTCGCCTGTACCCTCGATTTTCAATACCTTTCCTATTCCAAAACGTTGGTGTTCTATGGTGGCGCCTTCTTGCAAGGTGCCAGCACTTGTTGAGGAAGGTTGACTTAATGTTCTGCCACCGTTCTTGATAGCTTCCTCTACTCGCTTGAGATTTCCCCCGCTGGCTTGTAAGCGTTGTTTGAATCTCTCGGAGAAGGGGTCTACGGCTTGTTCTTGTCGTTGTGGAGCCGTAATCTTCGGTTTTGCGTCAGCCATGAATTGTGTGGCAACAGGACGACTATTCTGTATTTGTTTATTGGATTGCCTAAAGTTGTCCTCCCAACTATTGAAACGACTGAACGAATTGGAAGAAAATCCTCTATTTCCACCTTCCACGGTCATCAAACGAGGGTCGATATCCTTGATAAACCTACTGGTAGGATTCATTTCCATCTTTCCGAATCGCAATCTATTCTTGGCGCACGTAAGCGTACAATGTTTCTCTGCCCTTGTAATGGCAACATAGAGCAATCGCCTTTCCTCTTCCAATTCCCTTAACGTGTTGGTACACATCGGACTTGGAAAAATATTCTCTTCCATACCCACTACGAAAACCGTTGGAAATTCAAGTCCTTTGGCAGAGTGGATTGTCATGAGCGAAACACGACTCTCATTATCGTTGTCATCATCAATATCGGTCATCAAGGAAATCTCTTGTAAGAAATCAATCAAATACACCTTGTCCACCAATCCTTCCTCTCGTTGTTCATCAACAAATGCGTTCATGGACGATAAGAATTCCTCCAAGTTCTCTTGTCTTGATACGGCTTCAGGTGTACTTTCCGAAAAGATGTCAGCGCTGATTCCGCTCTCCTTGATGATTTGTTTTCCCAACTCATAAACGTCTTTGGTAACGATTTGAGAAATAAAACTACTGATAAGAAGAACAAAATTATTCAGTTTTTGCCGAGTTCCATTGTTAAATTGGTTTACAAACCCTTCTAATTGAATAGCTTCCCAAAGACTAATTCCGCGTTCATTAGCAAAACCAATCACTTTATTAATAGTTGTTGTGCCAATTCCACGGGTTGGATAATTAATAATCCGTTTAAAAGCTTCCTCGTCATTTGGATTTGCAACTAAACGAAAATAGGCGAGCACATCCTTGATTTCCTTTCGTTGATAGAATCCCATGCCACCATAAATACGATAGGGAATGTTTTCTTTCAATAACATCTCCTCGAACGAACGACTTTGCGCATTGGTGCGGTAGAGTATGGCAAAGTCGGAGTATTGGCATTTCTCGTTCCTCTTAATACTCTTGATGTCGTTGCAAACGATAGCTGCCTCTTCCTTGTCCGAATAGGCTTGCTTGAAGACAATCTTCTCTCCCTCATCGTTTTCGCTGAAGACATCCTTTTGAATTTGTTGTGAATTGTGTCTAATCAAACTATTAGCCACTTTCACGATACGTTGCGTAGAACGGTAATTCTGTTCCAATTTATGTAGTTTTGCCGATGGGAATATCTTCTGGAAGTTGAGGATATTGTCGATGTTTGCCCCACGAAAAGCGTAGATGCTCTGAGCATCGTCTCCCACCACGCAAATATGCTGATGTTCCTTGGTTAGTTGCAAGATGATGCATTGTTGGGCGTAGTTGGTATCTTGATACTCGTCCACCAATACATATTGAAAGCGTTGCGCATATTTCATGCGTATGTCTTCGTGGTTGTTAAATAGTTGGTAAGTAAGTACTAACAAGTCGTCAAAGTCCATGGCATTAGCACTTTTGCATCGTTGCTGATAAGCCTCGTAAACCTGACTGATAGCTGGCGTTTGCGTATATATGTCTTGTCTTGTTAGTTGTGGGTCTGCACTATATTTAGCAGGTGTGATTAACTTGTTCTTAGCCATGGATATGCGATTGCGAACCGAAGCAGGCTTATATTTCTTCTCGTCCAATCCCATTTCCTTCATGATGTTTTTCAACAATGAGCGCGAATCGGTTTCATCGTAAATCGTGAAGTTTGGCTTATAGCCGATTCGCTCGGCTTCCACGCGAAGAATGCGAGAGAATACCGAGTGGAAAGTACCCATGTTTAAACTCCTTGCCAGTTCGTGTCCTACCAAATTGCCAATTCTTTGCTTCATTTCCCTGGCGGCTTTATTGGTAAAGGTCAATGCAAGGATATTCCATGGCTTCATTCCCATTTGCAACAAATAGGCTATCTTGTAAGTCAGCACGCGTGTCTTTCCCGATCCTGCACCGGCAATCACCAATTGGGGACCGTCTACGTATTCAACGGCAATGCGTTGGCTGTCATTCAATTGTTCAAGTAACGAATTCATGAGTGTGTGGTCTATTTGTAGTAGTTGCCTTTGGCTGTTTTAGGGTCAACTTCCTTTCCCTCCTTTGGGAAGGAAGGGATGAATCTCATTTCCCTTTCAATCTTTCTTTGTCGCATTCTGATGTATGCGCTGGGTGATTTGGAATTGTATATACGTGGGTTGGGGAAGGTAGCGACAATACGTGCACATTCCGAACGAGTGAGTTCTTCGGCGGTCTTGTCGAAGTGGTATTCGGCAACGGCATCAGCACCATAGATGCCATTTCCCATTTCGATGGAGTTCAAGTAAACTTCCATGATGCGTTGCTTACTCCAAATCAACTCTATCAATACCGTGAAATAGGTTTCAAGACCTTTCCTCAACCATGTACGCGAAGGCCATAAGAATACGTTTTTGGCCGTTTGTTGGGTAATCGTGCTCCCTCCGCGTGTAATCTTCTTCTTTGATGCGTTTCTTTCAGCTGCTTTCTTGATGGCATCATAATTAAAGCCGTGGTGCGTCAAGAATTGCGCATCTTCTCCCGCCATAGCAGCCACGGGTAAGTGTTTCGACATCTTGTCGAGCGGCACCCAATGATGATGCCAGGTAATGCTCTTCCCGTCCTTGATTTGTTCAATCGAACGAATCACCATCAATGGCGTGATGTAAACGGGTATGAAACGATAAGCCACAACCATCATGATTGTGGAACTAAAAAACAGGGCGAGCACCCATCGAATGACTTTCCTGATGATACGAATCATAAAAAAATCCCTCCCCTGCTTGGGGGAGGGAGTCAAAAACATACCTATTTATTATTGGAGTGTTCCGTTGTTTGCAGCCTCAATCATAGCTTGGCTTGCATACATGTAAACTTCAACACGACGGTTCTGTGCTTTACCAGCAGCAGTAGCGTTGTCAGCAACAGGGTTAGCCTCTCCGTAACCTGTGGTTGAACGGATTTGGTTGTTGCTTACGCCGAGTGACTGGAGATAATTTGTCACGGCTTGTGCGCGTTGTTGTGAAAGGTTCAGGTTCTTCTGTTGGCTCTGCTCAACAGTACTGTTCTTCCAACCTGCATTGTCAGTATAACCTTGAACGGCAACATCACAATCGGTGTTTTGCTTCAGCACGTTTGCGAAGTTAGACAAAGAACTCTTAGCTGTGTTGCTCAATGTAGAACTACCAGTAGCGAAAAGAATACCAGAGTCAAATGTTACCTTTACAGCTTGAAGACCGTTCGCATCGGTTACTGATTCCACTTGTGCGTTTTGTACAGCTTGTGCTTGAGCCTTTACTTTATCCATGTGCTTTCCAATAAGTGCGCCTGCACCAGCACCAACAGCACCACCAATAGCAGCACCAACGGCTGTATTTCCAGCGATTTTACCAATGACAGCACCGAGTAATGCACCACCACCAGTACCAATCAAAGCACCATTTTTCATAGCACTACCGCAACTTAACATTACGGCGAGACACATTCCCAGTGTCAAAAATTTCATTTTCTTCATCTTTCAAAAAATTATTAAGTTAATGATATTATCATTTTATCACTGCAAAGATAATTGTTTTTTTGTGTTGGCAATAAATTTTCCAACATTTTTTTGTAATTTTGCGCCAAAATTAATAGATATGGTCGTTTCGAATAAGAAAATACCTGATAAGAAAAGGAAAGTTCTTCATGATGACGACCCATTTTTCAACAGTGATAAACTATGGCAAAAGAATTAAAAGACCTCACCAAGCGCGCTGACAATTACAGCCAGTGGTACAATGATTTGGTAGTTAAGGCAGATCTTGCCGAGCAGTCTGCCGTTCGTGGATGTATGGTAATCAAACCTTATGGTTATGCTATTTGGGAAAAGATGCAACAACAACTTGACAAGATGTTCAAGGAAACGGGTGTGCAAAACGCTTATTTCCCCTTGTTGATTCCCAAGTCGTTCCTCTCAAGAGAGGCAGAGCACGTAGAGGGGTTCGCCAAGGAGTGTGCCGTCGTAACTCATTATCGTCTTCGTGCAAAGGAGGATAAGAGTGGCGTTGAGGTAGATCCAACGGCAAAGCTCGATGAAGAATTGATTATCCGTCCTACGTCGGAGACCATTATATGGAACACGTATAAGAATTGGATTCACTCTTGGCGCGACCTGCCTTTGTTGTGCAATCAATGGTGTAACGTGATGAGATGGGAAATGCGTACGCGTCCTTTCCTTCGCACGTCTGAGTTCTTGTGGCAAGAGGGACATACGGCTCACGCTACGAAAGAGGAGGCTGAGAAAGAGGCACAAACCATGTTGAAGGTCTATGCCGACTTCGCCGAACAATGGATGGCTGTTCCCGTTCTCCAAGGCGTGAAGAGCGAGACGGAGCGTTTCGCTGGTGCGCTCGACACCTATACCATCGAGGCCATGATGCAAGACGGTAAGGCTCTGCAAAGTGGTACGTCTCACTTCCTCGGTCAGAATTTTGCCAAGGCTTTCGACGTTACCTATCTGAACAAGGAAAACAAGCCTGAATATGTTTGGGCTACTTCTTGGGGTGTTTCCACGCGCTTGATAGGTGCTTTGATTATGACGCACTCCGATGATAACGGTCTTGTGCTTCCACCGCGTTTGGCTCCTATACAGGTGGTTATCGTTCCTATCACTAAGGGAAATGACCAATTGCAAGCCATCACCGAGAAACTCACGCCGATTATCAACCAATTGCGCGAACTTGGCATTAGCGTGAAGTATGATGATGCAGAGAACAAACGTCCTGGATTCAAGTTTGCCGATTATGAGTTGAAGGGTGTTCCCGTTCGTCTCGTGATGGGAGGCCGCGACTTGGAGAACGGTACGATTGAGGTGATGCGTCGTGATACGTTGGAGAAAGAAACCAAGCAACTCGATGGCATTGTTGAGTACGTGAAGGAATTGTTGGAAGACATCCAGAAGAATATCTTCGAGAAAGCGCGTAAGTATCGCGACGAGCGTGTATACGAATGCGACAACTACGAGGAATTCAAGGAAAAGGTGAAGGACGGTGGCTTCTTCCTCTGCCATTGGGACGGTACGGCCGAGACGGAGGCTAAAATCAAGGAAGAGACACAAGCTACTATCCGTTGCGTGCCTTTCGCTTATGAGCAAACGCCTGGCGTAGATATGGTAAGTGGCAAGCCTGCCAAGTATCGTGTCATCATCGCTCGTAGTTACTAAACGCCGGATGAGAAACTTCAGAAATATTATATTGACCATGCTATCGGCATTCTTGCTCTATGCTTGCGGTGGTAAATCAACGGCAAGTTTTGAGGGTATGGAGTTCGATAGCATTGTCATTGATACGGTTGCCAAGTTGGGAAAGGCAGAAAATGCACCCAGTTGTCAACTTCGTCTAAGCATCCAATACGCCAAGGGAAAGAATGCGCAGAAGTTCAATGATACCTTGTTGCGCTCAGGCATTCTCGCACCCGATTACTTCTCGTTGAGCGATGAGAAGATGAGTGTCAAGGCCATCGTGGATTCTTTCGCCTGCCGATTCGTTGCCGATTATCTCCGCGATTACGGCACACTCTATCAGGCTGATATGGCTCATGCCGATTCGTATCGCTACGACTTGAAAGTAACGACCAGTACGCACAATGGCGGGGATGATATTCTCAACTACGTGGCAAATATCTACACGTTTGGCGGTGGCGCTCATGGCATCAACCAGACGTTGGTGCGCAACTTCGACATGAAGACTTGCCACATGCTGACGCTTGAAGACGTGTTTATCAGCGATGTGGCCATCAAGGACATGATTGTAGAGAAACTCATCAAGCAGTTCGACGTGGATTCGTTCGACCAACTCAAGGAGAAGTATATCTTTGCCGACGGACAAGTATATGTGCCCGACAACTTCATCTTGGAAGACGATAAGGTGACGTTCATCTATTGCGAAGACGAAATAGCACCCCATGAAATAGGGGAGATACGGGTTGAATTTGACAAAAGCGACTTGAAATCATACATGAGGTAATGGACGAGATTCTGAAATACTTCCCTCAATTGTCTGACGAGCAAATAGGGCAATTCAATGCCTTGTATGAGTTGTATAAGGATTGGAATGCCAAAATCAACGTGATTTCGCGCAAAGACATAGAGAATCTTTACGAGCATCATGTGCTTCATTCGTTGGCGATTGCCAATGCCATACGATTCAAGGATGGAACGAAAATCCTTGATTTTGGTACGGGTGGCGGTTTTCCTGGTATTCCTCTCGCTATCTTCTTTCCCGATTGCCAGTTTAAGTTGATTGACGGAACGGGCAAGAAAATCCGCGTGGCTACTGAGATTGCCAATGCCATCGGATTGAAAAACGTGGTGGCTGAACACTTGCGCGGTGAGGATGAGAAGGGATTGTTCGACTTTGTGGTGAGTCGTGCCGTTATGCCGTTGCCTGACTTGGTGAAAATCGTACGGAAGAATATTTCCAAGACGCAACGCAATGCGATGGTGAATGGCGTGATTTGCCTGAAGGGAGGCGACGTGCAAGCAGAGGTGAAACCATTCAAGAATGCTGCCGAAATCACGCCCATTCAAACATGGTTCTCAGAATCGTGGTTTGAGGAAAAGAGTGTTGTCTATCTCCCTATATATAAATAATGTAAGAAGTAGAATAATATGCTGAATACGAAGAAATTTGTTTGCAATATGCTCCAAGAGAATTGCTATGTGGTCAGTGATAGCACCAATGAATGTGTGATTATTGATTGCGGAGCGTATTATCCCGAGGAGCGAAGAGCCATCGTGGATTATATTCGGAAGAACAAACTTGTTCCGAAGCACTTGTTGGCTACTCACGGACACGTGGACCATATATTTGGCAACGATACGATATACAAGGAATTTGGATTGAAGGTGGAAGTTCATCACAATGATGCGCTTTTTGCGGCGCATGGCGCCCAACAAGCATCGGATATCTTTGGAATGACGCTTGACTACCAATTTCCTCCCATTGGCGAATGCTTCTCTGGCGATGACATCATATCGTTCGGCAATCACCAACTCAAGGTGATTGAAACGCCTGGACATTCGCGCGGAAGTGTCTTCTTCTATTGCGAAGAGGAGAATGTTGCCTTCTCTGGTGATACCCTTTTCCGCTTTTCCATCGGAAGAACCGACTTAGACGGTGGTTCGATGTTCATGATTATCCAAAGCTTGCGCACCATCTCGCAATTGCCTGACAAGACCGTCGTTTACCCTGGTCATGGGGATTCTACGACCATTGGCGACGAGGTGGCAAGAAATCCCTATATTGATAGGTAATATCCCGTAGAATGGCAGTACAGACGGAGAAGATTGTTTTAGGAATAGACCCAGGAACCAACGTCATGGGGTATGGTGTCATCAAGGTGATAGGCAACAAGGCCGAAATGGTGTCGATGGGAGTCATCGACCTTCGCAAGATGACCGACCCTTATCTCCGTTTGGGGTATATCTTCGAACGTGTGACGGGTATCATCGATTCTTTCTTGCCCGACGAAATGGCTATCGAGTCGCCTTTCTTCGGAAAGAACGTACAATCGATGTTGAAACTCGGTAGAGCGCAAGGTGTCGCCATTGCTGCCGCCATCCACCACGACATTCCCATTCACGAGTATGCGCCATTGAAAATCAAGATGGCCATCACGGGCAATGGTTCTGCTTCCAAGCAACAGGTAGCGGGGATGTTGCAACGGATGTTGAACTTGGATGTCAACGAGATGCCGAAATTTATGGATGCTACCGATGCGTTAGGTGCTGCTTATTGCCATTTCTTGCAAATGGGTAGGCCAGAGTCGCAAGCATCGTTTAAGAGTTGGAAAGATTTCGTCAACAAAAATCAAAGTCGTGTATGCAAAAAATCATCAGAATAGAGCAGGGTGTTTGTAGGATGCCTCAATGTAGGTTGGCGGCACCTGTAGACTTCGAACTATGTGATGGTGAGCATCTCGCCATCGTGGGTTTGAATGCCAGTGGTAAGTCGATGCTGGTCAATATGATGGTGGGGCGCTATCCGTTGATGGGTGTGGGTGCTACATACGACTTTTCTCCCAGCCAAAAGAAACTGGTGTCTGACAACATCAAGTATATCACGTTTTGCGATAGCTATGGTGGCGATAACGACCGTACTTATTTCCTCCAGCAACGTTGGAACCAAATGGAAATCGACGAGTCTACGCCTACCGTGGGAGCCTTGTTGGAAGAGGCTTATCGTCAATCGGGTGAAGATACGGCAGAGAGACGTGCGTTGCAAACGCATTTGTATCAGTTGTTCCACTTGGATTTGTTGTTGGATAAATACATCATCTTGCTTTCGAGCGGTGAACTTCGTAAGTTTCAGATAACCAAAATCTTACTCGCCATGCCTCGCGTATTGGTTTTAGACAATCCCTTCATTGGGTTGGATGCGAATACGCGCGACCAATTGCGCGATTTGTTGCGTACCGTTTCCAACGAAATCGCCTTGCAAGTGGTGTTGGTGTTGTCGAAGAGCGACGATATTCCCTCGTTTATCACCCATGTGGTGGAGGTAAAAGACTTAAAAGTGTTGCCGAAGGTGAGTAGGGAAGCGTTCTTGCGCGATAGAAGCCCGTTTCCTACAAGGGTGTTGGACGATGAAAAGGCGAATGAAATCCTCGCACTCCCGTACAACGATGAGGAATATCATGCGGAGGAAGTGGTGAGTATGCGAAAGGTAAGCATACGATATGGTAACCGTACCATTCTGAAAGAGTTGGATTGGCATGTGATGAACGGTGAGCGATGGGCGTTGAGCGGACAAAACGGAGCGGGTAAGTCCACGTTGCTCAGTCTTGTCTGTGCCGACAATCCGCAGAGTTACGCGTGCGACATCTCGCTCTTTGGCATTCCGAGAGGATCGGGAGAGAGCATTTGGGACATCAAGAAACACATCGGGTACGTTTCGCCCGAATTGCATAGGGCTTATCGTAGGGATATGCCTGCCATTCGTATCGTAGCGAGTGGATTGAAGGATTCCGTAGGCTTGTACGTCAAACCCAGTGAGGGTGATTACGACAAGTGTCGTTTCTGGATGCGGATATTCGGATTGGAGGGGTTGGAAGAACGTACGTTCTTGAAACTATCGAGTGGCGAACAGCGATTGGTGTTGCTGGCTCGTGCGTTCGTGAAAGACCCAGAATTGTTGATTTTGGATGAACCGTTGCATGGACTCGACAATGTGAATCGTCGGTTGGTGAAGGACATCATTGAGGCTTTTTGCCAGCGCAAGAACAAGACGATGATATTCGTTACACACTACCAAGAAGAGTTGCCGAGTTGCATCAATCACCATCTTTTCCTGCAACGGAATTAAACCGATTGGAGTGTTATGAGTCAAAAATATAAATAAAAACATAAAGGAATATGAGAAAATTATTATTTGTAGCTGCTTTTTTGTGCATGTCGCTGACTATTCAGGCGCAAGATGTGTTCAATGAGTTGCTAAGTTCTTCGTTGAAGGTTGCTGAAAATACGCAAAATGACATAGAAACGCGTAAAGTTGCTACGTTCAAGTACGATGAATTGTGTTACATGAAGCAGAAATTGCTGCCCGAAGTGCTGAAAGACACCACAAATTTGGTGGTTTTCAACAAGGTTATCGACCTTTTGAACCAACAATCGTATGCGATGTACCAGTTTATCAACTTGTTTGTGGAGAAACTGGCTTCTGGAAAGAAGAAAAAACAAGAGGTTGTTTTGGCCGTATTCAAGAATGCGTCTATCAATAATCCGTTGTTCAACGATGAGGATACCGAACTCGTACATGCGTATTACAACAACGATAACTACTTGACACAGTTCTCGTTAGACACCGATTGGATAAAGGCTTTAGAGGAAGTGAAAAAGCATGAGTGGTAGTTGCCATTCATGCTTTTATTTCTTTTATGTCATGTATGACAAAATGTCAGTCTCTTCCCGTCTTTATTATTTTGTTTCATTGTTTCATGTTTCATGAAACATTAGGTGTTTTACATTATTGAGAATACTAATGTAAATTTTAATTATATTAATATATTATTATAATAATATATTAATATAAATTTCTTACTCTAACATTTGAAGCTACTAATGTTTCATGAAACATGAAACATGAAACAATTTATGTCCCCAAAAGTAACAAAAGTAACAGTAACAAGTAACAAAAAGGTAGGCTCATATATATTCTCTTATTTTAGTGTTACAATGCGATATATTTATAGGGGATATTTTAAGAAATTATTAGGTTATAAATTTTATATTAATATATTATTATAATAATATATTAATATAATGTATATATATACCTTCTTCGCTATATAGATAGAGTCTTATTGTTACTTGTTACTGTTACTTTTGTTACACCACATTTACGTCCCGTAAATATGGTGTTTACGCCTCGCAAATATGGTATTTACAGGGCGCAAATATATGGTTTAGCTTTTTTAACACGAACACCCCATTTTGTTAACAGATTTTTACACCTTATTGAAGCCCGTTTTTTGGTAGTTGGGATTTTAAGCAGTACCTTTGCAAAAGTAAAGCCACCTCACCCGTTCATTCCCCAAGCGAGGGGCGTGAAGCCGCCACAAATGCAACATTAACGTTATTTTTCACAAATCGCTCGCAACTTCCGCCATTTTTTAGTAATTTTGCAACAAATTGTACCTATCTGACTATAGGATGAAAGTTTTAGATATAATTCAAGAACAAACCAGAGAGAGGAATTTCTCATTCGAAGTGCTCCCGCCACTCAAGGGAACGGGCACAGATGCACTCTTTGCCACGATTGACAAACTGAAAGACTATGACCCTCTCTTCATCAATATCACCACGCACCACAGCGAATACGTGTATAAGGAGTTGGAAGATGGCAACTTTGAGCGTCAACGCATACGCAGGCGACCAGGCACAATCGCCATTGCAGCTACCATCCAAAACAAATACCACATACCCGTGATTCCCCATGTGATTTGCAGCGGTGCCACGACGGAAGACATAGAATATGAATTGCTCGACTTGCAATTCTTGGGCATCTCAAACCTCCTGTTGCTGAGAGGCGACAAGGCGAAAGACGACAAGACATTCAAGCCTATCAAGAACGGACACGCCCATACGACGCAACTGATAGAGCAGGTGAACCGATTCAACGAGGGATTTTTCATAGACGGCACTCCCATCAAGAAACCTGGCGTTCCCTTCGAGTATGGTGTGGCTTGCTATCCCGAGAAACATGAGGAGGCTCCCAATCTGGAACTCGACATGCAATACTTGAAGCAAAAGCAAGACTTGGGCGCGCAATATGCCGTGACGCAATTGTTCTTTGACAACAGAAAATACTTCGACTTCGTGGAGAAGGCTCGGAAGATGGGCATTACGATTCCGATTATCCCAGGTATCAAGCCGTTTGCCAAGCTCTCGCAATTGACTATCGTGCCGAAAACATTCCATTGCGACCTGCCGCAAGAACTGGCTTCGGAAGTGCTGAAATGCAAGACGGATGACGATGCGAAGGCATTAGGGGTGGAGTGGACAACCCAACAATGCAAGGAGTTGTATGAAAGTGGCGTGAAAAACATTCATTTCTATACGGTATCGGCCGTGGATATGGTAAGACAAGTGGTGGAAAATCTATTTTAGACATGAAATTCAGTGAGGTAGTAGGACAGGAAGAGGCAAAGCAACGATTGCTGAAGATGGTGCAAGAAGATCGTGTGCCCCATGCGATGGTACTCTGTGGCCCTACGGGAAGCGGTAAGATGGCATTGGCATTGGCGTTTGCTTCCTACCTGTTGGGAGAGCGCGAGGAAACGCCGAGTGATAATGGGGGATTGTTCGACGATGGCGGTTCGTTGTTTGGCAATCCTCAACCAACTACCAACAATCCGTCAGCCAAGTATGCAGAGGCGATGCTGAAGAAGTGGCAACATCCCGACTTGCATTTCTCCTATCCCGTGATTAGGCCTGCGGGGAAATCGGCTGAGCATAAGATGGTGAGCGACGACTATACCAAGGAATGGCACGAATTGTTGATGGAGGGGCCTTACTTCACTATCGACCAATGGCTGGATGCGATGAAGGCTGCCAATCAACAGGCGATTATCGGGGCAGGGGAGAGCGATGACCTCACGCGTAAGTTGAGTTTGAAATCCAGTCAGGGAGGATACAAGGTGAGCTTGATATGGTTGCCCGAGAGGATGAATCAGGAATGTGCCAACAAATTATTGAAGCTCTTGGAAGAGCCACCTGCCAAAACCGTGTTTATCATGGTGAGCGAGGCACCTGAGCAGTTGATGGAAACCATTCGGAGTAGGACACAACGCATAGACATCAGGCGCATTGAGGAAAAGGACATCGAAGAGGCGCTCATCGCTCGTAGGGGCATAGAGGCAGATATGGCTCACCGCATAGCGCGATTGTCGAACGGCAGTTGGTTGAAAGCCCTCGATACGTTGGACGTAGACAACGAGAGTCGGCAGTTCTTGGAGATGTTTATCTCGCTGATGCGCTTCGCCTATTCGCGCAACGTGAAGGAGTTGAAGAAATGGAGCGAGACGGTGGCTGGCTACGGTAGAGAGCGCCAAAAGCGAATGCTCTGCTACTTCATGCAGATGATACGCGAGAACTTCATGTATAACTTCCATGTGCCAGACATGAATTATATGTCGGAAGAGGAGGAGAATTTCGCGAAGAATTTCGCCCGATTCATCAACGAGGCAAACGTCATGGAAATCAATGATGTATTGGCACTTGCCTATCGCGACATCGGACAAAACGCCAACGGAAAGATTGTGTTCTTCGACTTGGCATTGAAAATGATAGTACTATTAATCAGAAAATAGATATGGATTTTAAAGATATGAAATTTCACGTCTTCCGCGATAGCGACAGAGGACTCTCACATCAGGGTTGCGGAAGGCAAGACAATAAGTTGAACACCTACGATTGGTTGGCTGACGTGCCTGGCAACCAAGAAGATACCGACTTGGTGGAGGTGCAATTCAAAAACACCCGAAAGGGCTACTACCACAACGTCAATAAGTTGGAGTTGAAGAAGGGCGACATCGTAGCCGTGGAAGCCAGTCCTGGACATGATATCGGCGTAGTGACGCTAACGGGTAGGTTGGTGAAGTTGCAAGTGAAGAAAGCCAACCTGAAATCAGCCGATGAAATCAAGCGCGTGTTTAGGTTTGCCAAACAAGTGGACATGGATAAATACTTCGAGGCGAAGAGCAGAGAACATGCCACGATGATACAAAGTAGGCAAATCGCCAAGGATTTAGGCTTGCAGATGAAGATTGGTGACGTGGAGTATCAAGGCGACGGCAACAAGGCTATCTTCTATTACATCGCAGACGATCGCGTGGACTTCCGCCAGCTTATCAAGGTGTTGGCTGAAACCTTCCATGTGCGCATCGAGATGAAGCAGATTGGCGCACGTCAGGAAGCGGGACGAATCGGAGGAACGGGACCATGCGGAAGGGAATTGTGTTGCGCTACGTGGATGAAAAACTTCGTGAGTGTGAGCACCAATGCTGCCCGATTCCAAGACATCTCGCTCAATCCGCAGAAATTGGCTGGTATGTGCGCCAAGTTGAAGTGTTGCCTGAACTATGAGGTAGACGACTACATGGAAGCCTCACGCAACTTGCCGAGCAAGGAAGTGGTGTTGCAAACCTTGGATAGCGATTATTATCTGTTTAAGACCGACATTCTTTCGGGGATGGTCACTTACTCCACCGAGAAAGGCGTAGCCGCCAACATGGAAACCATTACCGCCCAACGAGCTAAGGACATCATTGAGATGAACAAGCAAGGCCATAAGCCACTATCGTTGACTGAAGACGGAAACGGCAGGGAAATGAAGGCACATACCGACTTGTTGGCTGAAGCCGACATCAGTAGGTTTGACAAGAGCAAGCGAAAGAAGAAAAAGGGTGGTAATCGCAATGCGACCAACAAGCAGAATGCCAACAATGCCCCGCGCAAGGAAGGCAAACCGAAGGCAAACGATGCCAACCAAGAAGCAGAATAAGGTAACGCATGAGAATGATGCTACATCGCATAAAGACACTATCTATCATCTTGTCAGCAGTGCTGCTGCTGACATTTTTGTCTTGCAACGAAAACATCGTTTACTATCAGTATATCTCTACGCCATTGTCGGGATGGGACAAGAATGATACGCTCTCTTACTTCTTACCCAAGACGGAGACAGAGGGAAACTATGGGATGGATTTGGGATTGCGCATCAACGACTCGTATCCTTTCACGAGCTTGACACTCGTCATACAAAAGACATTCTTCCCGTCGATGACGATTTCCACGGATACGATACTTTGTAGGTTGAGAGACGAGAAGGGAACACCGAGAAGGCAAGGAGTGAGTTACTATCAATATACCTTTCACATAGCCGACTTGCAATTGCAACACGACGACTCGATACAGGTGAACATCAGACACGACATGAAGCGTGAGATGTTGCCAGGGATAGGAGACGTGGGAATCGTGATGAAACGCTATTGATTCAGGTACGTATCAGATTCCTGCCTGCGTCGATGCGCAAGAAGATGAAGAGCAAGATGGTGAATCCCCACAACGAACTACCGCCATAGCTGAAGAACGGCAAGGGAATGCCGATGACAGGCGTAAGTCCGAGAACCATTCCTACGTTGATGAAGACATGGAAGAGGAAGATGCTCAACACGCAATAGCCATACACCCTACCAAACTTGAAAGGTTGTCGCTCCGCCAAGTGAATCAATCGCAATATCAAAGCCAAGAACAAGAGCAATACGCCTGCCGAACCGAAGAATCCTTCTTCTTCGCCCACGGTGCAGAAGATGAAGTCGGTATCTTGTTCGGGCACGAATTTCAATTTTGTCTGCGTACCGTTGAGAAATCCCTTTCCCAACAATCCACCCGAACCAATGGCAATCTCACTCTGATGCACGTTGTAACCAGCACCAGCCAAGTCTTCTTCCAATCCCAACAATACGTTGATTCTCACTCGTTGGTGAGGCTTCATCACGTCGTTCATCACGTAGTCGGCTGAATAGAAGAACATCACCGAACCCAACGTAAACAAGGAGATGAAGAAGTAATCGCGCAAGCGCAAACTCAAGCTATGATAGATGAGATAGCCGATTAACCACGCACACAAGACAAGTTGAACCCATACGATGTCGAAGGGAATGACGAACTCGGAGAACAACAAGAAAATCAACGTAATGGCGATGCAATAAGTGGTGATGAGCCTCGCTCGCTTCTTATCCTTGCAATAGATAGACACCATGCCAGCCGTGAACAATTGCACGGAGAGCAAGACGACAAACTTGCCGATGGAAGTGGGAGTGTCCCATAGCCAATTGTGCTCATACTTAATGCCCACCACGAAATAGAATACCAATGCCACACCCGTAAACAAGATGCTACCAGGCATTCCGTCGCGATAGAAGACAAGGAAAAACGATAGGTAAACCAATGCGGAACCCGTCTCTTTTTGTCCGACTATCAACAACATCGGCAAAAGCACGATAAAGCAAGCCTTGAGGAAATTGCGCGGTTGTTGGATATTGAAGCCAAAGGTACTCATCATCTTCGAAACCGCCAATGCCGTAGCAAACTTGGCAAACTCGGCTGGTTGGAAACGCAGAGGTCCCAATACAATCCACGACTTGGAACCCTTGATTTCGGTAGGGTTGAAAATCGTAAGGAACAAGAGAATGGCAAACAATCCGAAGACGATATAGGCAAAGGTATCGTAGAAACGGTCATCAAGCATGATGAGCACGAATCCCAAACAGATGGAAGTGCCAATCCACACGATTTGCATACCTGAACGGGTGTCCAAGCTAAAGATGTCGGTATCTCCGTAGGTGTAAGATGCACCGCAGACGCTCAACCAACCAAAGGTGAGCAAAGCCAAGTAGATGGCTATCGTCCACCAATCAAGCGAACCGAGTACGCTGGGTTGTTTTTCCGTTCCTTGTTGTACCATTTGCACTATTTTTTATAAATGTAATCGTAACTGATATGGCGATTTTGGAAATATGTCGCCCTTGCTTGTGAACCTTTAGACAATTCGCCCTTGATGTATTGTTCCATCATCAAGGCTCCGATGGGAACGCCAAATTGCGCACCGAATCCACCATTTTCCACATATACGGCAATGGCAATCTTGGGATTGTCCATGGGTGCGAATCCCATAAACACGGAGTGGTCTCTTCCTCTGTTTTGTGCCGTTCCCGTCTTACCGCATACGGCATAATCGGAGCGATTGGCAGCACGACACGTTCCTCCCAATACGGATGAACGCATACCCATCACCACCCATTCGTAAGCCTGTTTGCTTGCTTTGGTATAATGACGACGGGTAAACGTAGTGTCTAATGCCTCTCCTTGTACCTTGCGCACTACGTGAGGAACATAGTAATAACCGCGGTTGGCGATGGTCGCTCCAAGGTTGGCAATTTGCAACGGCGTGAGATTCACCTCTCCTTGTCCGATGGAAATACTGATGACCGTCAATCCATTCCATGAGTTCTTGTATGCGCGGTCGTAGAACTCAGCATTGGGAATCAAACCGCGTTTCTCGCCTGGCAAGTCAACACCCAATTTATATCCGAATCCCATAGACACCATATAGTCGCGCCAAATATTCATCGCTTGTTGCACGTTCTTGTATCTATCCCTATCAGACATCATGTCGTAAAATCCCCAACAGAAATAACCATTACATGACGTGCTGATGGCAGGAACGAGACTCAAGGGAGAGGGGTGTCCATGACATCCTACGCGCAATCCGCGGAATACGAATCCACGATGACAAGAGTAAGCCGTTTGTGGCGTGATGATTCCTTCGTTGAGAAACGTTAATGCCTGAGAGGTCTTAAACGTGGAACCAGGAGGATATTGTCCCATGATAGAGCGGTTGAGCAATGGCTTTCGCGCATCTTTCTGCAATAGTTGGTGTCCCTTTCCACGTTGACGACCAACCATGTTGCGCGGGTCGTATGTCGGTGATGATACCATGCAGAGGATTTCGCCTGTAGAGGGTTCGATGGCGACAATACTTCCAATCTTCCCTTGCATCAATCGTTCGCCCAAGGCTTGTAATTTCAAGTCAATACTCAGCGTAAGGTCTTTACCAGCAATGGGTTTGGTGTCGTATTCACCATTCTTGTATCGTCCTTGAATCCTACCGTGAGCATCACGAAGAAGAATCTGAACGCCTTTCTGTCCTCTGAGTTGCTTTTCGTAAAAACGTTCCACACCCAATTTTCCCGCATAGTCGCCTGGAGAATAATAATCATCTTCCTCAATGTCGCGAGGGGAGACTTCACCCACATCACCCAACACGTGAGCGGCATAGGGATAGTTGTATTGTCGGATGCTTCGTTTTTGTACGTAGAAACCAGGGAAACGGAATATCTTTTCGTAGAAAACGCTGAACTCTTTTTCAGACAATTGACTCATGAACAACTGTTGGGTAAATCGCGAATAACCAGGATTCTTCGAACGATCCTTGATGTCTTTCATTCGTTGGATGAAAAATTCCTTGGTAATTCCCAACGCACGACAAAATTCGAGCGTGTCTAATTTCCCGCTTTCCTCGTTCATGATGACCATCACGTCGTAAGCAGGTTGGTTGTACACCAACAATTCACCATGTCGGTCTGTAATGGCTCCTCGTGAAGGAAACTCAATCTTCTTCAGAAACGCATTGGAGTCGGCATTCCGCTTATAGTCATCACTCAGCAATTGCAAAGTGAACAAGCGAATGATGTAGATGACGACAATGGCGATAGCCACTCCACCAATCACGATTCTCCTTTTCTCAAGTTCGAATTCCTTCACGTCTCAGTTTTAAAATAAAGGGAATTATCTTATGAAGTACGCAATCTTTCTACCGATAGAATGAGCAAGGATGTCAAGGCGGTAGAACCGAATACGCATCCCAACCATTGTAGCCAATGGAATAGGTTGAATGCTTCCAACGTATAGAACGTCAGACAATAGATGAAGACGATAATCACCGTATACCATGAATATTTGGAATTGCCCAACGTCTTCATCGACGGTTGGAAGTTTTCCTGACTATCGCGAGGCATGAACAATTCAAGCATATATGGTTGGAGCAATCCTATCAAAGTCATCGACGCCGCTCCCACACCTGGTGTGTTGGAACATATGTCTACGCTGATGCCCATGACGAAACACCAAGCCAATATGCCCCATTTCGGATAATTGATGCGGAAGGTAAGGGCTAAATATACATACACCATAGGCGTGATGCAATCAAATAGGCAAATCTGATTGCATATCAATGCTTGCACCAATAGCAAAAGCACGAACAATAAAATATACCACAAGAGTTCGAATTTCATCCGTTCACGCTTATATTTTGAGTCGTATCCTTTTTACCAACCGTGTTTCTGTCTTTTTCCTTGATGCCAAGGCTATCTTGCGCCTCACGCATAATCTCGATTCGCTCTTTCATCAAAGCATCGTCTATCACGCATACATCGCGCAACTTGCCGAAATCGGTAGACAATTTCACCAAGAGACGATACGACAAGCCGTCCGACGAATTGAATACGCGCATGATAGTACCCACCAATATTCCTTTCGGGAATACGGATGAATAACCACTTGTTACCACCTTGTCGTATATCTTGAATTGAGCGTGACGAGGCACATCATCCAAATAGGCATACGCTGACGAACCACCTTCCCAACACAAATAACCGAAATAGTTTCGGTTTTGGATGGAACAACTGATGTTGGAACTGGAATTCAATACGGGTATCACCACCGAATAATGGCGCGACACCATATAGACGATTCCCACGATACCGTTTCCACTCACAACGCCCATATCGCAACGCACCCCGTCTAAAGAACCTTTGTTGATGGTGATGAGGTTGTTGCGCTTGTTCAGTTCGTTGCTGACCACCTTGGCGGGAATCAACTTGTATTCCTGCAAGGTTCGCAACTGGTCTTGATAGAGAATACTGGAATCACCAGCCGCTTCTTCCAATTGTTTGGATAGTGAAGCCACTTGGTGTTCCAGATAGGCATTGCGATAAGTGAGTTCTTCGTTGACCTTTGCCAACGAGAAAAACGACTCTACGTCGGAACTCCACTCCAACATCTTTCCCGATACTGCATTGGCAGACGAGAACCACACACTCCCTTGATAGCTATTATATTGAAATAGCAAAACAAAACTCACGACCTCCAGCAGCACAAAAACAAACCAGTGGTTGTATTTTGCCAAAAAAGCTATGAGGTTATGCATTGATTATCTCATCAAGAAAGAGAACTTGTCTACGTTTTTCAATGCGATTCCCGCTCCTCTTGCTACGCTATGCAAAGGATCTTCGGCAATATGGAAATCAATGTGTATCTTGTCCTTCAAACGCTTGTCAAGGCCGCGAAGCAATGCGCCGCCTCCCGTGAGGAAGATACCATTGTGTACGATGTCGGCATACAACTCTGGTGGAGTCTTCTCCAATGCCGATAATACGGCATTTTCGATTTTGGCAACCGTCTTGTCGAGACAATGAGCAATCTCTTGGTAGCAAACGGGAACTTCCATTGGAAGAGCCGTGATACGGTTTGGGCCGTGTACAACATAATCCTCTGGTCCTTCATCGCCTAAGTCGGTCAATGCGGAACCTACGTGAATCTTGATACGCTCAGCCATACGCTCACTGACTTTCACGTTGTGCTGACGACTCATGTATTCCTGAATGTCGGCGGTAAGGTCATCGCCAGCAATACGGATAGAGTTGTTGGAAACGATACCTCCCAAGGAAATGACGGCAATCTCGGTAGAACCACCACCGATGTCTACAATCATGTTTCCTTCTGGAGCCTCTACGTCTATACCGATACCAATAGCGGCTGCCATTGGCTCAAAAATCAAATATACGTCACGACCGTTGGCGTGCTCGGCACTATCTCTCACGGCGCGAAGTTCCACTTCGGTACTACCCGATGGAACGCCAATCACCATGCGCAACGAGGGCGAATACAATCTATTGCCCGTGTGTACCATCTTAATCAAGCCACGCATCATCAATTCGCATGCGGTGAAGTCGGCTATCACGCCGTCGCGCAATGGGCGAATCGTTCTAATATTGTCGTGTGTTTTTTCATACATCAACTTGGCTTTCTCGCCCACGGCAATCATCTTGTCGGTATGGCGGTCAAGCGCAACGACGGATGGTTCGTCAACCACAATCTTATCATCGCTGATAATGATGGTGTTGGCTGTACCCAAGTCCATCGCAATTTCCTGAATAAAAGAAAAGAATCCCATGTCTAAATAACTGATTTTTTATTGGTCATTTTTGCAAAACCAACTATGAATAGCCGTATCGTAATGACTGCTTACGCCGAATGCTCGTTCGGCAAACAACTTACGGTCATCTATCGTTGTCTGTGCGCCCTTGGCGTTTAAGAGGCTTAACAGCAATGAATACTCTGCCTTGCTCGGTACGATAACAACATCCTTGAAGTTCTTTGCACCAGCACGAATCAACGAAATACCGCCGATGTCAATCTTCTCGATGATGTCTTCAGCAGATGCTCCGCTTTCCACGGTTTGCTCAAACGGATACAAGTCAACGATAACTAAGTCGATGGCAGGTATGTCGTACTCCTTCATTTGTTGCAAGTCGCCTTCATTGTCGCGACGAGCCAAGATGCCGCCAAACACTTTGGGATGGAGCGTCTTCACGCGTCCGCCCAAGATAGAGGGATATGTAGTTACGCTCTCCACCGTTTGGCACTCGTATCCTAATGACTCGATGAACTTCTGCGTACCGCCCGTTGAGAGGAATTTCACGCCTTCCTCGTTCAATTTCTTCAACAACTCATCCAATCCATCCTTGTGGAATACGGAGATGAGGGCTGTTTTTATTGGTTTTGTTTCCATCATATATTTACTTCCTTATTAAATGAGAGCGCAAAGATACGAAAAACGATTGAACTGACAACGAATTTTAACAAGAAAAATCATAAAAATATTTTCTTACTTGACATAAATCTTTTTCGTCACATTTCCTTGTCTTACAATCATCACTCCGCGTTGGGGCGATGTAATGCGCTGACCGTTGAGATTGTAGTATTCCACGGGCATTTCGCGATAGTTGTCAGCGATATTCACGTCAATACCGTCTGCAACGGCATTCATGAATTGTTCGATAGCTGCTTTAAGTGCATCATTCTCCGCACTTGCCTCGTCTTCCGTCTCTGCTTGTCGATAGGTGAAGAAGTCTTCCGCATGTTTCAACGCATTCTTCATCTCATTCAGAGCGTCGTTCGAAACCTCGCTTCCGTGAAGTTCTATTTCTTGGTAAGCCTTGTTGATGTTCTCCGTCAACCTACGATAGTAATTGTCGATATGGTATTCCGTTGAGGCTTTCCATGTGCGATAGCCATTCTTGAAATAAGGTGTCAGCACGGCGGTAAACGGTTCCAAAGCGGTAGATTGCTCCACGGGCATGTAATAAGCCAAACCATTCCTTAGTGTCAACGTCATTGCTTTCTCGTCGATGTCGGCCTTATAGGTAGAAACGTACATGTTTCCGTCGAAAGCCGTTACTATCGTATCGGTACCAACTGTTACGTTCTCTCCCACGATGGTATTCAATCCGTCGTGGTCGGGTAGGAACATGAAGATGGTATTGGCGTTGATTTCGTCAGCATAATCCCATGCTACGTAGTGAGTGGAATGGTTGATTTCGCCAGGCACTTTCACTTGCATTCCGTAAGGTACGGGTGCGGCAAACGGAATCATTGCATCGTTCCATACGCCCGTTTCCGCCTTGTCGATGACGAGTTGCGCCTTACGAGCGGTGAATGGAGTGGAGGGATGAAATTCGTATGCGGTATGGATAACTAAGTTGTCGCAAACACCATTCACCACCAAGTTGTCAACACCTGGTACTTCATAATCGGTGTAGATGATGGCATTTGGATTGGGTATTGCTGGACGTTGTACGATGTCTTTCACGCCCGTCATGTCATACGAACAAACTAACGGGTCGTTGAGTATACTCAGGAATACAGCATCGTTCCATGTGCCTGTTACTTTGGCGCTACGTCCTTCCACGCTCACGGCAAGGTCGGCGTTGCGCACGGTGAAGTAAACGATGGAATCGGGTATGTCGAAGTAAATGCTTCCGCTTGCAACGGAGTGTGGTGCTTGATCCAAGAAAGCGCGATAATAGGTGCCAGTCTTCAACTTATCGAAGCTAAACACCAAGTCTTTCGTCTCACGTTCCTCAAACGTGAGTTCGGTAAGATACTTATTGGTTACTTTCGACCATTTCTTTCCTTCCACGTCGTATTGTTCCAAGAAGCAACGCAAGGTTGGTTGGCAGAACGTACCATTTTCCATGTTCTCAAAACGTACCGAGATGTTGGCAGTAGTGTTATTCACCGTCTTGAACACGATGTCGTCTACGGTGGTTGTCTCATTTCCCGCGTCTACGGAGAATGATCTCACACAAAGGTCAGCTACCGATGGCAACACTTCCACCGAACAAGAATCGAGAATGCGATTATAAGCGTCGCACACGAATATCCAAGTCTTTTGAGCTCTATTAGGTCTGTACTTGAACACCAATTCGCTTTCTTGGTTCACGGGAATTGGGTCGGTGATGTTCATACTTTCCTTGGAAGGCAATGTTTGTCGGGTGTTGGCAAACAATTTCACGCCTTGAGCGTATGGAATCGTTCCATGATTGATGAATTTCACCTTGATGTTCGACTCAGCGTTTTGGTATAGTTTCACGTTATCCAACTTGGCTTCTACGTTCGGACGTGTAGGCCTGAAGTTTAAACAACCTCGTTGGTCTTTGTTGAATCCGTTCATGCCCGTTTCATCATCCACCGTATACCAACCATCGCCTTGGCCTCCCCAACCGAAGTTAAAGTGATAAAGACCAGAATGGGCTTGGTAGCCATCTAATACTACGGCGTGTCCGCTGGCATTGTTCGCCTCGTCGTAATGCGTACCGCCATAGAGCATCGGACTTCCTGCTGCCAGACTTTCATAGATTCGTTTCTCCCAACCTGCTTGCGAGAAGTCCCACTTCCCTACATAGTCGCTGGTAATCAAGAACTGGCCCCGAATGGCTTTGCCCGCTTCATCGGGTTGACCTGCGGTAGACTCACCGTATGTAAGATACGAACTGGTACCTACGGCAAACATCAGCTTCGCAACAGCCTCGTCTTGAGCTGCCGTTCCATGTCCTGAGAGTCGCATGATATTGTAGTTGATTTGTGTTCCTCTTGGAAGCGACGTAGTAACAGGGAAACCATAGCTATATTTCGGCGTGTTATACATCAACGTATCGGGTACGTCTCTACGGAAATAGTATACGATTTGCGCGGCGGCGGTAGCCACACATCCCGTTACGGCTCTTCCTCCACCATTGGGATTCGTGGGGCACAAGTCATTATATGGCGACGATTGGTGCCAATGTGTTTGTATCAGAGGAGCAACGTCTTTCCAATCAGCCTTGAAAGCCTCAATACCTCTTTGCGCAGCTGCAAGTCGTTTGCGAATACTCATGCGCGAAGGCGTATTGTTCGGATTCTCCTGTACCTTGCTGATACGTTGCGCCCAACTATCGAGCATGTCCTTGAGAGGTTGAGGCAATTGCGCCTCGTCGAAGTCGCCTTGTTCCGTATATCCTATAATCGGCGTGGTAGAGTCGTCTCCGCTTACGATGACATATCCCTTTCCTTCGCCACGTGAGAATACGTAATAGGGTGAGATAGGTGCGTTGTCGTCAGCATTGTCATTCACGCCAATAAATTCTTGAGCGATAGCCCTTGCTTCACTTCTGTTAATCGGGTTTGCTCCCACTTGCATGACCATTAGCCACGACAATAATGCGATTGAAAATCTCTTGTTCATACTCCTTATTTTTATTTTGGTGCAAACATACTAATTTTTTTTCAAATAATGACCAATTAGTTGGCAAATTTTCAGTTGGAATTGTAATGAGAGTAGTTGGAGATTGTAAAGAGTGTATTTACGTTTTGTAAACAATATGTTTAAGAATTCTAAAGATAGTATATGAAATCTTCAACGTGATAGTTGGTTAGGGTGATTTTAGGGTGACAGATTTTTATTCATTGAAAATCAATGTGTTATTGCGATATTTTTCCTTTATTTACTTCTTTTGGAGATTCGTGAAGGAATAAATTATTTTATTTAAAATAAAGGTATCAATAATATGTAGTATATTTGCGTAATCAAAACAAACAAAAACGATGAAAAGATTCTTGATAATCATTACTCTTCAGACATTCGTTGCTTCGATGATTTTTGCACAGACAAAGTTCATCGATTTCGGTTCGGTGAGGAAGATAGACCCAACCTCTATTCCTACGGGATTTCCGAAGATTCCCTTCTTGATTCCTTCTGCTCCCTATGAGGAAAAGACGAGAGACTGGAGCGATAATTCTGATGTGTACATCCCCGAACCCCGTTGCGCGTACGTGAATATCATGGGTACACAACGATTGCCTGAATACAAGGGCGACACGTTGCATTGTTGGATGGAAGTGTACGACGGGTTAGCCAACTACTTTCGTAAACGCGTCATATTAGACGCACAGGGTAGTAGTTCGTTGAATTTCCCGAAAAAGAACATCAAGGTGGATTTCTGCGATGATGAGTGGGAGGGAGAGCAAACGCCCACCATTACCATCGGCAATTGGGTGGGACAAGATGGTTTTCACCTCAAGGCATATTATAATGACTATTTGCGAGGTGTAGCCGTGGTGGGCTATAGGCTCTACAATCTGATGACCTCTTTGGAAGGTCGCCCATGGTCTCGTTCTGATGGTCTTGCCAAGGACGAGCGAAAGGCATTATGCCATCCCGACGGTTTCCCTTGCATCGTCTATCTCGATGGTGAGTTTTACGGCATTTTCAGTTGGCAATTGAAAAAGCATCGCGACAACATGGCGCAAAGTAAAAAGAATCCAAGACACATTCATTTGGATGGAACGATTTCAAATACCACGTTCTGGAATGGCGACATTGACTGGAATGCTTTTGAAGTCAGGAATCCCAAGGAGATGACAGACGAGACGAGAGCGTGTATTGAGTCACTCTCGCAAGTGTGCAATGACCTCTCGCAAATAAGGGCGAAAGAACAAAGCGTTGAAGCCATACGAGCCGAGTTCGCACGTAGGTTTGACTTACCCAGTTTGTTGGATTACGTATGCTTGCATCATCTCATCGCCAATTGTGATGGATTCTCCAAAAATTGGCAATGGTTTACTTATGATGGCGTGAAATGGTTTGTTGCACCTTACGACCTTGACTATACGTTCGGAA
The DNA here is from genome assembly GCA_900314715.1 of uncultured Prevotellaceae bacterium. Lineage (GTDB taxonomy): Bacteria > Bacteroidota > Bacteroidia > Bacteroidales > Bacteroidaceae > Prevotella. Next base: position 3,310 of record OMWI01000020.1, on the reverse strand, counting down.
ACAATGTGGGTGGGGAAACAATCAGTCCTGCCGACTTGACGGGTGTAGACAACTATTGGGCATTGTATACCGAGGGCCCCATCTATTGGATTCACGTCTATTTCAAGAGTGAAATCAGGGAGCGCTATTGTCAATTGAGGCGCAATAACATGATTGAAAGTTGGACGGTAAAGGCGCTTGTACACGATTGGTACGATAGGGTAGGAGAAGAGAACTATGCCAAGGAGTGGGAAAGGTGGAAAGACAGTAAGTGTATTCAACAACCGCAATATGCTTGGTGTTGGAAACCCGTAGATAAATGGCGTCATTATCATAAGTTGTCGGATTGGGATTCCACGAAAGAATACAAGAAAGGAGATATTTGTAGGCTTGATTTGTGTGAGTGGGAAGCGACGGAAGACAATACGGGCGTGAAACCGTATATCAGTCTGGGATATATGGATAGTGTAGAGCGTTATGACCAATGGATTGACAGGCGGTTTGAGTTGATGGATTCATATTTCGACTATGTGAGCAACGTAGGCATAGGAAAGTATGTTGCGGGTGCAAGCAATAAGGAAGAATGGACAAACGCCCAAGAAACCGTCTACGACTTATACGGAAACAAACGTAATATGAGCGACGCAACTCAAAAGGGAATCCATATCATCAAGTACAAGAATGGTACGGTAAGAAAGGTTGTCCGTCGTTGATGTCGTGATCATATTTTCAATTGGAGTACCCCTCTGGGGTAGAAATCGCTCAAATCTTTACAAATCAAACAAATATTTTGATAGATTTGGTTAGATTTGTAAGATTTCTCGCCGTAGGCAACTGCCTCGGGATGTTATCACCACATTGATATAATATTTGCTTTTTTTGGTTATGTAAAAAAATTTGTGTATATTTGCAAGCATAAGTACTATAAAGGAGTAAAGGAGTTCAGGAGTACAGGAGTACAGACAATACTCTTGATTCTTAGAAATCTATTGAAAACAGAGCTTTCATTACTAATGTCTGAACTCCTGAACTCCTGCACTCCTGTAACTCCAACGAGTTGAGCGAATGCGAAACTTGAATAAGTTATTAAGAATCATGTTAAACTAACCAATCTATGAGTATGAGAACGAATATGAATGAAAACAAGATGTGGGGAAAACCTATCCTCAGGATTGTTCTCTCCATCTGCGTATTCCTGTTCATCGGCAATCCTATTGTATGGGCAGAAACGATAGAAGTAGATGGTGTCATCTATGATGTCAATGTTTCCGCTGGTGAAGCAAAGGTTGTTAAGGGAATTGACAAAGATGTGACGGAAATACATCTTCAAGAAGAAGTGGAACTTCATGGAGTGAAGTATCCCGTTACTTGTATTGGCTATCGTGCCTTTTATAATTTTATCTACGTCTCATCCGTTGTCATTCCCAATTCCGTGGTGACGATAGAGGAGCAAGCTTTTAGTATTTGCAGGTTATCTTCCATTACCTTTTCCAATTCACTCAAGTCTATTGGCGAATGGGCTTTTTCATGTTGCCATTTCACTTCTTTGTCCTTTCCGAATACTTTAGAAAGTATTGGAAGTAAAGCCTTTAGTGACTGCGACCAATTGGAGGCGTTGGTCATTCCACGTTCGTTGACAAACATCAGTCTTAATGCCTTCTCTGGGTGTTATTCCATTGCTTCAATCAAAGTGGAAGAAGGCAATGCCAAGTATGATTCTCGCAATGATTGCAATGCCATCATTGAGACGAAAACCGATAAGCTTGTCATGGGGTGTATGAATTCTACGGTTCCTAATACGGTGACAACCATAGGCAGACAGGCATTTTTTGGTTGTAAAAACTTGAAGTCGTTGACCATGCCAAACTCGGTGACCCTGATAGAGCCACAAGCTTTCTCAAATACAAGTAAATTGAGAGAAATTACGTTTTCAGAGGCTTTGGAGGAGATAGGTGACCAAGCTTTCTATTATAGTGGTCTTTCTTCCATTACATTCCCCAATTCCCTGAGACGTATCGGTGATAGTGCTTTCAATAATTGTGGCTCAAATCCCTCTGTCATGCCTGGTGAAATCATTCTGCCAGAATCCATGGATTACATTGGCGAAAGGGCTTTCCTTGGAATGAAGATGAAGTCGGTTTCTTTTCCCGAGAATGTGAAGGAAATCAAGGAATTTACCTTCTATAAATGTCATTTTCTGACTTCCGTAACTTTGCCTAATACCGTGACAACTATCGATGAAAATGCCTTTATGGATTGCTTGAATTTAACATCCATCAATATTCCCGAATCGGTGGTCAGCATTGGCGACTCTGCTTTCGTGAGATGTGAGGCACTTACTTCCATCGCCCTTCCTCATTCGTTGAATTACTTGGGAAGTGCTTTTAAAGGTTGTAAGAATCTTTCGAGAGTGTATTTACCTGATGGTTTGAGGGAAATACCAAACGATATATTTCGTAGTTGTAATTTAGATTCGGTGATTATTCCAAATACGGTGAAGCGTATCGGTAAGAACGCATTTCATTTTTGTTGGGCGTTAAGAACCATACAATTGCCAGAAGGTTTGGAGACCATTGATGATTATGCGTTTTATATGTGTCCTTTCAGTGGCATTAAACCGTTAACGTCATCATCCTATGATGAGCAAGCATCCAGTGGTGTTCTCCAGTTGCCATCGTCGTTGAAACATATCGGAAAGTACGCCTTTGCCGAAAATCGTTCATTGATTTCGATTGTCCTACCTAATTCGGTGAAAGCCATAGGAGATTTTGCTTTTGGCCAAACAAAAAATCTTCATCGCATACTCAAGTCGATAGTGATACCAGCCAGTGTCGAGGAAATGGGCAACATGGCATTTTGGTTTGGTGCTTCCGATCCTGATATGTTGCCATTTATAGAGGATGATTTACGGGATGTGTATTGTCATCTTGAAATTCCTGTCAACAATTACAATCTTTTTGGAGACGTAACGGAAAAGACACTCCATGTACCCGCCCAATCTGTTGAGTTGTATAGGAATAGTTCGTATTGGAAAAATTTCAAGGAGATACTACCCTTGAATGATGATGAGGTGGCATTAGACATTTCAACATTCAATCAAGCCACAGACGGGGATGAAATCCATTATTCTCTCTCAGGTAATATCATCGACGCAACTCAAAAGGGAATCCATATCATCAAGTACAAGAATGGTACGGTAAGAAAGGTTGTCCGTCGTTGATGTCGTGATCATATTTTCAATGTGGTGATAAGTTCCTAATGTCGGTTGGAGTACCCCTCTGGGGTAGAAATCGCTCAAATCTTTACAAATCAAACAAATATTTTGATAGAT